>JAUQWS010000054.1 GCA_030835025.1 Ignavibacteria bacterium | reverse complement strand
CGAAGAACTGAAATACCTTGTAGCAGATCACTTAACAGGACAGATCTCAAAGGAAGATAATGATGTTCTCGAAAAAGCCCTCCTGGATTCAGTTGAGCTTCGTGAATTCCGTGATGAAATGAAGAGGACACTGGAATTCGTAAAAAATGTCAAGATCGATGAACCATCATCCAATTATTGGAATTCTCTTCTTCCAAGGATCCATCAGAGAATAGAAGAAAATGAGTCAAGTTCGTTTTCCTGGGATAAGATCGTTTCTGTGTGGAAGATACTTGTTCCCGTTGCTGCAATTTTGGTCATAGCGATAATTTATTACATTGCCAGACCTGTTGACCCGGGTGTTACAAAAGATGAAAAGACAATTGAAGAGATAAAGAAGGATTCTTCACAGGATAAGACTGAGAAAAAATCAGAAGGAGTGACTCCGAAGACTGGAAATACAGTCAAAGAAGAAACACCTATTGATAATAGGCGAATCGATAAGAAGAAGTTCAACAAAACTGATCAGAAAAATATCGTGAAGGAAGAAGCACCTTTAATAGACGGGAAAGAACCGAATCAGGAGCCGGTTAATGAGAATCTTGCATCCATTGATATTGAAGAGATCTCAGTATTTGGCAGTGGTGAAGCAGCAGGACTTGATGAAGAAACAGAGAATGAATTGAAAAAACTAAACGACAATCAATTGCAGTCCTTAATTCAGGATCTTGAACAAGTTAATTTGTGAAAAAGTTAATATTAACCATATGTTAAAATCATACAAAATACTGATTCTATTAGTCCCCGCATTCTTTTGGGGCAGTGCTTTATTAGCGCAGGATGATTTCAGAGAGAAGATAGAGGAAGTAAAACTTGAAAAGCTGACAAAGAAACTTGAGCTGGATGACAAAACAAAGGAAGTATTCATTGAGAAGTACAAATCATTCAGCAAAGCCATGAGGACGCTGAACCAGAAGCGGGTTAAGACATATAGATTAATGACTGAGAATATAGAAAGCGGCAACGGACTTGATACCCTGGTTAACCAGCTGATAGATAACGAAAATGAGATTAATCAGAAAAGAGAAGATTTTGTTGCAGATATGAAATCTATACTGACATCAAAGCAAATAGCCAAAATGATAGTGTTTGAAAGAAAATTCAACAATGAGATCAAGAAACTACTGAAGCAGTATCAGAAAGAGAGTAAGAACGAAAAACCATTTAAAGAAGATTAAGTTCACTCGAAATGCTTTTCAAGCTTCAAAGCCTTTATTGCGTCTGAAACAAGAAAGAACGACCCTATAACAAGAACAGTGCCGGGTTTCTTTTTTGCATTATTTATCAAACCGATTGCCTCTTTTACATCCATAGTTTCCATTAACTGAGTTCTTTTGGCACTGCTATTAAGTGCAATACGCACGAGTTTTGAAGGTTCCAATGCTCTTTTATATTGGGGACGGGTAATGATTATGTTCCTGAATGAACTTAGTATAATTTCAAACACTTTCCTGTAATCCTTATCTTCCATTATCCCAAAGATCACCAGGTCTATTTTTCTGTTAGAGAGGCTTCTGACCGATTCCATAATCCCATCCGGATTATGTGACACATCAAGAATATAATTTACTTTATTTGCGGTTATTGTTTCAAGTCTGCCGCGGTAACCTGTATTCATCTTTACACTCTCAATACCGCGCTTAATTAATGCAGTGCTCAATAGAAATCCGTTCTTTTCAGCAAATATATTTGCAGCCAGAATAGCTGCACCGGCATTTCTTGCCTGGTATTTGCCCAAAAGGGGAGTGGAAAGCCCTGTTGATCTTTTGTTATATATCAGATTGAAACTAATTCCTGCCGCTCTTTCTTTCAATCTCCTAAATTTAATAATATCGTCAAGGTAATGCAGCTGATTCTGCTTAATCGCCGATTTAAAAAAGTTCTTCAGAACCTTCCGGTTATCGCTCACAATTACCGGAGTATTCTTCTTTACTATCCCGAGTTTCTCTTTGGCAATTTTGTGGAGAGTGTTTCCCAAATACTGCATGTGATCCATTCCGATTTGTGTTATCACAGAAACGTCAGGATAGAGGACGTTTGTCGAATCCAGTCTTCCTCCAAGTCCTGCTTCAACAACAGCAACGTCAACTCCCTTTTCTTCAAAGTATTTAAAAGCAAGTGCAGTATTAACCTCAAAGAACGAAGGTTTCACTTTTCTTATCAGTTTCTCGTTATCGTCCAGAAAGTTTTTTACATAGATATCAGAGATGCATTTCCCGTTTACACGAACTCTCTCGTTGAATCTTAGTATGTGCGGTGAGGTAAAAAGCCCCGTTTTAAGTCCGTGCTCGGCTAGAACGGAAGCGGCGAAAGATGCAGTAGCTCCTTTGCCGTTTGTTCCGGCAATGTGTATTGATCTGAAATTCTTGTGCGGATCCCCAAGCGCTTTTAAGAGGGCAGTGATGTTTTTCAGGTCATATTTCATCCCTGTCCTTTCGAGTTTGTAAAGGAATTCGAAATATTCGCTAATATCTTTCAAATGTTCACTGTTTTGACTTTACAAATATAATCTTACAGCCATAAAAAAACCCCGATTAAAATGAACCGGGGTTTAGAACGTGACTTAATCAATGCAATTATTCTGCGACTGCAGTTTCTTTTGCTTTCTTTTTTGTTTTCTTTGCTTTCTTCGGCTTCTCAGCAGGAATTTCTTCATCCTTGCTTATAACAAGAAGGTCCTTATAAGCTTTCAGCCCGGTACCTGCAGGTATAAGCTGTCCAACTATGACATTCTCTTTCAGGCCGGCAAGCGAATCCACTTTGCCTTCAATTGCCGCATCCGTCAGGACCTTAGTGGTCTCCTGGAATGAAGCAGCCGAAATAAAGCTGTCAGTGGTAAGTGATGTCTGCGTAATACCAAGAAGTATGGGATTTGCAATTGCAGGATTTGCATCCCTGAATTCGATGAGTGTCTTGCTCTTTTTCTTAAGCTCTGCATTCAGCTCCTTCACCTTCTTCTTATCAAGCATGTCATACATCTTCACTTTGTTGGAATCGCCTTTATCCATTACGATGACTTTATTCCTTAATGATTCGTTTTCGAGGAGGAATTTATGGCGATGAACAACATCACCTTCAAGGAACATCGTATCTCCTGAATCAACAATTCTTGCTTTCTGAAGCATCTGCCTTACGATTATCTCAATATGTTTATCATTTATCTTTACACCCTGCATTCTGTAAACTTCCTGGATCTCATTTACAAGGTATGCCTGAACGTCACCAACGCCCTTAATTCTCAATATATCATGCGGATCGACCGAACCGCTTGAAAGTGCTTCACCCGCTTTTACATAATCTCCGTCTCTAACCAGTATATGTTTACCAACGGGTATCATGTATTTCTTTTCAACAGAACCGTCACCTGTTTTGACCTTTACTTCACGTGAACCTCTCTTAAGAGAACCGATCTCAACGAATCCGTCAATTTCAGTTACTACCGAAGGTGAATTGGGGCTCCTTGCCTCAAATAGCTCGGTAACTCTTGGCAGACCGCCCGTGATATCGCGAGTCTTACCGGTATCTCTGGGGATCTTTACAAGTATCTGTCCTGCATAAACCGTGTCACCATGATTCACAAGCAAATGTGCCTGTGCGGGAATAATATATGAGCTCATCAAGTCTCCCTTTGAATCAGTAAGCTGAATGGTAGGACTCAATGTCTTATCTTTGGACTCAGTGACTACCTTCTGAATATGACCAGTGGTTTCATCGGGTGCTTCTGCATAACTAACGTTTTCTTTAAGGTCAACATAAACAGCATTACCTGTATGCTCTGCAACAATAACAGAGTTATACGGATCCCATTCATAAAGAACCTGATTCCTTTCAACCATTTCACCATCTTTAACCATCAAATGTGCGCCGTAAGGAACGTCATACTTTGATATAAGGCGGTTATTGTCATCAAGGATCTGTACAAGACCGTTTCTGCTGTGTGTAACAAAGAACTCGCCTTCGGTTGAAGCCGGGTTTGAGTACTTAATTGATTTGATGCTGTCAAATTTGACCTTGCCTGAGAATTTGGTCGGTATTCTGGATTGTGTTACAATTCTGCTTGCAGTACCGCCGATATGGAATGTCCTAAGAGTAAGCTGCGTTCCCGGCTCACCGATCGACTGTGCCGCTATGACTCCAACAGCCTCGCCCACATCCACCAGCTTGCCTGTTGTCAGGTTTCTGCCGTAACATTTTGCACAAATACCTTTTCTTGATTCACAGGTCAAAACTGAACGTATTTCAACTGACTGAATTGAAGTTTCTGCGATCCTCTGAGCGAGATCTTCATCGATAATATCTCCGGCCTTAACAATGTTCTTCCTGGTAAGCGGGTCAACAATGCTCTGCAGGGCGGCTCTTCCCAAAATTCTCTCTGCAAGCGGTTCTTTAATATCTTCACCGTCTTTCAAAGCTTCAACGGTCAAGCCGCGGATAGTTCCGCAATCCATCTCGCTGATAATAACATCTTGCGATACGTCAACAAGCTTCCTGGTAAGGTATCCAGCATCAGCCGTTTTTAACGCAGTATCTGCAAGTCCCTTGCGGGCTCCGTGAGTAGATATAAAATACTCGAGGATGGATAATCCTTCCTTGAAGTTCGCAATGATGGGGTTTTCGATAATTTCACCGGCCTGGCCTGTCATGCTTTTCTGCGGTTTAGCCATCAAACCTCTCATACCTGCAAGCTGGCTGACCTGGTCCTGTGAACCTCTCGCACCGGAATCGATCATCATATGAAGCGAATTGAATCCGTCTCTGGATGTTCTGAGGGTGCTCATTAGATCACTCTTCACGTCGTTAGTTGCATGTGTCCAGATATCAATAACCTTATTGTATCGTTCGCCTTCGGTGATCAAACCGCGCATCCTGGATTTTTCTATTGCATCTACTTTCTTCTGGGCTGACTCGATGATCTTATCTTTGCTTGTAGGTACAACAATATCATCAAGATTAACTGAAAGTCCGCCCTTCATTGCGTATCGGAATCCTATCTCTTTAAGTGCATCAAGGAACTCAACTGTCTTCTTATTGCCAACGCTTTTAAATACCCTGGCTATATTCTTGATTATTCCTTTTTTTGTCAACAGTTCGTTAATGAAAGCCGCACCTTCAGGGACAATTTTGTTAAAGAGTACACGTCCGACAGTAGTTTCGATAATTTCACCTTTTACTCTGACCTTGATCTTTGCATGAAGTGCAACTTTGCCGGAATCGTAAGCGATCACAACCTCTTCGGGACTTGAAAACATCTTGTCTTCGCCTTTATCACCTTTTCTGAACTTGGTCAGATAGTAGCATCCCAGAACTATTTCCTGGTTAGGAACAGTAATAGGTTCTCCATTCTGAGGTGACATAAGGTTGTGGCTTGAAAGCATCAGAACCCTGACTTCAAGCTGAGCTTCAGGTGATAGCGGTACGT
The DNA here is from genome assembly GCA_030835025.1 of Ignavibacteria bacterium. Taxonomy (GTDB): domain Bacteria; phylum Bacteroidota; class Ignavibacteria; order Tepidaquicellales; family OLB5; genus OLB5. The sequence continues at coordinate 27,453 of JAUQWS010000054.1, read as the reverse complement.
GTACAGCCATCTGGTCACCGTCGAAATCCGCGTTGAACGCTGTACAAACAAGAGGATGAAGCCTGATAGCTTTTCCTTCTACAAGGATCGGCTGGAAAGCCTGGATACTCAACCTGTGAAGGGTAGGGGCACGGTTAAGCATTATCGGATGCCCGTCTATTACATTTTCAAGAACTTCCCAAACCTCCGGTGTTCTTCTTTCAATCAGTTTCTTTGCACTCTTTACGGTCTTTACAAGATCCCTATCAATAAGCCTTCTTATCACAAACGGTTTGAAAAGCTCAAGTGCCATATCTTTAGGCAATCCGCATTCGTGGAGTTTTAATTCAGGTCCAACTACAATAACAGCTCGGCCCGAATAGTCAACACGCTTTCCAAGCAGGTTCTGTCTGAAACGGCCCTGTTTGCCTTTAAGGATATCAGAAAGTGATTTCAGCGGCCTGTTTTCAGATTTAACTGCAGTTGCACGCCTTGAATTGTCAAGCAGCGCATCAACTGCTTCCTGAAGCATTCTCTTTTCGTTTCGCAGAATTACCTCAGGTGCTTTAATATCAATTAATCTTTTCAGTCGGTTATTTCTTATTATAACCCTTCGGTAGAGGTCATTCAGATCACTTGTAGCAAACCTGCCGCCTTCAAGCGGAACCAATGGCCTCAACTCCGGCGGAATAACCGGCACAACATCAAGTATCATCCACTCAGGCTTGTTCTGTTTACGGCCCTCTTTTTTCTGAAACGATTTAAGGACTCTTAGCCTTTTTATCAGGTCTTGTTTTTTCTGAACAGAAGTTTCTTCATATAACTGGATCCTTAAACGGCTGACATCTTCGTCAACATCAACTCTTCTGAGCAGTTCTTTGACAGCTTCAGCGCCGTTTTTGCAGACAAATTTGTTCGGATCAAAGTCATCAAGGTTCTCCTGGTCCTCCGGCAAATTGTTAAGGGCATTAAGGTATTCATCTTCAGTCAGAAGATCATTCTTATTGAATGCAGTCGGGCCGGGGTTTACAATTACATAATTCTCGTAATAAATGATCCTTTCAAGTTCCTTATTGGTAAGTCCAAGCAGGTAACTGATCTTGCTGGGTGTTGAACGGAAATACCATATGTGAACAACGGGTACACTTAAAGAAATGTGTCCCATTCTTTCGCGCCTTAAGCTTTTTAAGTTGACCTCAACTCCGCATCTATCGCATACTATTCCGTGGTATCTTATGCCTTTGTATTTTCCGCAGTGACATTCCCAATCCTTTACAGGTCCGAAGATCTTCTCGCAGAACAAACCGTCCTTATCGGGTTTGAATGTCCTGTAATTTATTGTTTCAGGTTTAAGCACTTCACCATGGGAGTTTCTGATAATTGAATCTGTCGAAGCCAGATTGATCCCGATTTTGGTGAAAAGCTTTTTTACTTTTTTCTGATCTCTTTTAAAAAACATATGTTTTTAAGTTTTAATTAATCTAATGAAATTTCAAGACACAAGCCCTGTAGCTCTTTTACCAAAACATTGAAGGATTCCGGCACCTGCGGTTCAGGTGTGTTTTCTCCCTTGATCAAAGTTTCGTATGTTTTTGAACGTCCGGCAACATCATCACTCTTAACAGTCAGTATCTCCTGCAGCGTGTAGGCTGCACCGTAACCTTCGAGAGCCCAGACCTCCATCTCTCCAAACCTCTGTCCGCCGAACTGTGCTTTTCCGCCAAGTGGCTGCTGAGTTATGAGTGAGTATGGTCCAATTGATCTTGCATGTATCTTGTCATCAGAAAGATGCGATAGTTTCATCATATAGATGAAACCAACAGTCACCTGCTGATCGAATTTATCTCCTGTCTGACCGTCATACAGAACACTCCTTGAGTTGCTTGGTAACCCTGTTTGAACGAGTATATCCGTTATATCTTCAAATGATGCACCGTCAAAAACCGGAGTTGCAAATGTACATCCAAGCAGCTTGGCAGCCCAGCCCAACGCTGTTTCATAGAGCTGACCAAGGTTCATTCTTGAAGGTACTCCAAGCGGGTTCAGTACTATGTCAACCGGTGTCCCGTCAGGCATAAAAGGCATATCCTGCTGCGGTACTACTTTTGCAACAACACCTTTATTTCCATGCCTTCCCGCCATTTTGTCACCTACGGAGAGTTTCTTCTTTTTAGCAATGTAAACTTTAGCCATCTTAACAACACCCGTTGGGAGCTCATCGCCAAGTATGATCTTGTTCCTGTTCCTCTTTGTCTTCTCTTCAATATCGCTCAGCCTGGTCTTAAAATTCCTGTAAAGTGTCTGCAGGAGAGTCTGTGCCTTCTTGGAAGATGTCCATTCATTGTTAACATCAAGACTATCTATCCTGAAATTAGGATTATCGAGATGTTTGATGAAAGTGTCCTTCTTAATCACTGTTCCGCCCCTTATTACTATAGTACCATCGATGTCCCTTATTCCTATTGATTCTTTGCCGTCAAATATCATCCCGAGTTTTTCGGCTAGCCTTCTGTTGAGCTCATTTATTCCGTCATGCCTGTCCTGTTCAAGTTTCTCAAGCTTTTTCTTTTCTTCTTTTTTCGTCTCAGTATCTCTTTGTTTGCGCGTGAAAAGCTTTTTGTTGATAACTATGCCCTTCATTCCGGGAGGAGCTTTCAAAGATGCATCTTTCACGTCACCAGCCTTGTCTCCGAAGATGGCTCTAAGAAGCTTTTCTTCCGGAGTAGGTTCGGTTTCACCTTTTGGTGTAACTTTACCGATCAAAATATCATTTTCCTTAACTTCTGCTCCTATTCTGATTATTCCGTCTTCATCAAGATCTTTGGTAGCTTCTTCGCTGACATTTGGTATGTCGCGTGTTAGTTCTTCCTCACCGCGCTTAGTATCTCTAACCTGCAGATCATATTCTTCAATGTGCACCGAAGTATATATATCTTCGGCAACTATTCTTTCACTTATTACAATAGCATCTTCAAAGTTGTAACCTTTCCAAGGCATGAATGCTACAAGAACACTTCTGCCAAGGGCAAGCTCACCTTTATCGGTTGCAGCACCATCAGCAAGGCATTCGCCTTTTTTGACTTTCTGTCCGACTTTAACGATCGGTTTCTGGTTAATAGAAGTATCCTGGTTAGTTCTCAGGAACTTTGTCAGCATATACTCTTTAACCTCACTGTCGTCAAAACTTACAAGCGATTCGTCAGAATTTTTGTCAATATCATATTTAACAACAATCCTATCTGCAGAAACATGTTCAACAACACCGTCAGCTTCAGCCAGTATCAGCGTTCTTGAATCATTTGCAACTTTCTTTTCAAATCCTGTACCAACAAGCGGAGCTTCGGGCCTCAAAAGCGGAACAGCCTGGCGCTGCATATTGGATCCCATGAGCGCCCTGTTAGCATCATCATGCTCAAGGAAGGGGATAAGAGCAGCAGCCGCACTCACGATCTGATTCGCAGCAATATCCATATAATGGACTTCTTCGGGATTTACAATAGGGAAGTCACCTTTGAATCTTGCTTTGATCTTGTTTTCGACAATTCTATTGCCTTCGGTTTCAACGTTTGCCTGGGCAATGATAAAGTCATCCTCTTTTTCTGCTGAGAGGTAATCTATTTCATTAGATACTTTGCCGTTCTTCACTTTCCTGTACGGAGTTTCTATGAATCCGAAATCGCTTATCCTTGCATGAGTGCAAAGAGAGGAAATAAGACCAATGTTCGGACCTTCAGGAGTTTCGATAGGGCAGAGCCGGCCGTAATGTGTATAATGAACGTCACGTACTTCGAAGCCCGCTCTTTCTCTTGTTAAACCGCCAGGTCCGAGTGCGCTGACTCTTCTCTTATGGGTCATTTCACTTAGTGGATTGGTCTGATCCATATACTGTGATAGCTGGCTTGTTCCGAAAAATGAAACAAGTGCTGTAGATATGGTTCTGGCACTTACTAGATTGCCCGGAGTGATATTTTCTTCATCATGAATACTCATTCTCTCGCGAATCGTCCTTGACATTCTTGCCAAGCCAACGTTGAACTGAGCAGCAAGCTGTTCACCAATTGATCTTACACGCCTGTTGCCAAGATGGTCAATATCGTCAATTGTTTTCTTACCTGCTTCAAGGTCAACAAGATAGTTTATAATTGAAATTATATCTTCTTTGGTAAGAACTGTCTTATCCGAAGGTATATTGAGATGTAATTTATAGTTTAATTTATATCTGCCAACTTCACCCAGGTCATATTTCTTTTCATTAAAGAAAAGCTTATCAACAAGGTTCTTTGCAGATTCATCATCCTGGTCCGGCCTAAGCTGCTCTGATATCTGTTCTAAAGCATCAATTTCTGACTGTGCAGCATCTTTATTCAGTGTATTGGCAATAAGTGACTCTTCATAAGGCCTGTCTGATTTGAAAAGCTTTATTTTTGAAATTGAAGATTTATTTATTTTCTCAAGCAATTCTTCATCAATTTCAGCAGCTTTTTCGGCAATAAGTTCGCCGGTTTCCTTGTCAATAAGGTCATCACTAAGCTGCTTGCCCATATGGTTTTTCAGGTCTTTTCTGTCTACAACATCTAGCAGACCGAACAAGTCAAGAATCTCTTCGTTTGTCGAATAACCGAGTGCCCTTAATATAGTTGTTACGGGGAATTTCTTCCTTCTATCAATATATGCAAACAGGCAATTGTTGATATCGGTAGTGAACTCAACCCATGAACCCTTCATCGGTATGATCCTTGCAGAAAAAAGCTTCGTTCCGTTTTGATGAACGGATTCACTGAACACAACTCCTGGTGCCCTGTGAAGCTGGGATACGATAACTCTTTCGGCTCCGTTAATTATGAAGCTGCCGTAAGGTGTCATATAAGGGATATTTCCCATATATACATCCTGCTCAACGGCATTTGAGTACTCTTTTGCCTCTTTGTTAGGTTTGGTTGAAAGACGCAGCTTTGCTTTAAGCGATACTGCGTACGTAAGGCCCTGTTCCTGGCATTCCCTTATTGAATACTGAGGTTTTTCGAGGTAATATTCCAGGAATTCAAGAAGAGCAGTTTCCCTGGAATCAGTAATTGGAAAATTTCTCTGAAACACGGCCTGCATACCGTAATCCTTGCGTTCTTTTGGTGCAACATCTTCTTGCAGTAACTCCTTGAATGCCTGAACCTGGACATCAAGAAGATCAGGGGCATCTATCTGCTTGCCTGATTTTGAGAGAAAAATTCGTTCACCGTTGAAGTTGAGTTTAGATATGTCTATTGGCATTTTTTTTTGACCTCCCAATGGGGGTATTATAAATAGGTAATAGACAAGCCATTAGAACATGACTTGTCTAAAATTGTTTAAAAATACGTATTTTTTGTTGTTATAGGTTTCAGCGAGAACCTATGCTAAGAAATGTATTCTTTAGAAAAAGTTTAAATTACTTTAATTCTACTTTTGCACCAGCGGCTTCAAGATCAGCTTTCAGCTTTTCAGCATCAGCTTTTGCAATGCCTTCTTTAACCGGTTTCGGAGCACTTTCAACCAAAGATTTTGCTTCGGTAAGCCCAAGTCCGGTAGCATTTTTAACAGCTTTGATAACATTGATCTTGGATGCGCCTGCATCAACAAGTACGACAGTGAATTCAGTCTTCTCTTCCGTTGTTGCTGTAGGAGCAGCACCTCCGGTAGCGCCTGCCATAACAACAGGGGCAGCTGCGGAAACTCCGAACTTATCTTCTAAAGCTTTCTTTAACTCAGCAGCATCAGTAAGCGTAAGATTGCTGATCTTTTCTACTAATTCTTCTACTACAGACATTTTAATGTATCTCCTTAATTATTAATTTTATTTTTAATTTGCTTGTTTTTTGGCTGACTCTTCAATTACGGAAGCAAGGTCTCTTATCACTGCATTAATAGCGCCAACTATTCCCGAAATGGGTGCATGTAAGCTGCCTATTATTGAAGAAACTATTTCCGGTTTACTTGGAAGTGAAGCCAGCTGATTAAGCTGCTTGCTTTCATATGCAACATCTTCCACCAGAGCCAGCTTTAATTTAGGCTTTTCGCCTTTGTCAAAAAATTTCTTTATGATCTTAGCGGGGGAGACAGGGTCATCAAATGCAAATATAATTCCGGTCGGACCTTTTAAGAATTCATTCACTTTATCGCTCTGGGCACCGAAGCGTCCTTCACTCTGTTGAAGTGCTTTTTTGACAAGTGTATTTTTGAGTACTTTATATTCAACATTAGCGTTGAAAAATTCATCTCTAAGCTGATTTGTTTCGGCTACTGTTAAGCCGCTGAAATCAGTGAGATAAATACTCGACGCTTTGTCTAATTTTTCCTTTATTTCAAGAACTGATTGCTCTTTATCTTGCTTGTTCATCTGTTATTTAAAATTAATGATGCGCTAATTCATTTTTGCTGATAGCCAGACCCGGGCCCATAGTAGTTGTGAGTGTAACACTCTTAACGTACTGACCCTTTGATGTTGCAGGCTTCAGCTTCAGAACCTGGTTTATGAAAGTATGGATATTTTCTTCAAGCTGTTTAGGCTCAAAAGAAGCTTTACCCAAACATGCATGAACAATACCCGCTTTCTCAACACGAAATTCAATTCTTCCTGCTTTCACTTCATTAACAGCCTTTGCAAGATCGTTGGTCACTGTTCCGCTTTTCGGATTAGGCATAAGGCCCTTTGGTCCCAAGATCTTACCAAGTTTTCCAAGTTCGCTCATTGTGTCGGGAGCAGCAATGATAACATCACACTCCGCCCATCCTTCGCTCAACATCTTAAGGTAATCATCAAATCCGACATGGTCAGCTCCTGCTTTTCTTGCTTCTTCCTGTTTATCGGGTTTTGCGATTACAAGAACTCTGACTGTCTTGCCGGTTCCATGCGGCAGAGCAACTGTGCCTCTAACCAGCTGATCGGCGTGTTTAGGATCAACACCCAGCTTCATAGCAATATCAATAGATTCATTGAACTTGGTTTTTGAGACTTCCTTAAGTTTCAGAACTGCTTCGGAAATAGAATATTCCTTTTTAAGGTCTACTTTGCTGTTAATATTTTTTCTTCTTTTGCTAACTTTCATGTTCTTATCCTTCCACCGTTATTCCCATACTTCTGGCAGTACCGGCAATGACCTTTGCTGCTGAACTGAGCGTCCGTGCATTAAGATCTTTCATTTTCAGAGTTGCTATTTCTTCAACCTGTTTTTTAGAAACTTTACCGACCTTATTCCTGTTCGACTGGGCACTTCCTTTTTCAAGCTTTGCAGCTTTTAGCAGCAATACGGCTGCAGGAGGTGTTTTTGTTATAAATGTGAAAGACTTATCTGAATAAACCGTAATTACTACAGGTATGATCAGCCCATGGTCTTTTTGAGTCCTAGCATTAAACTGCTTGCAGAATTCCATTCCGTTTACACCGCGCTGTCCCAATGCAGGGCCAACGGGAGGCGCCATAGTAGCCTGGCCGGCGGGAATCTGAAGCTTTACGAATCCAACTACCTTTTTTGCCATTTTATATTTTGTATCTTTTTATTTTGAGCGAGTGCGTAATATTTTTTGCAGCAGGCGGGGTGAAGCTGCCCCGTCTTTACTTCTCTTTTTCTATTTGTGTAAAGTCAAGTTCAATTGGTGTTTTCCTTCCGAAAATACTTACCATTACCTTAACTTTCATTCTTTCAAGATTGATCTCGTTAATTGTACCGTTGAAACTGACAAACGGTCCGCTTACAACTTTAATAAGATCACCCTTTTCAAACTGCATATCGATCTTTTCCTTTTCGTCTGAATCATTTATCCTGCCTATTATTCTCTTAACTTCATCTTCTCTCAGCGCGATCGCGTCGTTTTTATCACCTACCATCTTAAGTACTGAAGGCGCGCGGGAAAGGAAATTTATAATTTCCTTATCCAGAACAGCTTCAACTAAAACATAACCGGGAAAAAAGTTCTTATATTTTATCTTCTTCTTGCCGCCTTTTACCTCGAAAACCTTTTCTTCCGGGATCAACACCTGCGAAATCTTGTTCTCAATGCCCATTTCGGCTATTTCGCTATCCAGGTAATTCTTTACCCTTTTTTCATGACCTGTGATTGTCCTTATAGCGTACCATTTCCTGCCGGATGTTGTTGTTGTGGTCTCTGTTTTTTCTTCTGCCATTACCATTAAAATATTACTTTTAACCCTTCATTGATTATCTTATCAACCACATAAACAAAAGCAGCAAATATCAAGGAAGTCACTATTACTACCAGAGTTGATTCCTTAAGCTCTTCTCTTTTAGGCCATGTAACTTTCTTCATTTCTTTTACTATATCCATGAAGAAGTTGATTATCTTATTTTTCAAACTACGCTCCGTTTTTAAAACAAATGTTCAGAATTATGCCGGAAAAAGTGGCACGTCAGGAGGGACTCGAACCCCCAACCTGCGGTTTTGGAGACCGCTGCTCTACCAATTGAGCCACTGACGTATTACTTGGTTTCTTTGTGAAGAGTTTGCTTGCCGCAGAACCTGCAGAACTTCTTGTATTCTACTCTTCCAGAGTGTTTTGTTTTATTTTTTGTAGTACTGTAATTCCTGTTTTTGCAGTCAGTACATTCAAGAATTATTATTAATCTTCCTTCTTTTGCCATAATCAATTGTTTTTTATTTAGAGCGGGAGACGAGACTCGAACTCGCGACCAACAGCTTGGAAGGCTGTGACTCTACCAACTGAGTTACTCCCGCATTGTTTTGAGACTCTTTTTTCCGCAATTACGGAAAGTCAAAACCGATTCAGTATTACTCAGAATGATCAGAGCTGATGACCGGGATTGAACCGGTGACCTCTTCCTTACCAAGGAAGTGCTCTACCAACTGAGCTACATCAGCATTCAAGCAGAGAACAATCTCGAATCCATAAAACTCTTTTCTGAAATGATCACCGGATGATGCAAGAACCGGACAAAAAAAGTGGGTAGGGAAGGATTCGAACCTCCGAAGGCATAAGCCGTCAGATTTACAGTCTGATGCGTTTAACCGCTTCGCTACCTACCCTTTTAATTTCAAACTTCAAAAATATCGAAAAATTAAACTAAAATCAAGTGATTTTGGTTAGAAATGACCCTTTTACTTTCAAAATGAGGTTAAGCTGATATCACCTGCCAAAAACTTCAACTTGTCGTTTTCAACAAGTAATTCAATACTACCATCCGGATTTAAATTAGTGATAATACCGTGTTTGGTAGAGGTATCCGAAACTGCAAACTCGCATTTCCTTCCGATCATTTTCGTAGAACCCATCCATTTTTCAAAAATCAAATCATATTTGGAATCGGCAAGCAGATTATAATTCAATGAATATTTGTTCATTATCTTAAGCAGGACATCGGTTATGTCAAACTCCATTCCCGTCATGTTTATCAATGACGAAGCGTTCCCCAAAGTTCCGAACTCCTTTTGGTTTACATTCAATCCTATTCCAATCACGTATTTTCCGCTAACAGGCAAAGATTCTGTTAACACTCCGGCAATTTTTTGATTCTTGAAAATAAGATCATTTGGCCATTTTATACTTAAATCAATTGCCCTGTCATTGAACCCGAAATCAACAAGAAGATCAGACACAGCTTCTAAAAGAAAATATGAAAAGAAGAAATTAACGTGTTGATTAGCAGCAGGGGAGATCTGAATTTTCTTCCCTATAGTAAAAGTCAGGTTTTTACCTTTGGAAGACTCCCATTTTCTATCAAATCTTCCTCGACCGGCCTTTTGGAAATCTGTACACACCAAAACATCTGATCCATTCTCAAGATGTTTGGCAAAATCATTAGTTGAGTCTATTTCCTCATAATAATGTACTTGGGAAACAAAGCTGTTTCCCAAAAAGGAATTTCTGATCTTATAGTAATCTAACACTTAGGATATTGTTGAAACAGAGTTGAAAAACTATCTGTCGTCTGCTTTCGGTTTCTTTGCCCGTTTATCATTTACATTTTCATCATCAAGCCTGTCATTATCTTTTTTATCCGGATCATTGGCCTTTGCCCTGGTACTGTTACCGTTTTTGTCAGAATCGTTTCTTACCGGGTCCTCGATATTTTCATCTTTGATTTCTTTGTCTTTTCTGCCGCTGGGCAGTTTCCCGTAGTTGAGTGCTTCGTAAAGGTCCACTCTTCCGTAACCGTAGTATTGGTCCCAGCCCGGTCTATCTTCTCTTGGATCTCCAACAAGATCTATAGCGGTAGATGTAATTATCTCCCTGAGTTCTGCATTACTTCTTGATGGATCTTGTGAAAGCAGAACTGATGCAATTCCGGTTACGTATGCAGTGGATTGAGACGTTCCGCTCCAATATACGTCGTAATTAAAATTGTCCTTATAATCCAGACCGTATATTTTGTTGCCTGGCGCAACAACTGAAATATGCATACCCCAGTTACTGCCGCCGCCCCACGTAAATTCTTTGCATCTGCCGTCATCAGTATCTGTTGCACCGACTGCCAAAACGTTCTTAAAACTTGCGGGGTAATATGTATCTCCGTTGTTTTTGTTCATCATACTTGCAACAATAAGGCAGCCTGAATCATAAGCATAGTCAATTGCATTTTCCAGAGTCTTGGAGTAATCATAACCTCCTTCGCTCATGTTAATAACTCTTGCACCGTTATTTGCTGCATAATACAATGAAGCTGACCACCATGAATATTCACCAAGGTTATCATCATCCAGGTTCTTGCATATCATAAGGCGGCAGGCCTGATCTATTCCGGCATAACCGGTTGCGTTATTAGTAGCTGCACCAACTGTTCCGCTTATATTTGTCCCGTGACCGCCATCATCCCTTATATTCGGATTATCGTAAGCAAAGTTGTAACCGTTTAAATCATCAACAAATCCGTTTCCGTCATCATCTCTCCCGTTCTTTACTTCATCTCTGTTGCTCCATAACCTGTCTGTCAGGTCAGGGTGATCGGGTTTTGTTCCTGAATCAAGAATGGCAACAATAATGTCTTCGCTCCCTTTGGTGATCTCCCAGGCTTTTAAAACGTTCATATCTGCGCCTTTTTTGCCATGCTTTCCGGTTGAGGTTCGAAGACTTCCGTCATTATATAATCCCCATTGTCTTTTGAAATATTCATCATTTGGAGGGGCAATTATGCTCTTCTTTCCGGCAGATTCACCAATGTAGTCAGGTTCGGCAAATTCAACATCTTCCTCGTCGTTCAATTTCCCGCATACTTCAAGTATATCAGTGTTGTTATCTAATTTTACAATGAAATAAGTATCAAATTGGTATTTTTTGTAAAGCATTAAGTTGCTTTTCGAATCTGCGGGATATAACATTTTGACCCCGCTTGAGGTGATCTTAAGCGAGTGAAGCAGTTTCTGAATTCTCTCTGAGCAAAATGCAGAATTGCCAGTTGGAAGGGAAGCGGCCGTATTGACAGGGCTGGATTTAAGTTTAACAATTATATGATCTTCAGCAAATTTTGAGTTGTTTCTTTTTTCGGCTGACACTTTCTTATCAGATGGAACTGCAACTAAGGTAAGTACAAGCAGAAGTAAACTGAAATATTTGATCATATTACCGGATTATTTAGAAATGATATTTGATTCCGGCAGAGAGCCGGACCCCGTCAACTAATATCCTAGAGTAAATCGGGTTTTGAAGCATGAAATTATTCCCACCAACAGAAATATAATCCGTACCGAAATCCTCTTCTGAATCAAATGAAGCCTCTCTGAATTTGAACTCAAAATTGACAGATAGGTTCCCTGCCAGGAAATAGTCTCCCCCGGCTAACACATTCATACTATACCCCGGTTTTCTTGATATATTCGTTGTGCTGATGGGACCGAGTTTCCTGTTTCTTTCACCGAAATATATTCCTGCACCGCCTCCAATATAGATCTTTATTCTTTGAGTACTGATGGGCAGGTTCCACTTAAGGCCTCCTTCAATCGGGATCATGCTGAACTGTTCCGTGAATCTTACATTTGCGGAAATCGTATCCTGATCAAACCTGTACAGCAGACCATCATCTTCAACTTTGAGATATTCTGAAGACAAGTATAACAATACATCAAAACCTTCAATCGAAGGATCATAGGTCACTTCTGCCCCGTAACCATAACCACCAACAAGCTCCACAGAAGCATCTCTTAAATAACTGATAGGGGACCTAATGTTATCCATCAATTCAGCAGAAGATACATACGTGCCATAAACAACAATTGAGAATTTTTTTGGATCAAATTGTTCATCCTGAACAAGATTTCCATTATGCTGGGCATTCAAAAAATATGGGTTTAATATCAGAATTAAACCCACGAAAAACCAGTATATTGAACTCTTATATTTCAATTATATGAACTTTTTTATCTGAAAAACTTGTCCCTGTTATCTACTATAACCGCCTTGTTTTTCAGTTCTGTTACCCATTCCTGCATTATGGTCTGTTTTTTCTGCGTGATCATTGTGTTCTGTATATTCTGAAATTCCTGCTGATACTTGGTCTGGTCAAACGGTGTTATCGTTTTCATATGAACAATAAAGTAACCCCTGTTTGTCCGGATAGGATTAGATATCTGACCATTCTGCATCTTATACACAACACTGTTGAACTCCATATCATTACCGACTATCGGATTTGGAGCAGAAACGGTTGAAGTATCTGCTGATTGAATGACAATTTGAGGATTGATGCTTTTTAGTGAATTAAGGTCACCGGTTACTTTACTTCTCAAGTCCTCTGCCTGGGGTTTCAGATAATCGAGTTTCTTCTGGATCTTAACGTAACCCGGCAGCAGGTTTCCTTTTACTTCGTCGAAGCTGTAATAACCGCTTGGAAATTGTTCGGTGATCAAATACACTGCATATCCATTCTGGATCTTTATCGGATCGCTTACCGAGCCCTTTTTCTCGCCCAGAGCGAATTTTGAAATAGCCTGACTTTGGCCCGCTCCCTGCACAAAGCCGCCCTTTGTCACAAAGTTCGGCATTTCTATTATTTGTAGTCCAAGCTTCTTGGCTTCATCTTCAAAATTACCGCTTTTACAAATGAACGCAAAATCTTCGGCTTTCTTTCTTGCCGCATCCTTCGTTTTTGCTGTTGGCTTCACTACCTGCTTAATATCTGCAACTTTGAACTCTTTCTTTGCACGGTTCTTGACTTTAATAATGTGAAAACCGAACTGACTCTTAATGGGACCAACAGTTTCACCGATAGCTGCTTTGTTAACTGCGTCTTCAAATTCCTTCACCATTGCGCCTTTGCCAAACCATCCAAGATCACCGCCCTTATCTTTACTTCCGGGGTCTTCTGAGAGCTCACGGGCAAGTTTGCCGAAATCTTCACCGGCTTTCAATCTTGCCATTATCTGATCAGTTTTCTGTTTTGCCGCAGCAGTATCAGTCCCAAAATTAACCAGAATATGTGATGCATTGCTGAACTCTACATCACTTTCTTTTGAATCAATCATTCTGACAATATGGAGCCCGTCAGAAGCTTTGATAACATCCGAAACGCTGTCTTTAACACCATTAAAAAGGTACTGTAATACTTCAGGTGCAAGTTCGTTTGGCTTGATGAAAACATTAGTGAATTTCATCATAGAGTTGTCATTCACTACTCCATATGTTGTCGAATCATTAGGGTTCATTTTCTTAAGATCTTTGACAAGGGACCTTAATTGCTTTTCAGTGTAAAGCGTATCTTCTGCAGTTGCACCATCCTGAAAAAGAACATATTTTACTTTAGCCGATTCTTCTCTGCGAAATTCATCTTTATGAGAATCATAATAGGCTTTCAGATCTTCATCATTTATCTGTACGATATTATCCTGAACAGAGTTCACGTCAAGAAATACAAAATCAAATGTTGCTTTTATGTTATCATCTTTGAACTTCTGCATCACTTCACCTTCGGTTACTCTGACAGTTCCGGTAATAACACTTTGAAGTTTCTGTGAAAGGAGAGTCTGCTTCAAATATTCTTCAACCTGTGACCAGAATTTCTGAACTTCAGGTGTTTTGGTGCTAAGTGCCTGCTGGTAAACCGTCATATTAAACTGTCCGGTTGAATCAACAAAATTTTTTCTGATAACTTCCGGAAGTGTTTGGGGTGAATTATAAACCCAGTTAAGAATTTCCTGGTTTGTTACCGTAATTCCCAGTCTTTTTATCTCCTGCTCGGCGATGATCTGGGTAACCATCTGATCCCACACCTGATCCCTTATCATCTGAATTACAGTCTCATCAGGGTCCTCTCCAGTTTGCTGTCTTTGCTGTTCAATGGCAAAATTTACCTGGTTTTCAAAATCCGCGATCTTTATTTCCTGTCCGTTCACTGAACCAAGCTCAGTAACCTGCCCGCCTCTTACACCAAGGTAATCCATGCCCCATTCAAATACTATAGTGGCCAGGAAAGCAACTATCAAAACGATCAGAATAATGTGCGTCTTATCGCGCAGCTTATTCATTAAACCCATATCAAATTAAACCTCTCTATTATCGCCTGTTATGACTGAAAGTGAAACTTTTTGTTAAAATTATTAAAAAACAAACACAAATATAGCTTTATGCAAAGGAATAATCAATGTAATGTTGATACCTATTAAATAACGCTGTTTTTTGAAGAAACCCAATATCATAATACTCAAAATTATCTGAATTTGAATAAAATCGGTGCTTTATGACCCGAAGTAAACAATTAGCATTGAAATGATTGCGCAATTTGATTACTTTATTTCAAGCATATTCTCAAGAGTTTCGTTTTCCAAACTAATCATAACGTGTTATGAGTTATGTGATTGATTACAGGATCTGGGATGATTTCCTGAGGGTTGAACTCTCGGGTACCTATCCCTTGGAAATGTTCAACAAGATAACCCGTGACATCGATGAAGTTATTGACGCAAACGGCATCACACGCGTAATGATAGATCTCCGGGGGTTCAAAGGCAGATTCGGCGTATTTGACGGAATCCACCATATCGAAAAATTCCGGACTGAATCAAAGTTAATTCAGTTCGCTATCCTTGATATTCCTGAGAACAAAACCAATAATGACTTCTTTGAGAATGCTTCATTCAACAGAGGATACAAAGTGATGTTCTTTTATGATGAAGCTGATGCGAAGAAATGGCTTATGGTTGAATCAATAAGCAAACCCAAAAAGGTCCTTAAAAAGGAATACTAATCACTTATTTGTGCTGCCCGGTTTCGTAACCGGGATCTTTAGGAGCCACTCCGGCATTTCATTTTCGGAGTAAGCTTCAACATTCATTGTAACAAGAGGTTTAAAAGGATATCCGAATTCTGATTTTCCGTTTGACCTGTCCACAAGACATCCAATCCCCGCAATTTCAGCTCCGTATTTTTTGACCTGCTCAATCACTTCTTTAATACTTCCGCCGGTTGAGTTTATATCCTCAACTATCAGAACTTTATCATCAACCGATATCCTGAAGCCCCTGCGGAATTTCATCTTGCCTTCAATTCTCTCCGTGAATATTGCTTTGGTTCCAAGCTGTTTGCCAATTTCATATGCAAGGATTATCCCGCCTGTCATCGGCCCGACAACAAGTGTGATTCCGTCATTACGGAATCTATCGGCTAACTCTTTGCATAGCAATTCAGTATACTTCGGCTGCTCTAAAACACGGAACTTCTCTATATAATGAGGGGAGTGCAGACCCGATGTAAGCACAAAATGCCCATCCAGTAAAGCGCCGGAATCCTTAAATATCTGAAGTATATCTTTTTCAGTCACTGTATTTTATAGTTTTACTTTATGAACATGCTTTAGTTCTTTGGATAAAAACCTCTGACTTACTTCTTTGAATTTATGGGGGAAATCGGATACATAAAAAATAGAATGGTTCTTTTCAGTCAGTTTGCGTGAGTTCAATAGATGTCTTTTATCCAGAATTCTTTTCACTTCTTTGGCAGTCTCTTTACCGGAATCGATAAGTGCAACCTTATTCCCGACAGAACTTTGAATTACTTCTTTCAAAAGGGGGTAGTGAGTGCAGCCCAGGATCAGTGTATCAAGATCCTTGCCCTTTAGATTCTTCAAATATTCATCTGCAACCATCCTGGCAATTTTGTTCTTATTCCATCCGTCTTCGGCAAGATGCACAAACAATGGACACGGGTCCTGGTAAACATTCACTTTTCTGCTGATCTTTTTGAGTGCTTTCTTGTATGCATTTGATTTCACGGTGCCAAGTGTGCCAATTACCCCGATATTATTTGTTGAGGTATTTTCTATTGCTGCCTTAGCTCCGGGCTCGATAACACCTATTATAGGAATATGGAAATGCCTTTTCAAAGTAGGCAGAGATACCGAAGAAGCCGTGTTGCAAGCAATGACAAGCATTTTAATCTTCTTCTTCATCAAAAAATATGCAACCTGAAGCGAGTAATGAATTATAGTCTCTCTGGACTTATTTCCATAGGGCACTCTTCCTGTATCTCCAAAATATATGATCCTTTCATTCGGTAAAAGCCTGTTTAATTCCTTAACGACTGTAAGCCCGCCAACTCCGGAATCAAATACTCCTATCGGTCTTGAGGCTTCATCATATTTCTGTGGTAGATTGTTCATTGTTTATCTTTATTAACAGGATGTTTTATCTTTTCGAATGCTGTTTTGAACTCAAAATCATTTTCCTGGAACGGGCAAACATCTTCACTTATTTTTTGTTCTTTATTACCTTTTTCTGAGTGACAGTCTCTGCATGATTTTTCATCGCCCTTAATGCCTCCGTTGTAAATGAACAGAGATTCATCTTTCATAATTTCGGCAGGGGAGTACTTTGAACCAGCTCCATGGCATGCTTCACAGCCAACTCCTTCGCTGATATTAAAGAAACCGCTCTTTTCTGTTACATTTACATAATGTTCTGTAGTGTGACATTTCAGGCAAAGTGTATTCTTTTCGGGAGATTCAATATTGCTCTTTGCTGAAAAGTCTTTAGCTTTCGGGCTGAGCAGGGAAGTATAAGCTTCTGAGTGACGGGAATTCTTCCATATTTCAAATTGATTGCCTTCATTTTTGAGTCCGTGGCACTCTCCGCATTTTTCGCTGCCTGTCAAATACAATGACTCGCTTTGAGGTTCAAGTGCATTCTTCAGAAAAAGCAATAACGCTGCCAGGAATGCAAAAAATATGAAATATGAGAAATACTTCATTTATATTTTGTGTATTGTTTTATTTCTTCTATACCTGAGCCGAACAGTTTGTTTATCCTGCTTTTAATTTCTGAGCGTTTATCGTTGGTTATATATACTTCTCTAGCTTTCTTTATAAAAGCATCACCGAATTCTTTCTTTGCTTCCATCAATCTAATTGAATTTTCAATGTTCCAAAGCTTAAGGTTTGCCGACTTTAGAGCAGACTTATGTTTCATAATTGATGCTCTTTTGTTTTTGATTCCTTTCAAGAGAGTTTGCACCGCGATATTCAGATGTGAAAGTTCATTGTTTACTGAACGGAGCTTATACTTATCTTTTATCTTTCGCCTTTTTATCTCAAGTATAGTCACCTTATCAAACAATTCACCGGGCGATACAAGTATTGAGGCATTCATCAGTTCAGTTCTTTCTTAATACTGCCAGTTATCATCTCAAAATGTTCCGGATTCTTTACAAAATCAAGCTCATCAGATTCAATTACAAGCACTTTGCCAAGTTTATAGTTCTTTATCCATACAGCATATGATCTATTGAGCCTTGCGAGGTATTCCTTCTCAATACTTTTTTCGAAATGTCTTCCGCGCTGTTTGATCTGTTTAAGCAGGGTTTTAACATCCGCTTTCAGGTATACAACAAGATCAGGCGGCTGCAAATATGAAACCATTTCATAAAAGAGATTTCTGTAATTGCCGTAATCCCGCTTTTCCATTCTGCCCATCAGGTATAGATTCTTTGCAAAGATCTCAACATCCTCATAGATAGAACGGTCCTGTATCACAGACTTCTTTGAATCAACAATTTTCCTGTGAGTTTTAAAGCGGTGAGAAAGAAAGTACACCTGCAGCTGAAAGCTCCATCTCTTCATATCACGGTAGAAATCGGGGAGGTAGGGATTGTTCTGGACCGATTCGTAATACGGTTTCCATCCGAACTCTTTGGCTATCATCTGAGTGAGCGAAGATTTTCCCGAGCCGATGTTGCCGGCAACCGAAATGAAGTATTTTTTATTGGCTTTCAATGATATTGATGTGAGAATAACAGCAGTATTTGTGAAAAAACCGTTAACTGAAAAATTAACGGTTTGAAAACTCAGGATTAAGAGAATTATCTATGCACCGGGTCAGCTTCCTGTTTCTATCCCTGTGTTGAATCATCGTTGGAAACAGGCGCATCAATTACGGGCTCCTCTTTCTTGGCAGGAAGAACAATTTCAGGAGATATTCTTTCCTTTATCTTGGTAGCTGACTTGCCTTTCAGGTTCCTTAAGTAATAAAGCTTTGCTCTTCTTACTTTTCCTTCTTTAAGCTTCTCTATTTTAGCTATGATAGGTGAGTTTATCGGAAAGATCCTTTCGACGCCAACACCATTGGATATTTTTCTTACTCTGAATGTCCTGCCGATACCTGAGCCTTTTATTCCCATTACTATGCCCTGGTACTGCTGAATTCTTTCCTTGTCTCCTTCAATAACCTTAACGTGGATATTCACTGTATCGCCCGACTGGAATTTCGGGAAATCGGTCCTCATCTGGGGAGTCGTAACTAAATTGATCTTATTCATTTTTATTCCTTATAAAATATTACTTATTGTTTATTTTCTTTCTCTTAACTTTGCTGTACTTTTTTGTTCCCTTCTCAGCCCGCCACTTTTCTATTTCTTTGTGGTTTCCGCCGAGCAGTATACCGGGTACTTTCAAACCTCTGTATTCAGCCGGCCTTGTGTAGACCGGTGCATCAAAACCTGATTCTGTCTGGAATGAATCCGTAAGCGCTGATTCACTGTCTCCAAGCACTCCCGGAAGGAGCCTTACGATCGCATCTATCACAACAATTGCAGCCGTCTCGCCGCCCGTGATCACATAATCACCGATCGATATCTCTTTTGTAACAAAACTCTCTATTACTCTTTGATCAATGCCTTTGTAGTGTCCGCAGATCAGAATTATGTTCTCTTTAAGTGAGAGCGTGTTCGCTCTTTTCTGGTTGAACTTCACTCCCTGAGGCGTAAGATAAATTATCTCATCGTACTTACGCTTGCTTAGGAGTTTTTCAAGGCACTCAAACATCGGTTCGGGTTTAAGAACCATACCTGCTCCGCCGCCGAAGGGTTTATCATCAACCTGCCTGTAATTCCCTTTGGCATATTTACGCAGGTCATTAACCACGATCTTCACAAGATTCTTCTGCTGTGCCCGTTTTAGAATACTTTCTCCAAGCGGACTTTTAAGTATCTTCGGAACGGCAGAAACTACATCAATTCGCATCATCAGTACATTTTAACTGTAACAGGAGTGCCGGACTCAGGGCTGTTTGCCCTCTTCAATCTCCAGGTGGCCGCTCTTGTTATGCTTTGCTGCAACTGCCGTAAACAATGTTCTCATTGATTTGGCGGTTTTGCCCTGCTTACCAATGACCTTGCCAAGATCGGATTTGGAAACATGGAGCTTCAGTGTAACTTTGTGATCTTCAACTGTCTCATCTACTCTTACGTTATCGGGGTCGTCGACCAGATTCTTGGCAATAAACTCAATAAATTCTTTCATAAGCATCCCCTTTAGTTTGGTTAGTGTAATATTATTTCTGAAAAACAATAATCACTTTTAATAGCGGGGACCGGAAAAAAATACAAAGTTTGCTTATGCAGACTGTTCTTCAGCTGCAGGCTGCTCTGCTGCCGGTGTTGTGGCTGTTGTTTCAGCCGGTTTTTCTGCCGCTTTTTTCTTCTTTTCTTTTCTTCTTAACTTCTTATCGTTGATCCTCTGTAACTTTGATTCCTGTAATGACTCCCACTTTGAAAATTCAGCCGATATCTTATTGCCATCGGCCCCTTTTTTGCTCAAGTGGCTCTTAAGCATGAGTCCTTTATGCGATAAAATGTTGCGTACTGTAACTGTTGGCTGTGCGCCGGTTGAAAGCCAGTACAATGCGCGGTCTTCAAGTATTTCTACCTTTGCCGGGTTTGAACTCGGGTCGTACTGCCCGACTGCTTCAATAAAACGCCCGTCTCTTCTTGCACGTGAATCTGCTGCTACAATTTTGTAAATGGGGGCTTTTTTTCTCCCCATTCTTCTGAGTCTGAGTTTAACCAATTAATTTGCTCCGTGTAATTATTATTTATAAATTATTTCATACTAAAATTCGGGGGGAGCCCCATGCCGCGAAGCATGTTACCCATTCCCTTGCCCTTTTTGAACTGCTTGAGCATTTTCTGCATGTCATAAAACTGCTTTATGACACGGTTAACATCCTGAATCGTTGTACCGCTTCCTGATGCAATTCTTTTTCTTCTGGAGCCGTTTAGAACATCAGGATTCCCGCGCTCCTTAACCGTCATTGAGTTTATTACTGCTTCAACCTGCTTCAACGGCTTATCGTCAATCTCTTTTCCTTTCATCATCCTGTCTGCCCCCGGTATCATACCTATGAGCTGAGAGAGCGGACCCATCTTCTTTATCTGCTGAAGCTGCTCAAGAAAGTCTGCGAAATCGAACTTATTACCTTTTAGCTTCTCCTCGAGCTTCTGGATCTTCTTCTCATCCATTTCCTCGGGGAGCATAGTCGTGGCTTTTTCAACAAGCGACTGGATATCACCTTTGCCGAGTATCCTTGATGCCATTCTATCGGGGTAGAAAGGCTCAATGGCTTCAAGCTTCTCGCCTATACCAACAAACTTGATAGGTTTTTCAACGACTGCGCGGATGGAAAGCGCCGCACCGCCTCTTGAATCACCATCTAATTTTGTTAAAATAACGCCATCGTAATCAAGCCTGTTGTGGAACTCCTTAGCCGTGTTTACGGCATCCTGTCCCGTCATCGCATCAACAACAAACAGTATTTCGCTCGGCTCAAGCCTGCTCTTAAGTGTCTCAACCTCGCGCATCATCTCATCATCTATTGCAAGGCGTCCTGCAGTATCAACAATCAGAGTATCCTTGAAGTTCTGTTTGCAGAACTCAACTGCGGCAAGCGCAATTTTCACCGGGTCTTTTGAATCATCGGAATAAACCGCAACATCTATCTGTTCGCCCAGAGTCTTAAGCTGGTCTATAGCAGCCGGACGGTAAACGTCGCATGCTGCAAGGGCGGGATTACGTCCCTTGCCCTTTAGATACTTTGCAAGCTTTCCGGAGAATGTTGTTTTACCCGAACCCTGAAGCCCGACCATCATTATGACCGAAGGCGTGTGATTGGAGAACTTAATATCAGTTTTCTTTTCACCCATCAGGCGGACAAGCTCACCGGTAATTGTATCAATTACTATCTTACCCGGATTGATGCTTCTGATAACATTTTTTTCCAAAGAACGCTGTTTAACATCATCAACAAACTGCTTAACAACTTTATAGTTTACATCGGCATCAAGCAGTATGCGGCGGACCTCGCGAAGAAACTCGTCAATGGTCGCTTCAGAAACCTTACCCTTACCTTTAATGAACTTAAAGACTTTATCGAACTTACTGCTTAGATCCTCAAACACCTATATAACAATTATCAATTAACAATTTACAATTATCAATAAACAAAAAGCATCTAACAAATAAAAAACAACAGCAAAATGCACTGTCAACTTTCAACTATCCTCTATCAACGAAATAGATTCCCGCTGAAAGGTTGCGATTCCTTACAGAATGAAATTAACCTGCAAAAATAACGAAAAAATAACAAGTAATCAAGGTTTTAGGCTCTCCGAATGAATCCGCGGCTTTACAGTATTGTACGCAGCGTACAGTTTCTGAGCTTTCCGCAGATTTTACATAAACTTAGGATCGGAAATGGTACCGAATGAGAGTGCTGTCATGCGGAAATTTCCAGTCCGTAGCGTGGAAGCGAAGCAGCTGTGTTGTAAAAACAGATAGCTAAGTGGTGTACGCAGCGTACTTGGCATTTTTTTTCTCGCGGCGGAAAGTTTTTGTTGATTTTAGATCAGAATCAAAGAATCCACCTTGCAAGTGCTGGCTGAAATCCTCAGTACGCAGCGTACTGGGTCTTATACAGGGTGTACTCGGTGGGTAAACTATTTTCAACTGAAAATGGGAGACCGAGTGAGAGTTGAAAATAGAATCAGCCACTAACTCACAGGAATCAGCACAAAACAAAACGATATTGTTAAAAGAGCATGAAATCTCCAACTTGCCCGATGCAGGCTGATATATGCTATAAGCATATCACTATAAATATAATATGTTATTGGCAAATATCAAGGTATTAGTTGTTGACCAATAGCAAAGACCCCGATAGCTTGGCAATCAAGTCACCATTAAATACTCCGGAGACACAGACTCAAAGGAGTCTATGTTAAGGGTTATTGAGAAATTCTAAATTCTATTGAGGCTATTTAATGTCTATACTCCAATTTCCATCTGATTTGACATCCAAAATGTATGTTCCATCTTCGGGCACGTAAACTGATATAGAGCCACTTGTAGAACCAATCTTGTTTACAATTAATTCAAGCTCCTTTGCGTTTGAGTACTTGAGCCAAATTACGAAATTGTGGGACCCTGAATACCTGTAATTAAAAATTGCAGCTCCTTTATTCAGTGTAATTCTCTGTGTCTCAGTACCACTTCCTTTTATTGTTTTGGTGACTTGCGGTTTTGTGTTTTCCTTGCTTTCTGAAAACTTTTTTGTATTACCGCAAGCAATAACAATAAACAGTATTGCCAAAACGGCAATTACAGATTTGTAATGCATTCTGTCACTCCATTATTTTCTTATGTTTATTTTACCAAGTCCTAAAAAACCATTTCCCGCCGGTGGGTTCGATTTCAGTAACTGAAGTAGTCATCCCGCTATCGGATAAAGCGACAAAGTGACTGATCATCCTGCCCCAGCCTTTTGGTGAGTAAAAATCATAATTGGTGGTTTGTACGAAGTATCCGTATCTGCAGACCATACTGCCGGAAATGGTCATGTTCGCATCAACATAGTGTACCCAGGAATAGAACTGACCTTCAACAAGCGAATCCATCACATAATTGCTTCTGTACAGACTGCCGATGCACACAGTATCATCCCAAACATTCATTTGCAGGTTTCTTGTTATTCCTGCATACTGCGGAGTTACCGTAACATTCACTTGGCAGGCAGTATCTTCAGGGAAAGTAAATGGCTGGAATGTATAATCAGGCGGAAACGGGAGTCTGAGGGCAAAGCTTCCGTCGCTTGCTATATATGCAGAATCCATTATAACATGCTGCTGATTGAATTTATTAATGACAGATGCTTTAAGCATTATGCTGCTGCCGAGCTGCCAGTTTTCGATGGTGCCGCTTACGGGATAGCCGCCAGAAGAGACGAATATTGGGTCATCACCGCATCCGGTGATGAGTGCCAATACAAATATAAATGCAGCAATTGTTGTTTTCATGGTCGATTGGGGAATGGGTTTACAGTTTTACTTTCGTGACTAAGAGTGTTTTCATGCAAAAGGTGCATACAGGTACAGTATTAATTGTTAATACTAAAATAAGGATATTTTGAAATTACAGATACATAGAAAAGGACACCCTTGGGAGAATCTAACGGTTCAAATTGAATCTTGTTTAAGCTGTTGGTGATAACACCAACAACGAGGGACTTTTGAGACGAATTTATACACAGGGTTATTGCCGGTAACGTAGTTTGCAATCAAGTATTCAGCATTATTTAATCAGGACCATCCTTCTGGATTCAACAAAATCACCTGAGCGGAGAGTGTAGAAATACATTCCGCTTGCGAGTTTTGAAGCGTTGAAATCAGCTTCATACATCCCTGCGGTGAGTTCGGAGTTGATTATCGTTTCGACAAGTTTGCCCTGAACTTGTTTCAGGGTCTAAAAGTCGAGAACCAGATTCCGAAACGAGTCCGGAATGACGAGTCTGCAAAAAAAAGAGACGCCTGTGCGGCGTCTCTTTAAATTAGAAAATTTCATCAAGCGTGATGCCGGTTATTTCTTCCCGTTGTTTTTGCTGTTATCATTACTCTTATTATCACTCTTTCCGCTGTTATCGTTTTTCTTTCCGTTATCATTATTATCCTTCGGGGGAGAGTAGGAGTCCTTCTTCGTTCCGTTATCATTTTTTGGAGGCTGTTTATAGCTTTCCTTTTTCTCTTCTATCTTTGGCGGAGGTGTGTACGTATCTTTTCTTCCGTTATCACTATTATCTTTTGGCGGAGTATATTTTTCCTTACTTCCGTTGTCATTCTTATCGTTTGGGGGAGTGTATGTTTCTTTCCAGCCGTTATCATTCTTATCATTTGGGGGAGAGTACGACTCTGTTTTCCTGCCGTTATCTACATTTCCATCGTTTAATCGGGGGTCTTTTTGGCCGTTATCGCCCGTTCCCATGATCTCTTTTACCCTGTTCGTATTGTTATATTTGCTGACATCTTCGTTCACCTGTTTGGTCCCGGTGACATTTTCGATCTCAACAACGCTTGGACCCTCATTTACCACCTGGTCATTCACGATGTTAACATTCCCGGTATATGTTCCGGTTTTAATTATTGAGGGATTGTGCATCGGGTCAACAATTACACCCGGCGTTATAAGCGGGTCTGCAAATCTTTTTTTCTCGCAGAAGGTCCAGTGCCTTGTGCGGTAACGCATCTTGTGGCAGCGCCATCCGTGATGGTGATGCCAGCGGACTCTTGGAGAGATAGGATACCAGCCGCAATAGCCGTCATTGATTATCCACACAACCCATGCAGGCGCGAAGATGAATCCGGGTGACCATACCCAGCCGTAATAATCGCTCCACCACCACCTGCCGTAATGATAGGGACGCCATCCCCAGTGGTAATGCGAAACCCACATCCAGCCGCACCTGGTATATCGCCAGTGCCCGTTTGTGTAGGGTGACCAGCCCGGCTCCATATTATACGGACGCCAGACATATTCGGTATTTATTCCGTTATCAAAATCGCCGCCATCAGTAACGCCTTCAGGGTCAATTTCGGCTTTAGTTACTTTTATCCATTCGCCGTCCTTTTGAAGCTCTTCCTTAACTCCTTCGATGGTAAATACACTGTCATTCTGGAATACTATAGAATCCTCAGCTGATGGAAGCCCCGCATAGTTCATGCCTGGGGCAGGGGAGTTAAAGGGATTGGAATATGATGATCCTGACGATACAATTATGACGGCTGCTGCCGTCAGGATAACCTTTATCCCAAACCGAAGCACAGAATTGGGTATCATTTTAAACGCTCCTTATTTGGTTTATTGTTTTGGTATTCCCCTCAAAACACTATAAATATAATACTTATTTAGAGTGATATGGGTAATAAATTGTAAAAATATGTTACAGAAACAGTAACTTAACTTTCTCCAATTATCCAAATTGGGGTTGCAAAACTGACTTGGTGCAGTCGGGAACTCTCTCTCAGTTGTTGGTGATTTCTAAGGGACAAATAGCACGAACCACGGGGGAAGAAATCTATCTTGGTTGTTGGTGAAAACACCAACAACAGGGGAAAAAGTTGGTGATCCCAAAGGGATAAATAAAACCAACTACTCGGTGATCGTTTGGCAGATTAGATTGTAGAAAAGCTGATTGCAGCAATCATTTATTTTTATTCATTCCTTAACTTTCTTTTGCTTGTCCAAAAGAAAGTTACAAAGAAAAGGACACCTTCGGGAAAATCAAACGGCTCAAACATTAAAGCAAGTGTAGAAGAATTTGTGAACTCGCTTCGCTCTGACAAACAAATTCAGCGATAATAGCTTTAATGTTTTCGCAAACTTCGTTTGATTTTCCCGAAAGGGCTGTCAAAATAGTAGTTATCGGCTTGATTGGCATTCCAAATACCAGGGGATAAAAAAAGAGACGCCTGTGAGGCGTCTCCTGGATGTAAATCTATTCTGATAGTTTCTTACAATTCTTTTACAACTCTATCGATTACTTCAACGGCTTCATCAATGTGCTCATTCTTAACCACCATAGCGGGGCGGAAGCGGATACTCTTCTCTCCCGAAGGAAGTATGATAACATTGTTCTCGAACATCTTCTTCACAACCTTGCCCCTTGTTTCGGTATTGGGCAGGTCTATTGCGCAGAATAATCCTTTACCTCTTGCATTGCCAAGCGTGGCTGGGTATTTCTGCTGCAGGTCAACCAACTTGTTGAGTAAATATTCGCCAACAACTGCTGCGTTATCGACGAGGTTCTCATCTTTGATTATCTCAAGATACTTCTTAAAGCGTACCATATCAACAATATTGCCGCCCCAGGTTGAGTTTATCCGGCTGTTGGTATTGAATACGTTGCTTGGGATATCATCAATTCTGTCTGTTGCAAGCACACCGCACACCTGGGTTTTCTTCCCGAATGAAATAATATCGGGTCTTACGTAATGCTCGTGTGCCCACCATTTGCCGGTCATCCCGACGCCTGTCTGAACTTCATCAAATATCAGGAGCATTTCATTTTCATCGCAGATAGTCCTTAACTGTTCAAAGAATTCCTTGCGGAAGTGGTTATCGCCGCCTTCACCCTGTATCGGTTCAAGAATAATGCATGCAATATCATCTTTGTTATCGGCGATAGCCTTGTGAATTTCTGCGACAGCCTGCTTTTCGAGCTTTATGACTGCATCTAAATTGTTCTCATTTAGCGGATAAGTTACCTTTGGATTTGTTATCCTTGGCCAGTTGAATTTTGGATAGAGTGCGGTCTTTGCAGGATCGGTATTTGTAAGCGACATAGTATAACCGCTTCTGCCGTGAAATGCCTGCCTGAAATGAATTACCTGGTGTCCTTTTTCTTCTTTGTATCCTTTGGCAAAGTTCTTCTGAACTTTCCAGTCAAATGCAGCTTTCAGCGCATTCTCTACTGCCAGGGAGCCGCCTTCGATAAAGAAACCATGCTTAAAGTAAGTTGGGACAGCAGTATCAAAGAAGTATTTCACGAATTCCGCAAACTCAGCGTAGTATATATCGGAGTTTGAAGGTTTATTAAGTGCAATTGTGCCTATATATTCAATGAACTCAGGATTATTCATCTTAGGGTGATTCATCCCGAGCGGGTTAGATGCTACGAACGAGAATAGATCAAGATAAGGCTTATTGTTCCTTGCTTCATATATATAAACTCCCTGCGACTTCCTGAGATCCATCACCACATCATATCCGTCAACGTGAATATAATTCCTAAGGGTATCCATAACAGCGTTAGGGTGTACAGCATTTTCCCGGCTTATCCTTGAAGTCATCATAGTTTTTGTTATTACGTTATCCATTGTTATCCGTCACTCCTTTCATTTTCAAACTCCGGTTACAGCCTTGTTTTCGGAGCTTATTTTATTGTGTAATT
>JAUQWS010000053.1 GCA_030835025.1 Ignavibacteria bacterium | reverse complement strand
AACAAGTTGCCGGTATTAAGCCAGTTATCAAGCCAATAGCCTGCCAGTGAACAAAGAACGATCGACATACCGTATTGAAAGGCGTATTCAGCGTATCTCCAGCCTGAAGTGTAGGAATCAGCTGCTTTTCGGTACTCGGACGGCTTTTCGGCATCTTTTCTTTCAAAAATGCCCTTATTTTCCGCCATTTTTTGCCAATTTTCGCCTTTAGAATTTACAAAATTAACAAAAAGTTAAACCAAAATCAATTTAGGAATTCAGTTGGAAGGGTTGCCTTTTTTGTCAAAATTTAAGCCATTCTGAAGGGTTTAGCGGGGTATTATTCTGCCATAACTCAAAATGAAATAGCTGGCCTTCAAGCGTTTCGCCTGATCTGCCGATCACCTGATTAAGCCTTACTTGATCACCAATCCTTACGTTGAGCTCGCTTAACGAAGTATAAACTGACCTGAAACCGTTCGTATGAGTAATTATGACAACCTTGCCGTAGTATGGCAAATCACCTGTCAAACTGACCGTTCCTTCAGCTATTGAGTACACCTTTGAACCGTAAGCCAGTGAAAGATCTATTCCGTTATTTATTGACAAATTGCCGGTAGAGTTATCAGCTATGCCTCCGAAAGGAACCCTTAGTAATCCCAGATCAACCGGCAGATTGAGGTTACCCTTAACTGCAGAAATATCTTCAGAGTCATAGTTCATCCTGCTGGATTTTGAATCAATGAACCTATCCCTGTTCTGTTCAAAATTGTTCATGAAGTTTCTTATGCTTAAGAGCTGATTTTCGTAACGGGCTAGTTTTGCCGCAATGAGGCTTGATTCAGATTCTCTCCTGTTCTTTTCTGCGGTCACAAGTTTAAGCCTCTCCGCAAAAACAGTTCTCACATTCCTTTTGGATTCAACATAGATCCTTTGCGAAGATGTCGAAAGTGTAAGCATTTTTTTCTTTTCTTCAAGCAGGAACTTTTTGGACTGGATATCACGAAGTTCCTTTTTTCTGTTTAGTGAAAACTTCTGGAGATACTGATTGCGTTTTAAATACTCATTGGGTGTTTTTGAACTCAAAAGCAGTTCCAGTTCATAATTCTTGCCATGCTTATACAGGTTCACAACTTTCTGCTGGAAACTGCGCTGTATTCTCTCAACCTCTTCCGTAAGTGAAATGACATTGCCGGTTTCGGCTGCAATCTGCTCAGGAGTCATATAGGTCTCCTTCTCGTAATTTTTGAGGAAACCGTTAATAGAGTTGATAGCAGTCTCAAGACTGTCGGCTTGCTTCCTTAGCAGTGCGGTAGCGGATGAAATTACAGAGATCTGTCCCTTGTTTTCGACAATTTTCTTTTCAACATGATCCAGCTGCTTCTTCTTGTCAGATACTATCTCTTCATAAGTTGCTCCCGCAAATATCAAAAAAAGCAGCATAAGAAGAGCAGCTATTTTGCTTTGGTTCATTCCCACTTAGTCACTTTTGCTGATTTCGGGATCTTGATCTTAAAGTTGAGACCCTGTTTGTTGATCTCTCTGTTAACATAATCTACATAAACAGACTGTTTCTTTTCAGGGTTTTTGATCTTAATGGTCGCTGGAAAGTTCACTTTTTTCCCCGAAACACTTTCTTCCAGGTAATTTGAGTAATTTACTTCTACTTGGGGTGAATTATATTCATCAAATGAGCTGTACTTGATAACAGCAAAGTTTGAAGGATCAACATGAAATTTCCGGAGTCCGCCGTTAGACCCGGTTCGTATGAGGTAGAGATTGTTTTCCGATTCTGCCATTGATGAATCTTCGGGGTTTTCATCAAACTTAAATCCACCGGTCAAACCGCAAATAAGGTCATCGAAAGAGACTTTTATTCTCAAGATAGCCCCGATGTTGATATCAGAACTCGGGCCTATGATCGCCTTATTTTCCTGAGCATTGTAGTAAATAAAGTCATTTCTTGTTATTAATGCATTCGCTACCGAAATTCCGAAAGGTCCCTCAATCTTCACCAGCACCGTATCCGGTTTCCTTATTTTAACTTCAAGCCAGCCGCTGCCTGATTGCTCGGGTGAATCAAATGATATATTGCCCGATGCCTCAAGTGTTTCAATCAATTCGGAATTGCTGTTTACTCTTTGTTTAATTTCTTTTGCCGGAATGTTGAGAGGCTCACTTTCTCCTCCCGCTGCGGAGCACGCGGAAAAGATCATCGTTAACGATACTATCAGCAAAACCAGAATGTATACACCGCGAGAGCTTTTCAAAATATCATTTATGGATTATTGGTTCGTTACTTCCTTAAATTTTTCAACTATGTTCCTTGTGAAGGGACTGCTTTTATCAGGGAATCTTTCCGGGTGCCACTGCACTGCAATGAGAAAAGGCTTTCCGGCTTTTTCTTCCCATTCCACAGCTTCAACAATACCGTCATCTGCTTTTGCACTAACCATCAAACCCTCTCCAAGCCTATCGATAGCCTGATGATGTGAACTGTTGATTATCCCTGAGCTCAATCCTGTCAAACTGTGAAGCAATGTATCACTTTTGATACTTACGTTGTGCATCCTGTCTTCACCGGGTCTTATTTTCCGGTGATTAGTTCCTCTTATCGATTCGATATCATTTATCAGACTCCCTTTTAGTCTGCAGTTGATAAGCTGCAGGCCCCTGCAAATTCCAAGGACCGGGTAATTGTTCTCTATTGCGTAATCCAGCAGCCTGAATTCAAATCCATCACGTTCGGGGATGTAATCGCCGCGGTTCTTGCCGTCTTCCCAGTCATTGTAAAATTCCGGGAACAGATCGGCTCCGCCGGTCAGTATCAGCGAAGTACATTTCTTAATATCATCAAAATTGTTTGATTCCCAATCCAGCACAACATACGGAAAGTCATAGCTTTCCAGCCAGTCGAGGTACTTCTGAAAACTGCTGTTGCTTCGTGTAATTGCAGTTTTACTGCTCATTCGGTCCTTAGAAGGTTATCGATATCCCTATACAATAATTCTGCATTCCGGTTAATTTGCATTTTTATTTTTGCATAATAAAGTGGATAATTGTACAGCAGCTCTTTAAAGGGATTATCACTCTTAGAATTCAGAACCACTTCAAAATTTTTCAGTCTTACATGATCTTTCTGGGTTGTCAAAATGAAATTCGAGCCTGAATTCCTGTAAGTCTCG
>JAUQWS010000052.1 GCA_030835025.1 Ignavibacteria bacterium | reverse complement strand
CCCCACTTAGTTGCCCAGCGCATCTTTTCAACTTCTTCTTCAATAGAAGATGATATTGCTGAATTTCCGATATTGGCATTAATTTTCACAAGGAAATTCCTGCCGATTATCATAGGTTCCGACTCGGGATGATTTATATTGGCGGGAATTATAGCTCTGCCTTTTGCGACTTCATCGCGGACAAATTCCGGACTAATGTACGAAGGCAGATTTGCACCGAACGACTCGCCGGGATGCTGCCAGTTAATTTCGTTCCTTTTGAGGTCACTGTTCAGCTTATAGCCAATTGCGGATTCTCTTCCAAGATTCTCCCTAATAGCAATATATTCCATTTCGGGAGTAATTATTCCCTGCTTTGCATAATACATCTGTGTGACCGCTTTACCCTTTTTGGCTTTGAGCGGCTTTCTTCTCAAACCGGGATAATACTCCAGTTTCCCGTTTCGGATATCTCCGGCTTTAGTCATTTCATCCTCAGACTTATAACCATTATCCAGCGGATTTATTATTCTGCCATTATACTCTTCAACATCACCACGTTCCTGTATCCACTTTTCTCTTAATGCTGGTAGCCCTTCTTTAGGATCGCACTTCACATTTTCATCACCCCATAAGCCGCTTGCGTCATAAACCATGATCGAAGGATTTTCTTCAAGTGAACCGTCATGCAGCCTGGTTTTTGTGAGCTCTATTTCTCTAAAAGGAACTTTGATATCTTTAAATAGTTTCCCTTCAACATATACTTTCCGGCTTTTGGGCAGTAACTCCTCGTTGTTATGCTGCCCATTCCCGTTTGTTGAAACACCGTTTGTTTTATTATTCATTTTTTGTTTTTTTATTCCCTGCACTGCAGGAATAATTATTAATTTTTCTGTTCTAAATACTTGTTCAGTTTGCTTCTAACAATTAATAATAAGAAAACCGTTTATCTTGTTTCTGACTCCACGCAGGAAATCAGTTACAGGATAAACGGCTTTATTCTGTTTTCCTACGCCGGCATTACCCGGATCAGGTTTCTGTCCTTTTTGCTGCAGGACAAGGGTATCGTCTCAGCCCCCCTATCGGGAAGCACCCCTATTGAATCAATGTATCACAAATATAGTTAATTCAACACAATTATGAAACACAGGAAACACGGTTAAGATTCCGATTATTTCACCAGCACCATTTTCCTTGTTTCGGTGAATTTATCTGTCTTTAATCTGTAAAAATATACCCCGCTCGGAAAATTTGCAGCATTCCAATCTATGTTATAAAATCCTGCATTCAGTTTTTCACTTACCGGTTCAGCCACTTCTCTTCCGAGTGCGTCAAATATTTTCAATTCAGTATACGAACCAAACGGAAGTTCAAAACTGATGTTAGTTGACGGATTAAATGGATTTGGATAATTCTGCTTTAGTGCAAAATTTTGCGGAACATCGCCGGAAATCGGCTGGATACCAATTGGCACACTTATATCCGCCTTGAGTTTATAGAACCCTATTGACTGCTGCAGCAGCAGATTATTCCTATCGTAGAAGTAAACTGAGAAATTGTTAATGACACTAAGTGAAGGCAAAGGAGTGAAATGAACTCCCCTATCATACGAAATATATGCAGGAATGGAGGCAGGATAATCCCAGGGTGCATAACAAATTACATTCGGATCATTTCCTGCCCTGTCAAATCCCCATGCGCTGTTATCGATATTAATGAAGCTCCATGTTAGCCCATAGTTAGTTGATCTTTTCAGTCCTCCTTCATTGCCCTGATACATTGTTGCATAGAGTACTGAATCCAGTTCTGAACCGATTATTGCAGGTACTTCAGGATAGGGTCCCCGGTTTGAATCAACAACTACCCAGGTTGCACCATAATCAGTTGATCTGGTAATATAGCCTGTCCCGTTTTGTGTAAAATTAGCCGAGCCCACTATGATAATATTGGAATGTCCGTTCACAACTTTTATTGCACAATTGTTTTCGAACCTGTAATTACCCAGCGGCGACCACGTGAGTCCGAAATTTGTTGACCTGAACATAACTGAATCCGTGGGACCGTAATATATAGTGTCAGAGTGATTCGGGTCAATTGCCATGGGTATTCCGTCAGAGCTTCTGTTAGCTGTAAGCGTAGCCACCCAGGTTTGGCCGTAATCCGTTGACCTAAGAACTTTACCGTGAGAATTATCAATGCTATCAATGGCGACCAGGAAGATATTGGTATCTTTGGGTGAAACAAAAAACGAATTTGAGATTGCTCCGTAAGGCATCGAGGTACCGATCTGGCTCCAGTTGTTACCTATATCAAGCGTTCTATACACAGTGTTGGCTTTTGTTACAAATATCTCTTTCTTATTCCATGTGCTCTGATAAAAAACATTTCCGGAGGATGTATAAAAATTCAACGGTATCTTAAGCAACCAGCTCAAATTGATCGAAGTGCCGTTTGGCATATACCAGTTAAGTCCCCCGTTATTTGTCCTCATTACCATCCATTTATCGCTTCCCAGTGCCCAGCCGTTAAGAGAATCTTTGAAAAATAAAGTCTTGATATCCATCCATGTGGGATTATTCTGATAAGTAAAGCTAACGCCGCCGTCTGTTGAGCGCCTCATATGTCCGCCTTCGCCTGCGGAGTAGAAAGTATTGGGACTTATCATATCAAGACCGAAGATATCGGGCTTCACGATCGCGGGAAATGAAATGGAGGTCCATGTAGCACCTAGGTTCGCAGACTTCAGGATCATCCCCCCTGATGTACCGGCAAAAACCGTTGAACCCGAAAGATCTGCTGAAAATATCTCGGTATTGAAAGGCAAAGCAGATGCACTCCAGTTAATGCCTGAATTTGTTGTGATGAGAAAAGTGCCGTTTTTTCCGTAAGCAATCCCTGTGTTACCATTTACGAATTTTATTTTGTTCAGATGATTTGCTGTCGGAGCATTCTGCAGCTGCCAGTTCAAGCCTCCGTTCAAAGTAGAGTATATCTTCCCTGATGCACAAGCAGCCCAACCTGAATCGGCGCCGATGAAAGACAAGCAGGTAATATCTTCCGAAGCATTGATTGTGTAAGAAGAAAAATTCAGCCCCGCATTAGTAGATTTTAAAAGAACCCCTGAACGTCCTGCAATCCATAAATACAGGGTGGTGTAGCCGGTAACTGAACTATAGTCAGTAGTACCAATGCTTCGGTTCTGAAATGTCTGACCGGCATCGGCCGATCGATAGATCACACCGTTATTGCCTGTAAGCCATAATATCGAACCGTTTGAAGTGAATATTGAATTGAACTGCTGGCATTTTAACATAGAAAAGTTCAAACATAAGCTGCTGCCCAAAAGGATGATGAAGAACCAGAATTTGATTGAGGACTTTCTCATATTACGAAATGTACAATTATTATGCATTCATATCATAATTTAGAGTATTGTTAATGATAAGTCAATATATTTTTCAGAATTTATTAATCGTAAGGTTTGCAGTGAATCTTCCGGGATTTTAATTCAACGTATAAAAATCATCTTTTTCATGATTGTGAAGCCTGATAAGATCGGCCCTCACCAGATTTACAAGGATCCTGCTGGCGCGGCGGTTTGAGAGGTTCAGGAATTCTCTGAATTCCCTTAGGGTAACCCGGTCATGTTTTCCCAGATAATCCAAAAGTGCACGTTCTTTATCCCCCAAGTTAATGATCTGTGCAGGTGAATCGTGACGGAGCTTCTTCAGCACTTTTATTGTTTCTTTAGAGGCTTGC
>JAUQWS010000051.1 GCA_030835025.1 Ignavibacteria bacterium | reverse complement strand
CAATCAACATCTACGTTGTAAACAAGAAAGTTATCTTCATTTTGAAGAAACTGTTCTGCGTTTTTTATACCCCCGCCGGTACCCAAAATCTCTGATTCATTAACAAGAATAATTTCCGCATTAAAGCTGGTTTCCGCGAAGTGTGCTTCTACCTTTTCAGCAAAGTAATGTGTATTGATAACCACTCTCTCAATACCTGATGCAATGAGCTTGCTTATGACATTGTCTATCATCGGCTTGCCATTGTAAGGTATCAGCGCTTTTGGAATATTATCTGTAAGCGGCTTAAGCCGAGTACCAAAACCCGCCGCAAGGATCATGGCTGTCTTTAGCTGATTGGTACTCACTTTTCGTTGCGGAATTGTTCTTTCAGCCTGAAAACAACGTCGTAACATTTGTATTCATCTTCCGGCGCGTTGAATTTTTCATACCTGGGTGCCATATCATCATCTGTAAAACCTGCGTATCCTATGATAAACATTGGATTTAAAGAAAGCACGTATTCAAAATCAAATTTTTTGTGCCCTGCCTGCAATCGTTTAGAATCTGTTTTTGAAATGTATTCATTATTTAAACCCCACATGTCAATAGTATAAAGTTCAGAATAATAGGGAATCTTTCCCGCAGGTCCGACTGCTATTATCGTTTCCGGCTCGACATTCATTTTGAGCCACTTCCCGAACATTGACCATTGCATTTCATATTTTGCATTGTTGTCTTTTATAATGAGCTGCCGGTATTCAAGAAAACCCAAAGTTGAAATAAAGAGTAGTATTGACACAGTGACAGCTGTAATTCTTGCAGTCTTAAGTGCCTTTTTCTCGTCTTTGTAGTAATCCCTTACTTTTGAAACAAAATTAAGAAAGCCTATCACACTAAGAATATACAGAATTGGCAACACGGGGACGAAGAACCTGTTTGCAATCATCCAGTCTCCACCGACCAAAACGAGATAAGTGACGTAGACTAAAGAAAACCCGATCAGATACGAAAGCCTGGACTCTCTGAATGCTTCCTTAAACGGGATAAACAGAATAAAAACGAAAATATAAATTCGGGTTCCGGTACAAAGGGCCAGGTACTTTGCACCAAGTACAAGATTCATCCTGAAATCAGTCACGCCCTTAGCATAGAATGTATTTGGTATCAGCTGGCCATAAAACAAATATTTGAAACCATAGTACGCTGTACAGAATAAGGTGTAAGAGATGATTATTGTTATGATTACTTTTGTGAAGTTATTTATTTTCTTCCGGAATAGTACCAAATGTACAAAAGTTATTGCGAAGATCATATTCCCTTCAGGTCTTGTCAAAGTACACAGCATAAGGAATGCAATCATATAATATAGATGCCGCGGTGATTCGTTTATTCTGAAGTAATTGTAAATAATTCCCAGAATAAACAGTGTATACATTGGAAATTCCATTCCCCCAATTGCCCAGAAGGCAATAGAATCATCAAGTGCAAGAAAGAGTGCAGGCAGCAGGACAAGATACTTCAAATATTTCGCAGCAGAAGAACTGAACTGTCTGCTGATAAGAGCAACAAGTAGTATATTTGCCATCGAAAGTATAAGACCAAGGCTGCTTGAAAGAATTGACACATCGACTGCCTGAACTTTAGTAAAAGGGGCAGTGATAAGTGTCCAGAGAAAATTTGTATATCCTTCAACATACTCACCTGGATTATAGACAAGCCCTTCGCCGTTCATCAGGTTCTTGCCATACCTGTAGGAAATATAAGCATCATCCACATTCTGGAACAGAAAGCTCCAGCTCAGGAAGAAACAATAAGCAGCAAAGAAGAGCAGAATGAAAATGAAGTATTTGCGGTTAACTGACAATAAGCTTTGAATTCACATTATTTGCTACAAATTTAGATTATTCAGCATTAAATAATATGCAAAATTTAAACATTTAATTAAACTGCCGAAATTTTTATTTTTGTATAAATGTTCGATATTCTAATGATGGAAAATATTCTTACCGCAGGATCTTAGTTGGATATCAACTGGCGCAAAAATCTTTACATTATCTGGGCTGCCCAGCTTATCGCCATGATTGGCATGAGCATGGTTATTCCCTTTCTGCCGCTGTTTGTCAAAGATCTGGGTGTAACTGAAATCACCGAAGTCAAACGCTGGAGCGGACTTGTGGTTTCAGGTGTTTTTATTACAGCATTTATTGCTACACCGATCTGGGGATGGCTCGGAGACAGGATCGGGAAGAAGAAGATGGTGCTCAGGGCCATTTTCGGACTTGCTATATCCCAATTCCTCATAGGGCTTTCGCAGGATGTTTACCAGTTGTTCATCTTCAGAATGGTACAGGGCGCCCTTAGCGGATTTATTGCAGCATCACTTGCGCTTGTCTCAGCAAATACCCCTAAAGAAAACTCGGGGTACGCTATCGGATTCCTTGCTAGCTCAACTGCAGCCGGCAACTTACTGGGGCCATTTGTAGGTGGTCTGCTGGCGGACGCATTCGGCTACAGAAACGTATTCTTCATTACTTCAGCTCTTTGTCTTGCAAGCGGAATACTTGTTCTTTTCTTTGTAAAGGAAATCAACAGGACACAGAATACTGACGGAAACGTGCTGGATAATTACCGTTTTGTTTCGAAACATTTGCAGCTAAAGTATGCCATGCTGTTATTGATGATTTCAGCTGCAGCAATATCAATGATCCAGCCGCTCTTTGCGCTATTTATCGAGCAGAAGATAGACGGGTCTCCTTACCTGGCTACAATAACCGGCTCAATATTCGGAGTAATGGGATTATTCCAGGTCATATCATCATCATTCTGGGGAAAACTTAATGACAAAAGCGAGATAAGGAAGAACATTATTTTTGCGCTGACCGGTGCAGGGCTCGGATATGCACTTCACATTGTAACTATTGGAGTTTGGGAACTTATTCCTATCAGAGCGCTTCTTGGATTGTGCATTGGAGGTGTATTGCCTTCGCTTTTCTCATTTATAAATAAATGTATTCCCCATCACCGTAAAGGAGGCGTGATCGGAATCGCCTCCAGCTTTACAATGTTGGGCAACCTGCTCGGACCTTTATCAAGCGGATATATTGCATCTGTAACCAGCATCAAATTTGTTTTTGTTCTAAGCGGAGTTATATTAGCCTCAAGCTCAATAATTGCATATAAAAAGCTGGTTGTGCCGCCTGAGGCAAGACGCGAACTTTCGCCGAAAGAAAAGGCAGAGATCAAAGAAGAGATCGCAAGAACAATGAATAATTGATAAAAATAAGTTCTAAACAATCCAAATATGAAAACCAAAATAATTCTTTTTGCTTTGATAGCAATATTTATGCCGAGTACTGATTCATATTCACAGGTGCTTTCGGTCTTTGACCGCTGGCACGCTACCGACCAGCTCATCAGAGACAGAAAAATTGATGAAGACGACGCTATGGATTCCATTCGGCGTTATGTTAAACTGGGTAAACAGGAATTCAAAACCCGAGATGTGCAGGGCACTAAAAGAAGTGATTGGGTCTTCCCTATGAGCGGTTGGACCAGCGTCAGCTACCGCTCAGGAGGCAAGGATTATAAAGATGACCGATTTGATTACTTCCAGGGAGGCGAGTTCAAAGGTCATCCCGCAAACGACATCTTCATACTTGATGAGAAC
>JAUQWS010000050.1 GCA_030835025.1 Ignavibacteria bacterium | reverse complement strand
CTGTATGTGGGCAGGCTGATAGGTACATGGGCTGAGAAATACTTGTGATATTGCACCTAGATTTATCCTGTTGTTGGATTTGATTTGGTGAGTCAGTAAATAAAAACCCGGCAATTCTAAATCAATTGCCGGGTTTAGCATGAAAAAAATCGGCAGGTACCGGGTTTCTAAAGGAGAAAACAATACAGGAGGAAATCAGCGAGTCTAGCGATTTCACTTGCTGCAAACCAGGAGGCAGATTTAGGTTTGCGGCGTTTTGTTTCTTCCCGATGCCTGCCTATTTTAATAACACACTTTGTTCCAAAAAAATTGCACAGGTCAGTAAAAATCCTGCCTAAAAAGCCTTTGGTTTTGAATATCTAATCAAAATTCGGTATATTTAGCAAATTTATGCACGAAAATGAGTTTTTTGTAGATAAGGATAAGTTCTCTGAGGCTGAAAAGCGAAGAGCTTCGCATAGTTTATGGTACTACTCATGGATACGATTTAAGAGAAATAAACTTGCTATGGCGGGACTGGTTATACTGGTACTGCTGATACTAATGGCTGTTTTTGCGGGGATTTTGGCTCCGTTTGATCCGATCGATCAGACCCTTGAATATGCCACCAAACCTTCCGGATTCAGGGGAAACGTGCTTGTAAAGACTGCTTCCGATGGCACAGATCTTGTTCCTATCTTAAAAATAGAAAGGGTCACAGCTGACTCTGTATTTTATACAGATATCAACGGGACACCTGCAACAATTTCAAAGAATGAACTTGTTAATGGTGATGAGAGTGATTGGCATAAGGAGCCGAAATATGTTTTGGGAACAGACAGGTTTGGCAGGGATATACTGAGCAGGTTAATTTACGGAAGCAGAATAAGCCTGTCAGTTGGAGTGATATCAGAGAGCATTGCGATTTTTATCGGAGTTATGCTGGGAGCTTTTGCGGGATTTTTCCGCGGGAAGGTAGATGCAGTAATTATGTGGCTTATAAACGTTATCTGGGCATTTCCATCTATACTGTTTATAATTGCTCTTTCAGTTGTACTCGGCAAAGGTTACTGGCAGTCATTTGTGGCAATTGGCTTAACCGGCTGGGTTGAGATAGCAAGAATTGTAAGAGGTCAGTTTTTCTCACTTCGCGAAACTGAGTACGTAGAGGCAACCAGAGCATTAGGTTACAAATCACCCAGAATTATTTTCAAGCATATGCTTCCGAATTCCATAGGCCCGATAATTGTAACAGGAACAGCGGGGCTGGCAACAGCAATAATTTTTGAAGCGAGCTTAAGTTTCCTCGGGCTGGGAGTCCAGCCGCCTACAGCAAGCTGGGGGCAGATGGTTTTTGACGGATATAAGTATATTGTTGCCGGAACAAATTATGGTCTGGCACTTTACCCTTCACTGGCTATTATGTTAACAGTGTTTGCCGTTAACCTGATAGGGGACGGATTAAGAGATGCACTCGATCCCAAAATGAGAAGATAATTATTTATGAATGAGCTTAAATATCTCTACTTCCTTGCCGGACTTGACGGGCTTGGCTCTGTTAGGATAAAGCGCCTTATTGAAAAATTTGGTACTGCCGAGAAGGTATTCAGTGCTTCTGCAAAAGAAATTGCAGAGATCGAAAATATCAGCGATAAATCTGCTTATTCAATTGTGAGCTCTTTTGGCGGGATCAGGAAATTCAACGGCACGTTCGATTCAGTCCTTTCTAAAGCTGAAGAGCTTGGAGTTAAGATAATACCAATCACGAGCGAAGAGTATCCTGAATTGCTGAAAAGGATCTATGACCCTCCTGTTATGTTGTATACCAGGGGGAATTACGACAAAGAAAAGCTTGTTAACTGCATCGGAATAGTGGGGACCAGAAAGCCAACAGACTACGGAAAGCGTATGTCTGAAATGTTTGCCGAAGAGCTTTCATCGATCGGTATTTCGGTAATAAGCGGATTTGCAAGGGGAATTGATACAGCAGCACATAAGGCTGTGCTCCGAAACAAAAACTCCGAAGCAATTACTGCTGCAGTATTCGGTTGCGGAGTAGATATGATATATCCCCCTGAGAACAAAAAGCTTTACGAAGAAATGATCGAGAAAGGGCTTTTGATATCGGAATATGAGCTTTCGGCTTTCCCGGACTCTGTGAATTTTCCAAAACGAAATCGCATTATCAGCGGGCTTTCTTACGGGACTATTGTAATTGAAAGTGATGTTGACGGGGGAGCACTCATTACTGCCCGTACTGCTTTAGACCAGTCCCGGGAAGTCTTTGCAGTTCCGGGTTACGTAACTTCAAAACTTAGCAAAGGCACAAATTCTCTGATCAAGAACGGGCATGCAAAACTTGTTGAGAATCTTGATGACGTTTTGGTCGAAATATCGGCAAAGCTTCAAAACGTTAATGTTGAACTGAACATCATTTCATCGCAGCAAATGGAGCTTGAAATTGAATTGCAGGGTAATGAAAAGCTGGTTTATGAGACATTTTTGAAACAATCAGAGCCTATTCATATTGATTTAATCTCAGAGTTATCGGGATTGAATATCTCAGATTCATTGGTAACATTGCTCAATCTGGAATTCAAAGGCTGCATCGAACAGCTTCCCGGAAAAAGGTTTAAAGCTAAACAATTTGTGAAGGTCAGTTAAGATACTTATGCTTAGGAATACACAGGGGCAAATATTACAGCAAAGACTTACACCGCAGGCAATTCAGGCGCAGCTGCTTCTTGTAATACCTACGCTTGCTCTTGAAAATGAGATCAAAAAACAGCTCGAAGAAAACCCGGTGCTTGAAGAATCTGCCGATTCCGCGGATATTAAATCAGGTGAGAGCGAAACGGAGATCCGTGATGAGTATTCAAATGACAGCTGGAACAGCAATGGGCAATACAGGGGCGGCAATTCTGCTCTTTCGGACGATACGGCTGATTACCTCATCAATAAACAGAACCGCGCCAAAGAATCACCGCTTGAACAGGTTTATAATCTTGGACTTGAAAACAAACAGCTTGTGATCGCCGAAGAAATTCTTGGCAGCATTGAAGATGACGGCTATCTGAGGATTGGACTTGATGAGATTATCGAAGATATCAAACACAGGTATGATTTTGAACCGACAGAGGAAGAAGTTGAAAGTGTTCTGAAGATAGTTCAGAAACTTGAACCTGCCGGTATTGCAGCAAGAAACCTTCAGGAATGTCTATCCATTCAGCTTAGCGAACCGGGCCTTGCCGATGCAAAAGACATAGAATTATGCCTGAAGCTGATAAATGAATATTTTGAAGATTTTAAGTTAAAGCATTTTGAGAAGCTTGCAAGATCTCTAAATGTAACACTGGAAAAATTAAATGAGCTGTTTGAAATAATCCAAAGGCTTAATCCTGCACCGGGAAAGCAGGATATGCCTGCAGATTATATCTACCCGGATTTTATAGTAAGCAAGGTTGACGGGAAGATAACTGTAGAACTTAACGGTGAATCACATGCCGGGATAAGGATAAGCAGGAAATATCTTGATATGCTTAAATCTCCTAAAACGGACAAAGAGACCAGAGAATTTCTGAAGAACAGAGTAGATTCTGCAAAATGGTTTCTGAATGCAATTCAATCCAGAAGAGATACCATGCTTAAGGTTATGAATGCAATTGTTAAGCGGCAAATGGAGTATTTCGAATCCAACCGCGGGAATCTTAAGCCCATGTTTGAAAAGGACATAGCCGAGGATATAAGTATGGATATTTCAACGGTAAGCAGGGTGGTAAGGGGCAAATACGTTCAAACTGAATCAGGTATTTTTGAGCTGAAGTATTTCTTTTCTTCTTCAATGAAGACAGAAAGCGGCGAAGATGTTTCAAACAAGGTATACAAGGATAAGATCAGGGAGCTAATAGAAAGTGAAGATAAGGCAAAGCCACTGAATGACGACAAAATTGCAGAGCTTATGATCACAATGGGGTACAATATTGCACGCAGGACGGTGGCAAAGTACAGGGAATCTATGAGGATTCCAAAAGCAACACTTAGACGGAAAATTTTGTTATAAATTATCAAAGGTACTAAAATTGAATAATAGAATAAGAAGCACAACAGTTATCGGACTTATCAAAGACGGAAAAGCCGCTATGGGCAGTGACGGTCAGGTAACGGTATCTAACACAGTATTGAAACATAATACCAAAAAAGTACGCAAGATATACAAAGACCAGGTAATTGCCGGTTTTGCAGGCTCAACTGCCGATG
The DNA here is from genome assembly GCA_030835025.1 of Ignavibacteria bacterium. GTDB lineage: Bacteria > Bacteroidota > Ignavibacteria > Tepidaquicellales > OLB5 > OLB5. Next base: position 29,813 of record JAUQWS010000050.1, on the reverse strand, counting down.
CACTCACGCTCTTCGAAAAATTCGAAGCGAAACTTGAGGAATTCAAAGGAAATCTTCCAAGAGCAGCGGTTGAACTGGCCAAAGACTGGCGCACAGACAGGTATTTGCGCAGACTTGAAGCATTGCTTGCTGTTATGGACCTGAAGAATGCATTCATTATTTCAGGCAATGGCGATGTCATCGAGCCGGATGACGGCATTGTGGCGATCGGCTCAGGCGGAAGCTTTGCCACTGCGGCGGCAAGAATGCTTGTGAAATACTCAAAACTAGGTGCAGCGGATATCGTAAAAGAATCCCTTAATACTGCCGCCGATATTTGCATTTATACAAATCACAATATTACAATAGAGGAATTATAGAAATGAAAGATATAACAATGGAACTAAATGAAGAGAAAACCGAAGAAGAAGGAAGTACTCCCGGGCAAAATGGCGATGATGATATGAATAAAGAAACAAAAAAAACGAAAGTGAAAAAAGATCGCAAGTTATCAGTTTCGGATTCTTTGAAAAAAGAACTGACACCTTCACAAATTGTCGCAGAACTGGATAAGTACATTATAGGGCAGGATAATGCGAAGAAATCAGTTGCAATTGCACTCAGAAACCGGTGGAGAAGGAAACAGATACCCGATAATCTCCGCGAAGAGATAATGCCGAATAATATTATTCTGATAGGACCGACCGGAGTAGGAAAGACTGAAATTGCCAGAAGGCTCGCCAGGCTTTCAAATGCCCCGTTCATAAAGGTCGAGGCGTCAAAGTTCACTGAAGTTGGCTATGTTGGCAGGGATGTTGAGTCAATCGTTCGTGAGCTTACTGATCTTGGTGTTACTATGGTTAAATCAGAAAAGAGCATAGAGGTTCAGAAGAAGGCGGAGTTCCTGGCTGAGGAAAGGTTACTCGATATACTCCTGCCGCCTGTGAAAAAGAAGACTGAAGATGCAAACCAGGCAACTCTTGGTTTCACTGCCGCGCAGAATGAAAGTGATAAAGAAGAGAATTTCAAAACCCGTGAGAAGTTCAGGGAAATGCTGAATAAGGGAGAAATGGACGAAAGAATAATAGAAATAGATGTTTCTGCTGATGGTATGCCAATGATGCAGGTGATGGGTCCAATTGGACTTGATGACCTTGGTGTAAACCTGCAGGACCTTTTCAGCAGCGTTATGCCGAAGAAGATGAAGAAGCGGAAAATGACGGTCAAAGAAGCGCGTGTATTTCTTGTGCAGGAAGAGGCTCATAAACTGATAGATATGGATTCAGTCATAAAAGAAGCTATAGTAAGAGTCCAGGAATTTGGAATAGTTTTCATTGACGAGATAGATAAAATTGCAGGCCCTCATTCAAAATCTCAGGGACCCGATGTATCCCGCGAAGGTGTGCAAAGAGACCTTCTGCCGATTGTGGAAGGCTCAAGCGTTACTACTAAGTATGGAATGGTGAGAACTGATCATGTTCTCTTTATAGCGTCGGGTGCTTTCCATGTTTCCAAGCCAAGCGACCTGATACCTGAATTGCAGGGCAGGTTCCCCATAAGAGTTGAACTTAATAGTCTGACTGAAGATGACTTCGTGAAGATATTAACTCAGCCGCAAAATGCATTGCTGAAGCAATATGAGGCTCTATTGAAAGCCGAAAGCATTGAACTTGAGTTTGATGACGAAGGAATAGTGGAAATTGCCAAGATAGCCGCCGAAGTGAATGAACAAGTAGAAAACATCGGGGCAAGGAGGCTTCATACCATACTTTCGACTTTGCTGGAAGATATACTGTTTGATACACCCGACAAGATCAAAGAGAAAAAGATCCTCATAAATAAGAACATGGTTCAGGATAAGTTAAAGGATATTGTGAAGAACAGGGATTTGAGCAGGTACATTCTATAAGATGATGATATGTTGCCTTTGCCGAAAAAGATTGCAATATTTGTGAATAAAGGAGAAAAACAATGAAGAGAATACTAAGTTTACTGCTGTTTCTTGCTGTTATTTCGGGTACTTGCTTTTCCCAGAGCTTTCCGGAGCTTAGGCTGAACAATTCGAAAAGTTTGCTTAAGAATATCGAGCCGGTTTCTGCAGAAGTGCAAAAAGACGCTGCTTACGGGAAAACATTTCAGCTAAAGACCCGTAAAACTGTGACGTCATATTTTGGGGCAGGGTATGGATTTGTAATTTTTACAGATAAAGAACTTAATTCACTTTATCCATTCCTTGATACAAGGAACGGAACTTTCCTTACAAACATTACTTTATTCTACGGATTTGCAATTGCCAAAGCCGTAACACTTGAGTTTGAACCCGGAATACTCTTTACAAGCAGCACTAAGACAGTTTCAACTAACACCGGAAGAACGCACAGGACAAGTAACGACACAATGGCTTATTCCTCAAACATCGGAATGTTTGCAATACCCCTTGCACTTAACGTTCGTTTCTTTCCTTTCTTTAAAATGAGCAAGAGTTTTGCACGCCTGTTCTTCATCGGCGGAGGCGCGGGTGCGATATGGGTCAAAGAAGACTATGATAATTATTATACAGATGACCCAAATTTGTACACTGGGGGATTCTACGGTTACGGTGGAATTTCCGAAAGTTCCAGCCAGTGGGCGCCATTGTTCAAGGCTATGGTGGGATTTACCGGTACCGGCGGCCAATTCGGATTTGGCGGCGAGATAAGGTACAATATTGTACCTCTGAAAGAGGAAGAGGGCTCGCCTTTCAGAACGAGGATTGCCAGCAACTTCAACAGCGTGGATATTACCCTCCGTTTCTACTTCAGTCTCTGATACAATTATCATAAATTAAGTTGATAAAAGGCGATGATATCTTCATCGCCTTTTTCGTTTTTTGAATAGCCCGAATTCCGGTCTTTGGAGAATCTGAGTTATTGTGTTATTTTTGTATTGTTAAACATAATCATCTGTTCCTTTTTTCTGAAGAAACTATAGGAGACATATATGAACTTAAGATCTACTATCAAGTTCGTTATTCTGCTCTCCTTCATCCATTTGAATCTCGCATTTTCTCAGCAGTATGTTTTGCTCGGATGGAATGATCTTGGCATGCATTGCTCTAACAAAGATTTTTCAAAGATGGGAATTCTCCCGCCTTACAACAATGTATACGCTCAGCTTATCAAAAAACAGACAGGACAATCACCACAGATCGTTACGGCGGGATTTGTTATTGAGTATTCCATACCCGGTAATACTTATTCGGTAGGCAAGACGAATTTCTGGACGTATGCCCAGGCATTATTCGGGCTTCCTGATCCGCTGCCAAATAACATCGGATTAACCGGCAAAGGGCTTACCGGTAACATGGATATTTCAACAAACAGCTTCAAAGCAGAGGGCATTCCGAACACACCGTTTATTGATTCCGACTGGAATGTTGAAAGGCCGTTCCAGCTGTTTCATCTCGTCGCAAGAGAGAACGGGGTTGCAGTTTCGTTTACTGATAATGTTATTCCTGTAAGCAACGAAGTTGGCTGTGTGCAGAGCGGCTGCCATAGTTCTGAACAGAATATCAAAAATGAACATCCTGAAGTTGTTGGATTCAGGCTGAATACCACAGAACTTTGTGCAAGATGCCACTCGTCCAACGCACTGGGCACAGTAGGTGATTCACTTGCAAAATCATTTTCTTACAGGATCCACGAGAAGCATCATGACATTCAACCGATAAACGGCATTTCGACCTGCTATAAATGCCACCCCGGTCCTGTTACTCAGTGCTTCAGAGATATTATGAGAAACCAGGGAGGAATGATCTGCCAGAATTGCCACGGTACAATGGAAGCTCTTGCTAATTCCATTAGTAACGGCAGGCGCCCCTGGCTTGATGAACCTAAATGCGGAGATGTTACGTGCCACGGCAGCGTCTATGCCGAAGAACCCGGAAAACTGTACAGAATGTCGAAAGGTCACGGCGGATTATATTGCTCTTCCTGCCATGGCAGCCCGCATGCTATTTACCCTACATCCCAGGCAAATGATAATGTTCAGAGCATCAGGCTGCAAAACCATGCAGGTGCAATTGATAATTGCCTTGTGTGCCATAGCTCACCGCCAACCGGACCCGGACCGCACGGCATAATATTTATCGGGATTATCAAGATCGAGACTCAGGTCCCGCGTGAATTCGGGTTGGATCAGAATTATCCGAATCCTTTTAATCCATCTACGAGAATAAGATTCCACGTCCCCAAAAGCTCATTTGTTAGTCTGACAATTCACGATTTAACGGGAAGGGAAGTAAGTTCACTTGTCAACACCAAGCTTGAAGAGGGAACATATGAGGCAGAATGGAACGGTGAAAATTTCTCATCGGGAGTCTACTTTGTAAAGATGGTTTCAGGTTCGTATATGATGACAAAGAAAATGATGCTAACCAAGTAAGCCTGAATTTGGTACAACAAAAAAGGGGCTTTTAGCCCCTTTTTTTATTCATGAAGTTATCTTAATCTTTTAGCATAGCCCGTGAAATAACTACTTTCTGGATCTCGGAAGTACCTTCATAGATCTCGGTTATCTTTGCATCGCGCAGGTATCTTTCAACCAGATACTCCCTTACATAACCATAACCGCCGTGAACCTGAATAGCTTCAAGTGCATTATTCACAGCAACCTTGCTTGCAAGAAGCTTGCCCATTGCTGCTTCCTTTGCAAACGGCAAACCCTGGTCTTTTTTCCAGGCAGCTTCCAGAACAAGCATTCTGGCAGCTTCAACGTTTGTTGCCATGTCCGATATCTTAAATTGAATAGCCTGAAGATTCGAAATAGGCGAGCCGAATGCTTTTCTTGTCTTGGAGTATTTTACGGCGGCTTCAAGGGATGCCTGGGCAATACCAAGTGCCTGCGCTCCGATGCCAATCCTACCTCCGTTTAATGTTTCCATTGCTATTTTGAAACCGGAACCCTCTCCGCCAAGCAGTTGGTCTTTATGAACCTTGCAGTTATTGAAACTGACGGTACATGTATCTGAAGAACGTATGCCGAGCTTATCTTCTTTTATGCCCGTTTCCAGTCCGGGTGTATCTTTTTCTATTAGGAATGTTGATATTCCTTTGTGTCCTTTTGATTTATCCGTCATTGCCTGAACAAAATAAACATCAGCATTTTTGCCGTTGGTTATCCAGTTCTTTATGCCGTTCAGTACGTAATGGTCACCGTCTTTCAGCGCTTCAGTCTTCTGCTGAGTGGCATCACTGCCTGCTTCAGGTTCTGATAAACAAAAACACCCAAGTTTCTCACCCGAAGCAAGCGGTTTCAGGAAGCGCTCTTTCTGTTCATCAGTGCCCCACTCATTAATTCCGTGGCAAACAAGCGAGTTATTTACAGACATTATCACTCCAACAGAAGCATCAACTTTCGATATTTCCTCCATTGCAAGTACATAACTCACGGCATCAAATCCTGCGCCGCCCCATTCAGGAGGTACCATCATTCCCATAAATCCGAACTCACCAAGCTTCTTTACTATTTCAAACGGGAATTCAGCCTTAATATCCCTTTCAATTGTTGAAGGGGCTATCTCATTCTGTGCAAAGTCTCTTGCCGTATCACGTATTGCTAACTGTTCTTCGGAAAAATTGAAATCCATTATCGTATTTTAAATTATTTATTGACCTTACTTCTTACTGTAATCGTAGAAACCTTTGCCGGACTTTCTGCCCAGGTAGCCCGCTGCGACCATTTTTTTCAGCAGGGGACACGGACGGTACTTTGAATCTCCCAAACCGTTGTGAAGCACTTCCATTATTGATAAACAAACATCAAGCCCTATGAAATCAGCCAGTGTAAGCGGGCCCATTGGGTGCGCCATGCCAAGTTTCATAACCGTATCAATTGCCTCCGGAGTTGCAACTCCTTCCATGACGCAATACATTGCTTCATTAAGCATCGGGAGGAGTATCCTGTTTGAAACAAAGCCCGGATAGTCGTGAACTTCAACCGGTACTTTCTCAAGTTTTTCAGAGAGAGTTTTTATTGTATCATAAGTTTCGTTGCTTGTAGCAAGTCCGCGTATGACTTCGATAAGTTTCATGACGGGTACCGGATTCATGAAATGCATACCAATGACTTTATCCGGTCTCTTAGTAATTGCCGCAATTTCTGTAATAGATATCGATGAAGTATTTGATGCAATTATGGCCTCCGGCTTACAGCTGTCATCAAGTGTTCTGAAAATATTCTTTTTTATTTCAAAGTTCTCTGTCGCAGCTTCAATTACAAGTTCACAATCTTTAGAGTCCGTAAGATTGGTAGAAATCTCAATATTCAAAAGGGATTTGTTCATTTGTTCCTGAGTGATGACCTCTTTTTTAACCTGCCTATCCATATTGCCTTTTATGGTGGCCAGCGCTTTTTCAAGTAACTCAGGTTTTATATCGATAAGCTTAACTTTAAATCCTTTCGCTGCGAAGACGTGGGCAATCCCGTTACCCATTGTTCCGGAGCCTATAACTGCGATATTACTTATTTCCATATTTCTTAATTGAACTAATTAGATTTTTTCTATTATCATTGCCGTTGCTTCGCCGCCGCCGATGCACAAAGTAACAAGTCCGTACTTCTTGTTCAGCCTGTGCAAATTGTACATCATAGCAATAAGAAGCCTTGTGCCCGAGGCACCGATAGGGTGACCTATAGCAATTGCACCGCCGGTTACGTTGACCTTTGAATTATCCAGCCCCGCAATCGAATTTACTGCGCAGCTGACAACTGCAAACGCCTCGTTGATCTCAAACAGGTCTATATCTTCCTTTTTCAATCCGGCTTTTTTACAAACTTTCTCAATTGCGTAAGCAGGTGCAGTTGTAAACCAATCCGGTGACTGTGAGTGAGTTGCCTGTGCCACAACTCTTGCCATTGGCTTGATGCCGAGTGAATCTGCTTTTTCTTTTGACATCATTACAACCGCGGCAGCTCCATCGTTAATGCTTGATGCATTGAACGCCGTTATAGTACCTTCTTTTTCGAAAACAGGCTTTAGTGTTTTTGCCTTTTCGAAATTAACTTTCCCGGGTTCTTCATCCGTATCAAACAGTGTTACGTTACCTTTCCTGTCTTTCATTTCTATGGGTACTATCTGTTCTTTAAAATATCCGTTTTTAATAGCGTCCTGTGATTTCTCATATGAAGACTTTGCAAATTCGTCCTGCGCCTCGCGGCTTATCTTGTTCTCTTTTGCGCAAAGCTCGCCAATATTCCCCATATGCTTGTTGCCGTAAGGATCCCAAAGCCCGTCGTGGATCATCAGATCGATTATCTCGCCATTTCCCATTCTGTAGCCGTTTCTGGCTTTTTTCAGAATGTATGGAGCGTTGGTCATAGATTCCATTCCGCCGGCAACAACAATTTCAGATTCGCCGGTCAGTATCGACTGCACTCCAAGCATTGCAGATTTGAGTCCCGAGCCGCATACTTTATTCACTGTCATTGCACCTGTGCTATCGGGAATACCTGCGCCAATTGCAGCTTGTCTGGCCGGTGCCTGACCGATGCCGCCCTGAAGCACATTTCCGATTATCACTTCATCTATCTCTTCTGGTTTAATGCCGGCTCTTTTGACTGCTTCTTTTATTGCTATTGAGCCCAATTGCGGTGCTGTGAATCCTGTAAGGCTTCCGTTGAATGACCCGACTGCAGTGCGCGCGCCGGATACTATTACTACTTCTTTCATTTAAATTATGCTTTCTATATTAAATGTGTTGAGTTAATAATCTTAACAAAACTTTCAACTTCCAGCGAAGCGCCGCCAACAAGTCCGCCGTTTACTGACGGTGAGGCGAAAAGTTCTTTTGCATTTTCCGGATTTATGCTTCCGCCGTAAACTATTCTTGCGTTCTTTGAGATCTCATCGCTGTACATTTTCTTCAGTTTCTTCCTCAAAAAATTATGAACGCCTTCTGCCTGGTGGGGAGTTGCATTCTTCCCCGTCCCGATAGCCCATATTGGCTCATAAGCTACTGTGACATTCGCAATATCCACTTCGCTCACATGAGTTAGAGCTACAGCAAGCTGTTCTTCTATAACGGGTTCCGTAAGCTTATCATCATGCTCCTGAAGGTTTTCGCCGATACATATTATTGGCTTCAGACCCTCGTCCAGTGCTTTCAAAACTTTTTTGTTTACCGTTAGGTTTGTTTCTCCGAAGTGCTGCCTTCTTTCCGAATGCCCCAGAATAACGAATTCACAGCCGCAGGATTTCAGCATCCCCCCCGAGATCTCGCCCGTGAAAGGTCCCGCAGTCTGGTAAAACATATTCTGCGCTCCCAGTTTAATCGCCGTTCCGGCTATTTTCCGGCTTACAGCTTCAAGTGATGTAAAAGGCGGGCAGATGACTATATCTGCATTTACAACTTTATGTTTTTCAACATATGCTTTTAATTCCTCGACAAACTGCTGTGATTGGACAAGCCCCTTGTTCATCTTCCAGTTTGCAATTATCATTTTTTTCATTGGCATTTTGTATTCTCCATATCCGCAATATCTGTACTTTGTGCGGGATTTGTTATCCTAAATTTGATATTAATAATTCATTTACTGTTTTGGGATTTGCTTTCCCTTTGCTTTCTTTCATAACTTTGCCCACAAAAAAACCGAGCAGTTTTGTTTCGCCGCCTTTATATCTTGCGGCTTCGTTCGGATTATCTTCGATTACTTTCCTGACTATTTTTTCTATCTCCGAACTATCCGTTACCTGCAAAAGCCCCTTCTCGTTTACTATAACTTCCGGGTTCTGCTGCTTGTTTGAGGGGTCTTTCACAAGGAGCATATTTGTATATACCTCTTTTGCAATATTGTTAGAAATCCTGCCATCTGCAATGAGGTTGATAAGTGAGGCAATGTTTACCGGGTCTATCCAGTAATCTGCAATTCCTATCTTTTCGTCATTCAGCACCCTCATGACTTCAGTCATGATCCAATTGCTTGCACTTTTTGAATTATTGCCTTTCAGGTGTTTGCATACTGATTCGAAATAATCCGCTAGTTCTCTGTCCTGTGTAAGCACATCGGCGTCATAATCAGGCAAAGCATATATTTTTTTGAATCTTTCAGCTTTCATTTGGGGCAGTTCAGGAAGCATTGACCGCGTTTTTTCTTTCCATTTCTCATCTACATATACTGTTACAAGGTCCGGCTCGGGGAAGTACCTGTAATCATGTGCTTCTTCCTTAGAGCGCATCGGGGAAGTCTTTTTTGTTCTTGCATCAAATGTCATCGTCTGATGAATGACACTGTTTCCGGATTCAATCATCCCGATTTGCCTTCCGATCTCGTATTCCAGCGCATCGTATACATTCCTGAATGAATTCAGGTTTTTCACTTCGCATTTGGTACCAAGTTTACCGGTGCCTTTAAGCTTTACAGATACGTTTGCATCGCATCTTAAGCTTCCTTCTTCCATATTCCCGTCGCAAATATCAAGATACACTACAAGCTGTTTAAGCTTCATCAGGTAATCATAAGCTTCCTGCGGCGTTGTTATATCAGGCTCACTTACTATTTCTATCAATGCCACTCCGCAGCGGTTCAAGTCTACAAGCGATTCATCCGAAGCGAGGTCATGAATAGACTTGCCGGAGTCCTCTTCCATGTGTATCCTGGTAATGCCTATCTTTCTTCCTGCCAGTTCAATATGCCCGCCCGAACAGATCGGCTGGTCGTACTGTGAAATCTGATACCCCTTCGGAAGATCAGGATAAAAATAATTCTTCCTTGCAAATATAGATCGTTCCCTTACATCGCATTCCGTGGCGATCCCAAGGCGCATTATGTACTCAACAAGGTTCTTATTCAGCACAGGCAAAGTGCCGGGATGTCCGAGGCATACCGGGCAGACATTAGTATTTGGCGGCGCATGGAAATTTGTTGAGCATTTGCAAAATGCTTTGCTCGCCGTTTTCATCTGTGCATGGACCTCAAGCCCTATCACAGGTTCATATTTATCATTAAGACTGTTCAATAATGTTTCTATCCCGCTGTGCTACTATTTGCGCAGTACTTCGGTTATTTTCTCAGCGGCATCTTTGAACCCTTTGGCGCTGATTATGTTCAGCCCTGATTCATTCAGCATCTTCTGGGCTATTTCTGCGTTTGTACCCTCAAGCCTTACGACCAGCGGCACATGAATGTTTATGTTCTTAGCAGCTTCAATTATACCTCCTGCAACCCTATCGCACCTGACAATTCCGCCAAAGATGTTCACTAGTATAGCTTTTACATGCGGGTCTGAAAGTATTATTTTGAAACCGTTTTCAACTGTCTCTTTTGAAGCCCCGCCTCCGACATCAAGGAAATTTGCGGGGTCACCGCCGGCAAGCTTGATAATATCCATAGTTGCCATTGCAAGCCCTGCACCATTTACCATGCAGCCAACATTTCCGTCAAGTTTAACGTAATTAAGGTCATGCTTTGATGCTTCAACTTCAAGCGGGTCTTCTTCGTTAGTATCTCTTAAAGCAGGATAATCAGGATGCCTGAACATTGCATTATCATCCAGAGTTATCTTGGCATCAAGCGCAGTAATAGTGTCATCATTCAGTATTGCCATTGGGTTTACTTCTATCAATGATGCATCTGATTCTTCGTAAGCTTTGTAAAGAGTTTTGATGAATTTAACGAAATGTTTGAAAGTATCGCCGCTCAGTCCCAGACCGAATGCAAGTCTTCTTGCCTGGAAAGTCTGGAATCCGATATTTGGATCTATCCATTCCTTGATTATCTTTTCGGGAGTCTCTGCAGCAACTTTCTCTATTTCAACTCCGCCTTCAGTAGATGCCATTATTACGTTCATACCAACAGTTCTGTCAAGAAGTATTCCGATATAGAATTCCTTTTTGTAATCAAGCCCTTCGGCAATGAAAAGAGTCTTTACTATCTTTCCGTCGGGTCCTGTTTGGTGTGTAACAAGGAGATTTCCGAGTATCTTTCCTGCATATTCTTTTGCTTTCAAAACATCAGTTGTGAATTTAACTCCGCCGTCAAGTATGAGCTCTTCCCTGTTATTCGGGTTATAGACTTTTCCTTTGCCTCTTCCTCCGGCGTGGATCTGTGACTTAACTACATACTGATTTATACCTCTTGAATTCAGTGCCGATATTGCTCCGTCAAACTCCGATATATCGGTTATTGCTGTACCGCTCTGTACGGGTACTCCATATTTCTGTAATATCTGCTTTGCCTGGTATTCGTGTATTTTCATCTGAAATTATGTTTATTTTATGTTCTTTAAATTCTGAATGCTCTTTTCAAGTTCTTTCTCAAGTGAATCTGTACTGCGTTTCAATGAATCAAGCTGCCTTTTGAAGCTGTTATTTACAGTGTCGTTCAGCTTTCTGAAGTTTTCCTTTCTTATGGAATCCAGCTTCTTTTCGTTTTCTTCCTGCATCTTCATAAGCTGTTTGTATGCTTCAGTATCTTCAAAACTTTTTTTCTTGCAGCCGGTCATAGCCAGTGCAGCAAATAGAAATATAAATATGAAGAACTTCATCTGCTTTTATTCACCAAGCAGCTGAACAGCATCTATTTCATTCCAGCCATTTACAACATTGGATGCAAGCGTTAACTTCACTTTTTTTGTCTTATATTTAGTCTTCTCAAATTCAGCAGTAAAATACTGAATAGTATTTTCTTTATACCTGGTCTTGTCTGTACCGTTCCAAACAACATAGCCTTTGCCGTTTTCATCAAATAATTCTACCTTAACTATAGCGCCCGGATTGTAACTCTGCCTTACTCTTAGACCCTCTGCGTTTACGGCTTTGGCAAAAGTTAAGATGACCCACTCTATCCCTTTATCAGGGTCTTTGGAAGCCCAGCCGTTGCCATTATCTCCGTATTTCTCAACATTCGGTTCTCCTATCATTTGTTCTGGGGACCATGACTGGCTCTTTCCCGAAGCAGAACCGTAACTTGAGCTTGCTTCAGCATCAATAGCCCATTGCCCCTTCGGGTCCTTTAATATTTTCTCTTCATCAAGTGCTTCGGTTAGTTTCTTTTCCTTATTAAGCTCTTCATCTGCTGCCTTAAGCAGTGAATCAGCCTCTTTCATCTGTTTATCGATTTCTTCAGTACTCTTCTTGATCTCTTCATCTACCTTTTCGTTTACCTTTTTTTCAACTTTTTCGCTGAATTTCTCTGTAATCCTGCTGCAGTTTAGGACTGAGAACAGGACTGCAAATGCCGTCAATATTTTTATTGTTTTCATTTCAAAGATTCTTATTTATGAAATTACAGATAGTTTCTCCGATTGCCAGGCTTGAAGTCGCAGCAGGGGAGGGAGCATTAAGCACATTAATTACCTTTCCATTATTGCTGATGAGGAAATCATCTACAGGCTTCCCTGCTCTGTCAATTGCCTGTGCCCTTACCCCTGCACCGCCCTCGGTCAGATCATCATCATTTATTTCCGGCAGCAGTCTTTGCAGTGCTTTAACAAATGCTTTCTTGCTGAAAGAGCGGTAGAACTCACCGGCACCTGTTCTATAATATTTTGCAGCGATTCTATAAAAACCGCCCCATGTGAATATCTTAAAAGTATCCGGGAGACTGAAACTTGTCTTTTTGTAACCTTCTTTCTTGAAGGAAAGTACTGCGTTCGGGCCCGCTTCTACTTCTCCATCAATCATTCTTGTGAAATGAACTCCCAAAAAAGGAAATGACGGGTCAGGAACAGGATATATCAGATTTTTCACGAGGTAAGATCTTTCTTTCTTTAGTTTATAGTATTCACCTCTGAACGGAATTATCCTTGTATCAAGCTGATCACCTGTGTGTTTTGCAACTTCATCAGACTGCAGACCGCAGCAATTTACAAATGCTTTCGTTGTCAAAGAACTATTATCGGTTATAACCTCGGCCCCGGGAGCCGTAACTCTTACATTCCGCACTTCTTCGTTGAACCTGAACTCTCCTCCAAGTTCGGCAATCTTTTCTGCATACTTTGCAGCAACTGCTTTGTAATCAACAATACCGGTATACGGTATATGTATTGCCTTTATACCTGCAGAATGCGGTTCAATTTCCCTTAGCTCTTCTTTCCCGATCTTTCTTATCTTATCAAGACCGTTGGCTATGCCGCGCTGATAAATACTGCTGAGCCTTTCAATTTCACCTTCGCCGGTTGCAACAATTACTTTGCCGCATATCTCAACGGGTACATTTTCCTTTTTGCAGAACTCAAGCAAAAGCCTGTAACCACGGATGCAATTTTCTGCTTTCAGGCTGCCGGGTTTGTAATAAATCCCTGAGTGAATTACTCCGCTGTTATGTCCTGTCTGATGTCTTGCAGGACCATCTTCTTTTTCAAGTATCAAAAGCCTGATCTTCGGCCTCTTCTCCAGCATTTTAAGTCCTGAAGCCAGACCAACAATTCCCGCACCCGCTATTATAACATCGTAATTGCTCATCTCAAAGGGATAGTGCTCCCCCTGCGCTTATCCTAGTTTTTTTTCTGCGACAATTTTAGTCTGCATAAACAATAACAGGTAATCAAATCCGCCTGCTTTTGAGCAGGTTCCGCTCATATTGAAACCTCCGAACGGATGTACTCCGACAAGAGCACCGGTGCATTTCCGGTTAATATACAGATTGCCTACGAAGAAATCTCTATAGGCTTTTTTCACTTTCTTCTTATTCTTGGAGTATGCAGCTCCTGTCAATCCGTATTCTGTTCCGTTCACGATCTGAAGGCCTTCATCAAAGTCCTTTGTTTTTATTACTGCAAGTACCGGTCCGAAGATCTCTTCCTGCGCTATTGTATCACCCGGCTTAACATCAGCAATGATAGTTGGATTAATGAAGTAGCCGTTTTCATCAGGCTTGTTACCGCCAAATGCAATGCGTCCGCCTTCTTCAACAGCTTTGCTGATATATTTCAAAATATTTTCTTCCGATCTTTTGTTTATGACAGCCGCCATACCCGGATTATTTTCGGCAGGACCAACCTTTATGTTTGCAGCTTTATCTGCCAGTAGGTCAACAAATTTATCATAAATCTTTTCGGATACGATAACTCTGGAGCAGGCCGAACATTTTTGTCCCTGGAATCCAAATGCAGATGATATTACTCCCGCTGCAGCATCTTCTATCGATTTAAGCTCATCATCTACCAGAATAGCGTCTTTGCCCCCCATTTCGGCAGTAACGCGTTTTATCCATTTCTGACCCGGTTGTGCTTTTGCTGCCAGTTCGTTGATTCGGAGTCCAACTTCTCTTGAACCGGTAAATGAGATGAATCTGGTTAATGGATGAGCTACAAGCATATCACCTATCAGTCCGCCGGAGCCGGGAAGGAAGTTGACTACACCCTTTGGCAGCCCTATTTCTTCCAGCAGTTCCATAAACTTATAGGCAATTACCGGTGAATCGCTTGAGGGCTTAAGTACAACAGTATTGCCCGTTACAAATGCTGCTGTGGTCATACCTACAAGTATGGCAAGCGGGAAGTTCCATGGCGGGATGACAACACCAACACCAAGCGGAATGTAATACTGCCTGTTATCTTCTCCTTTTATCTTAACAAGCTTAATGCCTTTATCGTATCTCATCATTTCGCGTGCGTAGAATTCCATAAAATCAATAGCCTCGGCAACGTCTCCATCTGCTTCTGCCCAGTTCTTGCCGACTTCAAATACCATCCATGATGCAAACTCGAATTTCCTTTTGCGCATCAGCCTGGCAGCTTTAAGGAGGTAAGCAGCCCTCTTTTTTGCGGGAACGTGCTTCCACTCTTCAAACTTTGCACCGGCAATTTCAATTGCACGATTTGCCAGTTCGGGGGTAGCTTTTGAAACTTTTCCGACAACCTGGCTAACATTGGAGGGGTTAATGGACGAAATTTTGTCCTCGGTGAAAATCTTTTCGCCGTCAATTATTAAGGGATATTCATTCCCCAGCTCACCGCGGACTTTTTCAAGTGCTTCAAGGAAAGCGGATTCATTTTTCTTCTTCGTAAAATCTGTAAATGCTTCATTCTTAAAAGGTTTCATTATTTTTATTTCCTGTTGTATTCCCGTTTGGATCGGGTGTATTCTGTTAGTTTAATTTCTTCAATTATGTTCAATATCCAAGTATTCTGCAGGCCTCGTCATGAAGTTTTGGCCGGATGTTCCGGATCTCTTCATTACCTCTTGTCGGGTAAACCCTGTTTGTCAGAAATATCACAATAAGGTCCTTCTCCTTATCGCACCACACTGATGTTCCGGTATAGCCTGTATGTCCAAAACAATTCGATGAGAACCTGTAACCGCATCCCGGTGGATACTTTGTCGGTTCAGGTTTCGTTTCCCATCCCAGAGCTCGGGTGTTCAGATAACCCAATCCCGTCACTTTGTTTGTAAACAGTTCAACAGTGAGGGGAGAAAACAAAGTGTCATTAGCATTCCCCTTTGACATTTTTCTTTCATCAATGTAAAGACCCTTATTCAGCATCATCTGCATAAATTTAAAAAGATCCGGCCCGGTTGAAAACAGTCCAGCATTCCCAGAAATTCCTTCAAGTATTGCGGCGAATTCATCATGCACATAGCCAACAAGAAGCTGGTTCCTCCAATAAGTATCATTTTCGGTTGGTGCTATCCTGTAATCTTCTGAGATCGGAACTAGGAAATCGGTATCGGTCATGCTTAAAGGAGTAAAAATATTATCTTCGCAGAACTTATCAAGGCTTTGGCCGCTTATCCTGCTTACTATCTCTCCCAAAAGGAATGCATTGTAATCACTATATAAAGTCCGTGATCCTGTTTCATATTCCTTTACACAATTATAAACTGCGTTTTTAACTTTTTCAGGCGAGTCCATCTCCGGATCCTGGTAGAAGGGTGTCCACGCCGTCAAACCGGAATTATGGACCAGGAGATTCATCACTGTTATATCGCTTTTGCCGTTATTGCCAAACTCCGGAATATAAGCAGCAACAGCTGAGTTAAGGTCTATTTTTCCCAAGTCATACAGTTTCATTATTGCAGATGTTGTTGCTATGACTTTAGTGACTGAAGCAAGATCATAAATCGTTCTCAGTGTAGTAAGTTTTGAAGATTCATCGTAAGTCAGCCTACCGTATGCGTTTTGATACAGTATTTGTTTTGAATTACCTATTACCACTACTGCAGAAGGGAAAGCATGTTCTTTGATGCCTTCTTCAACAATTTTATCTATGGTTGAGAAATCCTGCGAACAGTATAATGTACATGTAAGAATGACAACAGCCAAAACGACCCGAAAAAGAGGAGATAAATTGCCGGTCAAGAAGCCTGAAAAACTTCGAATAAAGGCAATATGAAGTGAAACTTGACTCAGCATTTTTGTTTGACTTTTTCGCAGTTTTCTTGTGAAAACAGCACGAAATCCTTATTTTCTTTAGAATACAAATATACTTATAACTGTCATAAACCTCAATGAATTAGTTTCGTGTTATCCCATTACTCCTGATTATCATCTAGTTGCATGACCCTAACTTTGAACTATGAGAAGTAACAGGAATATTCTGCGATAAATCACTATATAAGGTTATTCATTTGGGTTATTACTGTAGTTAACTTTGTTAAAGCGTGTTATAACTTGAAGGTACATATAAATGACAGACCATGCTTGAAACCATTTCCTTTGCGGACGAATTGTCGGAAATCCTGAATCTGGATAAAAAATCTCCCGAAAAGGGAAGTTTGCTTTGGAATTTACTGGAATCGCTTCCAACAAATATCTCTATTTGGGCTAAAGGTGAGCTTGTTTATGCCAACTCTGCTTTTTATAAAGCAGTTGGAATTGAACCGGGAAGATTTGATGAACTGACAAAGCTGGTAGAAAGCGAAGGCTACTTTGTTATCCATCCCGATGATTTTGACGATTCTTCGGAAAACACGATGAATGTTAAGAAAGAAATTGAAAACGGTCTCGTGTTTCACAAAGAATTGAGAATGAAAAGCAGGATAGATGAAGATTACAAATGGTATAACACATATATCGTAAAGGGCAAGGATCCGAAAAACAAGGTCATAATTGAAATTGACGAAGATATTAACGAAAAGAAACTTGCCAGTGAGAAACTTAGGGAAGCTCTTTCGGAAAAGGATATTCTACTTAAAGAGGTTCACCACAGAGTCAAGAACAACTTCCAGGTGATATCCAGCCTTTTGAAGCTTCAGTCAAGAAAAGTCTCGGATGTGTCAATGAAATCGATTCTGGAAGAATCGCAAAGCCGGATAATCTTGATGGCTAATATTCATGAAATGCTGTACAGATCTCAAAACCTTAGCCATATAGATTTTGGAGAGAATGTCAGGGAGCTTGCGCGAAGACTTGTTGACCTTTATGGAGGTTACACCCGTAATGTAAAATTCAATGTGGATTCAAACGGTATTGATCTTACTGTCGATAAAGCAATTCCCTGTTCACTCATAATTAATGAACTTGTCAGCAACAGCTTCAAGTATGCATTTGATTCATGGGAAAATGCCCAAATTGATATTTCATTGGTTAAAGATAGGGGAGAGTACACACTCATAGTAAGAGATAACGGAATTGGTTTCCCTTCAGGTTTTGATCATACGAAAACGGAATCTTTGGGACTTTTAATTGTCAATACTCTTGCAGCCCAGATTGATGCCGAAATAACTTCTTACAATGATGGAGGGGCTGTTTACAGAATTAAGTTCTGATCACAATTGCAAAAATTAACAATAAAAAACCCCGCTAACAGCGGGGTTTTTTGCAAATCGCATCAGGTTACTGTTTGGTATAGATTAATTCCATGTTCTTGTATTCTTTTCCGTCGGGTCCCGGGCAGTACATTTCCATAGTAGTGCTTCCATCGGTATTATATTTCACGATCTGCCTGATATTTATATAACTGCCTGTTAGCGGATCCATCATTTTCCCGGTGTATGTGATATTCTTTGCAGCATCATCCCATTTGCCGGTCATCAGCATTATTCCGGTACCCATATTATCTATCCATGTAGACTGGAACACTTTCGCTGCATTATCATATCCTTCAACGGACATCCCTTCGAACGACATTCCCATCATATTTCCTTTGATCTTTGATACGAGGTACTTCCCGTCGTAGATCATTTCACCTTCTGAGGTTCCCTCGGAAACTGACGGCTCTCCGCCAGGCGCCATCCAGAATGTAGATTTGTAGTTCCACTTTCCGCTGTGTGCTGCAAGCATTTTATGCATATCGCCCGGAGTCATATACTCCATCCATTTCTTCATATCTTCACCCTGTGAATACAGCGATGAAGACGAAAAAACAAAAACAACAAAAATTGCAGCGAGAAATAAAATATATCTTTTCATACTTGATAAAAAAGTTAATTATTGAAAATTTATTTCCTTTTTCTCCTTTGTGAATAGTAAGCAAGTCCGATGAGCATTGTTCCCATTGACATGCCGATAAGTCCGCAGAGCTTTCCGCCTGATTTCTTGACAACTGTCGTCATTTCGATATCTTTGCCAAGATCAGAAAGCGTGTATGAATATTTTACAGTCTGCCCGTCTTTTGTTCCGTTTGTTGAAACTATTTCTGATGGCATTGTGAATTCATACGTAACCTTGTAATCACTTGCACTCATCTGTTTTGCTGCCGAAGTATCTTTAAGCAAAGTATATTTCAGCTCCATGCCGTCGTTTACTTCTTTCCACGAAGGTTTTACGCCTTCAAAACCTTTTGCGTCGGATAGCTTATTGATATCCTTGAAGGTAAGCTCTATGTAAACGTGCTTAGTAGAATCATCCAGTTTATCCTCTACTTTGATACTGGTTACATCAGAATTGCCGCTTTTGTACTTATCTTTAGCTTTTGCTTCATCAAATTCAAATTTACCGAGAGTTGTGCCCATCGAGAAATTTGACATACCGGACCAATAGTGAACTTTCATAGAACCGGAACCATCGTCTTTTAAGGTTGTTTTCTGGTCATAATTAACACATCCAACAAGGTAGATCGATAAAGCAAACACAAATGCCCCCAAAACAGTCATTAACTTAAACCTGTTGTACATATTTTGATTCCTTCCTGTATTAAGTTTGTGATTTACAAATATATGCTAAATATTCGAAACTTAAAATCATTTAGTTGGGTGAATATCCATAAACCAATGAGAGTGGAAATATTGGCTTACTTCCTTATTCCTGTGCCAAATATGTAAGATTCGGTTATGGATACAGGAAGCTTTCCTTTAAAAGGAATTTTTCCTGTTATGGCTTTTAATGAAGCATTTATTGATACATCTGAATCACCGTAAGCACTTATGTAACAGGGGATATCAGGGAATTCTTTCAGCAAATAAGGACTACCCAGCGATACTACAACTACGTTTTTGTTCAGGCTCTTTATTTCATTCACAAGATCAATATTCGTTTGCGAAATGGATATCTTACCGGTTCCATAACGCACTTTCGCGAATATTGCAATTATGACCTGGTCATAGCCCGGAATATCTTTCAAACCCTTCTGCAGCATTGGTTCAATTCCCGCTGTGCCTGTTGAATAATACGTGTAGTCACCGAAGTAATTACCAATCTCACCTGCAATATAGCCGGTGTTGTCCTGCTCTCCGCCCTCGCTGATTGATATTACTGCTGTTTTTGAGCCAACGCTATTTTTAAGTGGCAGTGAATTATTGTCATCCTTAACAAGCGTGATCGATTCGTCTGCAATTTTTTGAGCTAGTACATTGGCTTCTGAAGTATTTAATGATTTATAAACATCTGCTTCCTGGACTTGTGTGTTTTCAAATAAACCAAGCCATTTCTTTGCTTTGAGTATCTTCTCAACTGAACGTTCTATTCTTTCAGGAGTGATCTTACCGTTCAGTACTGCACTTTCTATGGCATTCACTGTAGTGTTCTCATCAAGCGGCATCAGTATCAGGTCTATACCTGCGTTTACGCACATAACTGCAACCTCTGAAGTTGAAAAATATTTTGTTATACCTTTCATATTCAAAGCATCTGTGACTACCAAGCCTCCGAATCCCATTTTATTTATCAGCAGATCCTCAACAATAGCGGGTGATAGAGAAGCCGGAACATTTGTTTTTTGTTCAAGTTCAGGAAATGATAAATGGGCTATCATAACCGACATTACGTTATTCTGAATTGCATTTTTGAAAGGGACAAGCTCTGTTTTTTCAAGTCTCTCCATAGAGAAGTTGAGCATCGGCAGATCATTGTGCGAATCGATCTCCGTATCTCCATGTCCCGGGAAATGCTTTGCAGTTGCAATAACCTTCCCTTCCTGCAGTCCTTTTATAAAACCCGCTGACATCTTTGATACCAGCGCCGGATCCTCTCCGAATGAACGCACGTTTATAATTGGATTCTTCGGATTGTTGTTCACATCACAAACCGGCGCATAGTTTTGATGAACTCCCAAAAGCCTTGTTTCCCTTGCTACTTCAATTCCCATCCGGTAGCTCAGCTCGGGATTATCCGAAGCACCAATTGCCATATTGTTGGGGAACAAAGCGCCATCACTGACACGCATTCTGGTTCCCCTCTCAAAGTCCGCAGAAATCAGCAGGGGAATAGTTGATATCATTTGCAGTTTGTTTGAAAGTCGTGCATAGTCTGTTGAGCTCCCTTTGAAAAAAATGAAACCGCCAACTTTGGTCTGTTCGCAAAGGTCTTTTAGTTTTTTGAATTCAGCAGAACCTTCTCTTATTTCTCCCGGTATCGCACTGGCAATTACCATTTGAGCTATTTTTTCTCTTAGTGTCATTTCCTGCATCTTCTTCTTCAAATCCAGATCAACAGGTGTACCGAAATTAAGGGGTTCTGCAGGGATAAAATTTTCTTTTTTTTCAGGATGAGTCTTCTTGTTAACAAATACTGATGTGATAATTCCCGCAAAAATCAAAATTATGCCTATAAGTAGTTTCATTCTCAAGTGTGTTTTGATGGTTATTCAAAAATACGATTTTTTTAGCAAAAATGAAAAATATTTGTCAAATCAAAAGTCACGTAAAAGACTGATATAGCTATTTTCAGTAACTAAAACACTTATTGACATCGGGTTTAAAGTTAGCTAATTTTACGTCAGCAAATCAAATAGATTCATCAAAAATACTCCGCCAAAAGCGGAAAAGGGGGAAAAGATGAAATCAACATTTCTAACAATTTCAATAATAATTGTTTTTGTAACAGGCATTTTTGCAACAGGTCAGGAGTGGGCAACCAGATATAATGGGACTGCCAACAGCAGTGATTTTGCTTCTTCAGTTGCATTCGATCCTTCCGGCAATATTGTAGTGACCGGATACGCAACGAATACAGGTACAAGCAAAGATCTGAAGACAATAAAATATGATACTCAGGGTAATATGCTTTGGCAGGCAACATTTAACGGGACACAAAATGGAGGAGATTATTCAAACGGCCTTTTTGTTGACCAGTCCGGAAATATATATATCACCGGAAGAGCAGATTATGGAGCTACCTGGTCAGACATCGTTACAATAAAATATAATTCACAGGGTGTGCAGCAGTGGGTTGCAAGATACGGCGGAGCCGCCAATTATCTTGACGAAGGCACAATAGTCATTACGGATAATACGGGTAATGTTTATGTTGGCGGTAAAAGCGTGACTTCGGGAACAGATTTTGACATGGTCTTAATTAAATACAACTCAAGCGGTACACTGGTATGGAGCAGAAACTATGAAGGTCTTGGAAACGCTGAAGACTATGTTGCTGATCTGGATCTTGATGCATCCGGGAACATTTATATAGGCGGCGGTTCAGTAGGACAGAACTCCGGTCAGGACTTTATTGTGATTAAGTATGATCCTTCAGGTTCGCAGCAATGGGTAAGGACATATAACGGCGCAGGCAACGGCGGAGACGGTGTAGTTTCTGTTAAGATCGATCCGGCAGGAAACCTGGTTGCTACAGGTTATACGGATATGGGAACTGCTGAAAAATACAATTTTTTGACAATAAAATATGACCAGTCAGGTAACGTGATATGGACGAGGCAGTATAACGGCGCAAGCAGTCACAATGATGTTGCGACAAGCATGACTGTCGACCAGAATTCAAATGTTTATATGACGGGATTATGTGCAAACATTATTGGCACCAGGATTGACTCGAATTATGTAACTCTGAAGTACAATTCTGCTGGTCAGCTGCAATGGGCAGTAGTTTATGACGGTCCGAACAGCTCGATAGATGTCTCAAGATCTGTTTTTGTAGATGGAGCAGGGAACGTATACATAAGCGGAAGCAGCAGGGGTGCAGGTTCAGATGATTTTGCAACAATCAAATACAGTACAACGGGCGCTATTAAATGGATAATGACTTATAACGGGCCGGGAAACCAGGGTGATTACAGTTCATCAGTAATTGCGGATAATAACGGGAATGCATATGTCACAGGAAGAAGTTATGGAGTAGGTACTGATTTCGATTATGCAACCATCAAATACGGCGATTTTGTCGGGATCAACCCTATTACTGCAATTATTCCGGATAGGTTCAACCTGTATCAGAATTACCCGAATCCGTTTAATCCTCAAACCACTGTTAGGTTTGATATTGCAGAAAGATCACAGGCAGAGTTGAGCCTCTTTAATATGCTTGGTAAAGAGATCTCAAAGTATGAATTGGGGTTACTTAATGCAGGGCAATATGAATACAAGTATGACATGTCAAAATTCCCAAGCGGTGTATATTTCTACACGCTTAAAGCCGGGAATTTTGTGCAAACAAGAAAAATGATGCTCGTTAAGTAAGAAAACAGTTAAGTTTAATTAATATTCATAAAACCGGGACAAATTTTCCCGGTTTTTTTAATCTGTAGTCAATATTGACTAAACAGCCTTGGTTCGAATATATTGTTATTGAAACCTATTTTTCATATATTGATAACGGGATTTTAAGAATCAAATAGTTATAACGTTTTTACGGTATTGAAATGATACCGTTGTTAGTCTAATTTTGTTTTATTAGTAGTTGAAAAAATAAAAACTTAAAACCTATGAAGAAATTTTATTTACACTTCGGAATATTGTTATTACTTGTATTTGCTGCAGGTAATACTCAAATATTCTCGCAACCATTCACGATTTGGAACAAGTCTTACAATGGCCCTTCGAACCAGCAGGATTCCGGCATTGGTGTCTGTGTTAATTCCTTAGGCATGGTTTTTGTAACCGGTTGGAGCCTTGGGTCAGGCACATCTTACGATATAGTCACTTTGAGGTATAATCCCGCTACTGGCGATACAGTTTGGGTAAGAAGATATTCAACTAGTCTTGAAGAAAGAGTGAGTGCGATAGCTTGCGATAACAATTCAGTATGCGTAACCGGCTGGGGTTTTGCTCCCGGCAGAAATATTCTGACAATAAAATATGATGTTAATGGAAATCAGATTTTTGCTAATTCTTATAACGGGACCGGTAACGGTGGAGATTACGGATGGGCGATCGCTATTGACGGCTCAGGAAACGTTTTGTCTGCAGGAAGAAGCGATGTTGGCGGTGCCCAGAAATTCACAATTCTAAAGTACGATCCCGCCGGCAATATGGTTTCCGGCTGGCCGTGTGTTTACAATGGACCACTTTCTACCGTAAATGATGAAGCGCGTTCTATAAAAGTTGATGCTTCAGGAAATGCTTATGTTACCGGAAGAGCGAATCTTTCTGGTCTTGCAGATATAATGCTGCTGAAGATCAATAGTGGCGGTGTAGTTCAATGGGCAAAAAAACATATTGGTACTGCAAATAACGAAGATTATGCAGTTTCGGTAGCTCTGGATAATGCCCAGGCAAACGTCTTTGTCGGCGGTACCGATTTCAGGTCAGGAACTGTCCAGGATTATGCTATACTTAAATACTCAGCTTCTACAGGCGATAGTTTAGGTTACGCGTCATATCATGGCGGAAATATTGACCTGCTATCTTCGATGGCAGTTGATAACGCAGATAATGTTTATGTAACCGGGCAGAGCTTTAACATAGCCGGAAACAATTATGATTATGCTACTTTGAAATTCAATTCAGCATTAGTGCAGCAGTGGATACAGAAAACAACCAATTCAGGCAATGATGTGCCTCACTCCATTGCAGTTGACGCTATGGGTAATGTTTATGTGACCGGATCAAGTGTCGGTTCAGGAACCGGATATGATTATTTGACTATCGCATACAGGAATAACGGCAGTCTATTCTGGGAAAAAAGGGAGAATGGTACAGCAAGCGGAAACGACTACGCTTCCGGCGTTGCTGTAAGCGATACTGACAAAGTTTATGTTACAGGGTCAGCAAATCATTCAGGGACAGGTATTGTATTTTACACTCTAAGATATTCAAGTATTAACGCAATCGAGCCTATCTCAGGTAATATTCCGGTGAAGTTTTCTCTGGAGCAGAACTATCCAAATCCGTTCAATCCATCAACTTCTATAAGGTTTGATATTCCGAAGTCATCTAATGTGAGGATCACTGTGTTTGACGTGCTTGGAAGAGAAGTTGGCGTTCTTGCGGATGAGTTCTTAAGGGCAGGAGAGTACAGGGTAAAATGGGATGCAGGTTCTGTTTCAAGTGGTATCTACTTCTATTCATTGAGAACAGATGATTTTGTTCAGACAAAGAAGATGGCATTGACTAAATAACAAAGATTTAATTGAGATTCTCAGGGCCGCTTGCTTTCTGCATGCGGCCTTTTTATTGATGTACCGGGGAATGCGAAGTAAATCCTTTTGTTAAGAGACCCAGAAGTTGGCACCTGCGAAATTAATCGGTTAACCGGTGTGATTTCATGTAAAATTCATCCTTACTTTATAGGCATTAGTGGAATCACTTGTACAAAAATAAGTGAAACTAATCAAATGGGAAATCAGATTCTGATTTAGAGATGAAGCGGTTATTCAGGTATTCAGTGAAAACCACGCCATTTTGGGGTGGCTTTTTTGTGTCTTAAACTTCTCCGAATTTTTTTGTAAATTACTTGGTTTTACGGGAATAAATGATTTATTATACTAAATTTAGAGTTCCGCAGCTCAATCGCGGTTTTTTTATAGCCGCTAATGAAAATGGCGTATGTTATATTGCTCTGCATGATAAGGAGAAAAAATTCCTGCGTGAACTTGGAGAGTATTTGCCGGATGAGGTGAGGAAATCTAGCAAGAAGTTGAACAAAGAGGTTCGGCAAATCCTCGAGTATTTTCGCGGAAAAAGGAAAGAATTCAGTCTCAGGGTATTTCTAAAAGGAACTAGTTTTCGCACGAAGACATGGTTAGAGCTTTCAAAAGTCAAGTACGGCAGAACGATTTCATATTCAGAGCTTGCCAAAAGAGCAGGTAATAAAAAGGCATTCAGAGCTGCTGCAAGCAGTTGTGCGTGTAATCCTGTGCCGATAATCATACCCTGCCACCGAGTTATAGCCCGTGACGGTTCGATCGGAGGCTTTGGAGGTGGTGTAACCATGAAGCGCCGTATGCTTGAATTGGAGAGAGTTGAACTGCATTGATACGCAATATTATTTTTGATCTGGGAAATGTATTGGTTAATGTTGAATACGAAAAGTTTCGAAAGAAAATTCTGAATTGTGGTGTTACTGAGAATGTTTATGATAATTTTTTTGTTGGAGGAAATTACAGGCTTCTGGGATATGAATCAGGTGATTTATCGACTGATGAATTCATCACAAGGTGCCTGAACGGACTGGGACTTTCAATTTCCCGCAAAGAATATGCAGATGCTTTCAATGATATGTTCACAGAATTACCTGAAATGAGCAATCTGCTAAAGGAGCTTCATTCAGAAGGGAAACACCGGTTGTTCCTTCTTTCTAATACAAGTCCGCTTCATTTTGAATATATAAGGGAGAAGTATGATTATATCGGTTTGCTTGATAAATTCGGTCTTTCATATGAGCTCAAATCTCTCAAACCGGATGATCTGATTTATGAAAAGGCAATTGAGTTTCTCGATATTCACCCTGAAGAGTCTCTTTTTATTGATGATCTTTCAGAAAATTGCATTGCTGCAGAAAAGTTCGGAATAAGCACAATTCAATATGATAAGAATAAACATGATGTTTTTTTGGAAAAATTTAGCAAATTTTCCGGAAATTCAAAATTGAAGAATGATAAGTAAATAAAGATGCCGGTTTCGCCTGAAGAATTACATATCGGAACAAAAGCACACAACTTCTCACTCCCGTCAGTTGACGGGAATGTATACTCATTGAGCGATTTTGACGACAAGGATTTGCTTTGCATAATCTTCAGCTGTAATCATTGTCCGTATGTGAAAGCGGTTGAGGACAGAATAAATGCGATAGCAAAAAAATATTCAGAAAGATCGTTTGCACTGGTTTGTATTAACTCAAACGATGAATTAGAATATCCGGAAGATTCTTTTGAAGGCATGGTTGCCCGCTCAAAAGAAAAAGGATTCGTATTCCCTTATCTGAGGGATGAATCTCAGAATGCGGCAATGCAGTATGATGCAGTATGTACTCCAGACATTTATCTTTATGATAAGGACCGTGTATTAAAGTACCGGGGTAGAATTGATGACAACTGGAAAGATGAAACCAAAGTCACAAGAAATGAATTGCAGATGGCTATTGAGCTTCTCCTTAATGGAAAAGAGATCGATTTTACGATTGTCCCTTCAATGGGATGCAGTATTAAATGGAAAAAGTAAACGGCAAGTTCCTGCAAAGGAAATAAGAAAATTATAAAAGAGGAACAGTAAATAAATGTTCAAATTTCTATCAAAAATATTCCCATCTAAGCATGAGAAGGATGTAAAAGAGCTTCTGCCTATCGTAGAAGAAGTCAACGCTTTTTTCGAAGAGTATAAGAATTTATCTGATGATGAATTGCGTGCCAAGACTGTTGAATTCAGAGATATCATCAGGAAAAACACTCAGGAGCATGAAGATAAGATAGTTGAACTCCGCTCAAGGCTTACAAATGAATTGACACATGATGAGCGAAAGGATATTTATGACGAACTAGAGGCGACCGAAAAAGAACTTGACGATATAATCGAAGACACTCTAAATGAACTTTTGCCACAGGCTTTTGCAGTCATAAAGGATACTAGCCGAAGGCTTTGCGGAACGGAGTGGAATGTTGCAGGGCAGAAATCCAAATGGGAGATGGTACCATTTGACGTCCAGCTTATCGGTGGTATGGTTCTCCATCACGGAAAGATCTCTGAGATGGCAACAGGAGAAGGTAAAACACTTGTTGGTACTTTACCTATCTATCTGAATGCGCTCCCAGGTAAAGGTGTACACATCATTACGGTCAATGATTATCTTGCTAAAAGAGACAGCGAGTGGATGGGTGAGCTTTTCAAATTCCACGGACTTACAGTTGGAGTTATTCTTAATGATATGGATAACGACAAAAGACGTGCTGCCTATGCCTGCGATATAGTTTACGGAACTAATAATGAGTTTGGCTTTGATTATCTACGTGATAATATGGTGGTAGATAAGAAATTTATGGTACAGCGTGGTCACAATTATGCTATAGTGGATGAAGTGGATTCGGTGCTTATTGATGAAGCAAGGACTCCGCTTATAATTTCGGGCGCTGTTGAAATGAGCGAGCACAAGTTTGATGAGATGAATCCCCGGGTGAAACGTATTGTTGATGCACAAAAAGGCCTAATTGCGAAAATAGTTGGAGAAGCTGAAACTATTTTGAATAAAGGCGCGGCAGCTTCCAAAGATGAGATCCACGAAGCAGGTGTTGCACTCTTAAGGGCTAACAGGGGATTCCCCAAAAACAAAAAACTTATGAAGATGTTTTCTGAGCCTGCCAACAAGACACTGATGCAGTCGACAGAGATCGAGTTTTTGCGCGATAATTCAAAAAGAATGCCGGAAATTGACGATGTGCTTTACTTTGCAATAGACGAAAAAGCACATTCAATCGATTTGACAGAAAAAGGGAGAGAATTCCTTACGTCGGGTAACGAGGATAAAGATTTCTTTGTATTGCCTGATATGGGTACTGAGATTGCTCAGATTGAAAATGATGAATCATTAAATGAGGCAGATAGACAAAAGAAGAAAGATGACCTTGCTGAACTTTACTCACTGAGAAGTGACAGAATCCACACTGTTCAGCAGCTTTTGCGGGCCTATGCTTTGTATGAAAATGATGTTGAGTATGTAGTACAGGATAATAAGGTTATGATAGTTGATGAATTTACAGGACGTGTGCTTGCAGGGAGAAGGTATTCCGAAGGGCTTCACCAGGCAATCGAAGCAAAAGAAGGAGTTCACGTTGAAAAAGATACTCAAACACTGGCAACGATCACATTGCAGAATTATTTCAGGTTGTATAAGAAACTGGCGGGCATGACTGGTACTGCCGAAACAGAAGCAGGTGAGTTCCTTGATATATATAAGCTTGACGTTGTTGTCATTCCAACAAACAAGGATTGTATACGTAATGATGTTAATGATGTTGTCTATAAGACGAAGCGAGAAAAATATAATGCAGTCATTGGTGAAATAGAAAATATGCGTAAGATAGGCAGACCTGTTCTTGTTGGAACAACTTCTGTGGATGTATCGGAAACAATTTCGAGAATGCTAAAGAGAAAATCCGTCCCTCACGAAGTTTTGAACGCAAAGCAGCATCAGCGTGAGGCTCAAATAATCCAAAATGCAGGATTGAAAGGTGCAGTAACTATTGCAACCAACATGGCAGGTCGGGGAACTGATATAAAATTGGGACCCGGAGTTGCAGATCTTGGCGGATTGCACATAATTGGTACAGAGCGCCATGAAGCACGGCGTATTGACAGGCAGTTAAGAGGACGCGCAGGCAGACAAGGGGACCCCGGATCTTCGAAATTCTTCCTTTCTCTTGAAGATGACCTCATGAGGTTATTTGGAAGCGAGAGAATTTCAAGAGTTATGGAAAAGCTTGGAATTGAAGAGGGAGAGGCCATTGAACACTCAATGATCACAAGTTCAGTCGAACGCGCGCAGAAGAAAGTGGAAGAGAATAATTTTGGTATTAGAAAAAGACTGCTTGAGTATGACAATGTTATGAACCAGCAGCGCGAAGTCATTTACGACAGAAGGCGCCAGGCTCTGATGGGAGAGAGAGTAAAGGATGAGATTTTCGAAATGGCCGGCTCATATGTAGATGATACTGTTGCAAAATACTTCCCTGAAGGTGATTACGAAGGCCTCAGAGATGAGATACAGAGGACTTTTATGGTCCTTATGGATCTTACTCCTGAGAAATTCCAGCAGTTAGGAGAAAAAGGACTTTCTGACTACATAATGAAACTGGTTCACGATAATTATGCAAGAAAAGAAGAGAAATATGGAATTGATCTTATTGCTCAGATTGAACGATTTGCGATGCTTACAGTTATCGATGATAAATGGAAAGAACACCTGCGGGAAATGGATGACCTTAAAGAAGGAATTAATTTCCGTGCCTACGGTCAGAAAGATCCTTTGATTGAATATAAGAAAGACGGTTTTGGGCTATTTGTTCAGATGCTTGAAGATATAAGCAAAGATGTGATTAACTTTGTATTCAAATTCACAACGCAGGAACAGCAGGTTCCGGCCCCTCAGCACAGGCAGAAATTACCTCAAAGAATGACAACAATAAAGGCTTCAGCAGAAGGTGCCGGTCTGAAAATGACCCCCGAACAATCAGACAATCTGCAGAATCAGCCGGAAGGTACAAAAAAAATGCCGATCAAAGTGGGTCCCAAAGTCGGGCGCAACGACCCATGCCCATGCGGAAGCGGAAAGAAATATAAGAACTGTCATGGCAAGGATTGAATGCGGAAAAATCA
>JAUQWS010000049.1 GCA_030835025.1 Ignavibacteria bacterium | reverse complement strand
TAATATTTCGCTATTTCCCAAACGGATTTACCGGTGCGGGCAGAGCCTTTTTCCATTTTATCCTCGCCTTCATCGCCATCGCTCACTAAGTGGCCAACATCGGTGATGTTCATAATATGCGTTACATCATAACCGTTGTATATCAGTACGCGCTTTAAGAAATCCTCGAACAGAAATGTGCGGAAGTTGCCGATATGCTGATAGTCGTAAACGGTAGGTCCGCAGGTATAAAGCCCCGCCTTGCCCGGCTTAATAGGTTCAAAAACCTGCTTTTCTCTGCCCAAAGTATTGAAAAATATTATATCCATAAGGGCAAGATACTTCTATTTGTTTAATGGTTAAATAGAAAAACTATGGCCGAACAAACGGGTGTGAAAAGTGGGCAAATCTCCATTGCCTGATTTTTCCGGTATTCATAAGGTTTCAAACAGCCGCTCCTTAGAAAGGAGGGGCATTTCAGCTTTAGCTGAAATTGGGGTGGTTAAGTGCTTCAGCTAATCTACCTCCCCCTGCCCCCTCCTTAGAAAGGAGGGGGTTTGGTTCATACAAAAAAAATCACCGCCCCATCAGAATCAATGGTTTGCGGTGATCAAAGAAAATGGAACTCTTATTCTATACCGGCTTACTTGCCGTAAACTATCTCAAATGTCCCGTCATTTAATGAGCGTTCGGACGTGCTACCCGAACCGGATTTATTGTAAAAGCTGCTCCACGGACCCTCGACTCCGGTTGCAGTAAAACTGAACTCGCCAGTAATCCTTTTCCCGTCATTGCTTGTTACTGTAAGGCGCCCGCCATGTGTTAAGAAATTCAGCGGTGAAAGGAAATCAATGTAACGCACTTCTATTGTCCCGCCTTCTTTCAGCTCTGTTGTTCCTGTAAAAATATCAGAAGGCGAGTTTACGTATTTCCACAAAAGCCTGATCTCGTAATTCTTGTTTCCTGCGGTAACTTCAAATGCGTAAGGGTTGAATTCAGTGAAAAGATCTGCCGTATACTGCACTCCGTTTATCTTAACATTAAGCGTACCGGCTTTTTCAGGTGGTGCGCAAAACGCGGAATTTTGCAGAAAAGCGTAAAAAATCACAGCAAAAAGCAGAAATATTGCGGATTTTTTCATTTTTTCCCTACTAATTAGTTTTTATTAAAAACTCCCGCAACAAAGATAATACCAAAATTTCAATTTCGCAAGTGTTTTATTTAAAGGGGGTTATCCTTTTATGTTGAAGTTTGACATTAAGGCTCGACTTTTGTTGGATTTTTCGCTGTTTTTAGGGTTTTTTCGGGGTTTTGTGTATTTTGTGATTTTTTTCGGTAAAAGGATTTTTACGAAGTAACTAACTTATTCCTCCAGCATCAGAGAAACTAAGCATCTATTTCAATACTTCAATAGACTTTTCGACCTGTTCGTTTGTACCCATCAAGATAAGCATGTCACCCTCTTTCAGTTTCATCTCTGCGGGAGGATTGGCAAAATTATCTCTTCCGCGAACAATTGATATTATTGTTGCGCCTGAATTTGCGCGAATGTTAAGCTCACCAATTGTCTTTCCTTCAGAGCGGCAATTCCTTGTGATAGTGTATGAATCAATATTTATCTCTTCACGAATTACCTGATGGATCTTATCCTCGATCTTCGCCTCTTCATATTTATCTCTTATCTGTGCGTATCGCTGTTTGTGAAGTTCATTAAGCTCCCTGTTTATTGCTTCTTTGGAAAGCCCGTACAGCATCATTACTTTTGCCAGGATCTCGATCGAAGTCTCATATTCTTCTGCAAACACCGTATCCGCACCAAGCTCATACAGCAGGTCAATATCCGAGACATACTTTGTTCGTGCAATTATGTGCACATTCGGATTCATTGTTCTTGCCGTAGCAACGGCGTGATCTATCACAAGCGGATCGCTGATGGCAAAGGTAACTACTTTTGCATAGCGAATCCCTGCCTCTCCGAGAATATGCGCTCTGGTTGCGTCCCCATAAACAACATACTCGTTTTTCCCTGCAGCTTCTTTTACCGTGTCCGGATTCAGTTCAATTATCACGTAACCGATCTTCCTGTTCCTTAACACACGTCCCAGATTTCTGCCGTTCAAACCGTAGCCGACAATTATTACATGGTTTTTCAGTTCCTCTTTGTCTTCGTTGTCGTTCACTGGTCCCTGCTTTGCGACCAGACGTTTCAGGGGTTTAAAAAGCTTGCCCTTATCTATTCTGTGAGCCGCGCCCGGAGAGAGATTGAACGCGAACGGAGTAAATATCATTGTGAAAATTGAAGAAGCTAAAAATGCCTGAAATATATCTTGGGAGATCAGATCGTAGCTTAAACCCAGCTTCGCTAGTATGAAGGAGAACTCCCCAACCTGCGCGAGCCCCATACCGGCAACAACTGCAACACGCAGCGGGTATTTAAGCAGTAATACAAGAGAAAAGACAAGGAAGGATTTCAAAATAAAAACTCCGATTCCCATCGAAAGCACCTGCGGCAAATTCCCTATCACAAACCCGAAATCAAGCAGCATGCCTATTGATATGAAAAACAGGCTGTTGAAGCTTTCCTTGAATGGAAGAATATCGGCAACAACCTGGTGGCTGTAGCGCGTCTCCGAGATTATAAGCCCTGCGATGAACGCACCGAGGGCAAGCGAGAGACCAAGGTAATCAGTAAGGAATGCAAAACCGAGGCAAATGAACAGCGAGGCAATTATGAATATCTCTTTCTGGCGCGTGCGCACTATCAAAAGCAGAACCTTCGGCATAAGGAAGCGTGCTGCAAAGAATACCACATTTATTATAACAAAAGCGATCCCAATTTTAATGAGTGAGTCCGTCACGCCTTCGCCGGCACCCTGAAGCGCAAGTATCGGTGTTAGAATCACCATCGGCACCACGCACAGGTCCTGGAAGAGAAGAATGCCAAGCTCAATTTTCCCGGCGGGTGAGTCAAGCTGGCGCCTATCCTGCAAAAGTTTAAGAACAATAGCCGTGCTGCTTAGCGATACAAGGAAGCCGAAGAATATTGCAGAATCATATTTGTAACCAAGAAGCATTGCGGCAACTACAGTTGCGACTACGGTTAAAATAACCTGCCCGCCCCCGCCGATTATAATAAGTTTCCTGATGCGGTGCAGTTTTTTTATTGAAAACTCTATACCTACTATGAACATCATAAGCAGTATGCCTATTTCTGCAAAGATCTCAATAACATGCGTATCCTTAATAAATCCAAGTGAATAAGGTCCTATGATCATACCCGTCAGCAGAAAACCCACAACCGAGGGTATCTTAAACCGGCTGCATATCAGGATTATGATAACAGCCGAAATGAGTATTATTACTATATCCTGAAGTACGTGCATTCTGCCTGCGGGCGAAACGAAGCGGGTAAACTCCGGGTCATTTCGTTTCTATGGTTTATTAATTTAAGCGGGTGAATTTAACAAATTTAACAGTATTTCAGAGAAATTCCAATTGATAGAAAACTCTTTCGTCAAATATTGCATCGCTTAATTCTACTCCTATATTGGCTGGCCTTTCCCGAATTAACTACTCTCTACTAAGTGATTTAGTTTTTGCTTAACTTTGCAAAGCATTTTAAGTCCCTCTGTTACATTCAAAAGAATTCTGCGACCAATTTTTCCCAAGGAGCATATTGAAAATGAAAATTTTTCCAGCGGTTTCTATAGCCCTTTTTTTCTTTGTGTTGACCTGCATGGTGAGGTCAAACGAAACTGATATAGTTAAGATATCAGATGATGTTTACGCATTTATTGCACATGGACCCGGGCGTGATTACGTTGACGGCAATTCAGTTCTTATTATCGCTCCGCAGGGAGCGATTGTGGTTGATACCCGGACCGATCCCAAAACCGCCGAAGAAGAGATTGCGGAAATAAAAAAGCTGACAGATGTGCCGGTAAAATATATTGTCAACACACACTGGCATTACGATCACATTCTTGGCAACAAGTCGTTCCGTGATGCATTCCCCGATCTCACAATAATAGCGCACAGCAACTGCCTTAAGGAAATGGACCAGTTCGTTCCAAATTCGCTTGGCAGGGAACCCGGAACATCACAAGAACAGATAAAAACATTCAGGCAGGAGCTTGCCTCCGGTACAGACTCTGAGGGCAAACTGCTCACGGAATATGAAAAAACCCGTCGGCAAAGGGTAATAAGCGATATTGAATCGTTCATAGCTCATCCGCTTCCGGTTTATTCACCGCCTGATATTACTTTTGATTCTGCCTTAACAATTTACCTTGGCGATCTTGAGGTGCGTATATTCAATCCCCCGGGCGGAAAAGCGCATACGATAGGTGATGCAATGGTATATATCCCCGCCAGAAAATTATTGGTTACGGGTGATGTTGTGGTCGCACCGGTTCCTTACGCGCTGGGGATCTATGTCCCGGGGATGATCAAAACAATTGAAGAAATTATCGCTATGGAGCTTGATGTGATAGTCCCGGGGCACGGGAGTGTATTGTATGATAAAAAGTATTTGCATAATATGGTAACGCTTCTTGGTTCTGCTTACAGTAAGGTAACTGATTGCCGCACGAAAGGATTAAATGTAGATGAATGCATAGAGATCACGAACTTTGAAGAGTACCGCAGCATGTTTGCAGGTGACGATGAATCGAACTGGAGTTTCACGAATTATTTTTCAGTACCTGTAATAAGAAGCATTTACAGAAAAGAGCCGTAATTAATTAACCGATAAACTTTCCGCTATCAACTATAAATTGTCCTCTAATCTGCTTCTGCCTGAATTCGCTCCCGCGGGCACTCGTTGTATGAACTGCAAGTTCTATTACCGCAATATGAAGCGCTGGGACGCCCCGCAAATAATACAACACCTCGAAAGCGAGGGCAGATCCGTAACCTATGCCTACGGCCAAAAGTTCTGCATTAAGAATAAAGAGTTTACCTACTTTAACTGGTATTGTCTCGAGTGGGGTGAATAGGCTTTATAAGCCCGGCTCTGACAGGCGCAATCCACACAAACTTTACAAAAAATGCATCTATTGAATACTTATCCCTTCAGCCAATCACCGGCTTTTGTCATCACCACATCAAACGCTTCTGTGACTTCATGGGAATATCTTTCCTGCAATACAAAAGGAGTTACGTGAGTGTAGGGATAAGGGAAGTCCAGAACTTCTACGGGAATATCAATATCGCGCATCTCGCCTTTCAGGGTGTTCAGAACTTCTGCGGGCGGAACAACTTCATCCTGCCTCAGCGCAACGGCGCTGATCCTTCCGGCAAGCCCGCGGAGCCTTGATTCTCTTTCTGCCTTATTGTAATGATAGAGCAGCATCATTTTAAAGTAACTTTCACCTGAATGCTCCGTCTCAATGTAATGCCTCAGCCGGTCCTCTTCGGCAAAGCCGTTGTTAACGTGCTCAAGGTAAAAGCTGTTAAGCCTGCTGGATGCACGGGCATCGAGAATATAGCGGCTGATGGGATACATCCGGTCAAGCGTAGCCGCGCCGCAAAAAAGAAACAATTTCGCCCGTCTTAATAGTCCTTCGGGATCTGCCATCGCAAATATCAAAGCAAAATAGGCGCCTATTGAGTAAGCCATAATATCTGCAACTGTGCCTTTTGAAAATCCCTTAACCCCGCCCTCTTTAAGCTGTTTAAGCAATGTGCGCACATCCATAAATGTTTCAAGCCCTGTCCAGAAGAACCTGCGCGGATCTTCTTCAAGCCTTGTGCTGATGGCGGCGTTCACAAACGATGTGTGGCTGTTTGAACCGCTTTCTTTCATCCTGTTTTCGGCGGTGCGCTGCATAAGTTTTGCATTTGCCCACTCTGCGGGTGCGCGGTCCATGTGGAATGCCAGCGGAAAAAGTATTATTGCTTTTCCGGTCTGCTTAAGAAGGCGATATGCCCACGGCAGGTATTTATCCCACTTTTTTTCGTTCAGCCCGTGGAAAATTATTATGGCGTTTTCGTAATCTCTTTTTGTATCGTGAGTCATAATAAGGTATTCAAACTCCCTGTTGCAGATGATATCAATATCGGGAATCTTCAGCAGCTCCGGATACTCTAAATGGTCGGGGGGTGCGCAGGGCCTATCTGCTTTAAACCTCAAATCATGAAGCGCGCAGTGATATTCCATAGCTCCCGGCAGAACTAGTGCGCCCCCGGAGCGGAACTTCCTGCGGGCGATATTTACTCCAAGAGAGGGATAGGCTGTACCATCTTCACCGGGAGTTGGCCCCTTATTAAACGCGTTAAAAAGCTGTATGTAGGGTATGGCTTTGGAGTTCAATTTTTGAGTGTTTCTGAATTCTCAAACAAATTTGCATCAAAAAGTTCAATTAATCAGCGCAAAAAGTACGTAATATAGCCGTATTTAATTCGCGCATAAATCATATTATAATCTGACGGGTATCATTGGAAAAACTTGCCTGCACGGCTATTTTGCATATTAGATAATTGTTTTTTTAACAAAACCCGAAATGAAATTGAGCATGAAAAAAGAGCTTCCAAAAATCGAAGATTTCCTTAAACTAAAGTCGTTTGCGCTGCTTGGCGCCAGCGCCACAAAGAAGAAATTCGGCAATTACATATTAAAGGCAATGGTTGAGCGGGGATTCAAGGTCTACCCTATTCACCGCACTGCAAGTGTTGTAAGCGGAGTGAAGTGTTACAATTCCTTTGATGAACTTCCGGAAAAACCCGAAGCCGCTATAGTTGTTGTGCCCCCAAAACAAAGTGAAATTATTGTCAAGCAGGCCGCAGCTGCCGGAGTTAAGAATATCTGGCTGCAGCTGGGTGCCGAAAGCCACTCAGCAATAACCTATTGCCATGCTAATGATATGAATGTTGTAAGCGGGGAATGTATGATGATGTTCTTCCGCAATCCCGGATTCCCGCATAACCTGCACCGCTGGGTTTGGGGCATAGGCGCGCATTAATTTTTAACTTGTCTTCCCCTCCTTAATAAAGGAGGGGAGCTTAAATAGATGCCTTACTACTTATCTAACATCAATTCTTTTGCGCTCTTAATGCTTGCATCGGTAACCTTTTCGCCGCTTAAGAGCTTGGCAACTTCTATCACCTTTTCGTTTTTATCCAGAGCACGAATGCGGGTGATCGTTCCTTCGCCTTCTGTCTCTTTTAAAACTTCGTAATGTTCTGATGCAAGGGCTGCTATTTGGGCTAAATGTGTAATTGCTATTACCTGGTGGTACTCGGAAAGCTTTTTCATAACGCGGCCTACCTTCTGCGCTATGCGCCCGCTGATACCCGTATCTATTTCATCAAATACAAGTATATCTACATTGTCGGCATCTGCAAGCACGGTTTTAACTGCAAGCATAATACGTGATACTTCCCCGCCGGAAGCGGTCTTGCGGAGCGGCGTGAATTCATCACCTTTATTTATCTTCACCATAAATTCAACGTCGTCTATTCCCAGACCCCCAAGGACATCTCTCCCCTCTCCTTTGGGCAGGGGAGCCGGAGGTGAGGTTATGTTACATTTAAACTCACCATTTTCAAATCCCACTTCATTGAGAACTTTTACAACTTCGGTTTCAAGGGTTTTTGATCTGTCTTTTCTGATCTTTGAAAGCTCCTGCGCTTTTTTCAGCAGGCTCGATCGTGCTGAGATGATCTTTTTATCAAGGTCTTTGATTTTTTCATCAAAGTTATCAACAAGGCTAAGGTCTTTTTCCAGATCTTCGCGCAGTTTAATGACTTCCGCTATTGAGCCGCCGTATTTTTTCTTAAGGAATTGCAGCTTATACAGGCGTTCGCGTATTTCTTCAACCCTTGCCGGGTCAAATGACAAATTATCTTTCATTGAACCTATCTGGCGCGATGCTTCGTTCAGCGTTGTGCTTGTTTCGGCAATATCTTTCAGTATCTTTGCTATATCGCTGTTATATTCCCCTATTTTGCCGAGCTCTTTTTCAACTACCTTAAGTCTTTCAATTACTGAGCCGGCTTCGTCGTATAAGTTGCCGTATGCAATTGCCAGTCCCTGCTGGATACCTTCAATATTCTCCCCTGTTTTAAGTTCGCTATCCAGTGCATCATCTTCGTTTGGTTCGGGGTTTACGTCTTTTATTTCCTTCAGCTGAAACTCAAGAAAATTGCGCTTGTTATCAAGTTCATCCTTTCTTTTTCTGGTTGATTCATACTCGCTTAAATATTCCTGCAAGTCATAGTATTCGCTTTTATAACTGTTCAGTTTATCCGAAAACTTCTTCCCCTCTTTTTTTACAAGGTATGAGTCAAGCAGCTCAATGTGCAGCTCTTTTCTCAGAAGTGACTGATGTTCGTTCTGTGAATGAATATCTATTATCACATCTCCAATTTCTTTAAGTTCATTGGTTCCCACCGGTGTGTCATTAACAAAACACCTGCTGTATGCCTTACTATAAAGTTCACGCCGTATTATAAGATTACCTGCTCCCAGACTCTCTATGTCGTGCTCCTTTAAAATTTTAGCTATAGTTTTCGAATTTTCACCACTTATGCTCACCACCCCTTCAATTATCATCTTTTCTTTATTCCTGCTTATAATGGAATAATCTGCCCTGCCGCCCATTAGCAGCATAAGTGCGTTTATCAAAATCGATTTTCCTGCGCCTGTTTCGCCGGTAATTATATTAAACCCTGGCGAAAGATCCATCTCAATATTCTTAAGAAGCAGATAATTTTTTATTGTAAGCTTTTCAAGCATTCTGCATTTATTTATACTTCATTTTTCAACTATCTACTGTCAATTCTTATTTATCAGCCGCTCCTCTACTATACTTATTCTTTATTATATAAATAAAAAAGCTGTAGAAGCAGGGGTGTTGATAAGTATAAATTTAATGACTTATGTTCAAATTTAGAATGAAAATAAAAGAAAGCGACCGCTTTTTTGTTAATAAAATTGTTAATGACTAAGCTTATTATTAACGGCACAAACACGATATCTATAAAAACAAAAGCCATCCGTATATATGTGGATAGCTTTTGCATTAAAATGGTTTTATTAACAATTTTATGTTAAC
This sequence comes from Ignavibacteria bacterium, assembly GCA_030835025.1. Classification (GTDB taxonomy): domain Bacteria; phylum Bacteroidota; class Ignavibacteria; order Tepidaquicellales; family OLB5; genus OLB5. The sequence continues at coordinate 48,722 of JAUQWS010000049.1, read as the reverse complement.
AGCATCTCTTTGATCTGCTCGAGTTTATCTTTGAAGTTTTTATCGTTGTTGATAACTTCCTCTATGCATTTGCATGCGTGAATAACCGTTGCATGGTTTCGGCCGCCGAAGTGTGCGCCTATTGTTTGAAGAGAGGAGGGGGTGAGTTCTTTGCTTAAATACATCGCAGTGTGCCGTGCGTGAACAATTTCCTGCTGTTTTGATTTAAGCCTTAACAGTGATTCATCAATCCCAAAATATTTTGCAACAGTTGCAATGATAGTACTGATATCAATATTCTGTCTGCGGTTCTTAATGCCGCCAAACTTAAGCACGCTGCGCTTAGCCATATCAAGGTTAACGGGAGAGCGTGTCAATTCCGCATCAAAGATCAGGCTCTTTAAACAGCCTTCAAGTGAGCGGATATTATCTTTGATGTTAAGCGCAATAAATTCCTGCACCTCATACGGTACCGCAAATCCCTCTTTTTCGCTCTTCTTGTTCAATATAGCAATTCTTGTCTCAAGATCCGGCGGTTGGATGTCAACCGTCAAACCCCACTGGAAGCGGGTAATAAGGCGCTCTTCAAGACCCTCAAGCTGGTGCGGCGGCTTATCGCACGAAAGCACGATCTGTTTTCTTAGCTGGTAGAGCGAGTTAAATATCTGGAAGAATGAATCCTGTGTGCTTTCTTTGCCTTCAAGGAACTGGATATCATCGACGATGAGCATATCGAGAGATTTATAATACCTTTCGAATTCGTGTGCCTTGTTCGTGCGGATGCTCTGTACAAAATTTGTTGTGAACTCCGGTCCCGATACGTACATAATCTTCATATCCGGGTTGCCGGCCTTGATCTGGTTTCCGATCGCCTGCATTAAGTGCGTTTTGCCGAGCCCAACGCCACCGTAAAGCATTAAGGGGTTATACTGCGCGCCCGGCTTGTTGGCAATTGATATAGCCGCTGCCGTTGCAAATTCATTGTTCTTGCCTTTGACAAAATTCTCAAAGGTATATTCCGGATTCAAAAAACATCTTTGTGTGTATTCATTCTCAACTTCACCCAGCTTTACCTTCAGAGCGGGACCCGTTTCTTGCTGAGCGGAGGGACGGTAATAGTTCGGATCAAATGCTGCCGGAGGAGGTGAATCGATAAGCTCCGGCTCCTGCGAAAATGATATTCGCTGATCGATCTCATAGACAATCTTGCCGCCATCACCCAGAACGGATCTTATAGCCTTGGTCACAACATCGCCAAAGCGCGAAATTATCATTTCGTAATAATCCTGGCTGGGAACGGAAATGGTGAGGATGTTATTTTCGAAAGCAACGGGCTTAATCGGCTTAAACCACGTATTAAGCTTAAGCTCAGAAACGTTAAGCTTTACAATATCAAGAAACCTTGTCCAGTTGTTAAATGCTTCCTGCGCAGTATCTGTAATTTTCGAAGGGTCGGTGTTTCTTTCAACACTTTCGTTCATCGCGGGATCTTCTCTCAGTTCGTAGCCGCTCAATTTCTGTTAACTTTCTATTTTAAAAGAATAAACTCTGTTAATTTAATATTAAGATTAAAACAAGCGCCGTAGCTGTATAAATAATTCAGTATTCAAAAAGTAATTAACAACTTTTGTGAAAACGTAAAGCTATGATTTTTATCGGCTTGATGTTGTTTCGAAGGGGTTATTAACACGTAAATGTTAATAACTTTTCTGCCTCTTTCTCAACATAAAATGAAGGATTTAAACATAAGAAGTGAAGTACTCAACATATATTCACAACTTATTAACACTAATATCCCCCGACTCGCATTGCATAATAATTAAAAAAAGTTGCTATGTCAATGTTCAATTCCCAAATACCATAGCTACGTTAATGCTAAACTCATCAATTTCTAACTTCAGGCTTTCAAACGGTTAGTGTTTCAAGCTAAGCAAACGGGTTGCATATTGCCGGGTTGGGCTATTTGCCCTTTTGCTTTTCCTCGTAATCCTGCATCAGTCGGCTTGCGGTGCCCTTATCATACTTGCCCCAAAGCCTGTATTCTTTCGGGTCATTTAGAATATATTCTGTGTTCTGGCCGCTCTGAAGGAAGCGTTCGGTCATTCCAACAAGCTCGTCTTCAGGCCCTGAGACCTTATGCACATTACCGCGCTTGATGGCGTAGCCTTTTTCATAACGGACAAAGTAGATCAGCACTTTATCGCCCTGTTTAAAACCCTTAAGCGCATCAGTACGTATATACTTCTGCCCTTCCATATTCTTATCACCTGCGGGAACAGAATAAAGGATCTTATTTATTTTTACCATCCCGAAAACTTCAGCTTTATTCGGATCTGTGCCCGTGCTTTTTCTTTTCTCAATACTTAACACTTCTCCCAGAACAACAGCCGACCAGGTGGTATCAATTATTGCGGGCGGCACCCAGTACATATATCCCGCCGTTATGAAAGTATCCACTCCCGGTGCGGATTTATCGGTGGTTACATCTTTCGATATTTCTTTTTTTACAGAATCCGTTTTGTTCTTTGTATCAGTTGTTACCGGCTTTTTGCCGCACGAGGAAAAAACAAACGCGATTATCAGCAAAACGGTAATAAATATGGATGAAGTTTTCATGTTGTGATTATCAGGTTTTCGAAAGCTGAATTATGTCTTTGACTTCCAATATACGCTTATCATAGCTTTGTTGAGCGGTATTTATCATTGCTTTTCCTACTTCCCTTAAGGTACACGTAAATCGCGGCAAAAGTAATTTAACTACCGGATAGAACAGTTGCCAGCCGAAGTAGAATTTAAGGATGTTCTTCTGTCCTTTTACCGGCTTCATATAGCCCGGGCGGAACATATGCGCGCCGTTGCCGAACAGTTCGATCAGTTTGTTTTCTGTCTTTCCCTTAACCCGCGCCCACATTGATCTGCCTTTCTCAGAGCTATCCGTGCCGTAACCCGAGACATAACAAAAGGTGAGGGGTTTGTTGGGATTCTGCTTCTTAAATGTTTCAGCAAACCCGGTGGTTAAATCATAGGTGAGCCTATAATACACTTCTTCAGATTTACCGACTGAGGAAACTCCCGCACAGAAAAAACATGCATCATAACCGGTGAGTTCTGCAGCTGAAGATGAATTCGCAAGATCATTTTGAACGAGTTCCATTAGCTTTGGATGGGTATAGCCGCAGGGTCTTCTTCCAATAACCAGTACCTTCTCTATAGCGCTGTTATCCAGGCATTCCAGCAGAACACCCTCGCCGACCATTCCAGTAGCTCCCGTTAGAATAACTTTCATTATGCAAATTAATTTATTTGGATTGCGGGTTCAAGATAGATTCTAAACCTTAAAAACAGATTTCCCGGGCTGGAGCTTGAGAACGAGGGGAATGTGCGGGTTTTGGGGCCTGCTTACCGGAAAGCCCTCTTCATTGTAAGCGGAAACATTATTCGGTATCTTTGGAGTCCTAAAAATGTCATTTGATAACAGAATAATATTTGCTCCTGCGACACTTGTGGGGGAGAGCGGTATAACCGTCGTTCGCCTGAGCGGAAACGATAGTTTTCAGCTCATCAAAAAGGTATTATCTAAAAAACCGCAGGAATTTGCACCGGTTCATATTGAGAGCCTTGTTTCACATACCGCTCAGCACGGATATTTATTTGATATATCAACGAATGAACTTATTGACGAAGTAGTAATAACTTTATTTAGGGCACCTAATTCATACACAGGCGAGGATGTGGTTGAGATTTCAAGTCATGGTGGCAGCTATATCTACCGTAAAATCAATAATTTACTGAGTAGTTTGGGGGCTGACCATGCTGAGCCGGGGGAATTCTCCAAGCGTGCTTACATGAACGGGAAGATGGATCTTGCGCAGACAGAAGCAGTTGCTGATCTCATCAAAGCCAAAACCGAACAGGCGAATCTGCTTGCCAAGAAGCAGCTCACGGGAGAGTTTTCAAATAAGATCAAATCACTTCGGGAAGAGCTTATCAATTACTGCTCTCTGCTTGAGCTTGAACTGGACTTCTCCGAAGAGGGCATTGACCTTGTTGAAAGAGACGAGCTGCTCAAAAAGATCAACAAACTGATTTCAAGATTCACTGATTTAACAAGAACTTACGAGAGCGGCAAAATTATCAAAAATGGTGTCAATTTGGCAATCGTTGGCAAGCCAAATGTTGGTAAGTCAAGTATTTTCAATTATTTTTTGAATGAATCCAGAGCGATTGTCAGCGAAATCCCCGGGACAACCAGGGACTTTCTTCAGGAACCACTTATTCTGGGTGGTATCCAATTCAATGTGATAGATACTGCTGGAATTAGAAAGACTATTGATACCGTTGAAGAAGAAGGTGTGCGGAGATCAAAACTTAAGATAGGGGAATCGGACATTGTACTTGAGATTGAAGACTTAACAGATCCTGGCTCAATAGGCGATGAATTTGTTAAAGATGTTCCCAAAGAAAAGGTGATTAAGGTACACAATAAAGTTGATATATCCACTAGCGGCAAACATGCCGGTTTATGTGTTTCAGCTAAGACAGGAGAAAGTATGGAGTTTCTTGAACTGGAGATAATAAACAGGGCGAAGTCTTTAACCCATTCTACTAAGAGCTCTGATATGATAATTACCAATGAAAGGCATCGGGACTGCCTGTTGAAATCTTGTGAATATCTTGTTAATGCAAAAGAGCAGATTCAGAAGGGTGGCGGTAACGAACTGATTTCGTTCGAGATTAGGGCTGCCATGGATTCGGTTTCGGAGATCATCGGTAAAACCGCAAATGTTGATATCTTAAATAATATCTTCACTAAGTTCTGTATAGGAAAGTGATTGCCATTTTCGAGGCCTGGAGCAGCGAGGCAATCTTAATGAAAATAGCGTTTTTGTTCGATTTTCGCATAATGTTTCCCGTGAAACATGAGAATTGTCAAAAATGCGGTACTTTAAGTTTCACGTGAAACATTAGGTATCTTTTGAATTTTTGGCCTAAGAGACGATTCCTAAATCTTTTTTCACACTTCCGTAGGTGACTGACTTGTCTGCCACTCATATTTGACCAAGGAGGCAGGCTAGCCAGCCTCCTACACACTTAAATTGAATTTGAATAACCTAAATAAATACTACGATATAATTGTAATCGGTGCCGGTCACGCTGGCATTGAAGCAGCGTGGACATCATCAAGAATGGGGTGTACCGTGGGCATGGTTACTATGGACCTGGATGCCATTGGCAGAATGTCGTGCAATCCGGCAATTGGCGGCTCCGCAAAAGGGCATCTTGTCAAGGAAATAGATGCTCTCGGTGGGGTAATGGGGCGGATTGCCGACGACACGGGAATCCAGTTCAAACTGCTGAACAAATCAAAAGGCCCTGCAATCTGGTCACCCCGATCGCAAAATGACCGCGAACTGTATTCCGTGGTTGCAAAAGGATACATCCAGAGCTGTGAGAATATCACAATGATCCAAAATACTGTTGACGAATTAATTCGAGATAGAAACGGTAGAATTGCGGGAATTGTGACGGCTCAAGGAGATAAGATAGACTGTGGCGCGGTGATAATTACGAGCGGTACTTTCCTGAATGCAGTTATGCACACAGGCCACAACCGGACCGAAGGCGGCAGATTCGGCGAGCAATCAGCAAAGGGACTATCTAACTATTTGATAAATCAAGGATTTATAACAGGCAGACTAAAGACAGGCACTCCGCCCAGGCTGCAACTTGATACTATCAATTTCTCAGTTTGCAGTGAACAGCCGGGAGATATTGAACCCAAACCATTTTCAGTTTTTTCAAACGGCAGCTTTCCAAGGCTTGGGCAGATATCATGCTACTTAACTTATACAAACAGTGATACACACGAAATTCTTAGAACGGGATTTGATGACTCGCCGATGTTCACGGGGCGCATCACAGGTGCGGGTCCGCGTTACTGCCCATCGATAGAAGACAAGATCTTCCGATTCGCCGATAAAGGCCGGCATCAGATATTTTTGGAACCCGAAGGTCTCAACACAAACATAGTTTATATGAACGGCTTTTCCTCAAGCCTGCCTGCAGATATTCAAGAGCGGGCATTGAAGACTATACCCGGACTTGAGAACGCAAAAATGCTTCGGGCAGGTTACGCAGTGGAATATGATTTCCTCCCCACGTACCAGACAAAGCTTACAATGGAAACTAAGCTCATTGAAGGGCTTTATGTTGCGGGACAGATAAACGGAACATCAGGATACGAAGAAGCAGCAGCACAGGGACTTGTAGCCGGAATCAACGCAGCCCTTAAGATACAAGGTAAGGAGCCATTCATACCAAAGCGCAATGAGGCATATATTGGCGTATTGATAGACGATCTTATAAACAAGATTCCTGACGAGCCGTACAGGATATTCACCTCATGTGCGGAGTACAGGCTAATCTTAAGGCAGGATAACGCAGACCGGCGTTTGATGAAATACGGTAATATGTTCGGTCTTATTCCCGATGATGTATACAACGGAATGCTTAAGAAGGAAAAGCTGATAAACGAAGGAATAAAGTACTTCAAATCAAACTATATTTCTCCGCGCGACGTAAACCCTTATCTTGAATCGGTAAACTCTCAGCCCGTAAGGCAGTCTGATTCTCTTTCACAGATAATTAAGCGCAACGAAACCAGACTGGAAGACTTCCTGAACCTTGAGTGCTTCAGCGAAAATGAACTGTTAGCGCAGTTGAGAGGGAACAGGGAAGTAATGGATCAAATTGAAATTGAGCTTCAGTATGAAGGGTATATTGCACGGCAGGCAGAGCAGGCAGAGAATTTTAATAAAATTGAATCCGTGGTGATCCCTGAAGATTTTGATTTCAACAAGATCAGATCCCTTTCAACAGAAGGCAGGGAGAAGCTTAATAAGGTCAGACCCCGCTCAATCGGCCAGGCGTCGAGAATTGCCGGCGTATCGCCATCAGATACATCAGTGCTGACAGTCTACATAAAGGGATAATCTTGCCCGTTTTACCAGCCTCAAAACGCTGCTATTGAATCAGAATGAGCAGGAAAGACAACGCAAGCGAAAACTTACGCCACCGCTTCTATAAATTCCTCTATTGCCTTATTATCCAGTTTAGAAATGGTCTTATTTTCGTGGGCAACTTTCTTTACTGCGATCTTCTCGATAAAGTTCAGTTTATCAAAAAGGAATTCACCGCCCATTATTCCGTTTGCTTTGCTGTGCTCGCGCAGTATCTTGGGATACGCGTTTTCGAACTCAAGCTTTCTTACGTTTTCGTCCGGATCCATGCAGCAGATAAAAAGGCCGATCTCTTTCTTAAGCAACGCTCTTAGATTCTTCTGGCAAAATTTCTGAACTTCTTTCTGTATTTTGCCAACGTGAATTGAACCCCCGATGATTATCTTATCATAAACAGAAATAACCGGTTCGGGATCACTTGTGAGATCGATCACGGCGACATTCCCGTTATCGAGCTTTTGGGCTATCATTTCGGAAACCTTGCAAGTAGTGCCGTGGCGGGATTTGTATATTATGGCTGTTTTCATTTTGTGGTATAGCTATCTTATGAATGATTTGGTTTATAATGTACGGGGCTGCAAACGCTAATGCTGCTGATGGATGGATTGAAAGATGCTGCTGAGCAGTGGAACTGAATACAAAGATAAGAGTTATTAACAGCAGTAAAAATTTATAAATCTTTCCACACACTTTTATACTGCATTATTCAACCCGTTTAACCATTTTTACTTTTGAATTAAGTCCCGTTTTCAACCGGGAGCAGAATTCACCAGCACCGCTGAACCTTAATTCTGCGGTTATTGAGTTAATCAACTCAAAATCAGTGGCTTAATATATTGATAAATCAATCATTTAAAGGCTAAACTCAATGTCAGGTAATGATGAAAACTGGCAAGTAATGGTCAAAGAGCAGGAATTCAACGACCTGCTTATGGAGTGGAACCAGAAAATAAACCTGGTATCACGCAAAAAACCGAATGTACTCGACCTCATCGAAGACAGCAGACTTTTCTTTGACGCAATCGAGTTTACAGCCGGAATGAATATTCTTGATCTTGGAACCGGCGGTGGATTCCCCGGAATCGTAATTGCAATCCACCACCCGGAGGTCAACCTTGTGCTCGTTGACTCCATACAAAAGAAGATAAACGTTGTAAACGATGTTATTAAACAATTACAGCTTAAAAACGTGACCGCGATATGCGCAAGAGCCGAAGAACTTGCAACAAGAAAGTCCCCTCCTTACGAAGGAGGGGATTTAGGGGAGGTCAATTCATATGCTAACCATTTCCACTTCGTCGTCTCCCGCTCAGTAGCGGTACTGCAGGACCTCTGCAAATGGTCAAAAAGCCTTATCAAACCCGGCGGCAAACTGATTTCTGTCAAAGGGGGAGATATAGCAGGAGAAATCCATAAAACCCGCAAGCTTTCTTACATTAAGAATGTTACGACAAGCATAAAAGGCGAAAGAAAAATTGTTGTTGCAGAATTTGTCTGAGGCTACTTTTTGCGCATTATCTTGGCAATTAACGATTGTTTGATACGCTTTGGAGCGCGGCTCATTTTGTTTATCCGGTAGATCAGCCAGAGAGTAATAAATCCAAGTACTGCCATTGCAAGCATAAAAATTCCGTATGATAACCGCCAGTCAACACCTTCGGTCATCATACTGTATTCGCTCATTCCGCCAATACTTGCCAAAAGGTTCAGCGGAAGGAAAATTATGTTTATCATTGTAAGGTTCTTGATAAGCACATTCATATTGTTATTTATGATATTCCCGCGTGCATCCATTAGTCCGGATAGGACTGAAGAATAAATCTCAGCCTGCTTCTGGCACTGGTTGTTTTCAATTATGATATCTTCCATTTTTTCCAAACGGTCAGGATCGTTTCCCGCTTTTTCAAAATGATTCCGCAGCTTAATAAGGACCGTTAAGTTCGAAGTTATCGCATTCATGTAGTATATAAGGCTCTCGCTCAGGTTGAACATTTGTATCAAATATTCGTTTTCCATTGAAGTGTTGAGCTTAACCTGAATTTCGCGGGAAATGATCTTCATCGCCTTAATATGATCAAGGTAATGCCTGATAGAATTATACAGGAAGTTTATTATAATGTCCATAAGCGTGCCGCAGTGCTGCTTTGAATCAAAGAGCGCAATATCCTCGGGGAGCACAACTACAAGCTTATCTTTAAGCAAGAATAACCCAATAGAGGATACTCCGAAGAGAAGATTATCGGAGCTGAGATAATTCTTCGGGCGTTTCCATATGATGTGTATTTCGTTTTCAAAAAACTCAAGCCTCGAAATTTCGTCCGGGTCAAGTGCAGACTCAACCGTGTGCTTATCAATATCATGAGTTACGGATATCAGCTCATTTTCATCATTATCGGGATTTATATATACCCAAACCGTGGATTTATCGCTTTCAGCCTGCTTAAGGGCGCCGTTTATAAGTTCAAATCTTTGCAGCATACACACCTCCCGCAAATGAGAATTATAAAATCACATAGCGCAAATTAACCATAATACTCCGCAATATAAATCAAATTCGGTATCACGGAATATTCCGTTTCCAATGAAACTTAAATGACGTATTATTGTTATCTTAGTTTATATCACCGAATATTTTATGAAGTATTTAAAAGCCGGTTTTCCGGGCTCCTAGAGGATGTTCCCCTGAGACGACCCTTAATGGAGTTAATTTACTATTTAACCGATTAATCATTTGACCGATAAAGCAATTAACTTTCAATTATAAACTATAAACTATCAATTTATGAAGGCCTTCATCACCATTTTTTTACTTGCAGCACTCGGCATCTCATCATTTGCGCAGGATCTTAAGGTTCCCGTCTTAAGTCCGAAGCAAACAGTTAAACAGAGTTTCGGCATCTCTGAAATTACGATTGAATATTCAAGACCGTCAACCCGTAACAGGGTTATATTCGGCGATCTTGTACCTTACGGCAAGATATGGCGCACCGGAGCTAATCAATCTACCCAGATCACTTTTACAGACGACGTCAAAATAGAGGGAAATAATGTTCCCGCCGGAACCTATGCGGTTTATACGATTCCGAACAGCGAGAGCTGGGAAGTTATGCTGTATAAGGACCTTAAGCTTGCCGGAAACGTAAATGAATATAAGCCCGAAGAGGAATTTCTACGTATTAAACTGCCCGTAAAATCTACGCTTCAAAAAGTTGAAACATTCACAATAAGCATTAACGATATCAGCATAACTTCAGCCAATGTTTCATTGTCGTGGGAAAACACTAGCGTGTCATTCAGCGTTACCGCCGAAGTGGACTCCAAAGTAATGAAGAGCATTGATGAGAACATGGCTTCAGAGGAGCCTGCATATTTCCAGGCAGCAAGTTATTATTATGATAACGGCAAGGACCTGAACAAGGCCCTTGAATGGGTGAACAAAGCCATTGAATCCAACCAGAAAGCCTATTGGATGGTAATGCTTAAATCAAGGATACAGTATAAGATGGGGGATTACACAGGAGCATCTGCCAGCGCAGAACAGGTAGTGGCACTTGCAAAAGAAGGCAACAGCGAAGAGTATATTAAAAACGGCGAGAAAATGCTAAGCGATATAAAGAATACAAAGTAAGGATTTTCAAAACACAGTATATTGAGGGAAAAAGGGGGCTTGCCCCCTTTTTCTCTTTCGCCTCTGTCATACCTGCGTAAGCAGGTAACAAGAGGTAAATTAATAATTAAAGTGATTAATTAGGAAACGAAATAAACCGAATCAACAGAATTTTAACAATTCATTACAGCGCGAGCAGATTTGCAAACAACCTGTACGCTCCGGGCACTCCCGCAGGCAGCTCGCGAAAGAAAACGAGTCCGGTATAAACAAAATGTCCCTTGCCGTATTTGGCAATTACAAGGCTTCCGTCTTTAGTCTCTTCCCCCGGGTCGCTCATTGAAAGCACCGCCTCAAACTTAGGATCAAGCTCACTTGCGAAATATATCCCGCGTTCCTGTACCCATCCTTCAAAATCCGCAGCAGTAATTTTGTTAGGTTCATTTAACACCCTGTGTTCCGGTTTCAGGAATCTGACTTCTGCATTCTCGTTTGTGACCCTTTCGCGCGATATGTTAAAATTGTAAGGACCCATTTTTGCCACTATTGGCCCGATGCGGTTATTTGTATTATATTGAACAATCAGATTTCCGCCCTTGTTGACATAATCCATCAGTCTGGTATAATGAACCTGCAGCCTTTCATTGGTATTGTAGGCACGGACTCCGCTTACAACTGCATCAAATTTTGTTAAGTCGCCTGAGGTTAAATATTCGTCACTCAAAAAAGTAACATTATACCCTGCTTGGACGAGACTTGCCGCAACATCATCACCTGCACCGGGAATATAACCAATGCGTTTCACCCCACCGGTATTAAGATCAACATTGACCAGCTTCACTTCTGCATCCGATAGCACAAAGCGGTGAGGAATATGATCGTATTCAATCCTGCGGATGCTTTTTGTGAATCTTTCTCCGGCAGCTAATACTGAAAGCTCCAGCATTCCAGAAACCGCATTTTCCGGGGGAGTTATCTCAGCATCAACAATATACTCTCCGGATTTTTCGTTGATCGAAAAGGATGGATTTTTGATGTTTATTTTCCAGCCCGGAGTTATCTTCGATTCGACTGTTCCGCTTATGCCGGGAGCATTGGCTTTCACGCGGAAGCGGACTTTTTTTGGACTGCCGGGTGTGAAAATATAAACCTTTTCCTCGGGATTAATTGTGACCCTTGGAAGGATTTCCAGCGGTCTGTAGATCTCGCCTTTGACGGGGTCTGTTGATTTGTAAACAACCGGTTTTATTACTGAAATTATGCTGCCTTCGATCTCCAGCGAGAACCCTACAATTGAACCGGGATTGCTTTCAGGGGAACCGATCATCATCCTGTCATCTGCTGTATATAAACCGGGAGAGTGTTTGCTGTTAAGCCAGTACGGATTTGTATACTCTGCGATTTTGTCGATCTTTTCAGCATGTGATAGTTTATATGAAGTATTTTTCTCGAGCAGCAGGTCAGCTGTAGTATCAGCACTTCCGCTGAACGCGATCCTTTTCAGCCTCACACCTTCCAGGTTACGGCAGATTACCTCCAGCGTCAACCCTATACTACCGCCGGGAACGGCTGAGTAATCCGAAACATCTGCTTCAAGCCAGATACCCGCACACTCAAGAATAAGATCTTTCACTTCATTGATCTTCTTTTGCCTCCAATATGATGCCGGGTCGTCAATATCTAATGAGAGCAATTTTTTATCAAGCTGCAACAGCAGCGGTACCGAACTGCCGGGCGAATACACATCAAAGCTGCTTATTATTTTATCAACTGAAGCCTTTACATCTTCCGAACCGCTGACTCTGCTCCAGCTTATATCAATTCCGTCAAATAGATCATTTGTATAAGGCTCGCCTTTTATAAGTTTAAAGTATTCCAATTGACTGCCGCGGTATAAGGCAGAGCCGAAGCCCTGGCTTTTGTGCATTGAGCGGCTCATAGCAGATATCTCGCCGTATGACCTGCCGAGCAGTGGATTGAATACACCGCAATCTATCTGCAGCTGGTCGGGTGATGTTGTGTTATTTGTTCCGAAGTTGAAAGTATTCCAGAAGAGTCTTTTTGCCTTCCATGTTGATACGTACATTAATTGTTCGGGAAACATGTTCGGATCGGCCGCCGCGTCAAAAGCCTCAACGGCGAGAATTGCCGAGGCAGTGTGATGTCCGTGCCCGCCTTCGCCTGTTGTGGGGAATCGCATTATGATTACATCGGGCTTGAATTTTCTGATGATCCATACAACATCCGAAAGAATGCTGTCTTTGTTCCAGAATCCGAAAGTCTCATCGGGACTCTTTGAGTACCCGAAATCATTTGCGCGGGTAAAGAACTGTTCTGCGCCGTCAATTTTTCTTGCCTCAAGCAGCTCATGAGTTCTTATCAGCCCAAGCATTTCGCCCTGCTCTTTGCCGATGAGATTCTGACCTCCGTCTCCGCGGGTTAAGGATAGATATGCCGTTCTGACTTTGCGCTCACCTACCAGATAAGATATCAGGCGTGTGTTCTCGTCATCAGGATGCGCTGCAATATAAAGGACAGAACCGAGTACGTTCAGTCTGTTAAGATCCTGCAGTATCTCAGATGAATTCCCGTAGGCGGAGGAGTTGTTTGCAGAAGCAGAATCAATGCAAGTACATAAATATAGCGCTGCAGCAAGAAAGAATGTGCAAAAATACTTTTTCATATCGGAGTTAGATTTGGGATTTGATGCTCTATTGTTCCGGACTTTGTTCTTTCACTTCGGTCTGTTCGGCAACAGCGGGGGGCTTCGGTTCAGCGGTGGATATCCTCAGGAATTCCCTGGGATACTCAACCATACCGCTTATTCCTTTGAGTGCATTCGGCACAAGCTCAACTATCATAAAATTCTCATCCGGTACTTTGAACGATGTCTTAATATTTTTTTGTGATGCCGGAATGAATCCGAATTTCGGATAATACGTTTCATGCCCCAGAACGGCAATTGCGGTAAAGCCAAGCTCTTTTGCACGTTCGAACCCTTCTTCCATCAGCTTCTTGCCGATTCCCTGTTTCTGGTATTCGGGGAGAACAGCCATTGGACCCAGGACCAGACACTTAAATCTTCTGCCGCGGTTAACAATGAATGCACGGGTAAGGAGAGCATGCCCCAGGGCCTTCTCTTCTTTTACAGCAACAAGCGAAAGACCCCTGACGAAAGACTTGCTTTTCCTGAGAGCTGCTATTAACTTCGGTTCAGTTTCGCTGCCAAATGCAAGCTTATTTATCCCGTAAACGGTATCGTGATCGGTTATTTTCTCACCCCTTACAAAAAGGTCTTTTGCCCACTGGTCTCTCATTAAAATAGATAAGTAAAATTCGTAAAAACTGTATAATGATATGCAAAATAGCAATTATTCATTACAATTTAAAAGTAAACTCAATTTTTGCATATAGAAAGGTTGATGCAGAGTTGAATCGGGGGGTTATAGATAATTCTTCTTTCTGCGCAGCCCAAATATCAGCGCAGCCGCGCCAATGAAAAGGCAGCCCGCACCCCAGAAGAAGATATTATAACCGGTGACTGTATACCTGTATATGGCGGTGAAGAGAAACATCACAACTCCGGCAATCTCCCAAACCCTGTCATTTTCAAGCCGGATCTTTCCGGGTATTGCGGGGACCTTATTGACAAGCACTTTCAGCTCATCCCAATCCCACAGGATGAGAAAAATATTTGCAAGCAAAAGTAAACCGGTTATAAACGGAGTGCCCCTGAAATCGTATGATACGGTAATTACAAATACGTTGGCCACTATTGGGAAGAACAAAAGCGCGCCGAGCTTAGAGAATCGCTGAGTCATTAACAGTAATCCCGCAACCAGCTGGCCCAGTCCGAGGAACTTCCACCATAGACCCGATGCGTAAAGAGTTTCAAACATATGCCATGCGCTGTCAATAGGTTCATTTGCTCCGCTAAGAGTAGTAAAGCGCCCTCCTCTTATCTTTACGATACTTGCAAATACAAACGAACCTCCGATAAGATACCGCAGGTATACAACGAACAATTGCGCTGTTACTTTTTCTCTGAGTTTTTTCATATCAGAATTGATTTTATATCTTCGAGTGAAGCCAGAATGTAATCCGGCTCTTCCTTTTTGAGCAAACCGTTATCCTGCGTTCCGGCAAGTATTACGGCAGTCTTCACACCTGCATTCTTCCCTTCTCTGATATCGGCAACCGTATCACCAACCTTCAGGAATTCATCAGGGTTGTTAATATTCAGCCTCTCCATCATTTGGATTATCATACCGGGATCCGGCCTGCCGGTTCCGACCTCTTCGGCAATTCCAACATAGTCAAATACTGCGCTATCCCACCCAAGCTTCTTAAGCATCAGGTCAAATATACCCCTTGGCAAGCCCGTCCCAAGTCCAAGCTTAATGTGCAGGTTCTTAATGTATGAGAAAACTTCAGAAGCCCCTGCAGCGGGCGAAAAACCTGAAATCCCGTTTTCAATGTTCTGCCTGAAGTCATCGTAGATTTTCAATGTAACGTTCTCAGGGATTCCCCTTGTTTCTGCAAGTGATTCAACTATCTCTTTCTTCCCTCTCCCGCGGTGTGCCTTCAGGAAGGCATCATCAACATCAACATTGTTGTCTTTAAAGGCACGCTCAAAAGCGCCGATTATCGTATTCGGCTTTTCTTTTACCGTTGTACCTACAAGATCAAGCAGAACTGCTTTGAATTTCATAGCGGTGTTTTAATGTTATTTCAACTTCTTTATCATTAGCGCATTTACGAAAAGCACTCCTTTGTATATGTCGCGAATATCTTCTTTGTGTATATACCCCATTCGATCAAAGAGTCCTTTTGCCGTGCTGCTCACGTGTGAGTAAATCTGTGAATTATTCTGGCCTATTGCCTTTTCTTCTATCTCACTAAGCAAAGCAGTACCGATACCCTCTCTCTGATGATCCTTGTGAACATACAGAAAATCCAGATAACCATCCGGAGCGATAGAACCGAATCCGGCGATGCTACCGTCTATTTCAGCAATTACAAAGTACTGTTCATTGACGGCAGTTTTCCACCGCTCAGTATTTTCCGCTCCCGATGCCCATACGCTTGTTTGTTCGGGAGTGTAATCGAATGAATTAACGTTGCGCACTGTTCCTTGATACAGTTCAATGATTGCAGGGATATCTTTTTCATCTGCCGTGCGGAGTATTATTTCAGTCATGCATTACCTGCAATTCTTAACTATGATCTTCATGACTTTTCTTACTCTTTTCATCCTGCGCGGGTTGATATTTTTCAATGCAGCTTCACGGTGAGCTGAAATTACCGAAGCAGCTCTTTCAAAGACACTTTCACCCTTGATCGTGATTGCAAGTGAAGTTCTTCTCCTGTCATCGGGAGATTCTGCCCGCTCAAGATACCCTTTCTTGAAGAGCAGGTCAATTATTCTGTTTATCGATGCCGGTTCCTTAGAGAGCCGGGCGGCTATATCATACTGCCGTAACTCCGGACTGTCATTTATCTGGTTCAAAACCATCCATTGATCAAGCGTCAGGTCAATTCCTTTATCCGAAAGCTCTTTTTGCGATGACTGCCTGTAAGCTTTTAGGGCGAGTTCAATAGAATTAAGTAGATTTATGGATATATTTGCCATTCCCTAAATAATACAAATATAATAATTACATATCAATAATTGATATATCAATTATAAGTAAGATGCGAGACAAATTGATATATTTGTAAAAACAATAACTTACACGCAATTCGAAATTCGCCTGTTTCCGGTATCTCAGAAAATAGCATAGCATTAGCTAAAAACTGATTTATATATTTGTGAATCGGCAAACTTTAAGAAATTAACCTATGCGTGAGTCACTTCAAAAAAAGAAAATACGTGCCCTGAAAATCTTTGAAATCCTTGAACGGGAATACCCGGAAGCTGCCTGCCATCTAACTTATGAAAACCCGTTCCAGCTTCTGATATCCACCCTCCTTGCTGCACAGTGTACCGATGACAGAGTAAACGAAACAATGGTCCCATTGTACAAAACGTACAAAACACCTGCTGATTTTTTGACCCTGAAACCTGAAGAGCTTGAATCAAAGCTTCGTGCAATAAATTTCTACCGTAACAAAACCAAAAGCGTGCTTTCATGCTGCCGCATGCTTATTGATGAACATAACAGCGAAGTCCCCCGGACCATGGAAGAACTTGTGAAGCTTGCGGGAGTTGGCAGGAAAACCGCGAACGTTGTTCTGGGAAATTGTTTCGGCGTTCCGGCAATAATGACTGATACTCACCTGATGCGGGTTTCAAAAAGACTCGGACTTACTTCAAACAAAGTGCCCGAGAAGATAGAAATGGACCTGAAAAAAATCATCCCGGATGATAAGCAAGTGAAGTATTCGCACATTGCGGGAGAGCACGGTCGTCAGATATGCAATGCACGCAAACCAATGTGCAGCGAATGTGCAGTAGGTTCATATTGTCCGGGCAAAGGTAAAGCCTGAACAAGCATAAACAAAGGCAGTTACAGGTACTCAAGTGAAATTGAATTCAGTTACTTCTTTTCAAAAGTCAGAGTGACCTTGCCGGAGCTGTAAAGGCTGAGCGTATTTGATACGATCTTATACTTATCAGTTTTCTGAATCAGCCTGTAATAATCCGTTTCAGTATTCATATTATCACATGCCATTTCAGTTGACCCTATACCCGAAAACACAAGCCCATCATTTTTAACGGAGTACTTCCCGAAATACCTGTTGCACCCCCCGAATCCGCTTATACCCTGTGAGTTTTTTTCGAACTCAAGCGTTATATCTTTCCCCGAAGAAAGCACTATTGTTCCGCCGTTCATTGATCTTAACAGCCAGGTGTTTGATTCAAGCGTTTTTGATTGGTCAAGCTCCTTCATCGATGAACAACCGGAGAGCACAAACGAAATGATCAAAACCGAAACCGTGATAAGCGTTTTCATGCTGTCAAATATTTAAAGTCCCAAAACAGCCTGAGCACAGGCATTCTTCAATTACTTTTTGTCAAACGTAAGCACTGCAACTCCCGCGGAGTAAAGAGTGAGAACATTGTTTGTAACTCCATATTTATCAGTCTTTTTAAGCAGATTGAAATAGTCGCTTTCAGTCATCATATCGTCACATGCCATCTTGGTAGAACCGATCTCTGAAAACGTCAAAGCGTCTCCGCTTGCAGTATAAACCCCGAAATAATTGTTGCATCCGCCAAAGCCGCTTATCTTGCCCGTTTTATCAAATACCAGGCTGACTTCTTTCACGGAGGATAGCTTAAGTTCGCTTCCATTCATTGTTTTAAGTTTCCAGCTGTTCGCCGTAAGAGCTTTGGAGCCGCCAAGATCCTTTACGGACGAGCAGCCTGCAAAACAGATCAAAAAGGTAAATATTAGTATTGGGATTGTTGTTTTCATTGTTGGATTAGTTTGTGTTTGTTATTCAGAAATAAAATGATGCACCTAAGCGTGCAATATTACCCCTGAAAATAAAATTCTCACTGTTCCTGAAAAAATACTCAACCGCATAGCCCGTACTATTTTCGGTTACATACTCGTTGCTTTCGGTTTTCCCGAAAGTTGCGTAAACGGAATACTCACCGAACAAACTTATGAAATTCATAGGAAACCATTCGCATCCCATAACTCCGCTGATACCGGCACTCCAATCCTTTATGTTAATATGCCCCTTGTAACCATCAAGATAAATGCGCTCGTCGTTAACATAACGGTAAGTTGCACGGGGGCCTGCACCGAAAAAGATTTTCAATACACCATCAGGGTTCGGGTAGAAAAGAACATTTGCGGTAATTAAAATGTCTTTTGAGTTATCATTATAAGATTCCCTGCCTGTCAAGCCGCTGTAATAATCCCTGAACTTTAATGTCTGGTCGCTGTTGCTGATATTTAAACCGGCTCCGAACCGGATAGCGAAGCGCGGAGAGAAATGGTATTTCAAAGAAACAATTACACCGTCAAACGAACTCAGCCTGAAATCATTGCCAACTTCAAACTGTACAGACCACCTGTGTGACTTGAGCGGATTGGGTTCCGAAAGAGTATCTTTATGCTGAGCGAAACAATTTATGATCAAGAAGAATGTAATGAGAAGAATCTTAAGAGTTTGCATATTAGAGTAGAGTTAAGTTTAGAAGATAAATCTTACCTCTAAATTAGTCAAAAATGAAGATTTCTTACAGTCTATTATTATACTATTTATCCCTGTACTTGGCTATTATTTCCTTTAGTTTTTGAATCCGGTTTTCAGGGCTGGGGTGGGTGCTCATGAACTCAGGCTGTCTGCCTCCGCCGGAGACATCCTGCAGAATTCGCATTACGTCTATCATTGTTTCAGGCCTATAGCCTGATTCAAACATATACTTTACTCCATACTCGTCGGATTCAAGCTCATCTTCCCGTCCGTATTTCATATTTATCATACTGCCTACAAAACGCGAGATCATGCCGGCATCACCGGTAGCAATATCCGTTGCGTGGATAAGTCCCTGCGTTAATTCCTGCTTCGCAATATGCTCTGCACTGTGGCGGTTTACCACGTGGCCTATTTCATGGCCAAGGACTCCCGCAAGCTGGTCCTCATTCTTAAGCCGCTTAAGCAGCGCATAAGTTATGAATATCTGTCCCCCCGGAAGCGCAAATGCGTTAACAGTTTTCTCATCTGCCAGCAGGTGAAAATCAAATTTATAGGGTGATCTGCCCGCTTCAGTCTGTTCAACAAGTTTTTCACCAACTCTATCTACATATGCCCGAAGTTTTTGATCGCGGTATTCGCCTCCGAACTCCTGTATCATTTCAGGGGCACTCTGAAGCCCCAGTGCTATTTCCTGGTCAACAGTAAGGCTGACCTTCTGCTTTTCGCCCGTTACCGGATTCTCATCGGTCTTCATGAAATAAGATATTACCGCTATGAGAGCGATTACAACTCCGATTACAAGCCTTACTTTAAAGTTATTCATTTGTTAACCCTTTTATTGTTCCCCGGCAAGAGCTTGGGAACGGGAAACTTTTAAAAATCTCTGTGATCACTAACGGTTTTCGTAATTACATCTTTCCAAATGTTTCTTCACATCAGCCCACTCGCTTTCGATTATGCTGTAATAAACCGAATCCCTGAAAGTGCCGTCTTCTCTTATCATGTGATTTCGCAAGACACCTTCATATTTCGCGCCGATCTTCTCAAGAGCTTTCTGTGAGCGTTTATTGTTGCTGTCTGTTTTAAAAAACACGCGGATAAGTCCCAGTGTTTCAAAGCAAAATCTGAGCAGCAAATACTTGCATTCATAATTAATACCCGAACCCTGTAAATTCGCCGCGAGCCATGTTCTGCCTATTTCAAGCGACCTGGTATCCGGGTTAATATCCAGAAAACTCGTCCCGCCTCTCATTTTTCCGGAGGCTTTATCCGTTATTGTAAATGTATAACCGCTTCCTGATGCAGCTTCATTCAGAGAGGCTATTATGAAAGCCCTGAACCGCTCTTTATTTTCCATCCTGCGGAATGTATAATAAGTCCAGATATTTTCATCTTTCGCAGCATCCCACAGCTCATCAATGTGTGATTCTTCAAGCTTTGAAAGCTTCACTCGACGGCCATCCAAAACATCCGGCATCTTCATAGTATTTTCACAAATTTTCTACACATGGGTTAAATTGAGTCAGCTTGTCTATAAATCGATGTATACGTGTTTTAATCTGATTAATCCCGGTTCCGATTGATCCGTGTTCTTTTTTAATCCCGGTTCTGTTACTTAAAACACAAACGGTTTTGTACAGGGATCGCACTCAAACTTTAGCAGTGTTCCCAGGCATTTCCATTTCTTGCCTTTTTGTATGTGTACATAAGCCAGGTCAACCGCTTCATTGAAATTGCCTCCGTTATAAAAGAAGCCTTTTATCAGTACTTCATAATAACTCGGATCGCTTGCCGGCCTGTATGAAATATCGGATACGTTCACAAGCATCTTCCGGTCGTTGTCACAGCACGCGCACCACAAAAGTACCTGCTTTATCTCGTTTTCCTTAAAGTACTCAATGGTTTTTTCTGCCTGCTCTTTGGTTATCCACGCAAGCTGGTCTGAATAAGTAAACTGAACCAAAACTATAAACGAAACAGCTGCAAGTAATAGCTTCATAAACAGAATATTCTCCTTTTTGTTTACATAAATATAATAAGATAAAATCTTAGAAACTATTTAAGTAAATCGCGGTGGAAATAGCGTTAAGGGCTTTAATATGAATTATACTGAATACAGTCGCCTTGTCCAAAAGACTCGTTTGGAGGGAACTATAGTTTAATTACATTTCCGTAACTTCAAAGGGATCATTATCACCTGCGCGGTACAGGTCACGGAATATCTTCACAATATCATCAGCAAGCTTATCAATATCATCCGCTCCGCCAACATGGCAGCTTTTGCTGTAATTTCCGCCTTCTTCAAGATGGAAACCCAATCCAATAAATCCGCCCTCAAGTGTAGTATCTATGGATGAATGGTAATGGTGCGAGACCGCTTCGATATACAGCTCCCCCGGTTTTGAGTTTGCAGCCTGAACGTAATAATCACCCAGCGCAAATACTATTGCCTCTCCGCCGCTATCAATAAGCTGCTGAAGCTTCTCTTTAATGATATTTCTATCAGCGTTCATAATTAAATTGATTGTTCCCCTCCTTTTTAAGGAGGGGTGGCCGGAGGCCGGGGTGGTTTAAACCCGGTGAATATCATGCAAAATTTGTAAACATCGGGTTTGTGAGCCGCTCATTCATATCACGCTCATAATACTGCTTCTTGTCAGGCACGTTCTGCATTAAGTAACCGTAGAACTTCTTATAATATTCCTTCATCGCACTCTTATCCGTCCGTGCTTTCAGCTTCTCGTCAAACGCAAACTCTTCGGCTAAGGGAGTTATCACGTACCACTCCAAAGCCCGCACCCGGTCATCGGGCTGGTAAGTGTTCACCGAGCCGCAGCTTTCGCATTTGATATTCACAGCCATGAACGAAAAGACGTTTATCTTCAGATCTGCTGCGCATTGCGTGCAGCGATGCATCTTTTTCTCATCAATATGGTGATTCACGTTCTCAAGAATCTTCTTGGCGGCACGGGCAAACAGCCCTACTTCGAACTTCAGGTATTCAATTTCCATCCAGTTCTTAAGCACGTGGATCTTGTTTCGCTCACTCCAGATAAGATCGCTGGACGCGCCGAGCTTTTTCATCTCCGCTTCAAACTTGCTTGCGCCCCCATCGGCTTTTTCTCCAAGCTGGGTAACCGTCTGGTTCTTTAAGCCGTTAGCAATATTGTGAATTATTACGTTATCATACTGGATATTTGCAATGACTCCGTCCAGCGGAGCTTCGGTTTGCTGTAATACTTCGTAATACCTGGCTTCGATCTTCTTCAGAAAACCGTTCCATCTTTCAACTGTTGCCTTAACCTCAGGCGTTGAATCTGCGCTGTTAAATAGTCCCATATTTTTTTGCTTTTTTACTTTTCCCCGTTGTTGGTGTTATCACCAGCAACCTAGTGATTACGCTTTCTCAAACAACTCGCTGCCGCAGAACATACAGTTATCGTACTGCATTTCTTCCAGTCTCGGAGCTCCGCAGTTCTTGCACTTCATTGTGCTGTGTTTTGCTTTCTGCAGGCCCTGAGAGTATTTCTGCGTCCCCGTCGATGCATTCTGGAAAATATCACCCAGTCCCGAAAACGGTTTTATCTTCTGGTAATACTCCAGTACCTTTGCATCCATGTTGAAGTTCTTTGCCTCATTCGGATGCTTTTCTGCTATCTTAAGGTACACCCTGCGCAGCTCAATTGGGAAAGCACCCTTTGCAATTTTCATTTCAGAATTAAGCAATTCCTGCTTTAAGCCATCTGTAAGCGGTTCGGCGCCGTATGACTCCATTACAGCCCGCCACTTGTCGTCACCGCCTTTTGCAGCGTGGTAAGCTGACTGGAAAGCGGCATCAATTTCTTTGTTAAATTCTGCTGACACTTTAAGTATTTGGTTTAGTTCAAAAGATCAGTCAAAAACAAATAAATAACGTTCTGCCGGCGCCTGCTAATCCCAATGATTTGAAAGCAGGCACCTGTTTTGCTCTCCCCAAGCCTAAATGAGCAGAAAGTTAGAACGTTAATAAAAACTCTGGGTCAAAAATCCAGGTTGCTGTGTGAATCGGTCTTCATGCTTTCATACTTTGCCTTGTACTCGTTCATCAGAGTCTGCATTTTCATTGCCAGCGAAAAATCGCTCATCATTTTTCCGCTCCAGTATGAGCTTACGTTTGAGTAATCACCAACTGTCATGCCGAAATCCTTCAGCACGTCCTGTGCATCCCTGCCTTGTTTGCCCAGCACATCCTGTGCAACCATTGCCTCTATGTACTTTTCAAACGAAATAGATTCTCCGGCACTTGCCGCACCTTTGCCCAGATTTCCTGAGGCAGATTGGTTGAACGCTGCTGCATATTTGGTTGAAATAGTGAACGACGTATCGTTCTTCATTCTTGAAAGCCATTCTTCATTTACGCGGTCCCACTTAGGTGCATCAACACCAAGAAGAGTACATACTTCTTCCTTGGTGGTACCCGAGGTCATTTTTGCATTTGCTGTTGCCCAGTCTTCAAGTGTTACTCCTTCTACAGGATCTAAAATAGACATGATTTTTTTGTTTAAGTTCTTAAAATCGGTTATTTAAATTATTAACTATGATGCCTGATATTGTGAAAATACCGGGCAGCCCATATCCTATGATACAGCTTTACTATTATCTTGATTGCTTCTCTTAAAACTCTATATCGTCGTGTGTTCCGTCTTCCCGGATCACTTTTTCATACTTCTCGCGGTACTCCATCATCAGGGTTTGGAACCTTGTTCCAACCCCGAGCGGAGAGAACAATATCTTCTTGCTCCAGAAAGAGCCCAAGTTTGAATAATCCGCTGTTGTAAGCCCGAAATCCTTCAGCACATCCTGCGCATCTCTGCCCTGTTTGCCAAGGTAATCCATTGCCACCGTCACTTCGACGTATTTTTCTAAAGGGTAAGTATTTTCGGTGAAGTTTTCCTTCTTAGGTAAGTTGCCTTCGGCATTTTTATTGAAAATGCCCGCATATTTCACCGAAAGCGTAAAGGTCTTATCGTTTTTTAATCTAGCAAGCCATTCTTCGTTGGCTCTATCCCACCGGGGCCTATCGATGCCCAGCTCTTTAGCCAGTTCATCAGCACTTGTTCCCGATGCAAGCTTTGCATTGGATTTTGCCCAATCTTCAAAGCTTATCCCCTCAACAGGCTCCAGTACATCTTTTCCGCCATTTACCGCCTGGTGGAATCCTCTAAACAGTGAATTCAGAATACCCATTGGATTACTATAAAATTAGCTATAACTATTGTTAAAAAAAAGACCGCAGTGTTCATTTTTTATGGAAAAAATTTCGGGAATGTTTTTAGAATTAGTTTGCCGGGGGTTAAACTATATAAAATCGCCTCTTAAGAAGAAGATTTTGGGGAAAGTTTCAGCTTTTGAACATATCTATTTTTGTGAAGACTTTTCCGGGCGGATGAGCTTAACAAGAGTAATATAACCGATACCAAGAAATACAGAGAAAAGCGCTGTAACAAAAATAGTGCGCGGGTGTGAAAACGGATTCAGGAATTTATCTGTAATATCGCGCATCAGGTGCAGCGGATTTGCAATTACGTCCCAGGAATTAAATCTCTCATATCTGCCCAGGTAAATGCCAAAACTGCCAAGCACAAGCGATATTACCGAGAAGAACCAGCCCTTCAGATTCCCGAATCTTCTGCCTATAGCCGTCTGCATATCATACAGCGAGATAAATCCAAGCATCAGCCCGTTCCACGCAAGTGACATGATCAAAGAAAGATCATACCAGTAGGGAACATTATCACGCGGCTCAAAATGGAAAAAATCAGTTACGATATACGGCGCATTCGGGAAGAAGAGCAGCCAAACTACTGCAATCATCCACAAAACAACAGCAGGCTTCAGGCTCCTGTAATATAGCAGGAAGAATGTGCTTATTACGTACGGAATTCCGGCAAGGAACAGGTTCCAAAGCAGAAAAACATAGGTTATCTCGCCGGAATAGTACACTCTGAAAATATTCAGGGCAACACTCAGCAGGCAGGAAATCACAAGGACTATTGAAACCGTGTAACGGTTGTTATCTCGTAAATCAGCAAATAATCGGGTCATTTTTCGGGTTTTGTTTCTTTCTTTAACCGCAGCGGGACCCCTGCGGTTTCATCCTACAAGTTTTTTATATCTAACTCTTTTGGGCTCAACATCACCAAGGCGCTTTTTCTTATTCTCTTCATAATCAGTATATCCGCCTTCATAATAATATACTTCGGAATCACCCTCAAACGAGAGTATATGAGTAGCCACTCTATCCAAAAACCACCTGTCATGCGAAATTATCACGGCACAGCCTGCAAAATCCTCAAGCGCTTCTTCAAGCGCCCTTAAAGTGTTAACGTCAATATCATTTGTAGGCTCATCAAGCAAAAGCACATTCGCCTGTGATTTTAATGTTAGTGCAAGATGCAGCCTGTTACGCTCACCGCCGGAGAGCACTCCGACTTTCTTGCTTTGGTCTGTTCCGCTGAAATTGAATCGCGATACATACGCGCGGCTGTTGAACTGTTTGCCTCCAAGCTCTATAAATTCCTGTCCTTCTGATATTGCTTCCCACACAGTCTTGTTCGGGTCGATCTCTGCGTGCGCCTGGTCAATATATCCAACCTGTACGGTTTCGCCGATATCAAACTTTCCCGCATCCGGTTTTTCCGTGCCGAGGATCATTCTGAAAAGTGTTGTCTTCCCTGCGCCGTTCGGACCTATGATACCGACTATTCCGGCAGGCGGAAGCGAAAAGTTCAGGTCATCAAAAAGAAGTTTTTCGCCGAATGCTTTTTTGATATGAACAGCATCAATAACTTTATTGCCCAGGCGCGGACCGTTTGGTATGAATATCTCAAGCTTTTCTTCCTTCTGTTTGGTATCTTCATTCATCATCTTGTCATAGCTCTCAAGTCTTGCTTTTGATTTTGCATGCCTTGCGCGAGGCGACATCCTTACCCACTCAAGCTCACGCTCAAGTGTTTTTCTGCGCTTTGATTCCTGCTTCTCTTCAAGCTCAAGCCGTTTTGTTTTCTGTTCAAGCCAGCTTGAGTAATTTCCTTCCCAGGGAATCCCTTCACCTCTATCAAGCTCAAGTATCCACCCGGCAACGTTATCGAGAAAGTACCTGTCATGTGTAATGGCAATGACTGTTCCTTTGTACTGCTTCAAATGCTGCTCCAGCCAGTCAATTGATTCGGCATCCAAGTGATTTGTCGGTTCATCAAGTAATAAAATATCAGGCTCTTTTAAGAGTAAACGGCATAGCGCTACACGCCTTTTTTCACCGCCGCTTAAGTTCTTTACAAGTGCATCGCCTTCGGGAGTCCTGAGAGCGTCCATTGCCCGCTCAAGCTTTGCATCAAGCTCCCATCCGTTATGGTGATCGATAAGCTCGGTAAGCTCGCCCTGACGCTCAATCAGCTTTGTCATTTCATCATCATCCATCGGCTCGCTGAACTTATTATTCACCTCTTCATATTCCTTCAGAATATCAACAATTTCCTGTGCACCCTCTTGAATTATCTCCTTAACGGTTTTGGTTTCATCAAGATACGGCTCCTGCTCCAGCAGTCCGATACTGTACTCTTTGGTAAAGTGCACTTCACCGTCGAAGTTATCTTCAACCCCTGCTATAATTTTAAGCAGGGTAGATTTACCCGATCCGTTAAGACCAATGATGCCTATTTTTGCTCCGTAAAAGAACGAAAGGTAAATGTTCTTTAAAACCTGTTTCTGCGGAGGAAAGGTCTTACTTACACCCACCATTGAAAATATTATTTTATTATCTGCCATTATTATGATTTTTCAATACTTTATGATGAAATTTTTGAACCTTTAGGAAAGATTTAAAGATAACTAGTTTCGTGAAAGCTTTAAATCCAAATAGCCAGGGATAATTATTTCAGCCTCTCAACTCTTTCCAGTAGCCAGTTCCTGAACAGGATCCTTTTTTCGCTGATAATCTTTTTTTTCAGCTGGTTTATTGAAACGTCATCCATTTTCTCGCGGGCAACCGCAAGTTTCTGCAGGTAATTGTAAAAGTTAACATAAGATTCTTTCCGGCTTTCGCTGATAGTTCTGTTTTTCCTGAGGAAATGTTTGGCCGTATCAATATGGCTTAACAGAGTATCATGCTCGCCCAAATCGTAATATGCTCTTGCTCTCAGGTTCTTCTCCTGGACCTTATCTCTTGCATCTATGAATTCTACCCGGTTGAGTGATTCAATTACTTTATTGTATTTCTTCAGTCCAATGTAAAGCAATCCTTCAGCCAGAGCTTTAATAGGTTCTCTGTGTTCTTCAACAAGCGAATCCGAACTTTCATTTATGAATTTCCTGACCCATTTATACTTCTTCAGGACAATTGCATTATTCACTATCTGAATAAAATGCGTCTTGTTGAACTTTCCGTTCTCATATGTAAGCACATTGTTTTTCAGTCTGAACCCATGCAGCGCAAAAAGCTCTTTTCTCAGCTCCAGTTTTCCTTCCGCAGCGCGGAATAAACAATGGTTCTCAAGGACCGAAACAATGTTCCGTTTTTCGTCAATCTTGAAAAGTTCATGGTTCTTGAAAAGAAAATCCATCGCCCTAAAAAAAGTATCTGGATTGTTCACATTTGCTGCAATTTGTGTTAGATTACAATAGAATTCTATAAGTCCTGCATTTGGTGATGTGCTTCTTCTGAATTGCTCAGCCATTTCATCAAGCCTGATGCTCTTAAGAACACCCTCAAGGCTTCCGTGTTTATCTTTTTCGTTGTATGAATCTCTGAAGAATAACGAGTCACTTGCAGCTTTGTAAAGCTTCAGAAGAAACTCAAGAGCAAGATATTCACCAGACCGGAAAATGTTTTCTGCGAACACATTCTGAAGCCCTTTTGCCTTTTGCCAGTACGTTATCCTGCTTTGCTCAAGCAGCCAGATATTGTAGTAGTATGTACTGTCTATTCTTGCGGAGCTAAGCAGCTTTTCAAGTTCATCAAGCTCTCTTGTGTATTGCTTATGAAGACCCCGGGTAAGAAGCTCATCAAATATTAGCGTGTGCTTTGTGTGAGGATTCTTGTTAAGTGCAAGCTGTACGAGGAAATCCCGTGCAAGTTTTTCCAGCCCGGAGCTTAGGTTCCACATTACCTGTTTATTAAACTTCTTTCCCGGGAAGATCCTTTCATGAAGATACTCCGCGCTTAGCCCTGCATTATCAAATCCCGGGTGGAATTTTATGAGTTCACTTAAGAGCCGGGTGTGGTTTCTGACTGAATTGAAATACGGCGAAGCAATGAACTTTTCGAAAAGTGTCATTTCCTCCCGGCTGAGCGATTTAAGGAAAACTATCAGTTTTATCTCTTTCAAGCTTATTAGGTTTTGATGCGCAAGATCCTTAAAAATTTAACAAAAATCAACAATATTTAAAGTTCTTATTAACTATGACTTATTAGTTCTATACTAAAATTTCTTTGCAGCGGCACGTGCACGCTGAGTAAGTTTGTAACCGTGCACAGCACAAGTAAAGAACAAAACGGGAAAAAAAATGAAAAGAAATAAGTCAATTAATACCTCAGAACAAAAGAAAACCCGCGGCTACAGGCTTAAGCCCTCAACGCACGGGATGATAGCCAAACTGCAGCGCATTCTAAATTGTGATCAGGATAAGGCCATAGCCGATGCCTGTTTAAAGCTTTATAAGGAAATAAAAACAATGAATGGCTCAGCAAAGGCTGCTTGAAACCAAAATTAATCCAATTATGAAGACAATTATCTTTTTCATTTTATCAATTACGCTCTGTGCCGGCGCTTCGGCACTCAATGACGGACACGATTCACTTCTGTTTGACGGCGAAAATTACGAAGTATTACACCGTGAATTCCTTGGCAGTAATAGATGTTTCTTTAAAGTAGCTCATGTAATTGGCACTGCAACTGGAATGATAAAGGAGCCTAAGGTAATCAGCGGATGCACCAAAGAATTTGAAACACTTTATGTTGTTGTTGATAAAAAGCTGCAAAAAGGAGATATTCTGATCGAAGGAACAACAGTTTATACTGATGCTGGTTCCGGACTGGTTCTTAATGCATACCTGCCCAATGATAATCCTGATGATATTACAGGTTCGTTCTATATATATGTAAATGAAAACTCAAATCTGATTGTACCTCGCCTTCAGAATTTATGTGAACGAATAAACGAGCAGGAAACACTTGAGCTCAAAAAGGGAAAAGTGAAATTCAAATCAGAAAAGGGCAAGAAAAGTAAGGTTAGAACAGTCGGAATAAAGTCATCCGTAATACATACAAAGACTCATTATTCGCACGATGTTCAAATTGATGGGGACGATACAATTGATGTGATCAGAGTTTATGAAGGTTCAGTTGAAGTTACTAATATTGGTTATAATTTCTCTGAAGAAGAAGCAATGGCACGGGAGCTGGAAAAATTAAGTATTCAATTTTCTGAGAATAAAATTTCAGCAGAGGAATTCGGGACAAAAATGATGGAATTGTCATCAAGGGTCGAAAAAACAAGAGATATTCGTAAGCCAACAATTGTAGATGAAGGCAACATGTGTAAAGTCACGGGATCATCAATAATTGTAGAGCCTTTGGATTCCGTTGAAGAAAAATGGTGGGAAGAATAATTAAAATTTATAAAGTATATAACCATGAAAACAAAAACATTAATTACAATAATCTGCAGTCTGATAATCTGCAATTTGCTATACTCACAGAACATCACCAACACGCTTGGCACAAGCGGTGTGTTTAAGATAAAGGATGGAGCAACAGATTATTTCTCTCTCAGTCAGTCAAACGGTTATTTAAACCTTAACCGAAGCCTTGTACTTCCGAATACTACAAGCTCAACAACCGGCGTAATATTCAAAGGAACGGACAGGTTTATACATAACTACGGGCAAGAAAACACCTTTGTTGGTATTAACTCAGGTAATTTCTCAACTACGGGTTTGTGGAACACAGCTATAGGTTACAGCTCTTTATCATCAAACACCACTGGGAGTGTGAATGTAGCCGTCGGAGCGTATTCTTTGCGCTTTAATACCACAGGGGGTCAAAACACAGCAGTGGGATTTGAATCTCTATTGCTTAACAACGGTTTTGGTAATTCAGCCTTAGGGCTATTTTCCTTGCGTTCAAACACAACTGGCAATAATAATTCCGCTTTCGGTTCAGCATCCCTATACAATAACACAACCGGTTTCGACAATACATCAGTGGGAAACAACAGCCTATATTCCAACACAACCGGAACACAGAATACAGCTGTTGGCTATGATGCGCTCCGCAATAATGTTACAGGATGGCAAAATACAGCCATTGGTCACCATTCACTTATCAACAATACAGGAAATTACAATACTGCAATCGGCTACAATTCAGGTTCAACAGTTACAACTGGAGAAAACCTGACACTCCTCGGAATTGATGCTAATCCTTCAAGTCCTACAGCAAGTAACCAGATCACACTGGGAAACCAATTTGTAGGCTCTCTGCGGTGCAATGTGCAGAGCATTACATCGCTTTCTGATGCAAGAGATAAAAAAAATATTTCAGAGCTATCACTTGGGCTTGATTTCATCACAAAACTTCATCCCCGCCAGTTCAACTGGGATAAACGCGAATGGTATGACAATAATACTTCAGACGGAAGCAAAATGACGGAAGCGCCAACAGCCGGATTCATTGCACAGGAGCTTGATGAAGCTCAAACGACAGCCGGGGTCGAGTGGCTTAACCTTGTGCTTAAAGATAACCCCGAAAAATGGGAAGCTACTTACGGAAATCTTTTGCCTGTGATGGTTAAAGCTATTCAGGAATTAAAAGCTGAAAACGATAAGCTGAAAACAGAAATCGAAAATATGAGAATTATCGAAGAGCGTTTGGCTAAGCTTGAGCTCAACCAAATTCGGCAAAGCAATAATGTAAAGGAAGTTATACTTACACAGGAATAAAGAATATGAGAACGCTCATAATACTTGCAATTATCCTAATAACGCTGTTGACGCTGCTCACCAAAGGGCAGACAAGCAATATCACCTACGAGGCAGGCTCCAGCGTTGATGTGGGAGCAAATGCTGATGTTTGCGCCGATCAGATCCTGATAAACGGCTCGTGGTCAGGCTCAGGTACTATCTGCCTTGGAGCGCTTCCCGTTACCCTGCTTTCATTCACCGCTTCGGTTGCAAACAGGGTGGATGTTGTTCTAACGTGGCAAACGGGAGTTGAGCTGAACAATTCAGGATTTGACGTTGAGCGGAGGGTTGATAAGGATGGAAGTTCATGGGAGAAGACGGGATTTGCGCAGGGCAGCGGCACCACAAACGAGCCCGTTACTTATACTTTCACAAACAAAAAGCTCCAGACCGGTTCATATAAATACCGCCTGAAGCAGATAGATTACAACGGAAGCTATGAGTATTTTGAGCTTGAATCAGCAATAACCATCCAGCCGCCCAATACTTTTGCGCTGGGGCAGAACTATCCAAATCCTTCTAACCCTAAATCCAAAATTGAATATGAAATCCCCCTTAAGGGCAAAGTCCACATAAGCCTGTATAATCTGTTGGGTCAGGAAATATTAACACTTGTAAATGAAATTAAAGATGCAGGGTATTATACTGCAGAGTTCGATGGCTCAAATCTTGCAAGCGGCGTTTATTTCTACCGTTTCATTTCTGATGGTTTCACTTCTACTAAGAAAATGCTGCTTGTGAAGTAAAAGGAATCACATTACAAACCGATAGTGAAACATACCCCATTGTTGGTGTTATCATAAACATTTTCTTATCCCCTTTTCACAGGCCCTGTTTTCTTCTTCAGGCTCAACCTGTAGCCAAAATATCCCAGCACTCCAAGCGCTATAATTCCCATTACAATTGGTATCAAGACCGTCAGCACGCTCATGACTATCGAAGTGATATGCTCAAGAGTTGCAATTATCCAGTTAGCAAACCCGGCGGTGAATGCACTTGATTTAAGCCTTGCCATGCTTGCTCCCGTTTTGATCACTGCAGCGGAGCCGCCGCCGACAATTATACCAAGAGTCCACTGAATCATCGGAGGAAGGTCAGTCATGAATGAAAGCGAAAGCAATGAGCCGGCAACTGCTGCAAGGGGAATGGCAATTGTATCGAGTGCATTATCAAGCCAGGGAACGTAATAAGCAATGATTTCTGCAACAGTCGCGCTTGCGAATACGGCAAATGCAGGCCAGGACGCCATCCATTCAAATCCGCTTCCAATGTTTACCACTCCGGCCATTGATGCAATGTTGCTTATGAGCAGAGGTACAAAAACCCTGAAACCGCAGCTTGCTGCCAGTCCCAGACCAAGGCAAATCCCTATTGCATATTCCATAATTGAATCCTTTCCCTTAAGCCAATATCACAAAAACAAGCTTAATTTAAAATGCACAGATATTTAACACAGGATTGCATCAGAAGTTCCATTCTTCTTATTTTACTTTTTCCAGCTCACGAATTTTTTCCAGCAGCCAATCTTTATTTGAGAGTTCCTTATTTTTCTCTACATCATTTCTCAGTATACTTATTTCAACATTATCATTGCTTTCTTTTAAATATATCAACTTCGTTAAATATTTGAAAAAATTGCGAATATTTTTTCCTTCCGTCTCAGATACGGATGGGTTATTAATGACGAAATGTTTTGAAGAGTCGATGTAGTGCAGCAATGTTTCTGTTTCGTTTAATTCGTAATATGATTTTGCAGAGAGTGCTCTTGTTTGGATCTTATCGCGGATATCAACAAATTCAACTTTGTTCACATACTCAAGCACTTTCCGGTATTCTTTAGTATGAAAACAGAGGAAAGCATTAGCCAGGCATTTCATAGATTCCCTTATTTCGGGAAGGAGTTTTGGAGTATATTTTTCAATATAATCTTCGGTCCATTTGGTCTCATTGACCGCTAAAGCAGTCATAAGGTTTTGCAGGTATTTAGTCTTGGATAACTGATTATCCGGAAAAAATGCCAAACCCTCTTTCAGCTGGAATTCATTTAACTCAAAGATCACTCTTTTGAATTTACTATTTCCTAATTCAGGATAATACATGCAATAATTGACCATGTCGGTGATCATGCTAATCTGCTCAATTTTGTCAAAATTCTTAAAGTGCTTCTCAAACAGCTCTCTGTATCTATCAAGATGCCAGGTTTGCTTCGGTTCAAGAAGCATCATTAGAGAATGATAATAGATCTCTATGTAAAAGGCATATTCAAATTTTTCCTTATTGATATAATCAACAACACTTTTCAGGTCAAGATTTTTCACTATCGCAAGCGGTACGTTCACATCAACTTTGTAATTGTAGTATTCCCGCAGGATCAGCATATCTTTTAAGGCGCCTACGATTATTCTAAGAAAATATATTGCCCCCCATTCTGCAGTTTTATGTGTTGCATCTCCAATAAGGTGAACTTTATCAACCGAAAAGTAATAGGTCTGTTTAAAGATCCTTAATTTGTATTGTTTGCTGAAATATTCAGTATCAATGCTGCTTTTATCGAGCATTTTTTCCATTTCGATCAAAACATTAGAGTAATAATTCAACAATTTTCTGCTGCCAAATTCCGTGAGCGCCAGATCCATTTGAATGAAATCATCCTTCTTAAGCGCTTCCTGTTTCAGAAACTCTTTTGTCATCTTTTCCATCGCTGAAGTGAGATTCCAGGTAACTTGTTTATTGAATTTTTTGCCCGGGTATAGCTTTTTATGAATAGCTTCATAAGTATAATTCCCCTCCTTAAAATCAGGATGAGATTTCTCGAGCAGCTTAAATAGCGGCATGCAGTTTTTTCCGCTGTTGTGATACGGAGATGCAACGAACTTTCCGAAACGCTTCATTTCTACTTTAGAAAGAGTCTTCAAAATATTTATAAGCTTTATGTCTCTCATTTTCCAGGTTAAGTTTTTGGTGTAATTTCCTAAGATTTTGGGCCAAAATCAACAATATTATTATAACTTACTTGCAGGTCATGGGTTAATTTTGTTTAAAAATATCTTTGCACAGGGTGTGCACGCGCACTATGTTTGTACCCGTGCACTTAGGAATGAACTGTAACTTAAAATAACAAAGCAGAAACCGGAAAATGAAATTAAAAACTAAGAAGATGATAAACCCAAAGACAATCAAAACAGCAAGGGGATACAGATTAAAACCCGAAACTCATGCGCTGATAAGCAAAATACAGGCATTAATGAAATCAGACCAGGACCGGGCGATATCGGCTGCCTGCACATTGCTCCATGACGAATTAAAAAAGAATATTACATTAATTATAAAATGAAAAAAACGAAATACTGCTGTTATATTTATTCTGTGCTGCTTCAGTTTGTGTTTATTCTGCCGCTTACATTTGCCCAGCCGGTTTGGGTCACCCAAAACCCGCTCCCGCAGTGCAACAATATAAATGATGTTCAGTTCATTGGTTCAAGCACCGGATACGAAGCTGGTAATTACGGCACGATCTTAAAAACTACCAATGGCGGCTCAAGCTGGGTTAGCCAGGTCTCAGGCACAACCGAAAACCTGAATTCAATTTCATTTTTGAATGCCGCAACGGGTTTTATTGCAGGTGGATTTAATACTCAGGTAGTTCTAAAGACTACTAACGGCGGCATAAACTGGGTTACTTCATATTTAAGCAACGGCGCGGGTTTCCTGGCGGTGGATTTTGCAGATGCTAACACCGGGCTTGCAGGCGGTTACGGCGGACTCCTGATGCGGACAACCAACGGCGGCGTGAACTGGAATACACTTTCTGTAGCTGCCGCATCTCTTCACAATATTTGTTTCAGCAGCGCATTAACCGCATATATTGCAGCCGCTAACGGAAATGTTTACAAATCCATAAACGGGGGACTCAACTGGACAGCTCAGGCCACTGTTAATACAAACCCCGTATATGCAATAAGTTTTGTTGACAGCATAAACGGCTTTGCCGGGGGCTGGGGAGGTAAAATTGTAAAAACCACTAATGGCGGTACTAACTGGAGCCTTTTAACAACAACAAATAATCAGACTATAAATAAAATATTTTCCCGTGACCTTCTGAACGTATACGCAGCAGGTGATAGCAGGCGTTACCTTGCTACTACAAACGGCGGCGTTAACTGGACGGTTAATATTCTGCAGCAGGCAAACTATAACGATCTAAAAGGCATTTTTTTTATAGACGGCACTAAAGGATTTCTTACCGGCAGTTACGGTACACAATTAATAACAACAAACGGAGGAACCAACTGGAGCTCCCAGATTTCGGGAACAAACTCATATGCTTTCAGCCTCAGTTTTCCCTCTGCAAGTACAGGTTATGCCGGGCTTTATGCCGGCGAAATGATGAAGACTACCAACGGCGGAACAAACTGGTTTATGCTGGCGCAGCCCTCTAATTCCAATATTGGTAACCTGGAGTTCACGGATAATAATACAGGGTATTTTTCAATATATACAAACATTGTTTATAAAACTACCGATGGCGGAAATAATTGGAACACTTTGTCAACAGGTACCGCAGAACAGATCTCAAGCCTGGTATTTGTTAATCAAAACACCGGTTACGCGGCATGTAACTCCAACGGAGTAGTGATAAAAACAATCAATGCAGGTGTAAACTGGTCTGTTATTAACACAGGCTTTCCCGCTGAATCATTCACCAAAATATATTTCAAAGATCCGGCAAATGGTTTTATATTAAAATATACCCCCGGTATTCTGGCAACTACTAATTCAGGGCTTAACTGGGTTGAGCGCGTTACAGGCTCAGCGCAGATTCCGCAGGCTATATTTTTTACTGATGCAAGTACAGGTTACGCTTCCTGCGGACAGGGGAATATTCTGAAAACAACCAATGCCGGAGTTAACTGGAGCGTTATAAATGCCGCGGCGGGAAATTTCAGTACGCTGTATTTTACGAACGCTCTCACGGGTTATGGTGCGGGCTTATGGGACGGGCAGGCGAACTGTAAAAGAACAACCAACGGCGGATTGAACTGGGATAATATCAATACAGGAACCAACAATACTGTTACGGATATGGTATTTACTGATTCCGGCACGGGATATATTACCGGCTCCGGCGCAATGATATTAAAGACAACTAACGGAGGCGCAATTACAAATATTCAGCCGCTTAGCAATAACATACCTGATGGATTTTCGCTTTCGCAAAATTATCCGAACCCGTTCAATCCAATGACAAATGTCAGAATCCAAATGCCAAAAGAGGGTTTTGTGAAACTTACCGTATTTGATATAACCGGCAAGGAAGTGAAAGTACTTGTGAAAGAATACCTTAGTGCGGGAACATATAAAATTGATTTTGATGCATCACAATACTCCAGCGGAATATATTTTTATACAATGACCGCAGGTGATTTTTCACAGACCCGTAAAATGGTTCTGATCAAATAACAGAACTAAAATAGCATTTTTTAGTAAAAGATAAACATAGCAGTTCACAACTTGTATAAGGCAGCCATGAAAACAAAAACAATATTCATTCTAATATCCAATCTGGTAATTTCCAATTTGCTGATCGCACAGAACATCACTAACACACTTGGCTCAAGCGGAGTGTTTACACTGAAGGATAATGCGACTACTTACCTGAGTTTAAGTCAGGCAACAGGTCACCTATCGTTGAATCGTAGCTTGGTGCTGTCTAATACCACAGGCTCAACCCTTGGTGTAATATATAAGGGTGCGGATAGGTTTTTACACACATATCACACCACTGAATCAATTGGATACAACACATTCCTGGGCATTAATGCGGGTAATTTCAGTTTGTTAACACAAGCGAGATTTAATACAGGGATCGGACCTTATTCGCTTGCCGGACTTACTTCAGGTTCTCACAATACTGCCTTAGGAACCGGCACCTTACAGAATAACTCTACTGGTTACGAAAACACAGCTATTGGAGTTTCAGCTTTAAATTCCAATATTTCAGGATTTCAAAATGTTGCTATTGGAAACCATTCTCTGTGGTTAAATTCTTCCGGTAAAAATAACACTGCTTTAGGTTTTAATTCATTAACTAATAACGGAACCGGAAACTACAACACAGCATTAGGAACGGAATCTTTATATTCTAATCTTACAGGTATAAAAAACGTAGCCTTAGGTGTATATTCTTTATATACCAACTCCAGCGGAAATAATAACACAGCGGTGGGATCGGAATCTTCATATTCCAATACTACCGGAAGCGAAAACACATCCGTTGGAACTGCAGCTTTATACTATAATACGACCGGTAGTTCTAACTCTGCCCTGGGATATTACTCACTGTTTAACAACATTACAGGATTCAATAATACAGCCGTAGGGCATAATTCTTTATATCAAAACAATAACAATTATAATAATGCTTTTGGTATGTCTTCATTGTATAAAAACGTAAGTGGCTCAAATAATACTGCTATAGGTTATCTTTCTATGTATGACAACCTTGCGGGTTTTCAAAACACTGCCGTAGGAAATAGTTCTTTGCTCAACAACAGAGGTAATTACAACACGGCTTTGGGGTATAATGCAGGCTCAACAATAACAACAGGCGCAAACTTAACATGTATAGGCATTGATGCCGCACCTTCTTCACCCACCGCAATTGATCAGGTCACACTGGGCAACGGATTTGTAAACTCGCTGAGATGTAATGTACAAACTATCACATCACTTTCAGATGCACGCGATAAGAAGAACATTACAGAGCTCACTTTAGGACTCGACTTCATCACAAAACTTCATCCCCGCCAGTTCAATTGGGATAAACGCGAGTGGTATGATAATAATGTTTCCGATGGCAGCAAAATGAAAGAAGCCCCGACAGCGGGATTTATTGCTCAGGAGCTTGATGAAGCTCAAACAAGTGCAGGAGTTGAGTGGCTTAACCTGGTATTGAAGGATAATCCTGAAAAATGGGAAGCTACTTATGGAAATCTTTTACCGGTAATGGTAAAAGCAATACAGGAATTGAAAACCGAAAACGATGAGCTCAAAAATAGGAACGAAACCCTAGAAGAACGGCTTGCGAAATATGAACATATACAGAAGCTGCTTGTGAAGAAAATGGAAGAACTTGAATCACGAAATGACGGCATAAAAGAAGTAACACTTGGCGAAAAAAAATAACTTAAAACATAAAATGAAAACATTAATATTAACTTTATTCTTCATAATTTCAAATTCACTTACGGCTCAATGGGTTTCAACTGGCGGACCCGGGCCAGGCGCATCAGTAAGATGTTTTGCCGTAAACGGCGCGAATCTTTTCGCGGGGAGCTGGGGCGGTCCGAACGGATATTATGGCGGGGCATTTATATCAACAAACAACGGTACAAACTGGATTGCAAGAAATAACGGATTACTGGACACTGCCGTCTTAGGCCTTTCTGTCATCGGTTCAGATCTTTTTGCAGGCACTTTATCCGGCGGAGTATTTCGTTCAACCAATAACGGTACAAATTGGGTATCAGTAAACACCGGTTTGACAGATCTTACCGTTTACTCTATAACCGCTGCCGGAACCAACCTTATCGCTGGAACAGGGGATGGAGTATTTCTTTCTACCAATAACGGTGCTTTGTGGAGCTTCAGAGGATTATCAGGTAATCTCATATTTGCATTGGGAGTGATCGGCACTGAGCTATTTGCAGGAACAAGCGGTGACGGTGTTTATCGTTCTTCAAACAGCGGCACTAACTGGATACAGGTTAATACCGGATTAACAAACACAGCTATCCAGTCACTTACTGCAAGCGGTACAAATCTTTATGCCGGTACTTTCAGCGGTGTCTTCCGCACTACGAATAACGGCGCCAACTGGATCAATACAGGCGGACTTGCAGGCTTAATAATTAATACTGTTACTGCAAGCGGTGGAAACATCTTTGCAGGTTCATCCGGCGGAGGGATATTCCTCTCAACCAATAGCGGAACTAACTGGTCATCGGTTGGAGTCGGTATGCCGAATACTATTATTAATACCCTTATTATAAGCGGTCAAAATATTTTTGCCGGAGCCTTAAGCGGCATGGTATACCGGAGAACTCTTTCAGAAATGATAACATCAGTGAGCCTGGTATCTTCTGAAATTCCTGTTGATTTCAGCATGAGCCAGAATTATCCAAATCCGTTCAACCCAACGACAAATGTCAAAATCCAAATGCCAAAAGGCGGTTTTGTGAAACTCACTGTATTTGATATTTCCGGCAAAGAAGTGAAAATACTTGTGAATGAATACCTTGGTGCGGGAACATATAATGTTGATTTTGACGCGTCGCAGAATTCAAGCGGAATATATTATTGCAGACTGAATGCAGGAGAATTTTCAAAAGTTATCAAAATGATCTTAGTTAAATAAGAAAAAATCTCAACAATAAATTAAATGAAGTCAATATCATTCATCTTCATAATCTGTAATCTGATGATTTGTAATCTGTTAATCTCACAGAACATCACCAACACACTTGGTACAAGCGGCGTATTTAAGATAAAGGATGCAGCAACGGATTATCTATCCGTTAACCAGTCAAACGGATATTTAACTTTGAACCGCAGTTTGGCGCTTCCTAATACAACAACTTTTTCAACCGGTGTGGTTTTTAAGGGAGGAAACAGTTTTCTGCACAATTACCAGGGTACAGGTACTTCCGGATTTAATACATTTCTCGGCATTAACTCGGGTAATTTCACGCTTGGCGGAACAGTCTCGGTTGAAGGCAGCAATAATACCGGCGTTGGTTACCAAAGTCTAAGTTCTTTAACCACCGGTTTCCAAAATTCTGCTTTTGGGATGAATTCTCTTTTTACCAATTCAACAGGAAACGATAATTCAGCATTTGGTACGGCTTCAATGAAGAATAATACAACAGGGCTATCAAACTCTGCTTTTGGAAGTTTTTCACTTCATTTTAACACTACCGGAAGCAGCAATTCCTCATTTGGTGCTAGCTCACTCTTCAGTAACACAACAGGTAATTATAATTCAGCATTCGGTTATATGTCTTTGCGCGGCAACACAACCGGCAGTGACAATTCATCATTCGGATACTTTTCTCTCACTTCAAATTCAACGGGCATCTGGAATTCTGCTTTCGGGAGTAACTCAATGTACAGCAATACTACGGGCGGCGGTAATTCGGCTTACGGATTCTACACGCTGAACAAAAATACAACCGGGGTTCAGAATTCTGCATTCGGCAGCTCTACACTCAGGAATAACATCACCGGAAATGATAATTCAGCGTTCGGTTATACTTCACTCAACAGCAACACTACAGGCTCAGGGAATTGTGCATTTGGCTTTTTCTCGCTTCGGTTTAATACTGCAGGATTTAACAATACTGCCTATGGTTATCAATCGCTATTGAACAATACCGGCAATTATAACACTGCCCTGGGATATAATGCAGGCTCAACAATAACAACAGGCGCAAACTTAACATGTATAGGCATTGATGCCGCACCTTCTTCACCCACCGCAATTGATCAGGTCACACTGGGCAACGGATTTGTAAACTCGCTGAGATGTAATGTACAGACCATCACTTCACTATCGGATGCGCGTGATAAGAAAAATATCAAAGAACTTTCACTCGGCCTTGATTTCATCGCGAAGCTTCATCCGCGCCAGTTCAACTGGGATAAACGTGAATGGTATGATGACAATGTTTCCGAGGGCAGCAAAATGAAAGAAGCCCCAACTGCTGGTTTTATAGCCCAGGAGCTTGATGATGCTCAAACCACAGCAGGCGCAGAGTGGCTTAACCTTGTACTTAAAGATAATCCCGAAAAATGGGAAGCTACTTACGGGAATCTTTTACCTGTAATGGTTAAGGCTATACAAGAATTAAAATCCGAGAAGGATAATGAAATTGCAGAATTAAAAACTGAAAACAATGAATTGAAAGACAAGCTTGCAAAGTTTGAAGAAATGCAAAATCTGCTTGCTCTTGAAGTCGAAAAACTTAGATCAATCAATTCAGAAACAAAAGAAATTAAGCTAACGGAAAAATAATATGTTGAACACAGTGAAATTCCCTGTCCGATCGGGAAAAACAATGTTGATCTTCTTCGTAATCTGTAATTTGATAATCTGTAATTTGTTAATCTCACAAAATATTACCAACACACTTGGCTCAAGCGGCGTGTTTACGCTGAAAGACAATGCTACAACTTACTTAAGCCTTAGCCAGTCAACAGGTAATTTATCATTGAACCGCAGCCTGGTATTGCCTTCAGCAACCAGCTCAACAGTTGGTGTATTATTTAAAGGAACAGATAGATTCCTGCATAATTACGGGGTAAATAATACATTTCTTGGTATTAATTCCGGTAACTTTAATATGACGGGAACCAACAACACAGCTTTTGGTGTAGAAGCCCTGTTGTTAAATACGACCGGGTACAGCAACACATCAGTGGGATCATATACTTTGAGTACCAATACCACCGGTGGCGAAAACACCGCATTGGGTTGGTTCTCTTTATATTCCAACTCCACAGGTAATGGCAACACGGCTGTTGGAAGTCAATCCATGGTCTCCGGCACATCAGGAAGTAACAACACGGCTCTGGGAAATGCTTCTATGTTTTCAAACTCTACCGGGAGCCAGAACACGGCTGTGGGATATATGTCTTTATTTTCCAATTCCGTTAGTCATTACAATACCGCAGTAGGGTATCAATCGTTATACTCAAACACCATTGGCGGTAATAATACAGCGGTTGGAAACGGTTCTATGGGTTGGAATACTTCCGGAAATAATAATACTGCCGTGGGACAAAATTCATTACTCTCCAACACCAGCGGTAGCGGCAACACCGCCATTGGAAGAAGCTCTTTAACTAATAACACAATTGGTTATCTAAATACAGCATTAGGAATCGGTAGTTTAACTTTTAACACTGAAGGATATAGCAATATTGCAATAGGATACAATTCTCTTTACTCTAATATAACCGGATATAATAATACTGCTATAGGAAACAGAACGGGGCAGGATGTTTTAGGCGGACATAACCTTACGTTAATCGGCTATAATGCAGCGCCAACATCTACTTCAGCTGCTAATCAAATTACACTTGGAGATAATTTTGTTACTTCTCTGCGCTGCAATGTGCAAACCATCACAGCACTTTCAGATGCGCGCGATAAGAAAAATATTACCGAGCTTTCACTTGGTCTCGATTTCATCACAAAACTCAAACCGCGCCAGTTCAACTGGGATAAACGCGAATGGTACGACGGCAATGTTTCCGATGGAAGCAAAATGAAAGAAGTTCCAACAGCAGGATTCATAGCTCAGGAGCTTGACGATGTTCAAACTTCAGAAGGCGCTGATTGGCTTAACCTTGTATTAAAGGACAACCCCGAGAAATGGGAAGCTACCTACGGAAATCTATTGCCCGTAGTTGTCAAGGCTATACAGGACCTGAAAGCTGAAAATGATAAGCTAAAGGCAGAGATCGAAAACATGAAGACCATCGAAGAGCGTCTTGCTAAGCTGGAGCTTATCCAAATTCAGCAAAATAACATTAAAGAAATCAAATTATCCACGGAGTAAGGCTATGAGAGTAATAATTATACTTCTGCTGATACTTGTTGCACTGTTAACAACACTGCTTGAAAGCCAAACGCTCAGCAACCTCACTTATGAGCCGGGTGCATTGGTAGATATCGGCACAGGGGCAGATGTTTGCGCTGACGCCATAATAATTAACGGGACTTACTCCGGAGGCGGTACCATATGCCAGGGTCCGCTGCCCGTTACAATGCTTTCATTTACGGCTTCAGTTACCAAGAACGACGTGAAGCTGGAATGGACTACCGCAACGGAACTGAATAATTCCGGATTTGATGTTGAGCGCAGATTATCTAAAGATGGTGACAATTGGAAGAAGATATCCTTCGTACCGGGAAGCGGAACCACTTTGGAGCCCAAGTCCTACACATTTCAGGATAAGAAGCTTCAGACAGCCGGGTATAAATATCGCCTAAAACAGATAGATCTGAACGGAAA
Source organism: Ignavibacteria bacterium (assembly GCA_030835025.1). Classification (GTDB taxonomy): domain Bacteria; phylum Bacteroidota; class Ignavibacteria; order Tepidaquicellales; family OLB5; genus OLB5. The sequence continues at coordinate 5,882 of JAUQWS010000049.1, read as the reverse complement.
TTATGAATATTTCGCGCTCAATAGCGATGTAGTGATCGCTCCGCCGATTGTGTTTTCCATGAGCCAGAACTATCCAAACCCGTCCAATCCAAAGAGCAAAATAGATTACCAGCTGCCCATTGATGGCATGACCACAATAAGGCTGTATGATATCGTCGGAAAAGAAGTACTTATGATCGTGAATGAAAATAAGACTGCCGGTTATTATTCCGCAGAGTTTGACGGGACCAATCTTGCAAGCGGTGCGTATTTTTACCGTATATCAATTGGCGGAAGCAATCAGCATTTTACCAAAACACTGAAAATGATACTTGTAAAATAGAAAGTGTAATAAGCGGAATCCGTAAAACCGCTTTAAAATACGGGGCAGAACCGAAAAGCCAAAAGAGTAGGGTCAATTTTAAAACAAGCTAAACATGAAACAATCTATTTTTATTACTATCACACTACTGCTTTTTGCAGCAGGTAATTCTAACGGGCTTATGGCCAGGCAAATGCAGGATAGCATGGACTTCGACCAGCAGAAAATGATCGAAGAAATGATGAAAGATATGACCCCCGAGGAACGAAAACAGGTCGAAGAGGCTCTGCAAATGGGAAAGGAAATGCATGAGAAAGGCGTTACCCTGAACAGCTCAACAGAGGATGACCTGAAAATACCACAAAGAAAAGAAAAAATATTAAGCGAGATCCCAACCCTGTCTTCCGGAGAGCAATATAACAGTTACCTCGCGGGTCTTATTGCCAAATGTAAAGCTAATATAGATCCTAAAATCATTTCGGAAGTTGATGAACTGCTCTCAAAAAACAGCGGCAACACCGAAACATATGTTAATTTGGGTTCGATCCTGCTGATGCAAAAAAAACCGGTAGCCGCAATTTATGCTGCCATCAAAACCGCTGTAGCAAAACCCGAACTTATCCTGCTGCAGAATAACATGGCCGTTATCCTGCATCAAACCGGAAATCCCCAGATATCCGTACCCATTCTTCAGTATCTTCTCATTCAGAATAATAACACACTCATTTTGAATAACCTTGCTCAATCATACCTTTCACTTGGCGATACCGGAAACGCCGGTATGTATTTCAGGGCTTGCCTGCAAATGGACCCTGACCACTCAGAATCAAACTGCGGTGTGGGACTGTTGTTAACAGAAGAAGGCAAGATCACCGAAGCAACACCGTATATCAAGAAATCATTAAAGAACGGCTATTCAGAAACTGCAGACGGACTTATGCAGAAACATAAAATGGATATCAAGTTCAGTGATATCAAACCATATGTGCCGGAGTATTTTAACCCGCAGAAATATAAACCCCTGCCTCCCGCATATACTATGGATAAGGTACTGCCGACCTCGGAACTCCGGGAGGAATTTGATAATATGACCCGGGAATGGATGCAAAAAAAAGAAAAAGTTAACACAGAACAGAACAATAAAGTGGAAAATGAAAGCTTATCGCAGATAGCGGACAGGATAAGGGGGAATCTTTTCAATTCGCCGTTTTCAAAAAAAGCGCTGTTAATGCTGAACCTCGTCAATAATGAATTTTATGAACATACTATCAATGCTCTTTCGTACGAATATGCTGCTAACCAGACCGAATATTATGCGGAGCTGGAAAAACAATCTCATTTGGTAGGTTACAGTGATGAAGGATGTGAGAAACAAAGAGGTTTTCTTGCCAGCTACCTGGAAAAATCAGCAAAAAACCATGACGCTTATCAGCGACAGATGCTTCCCAAGCTGTATGAATGGACTAACCAGTCACTTTACTGGAACCATTTTGTTTATAATGAAGAACAATACAAAATGTACTTTGTGAATCAGGTTGCGGGATTTTTTGATGCGCTTAATGGTTTGGGCAAGCTGCAGTCTCTTTACCCTCAGCCGGAATACATCGCTTTTCACTGTAAAGAAAAGGAACCCGAAAAAGTTAAGCCGGTAAAATTAGATTCTATTCCGGAACCGGTGTGCCCTTTCAAGGTCGAAATTCCACTGGGAGGAGCTAAAGTAAAATGGGACTGCAAAACTTTTGAGGTTGAAGGCGGTGAATTGATTGTGGGCGGATATGAAAAAGATTTTAGAACAGGAGAGGTGACCCTTTTTCTCGGATTTGGGGCCGGAATATTCGCAAAAGGAACATTTATTGGCGGCTTCGAAGGAGGCGGGAAAATTGGCGCATTTGTTAAGGTTGCCAAAGACGGTACCATTATTGATTCGGGCAACAAAGGCGAAATCGGAATAGATGCCGGAATAGGTCCTTTTATGACAGAAGGAAAACTAACAGGAATTCTGGGATTGGAAAGCGGAGCCAAACTTACGGGTACCATAATGGGAGAAGAAAAAACTATTTATGAATCGGATCCCGTTGAAAAGCAGGTCAACCCCGAAATACACATTTTCAATAAATAGCAGGCACGCATTAACTAATAATCAGGGGGCTTTGCCCCCTTTTTAATTTTTTACCCTTGTGCTGCTTAACCGTTAACCCGGTATTATTCGCTCTTTTTTCTTTCTGTAAGTGCAAGCTTATCGCCATCAAGCTTAAAAGTTAAGTTTTCGCTCCATTTGCTGGCAGAGTTTTCTTTAATATTCAGCTTCAATCCTTTAAGACTCACTTTAATAACATTATCCGCTGATGAAATTTTCACTTCATCAAAAGTTTTTTCAATTGTCTTTGCTATCAGGGGTTTGCAGTTCTCTATCTGCTTCAAAATTGCAGCATCATCACGGAACCAGTTCTTCAAAAATGCCTTATTCGCATCTGAGCACTGGTAATCCATGTTGAGTGCAGTTAAGAGCTTGCACTTCACGTTCTCCTTACCGGTTTCTGCAAAACATTCATTGCCTATTGTTGATGCAAGATACCCCAATACCGCTTTTTCCGGGTCCGTTACTGTTGAAAAATACGATTCATCTATTTTTATAACACTCACAGATGCCTTCAGAGACCCGTCATATACGTCTTCCCGCCAGACAATCTTTTTCATTTCGGGAGTTGTTAAATATGTTTCATTACTCCTGAAATCCCCCGAAAACGAATAAGCCGAAATGATCGAAATGAGGGCAAATATCGAAAATAATATAATTGAAAAACAGAAATTCCGGTTAAGACCCATAATTCCTCCTAATGACACAGCCGAATTGATTAATGTAAATATAGCTGATTACAATAATGCTGTCAATTAGCGTATTTCGTGATATTGGGCTTCTTGCCTAAAGCGCTGTTCCCAGGACCGGTGAAATCTGTAGCTGGATTTATCCCGATACCGCGGAATGAAAATTACTTTAGATCGTCAGTATCATTTTTCTCGGTCTCGCTGCCTAAAAGACCGCCGTTCTCATCAAAAAGATAGTCAGTATTCTTAATTCCTATTTCATATTTTATCACGCTGTTATTAGTTGTGATCTTTGTCGCTTCATTTATCTTCTTTCCCCCGAGATTTGAACTAACATATTTACTGATAGCCTCCGGCAGGGAAGAAACCGGAATTTCAACCTCTGTTTGAACGTAATCACCGGTTGATTCAAACATAACCGATGTTTCAACTTTATTCTCTGTGAATTCGGCTTCGTATTTGCCGTTTTCCATTTCCCACTTTACATCCGATTTACCGGAATACATTGCAGCGAAATTTGTCTTTACGGCTGCGGGTACTTGTGATTCGTCGATGTTTTGTGAATAAACTGTTGCCGTCAGGCAGATGAGGAGAATTATCTTTTTCATTGTCAGCCTCTATTTTGGATTCTAATGTCTGATTCAAATTAATATTAACAATATAATTCCTATTTTTCAAAATAACGATTCGAAAGTGTATAGAAGCCCTTGGCTGCAAAGAAAGCATAATGTTTTTGCATTTATGTTCTGGCTAAATATCAGCAATTTATAACCGGAAGGCAGTAAAAAATGAAAAAAACAGATAAGATAGATTTTCACAAAATTCAATTTGTCATGATGGATTTGGACGGCGTTTTGACAGATGGTTCAATAATCTATTCTTCAACGGGAGAGATGCTTAAAGCCTTCAACGCTCATGACGGGTTCGGCATTAACCGAGGCAGGCAGTTTGGGCTTAAATTTGCAATAATCTCAGGAATGAGCGCAAAAGCTAACGAAATACGCGCCGAAAGGCTTAAGATAGAGGAGCTTTTTCAGAATTGCGCCGATAAAACCGAAGCTGCAAAAGAGATCAAACTGAAGTATAACCTAAGAGATGAAAACCTTTGTTTTATGGGTGATGATACATTTGATATTCCGCTCTTGGAGCAGGTCGGACTATCTGCATGCCCGCCCGAAGCCGTGAAAGAAGTGAGAAAAGTTGTTCATTACATCAGCAAAGTATCAGCCGGCAGAGGCTGTGTGAGGGAAGTGATAGATCTTATTTTACGCAAACAGGGGAAGATATAATATAGTAATCTGATGACTTTTTGTCTGCCCCCATAGGCAGTTACGGAATTGCGGGTTTAATTTGTAACGTTTTTAAGCTCATCTGCCTTTTGGAGCAGCCAGTCTTTTTCCAGAATTCTCTCAACTTTCAGAATTTCATCCTTAAGCATTTCAACTTCAACTTCAGAAACTCTATCCTGCAGTCTTAATTTAGTGCATCTTTCAAAATAGATCATAAAATTCCTGAACTGGATCTTTAAAGGTTCAGGAAGCGTAACGTTATTTTTTAGCAAATGCCTGTAGGAATCCAGCGAATAAAATATGTCTTCAATGTACCGCAATTCGTAAAGGCATTTAAGTTTTACCGATTTTGTAATAAATTCAAAATGAAAATTGTAATACTTATTTATTTTTGAAATCAATTCAAGAGAATGGCGAAAATCGCCTTTTGTAAAACTAAGAATAGAATACGAATAGTTTTTTATATTATCTATTTTCTCAGGAGACAGCTTCGTTAAATGCTCTTCTATAAAATTCAACGCCCAGTCAGTTTTTTTCAGCTTTAAAGCAATTTCAAGGATTCCCCGGTATTTATTCAGATCTATGTACAACTCATCATCAAACTTCAGAAGCCCTTCCTTAATTATTTTCGTGTTAATATCATGGACTTCCAGAATAAAATCCTTGCCAGAGGAAAGTTTTTCTGATGCGCTATTGCTTAGAAAAAGCATGACATTATATTTTTCTCTTCGGGAAAATTTATCGAGATTATCATAAATCAATTTTTTTAGCTCATGGTAATATGAGTCAAATTTGTCTTCTCCCAAACTTATTACAAATCTAAAATAATAGATACTGAGAATTTTATATAATGTTTCATCTTCCAGCTTAATATCTGCAAGAAAACCGGCAAGGTCAAATCTTTCAAAAAACTTATTAAACAAGGTTTTTTCATAATCATAGTTTTCCATTACCCGTATAATTTTCAAATCCTGGTGTAATTTTAAAATAGAGATAAGATAATGCGCCATCTGGTTTTTAAAAAGAAGCAATCGATTATCCAGTAAATTTTCTTCGCTTAAATTACTTTTAATGCTTTCAATTTCATATTTTTGCTTGAAGTAACCCTCATCGATATCAGCATAATTTTTAAATTGTTCATCGGCTTTTTTCAACTTAATTCTGAAGAGTTTATTAATGTTTCTTGAACCCAATTCATGCAAAACAGTCTTTGTAGTTTCAAATAAAAAAGGATCGGAAATATTCAGCTGAACAAGAAATTTTTCGCATAGCTCCATTAAGCCCGAAAAATTTCTTCTTATCTCATTATCCTTATATTTTTTACCGGGATATAACTGCTTAAATACACTTTCTTTTGTAAAGCTTTCCGATTTATAATCCGGGTATTCTTTTTTGAGTATTTCATAAAGCCTGATAAGATTCTCGTTTTTATTGAAAAAGGGTGATCTCACAAAATCACCAAATTG
>JAUQWS010000007.1 GCA_030835025.1 Ignavibacteria bacterium | reverse complement strand
ATTTTTTTTGTATTTCCCGATGTACTAAGATAGACTACAACTATTTTTGGCATATTTTCCTCCCTTTCATATCAAGATTGAAATAATAATTTATTATCTCTCACTCGTATATACGTTAAAGGTAATTTCAGATAAGGCTTTTGCTCATTGAATTTGTAGTCTGATATGCTAAATTGGCCCAGTACAAACGTTCGTGTCACCAGGTGCCATTGAGATAAATCAAAGAAGCACTTGCAGCAAAACAGATTCAGTGGGTTACATTGGGAAAGCCCAAAGGCATCATTCAAAAAAGTAAATTTTGACAGAGATCGGGAGAAAAGAGAATATATCTCGTCAAAGTATTCCTGCGACGGTGACGACATTTGACCGCAATTATCATGGAAAGGAGTACCGGCGGATGCAAAGACCATTCCATTTGGTAATTAAAACTTGCGAGGCAACAAGTCGGTGGACATTTCACTTAAACTATCCATTAATCTTTAGATGGCTCTCGTCTTGCTGAAACTGTGCTCATATCGCATTTATGATTATACGAGGTCTGGATGAGGATAGACTATAGCGTCTATGGCCATTGGTTTCAGGTAAAGACTTGGTAAAAACTGCGTATAGTATAACGATTATTTTATGACATTTACTTCCGCAATGGCTTTACAATGAAGGCATTCCAGAGGGGGGCTCCTTCCCTTTATCAACTATTAGAGACCTATCAGGGAATGTCATGGTTTCTAACAGAAAAATAGTTCTCTACATTGCCATGAGTCTTGATGGCTACATTGCCCGTGATAATGGTGACATTGATTGGCTTTCGATGGTCGAATCCAATAATGAGGATTACGGCTACAAAGACTTCTTGAAGTCGGTTGATACAGTGATTATGGGACGCAGGACATATGATCAAGTGCTGACATTTGGGGATTTTCCTTACAAGGACAAGAAATGTTACGTCATCTCAAGGACTACCAGACCCAAAGATGATTATGTTGAGTTCTGGAGTGGCGATATATGTAAGCTAATTTCCGAAATTCAGCAAAAAGATGGCCTGAACATCTGGCTCGTTGGCGGGGCCCAGATCGTAGGGGAATTCTTGAGCAAGAAATTGATTGACAAGTACATAATCTCCGTTATTCCAATTCTATTGGGCAAGGGAATTCTGCTTTTTCGCAGTGACAGGCCAGAAATTAGACTGCAACTTTGTCGAAATGTTGCTTATCCATCAGGGCTGGTTCAGCTTTCTTACGATCAAATTAGACCCGAAAAAACACTTATCCATTAAAAAAATAATACACTACAATTTTGGCATATAATTGTAGTGTTTGACCTGCTTTTTAGCGAAATATTGACCAAAACAAGCAGATGACAGGCCTTAAATACTTCAATCATATTAAAATTGTAGTATGGTGGTTTTTCCCAAAAACACCCATTTACCGGATGAAAAAAGTTATGTTCATTTATAAGCTTGTTTTCTGTGAAGGATAGAAAAAACTTTGAGCGTATGAATCGCATTTCTTTCGATAAGAACATCATTATCGATTTCCTCAAGTGAAATAAACTCAGTTTCCTCACGCCCT
>JAUQWS010000048.1 GCA_030835025.1 Ignavibacteria bacterium | reverse complement strand
ATAAAGAACACTCCTCAAACCAAACAGGATTCAACCATTACAAAAAAAGTTCATAAGTAATTGATTTTAAATAGTGGTGAAGGGTTTTTAGTTTGAATAAAGAATTCATAAAAAGTATCTTTACAATGTTCAATGAACAATTATCAATAATAGTATTCTGTAATTTCTGTAAATTTCAGTATTTTACAGAGTTTCCATTTGCAGGTGATTTTTGAAAGCCCCTTATTTTTTTATCTTACGGTCTTTAATCTTATCGTCTTCAATCTTATAGTCTTTAATCTTATAGTCTTCAATCTTATAATCTTTAATCCATACTATGACAACTTTCGGCAGATTTTCGGACGCATTTAAGCCAAAACCCAAGCTTGACGCGTGGAATACCTCAGAGCGGCTTTTCCTTGAAAAAGATTATATGGGCAGCTACGAAGCATTTTTGAACTACCTCCGTGATGATGACGAAGGCAACCTGAACTTCCGGCGCTCGGTAGGAACACCGGATGGTGACAGCATTGATTTTGAATTTCAGCAGGGATCAAAATCCATTCACGGGAAAATCAAAGGCGGAAAAGTTGAAACCGAGGCTGATATTGCCGAGTACGATAAGTTAAGCGTTGCATTCATGCGCCGGCTGATGGAAATGAATTACTCGCTGTTCTATACGCGTTTTGCGCTGAAAGATAATAAGATTTGCATGAGGTTTGATTCCGCAGTGCCTGCCTCGCCGCCCAGAAAGCTTTACTTTGCATGGAAAGAGCTTGCAACGCGCGCCGATAAGCAGGATGACCTGCTTGCCGATGATTTTTCTATGCTGCATACTATCGGTAATGCAAACATTCAGCCGCTGCCCTCTGCTGAAAAGGAAACAAAGTATAATTTCTACCGCTCTTGGCTTGAAAACACGCTTAAACGGGTAAGCGAGCTTAACGAAGAGGCATTCTTTGGCGGGATATCGTACCTGCTGTTGAATCTTGCATACAAGATAGATTACCTCATCGCTCCGGAAGGTACTCTTATGAATGAGATTGAAAAAATGAGCTGGGAATACTTTGCCAAGGATAATAAGCCGTTCCAGGAAAAGAACAAGAAGATGAAGGAAGCACTGCAGAAGCTTCTTGATATTCCGAAGGATAAAGTACTTGAAGACCTGTATAAGGTGAAGTCAACTTTCGGAATTGCAGGCCCGGCGCCGCACCAGGCAGTGGTGGATCTTTTCAACAACAACATCAAAAATGTGAAGTGGTACATTGATAATAATTACAATGATATAGCAATAGCTATTTACGAATATCTTGCAACATACTGCTTCTTCAGCTACGGCCTGCCAAGACCCGATGCAAAGCTGTTTGACCTGATGATGAATATCCTGAACCAGGATTATTACACAGCGCTTAATTCCGGTAATAAGCTTTATGATGCAGCATCTGGAAAGTTTGATGAAGTGCTTATCAAAAAGCGTATTGCAGAAATTGTTGCCTCGGGGCTTGAGCTTTATCCCGAGCTGAAATTCAATACAGAGAACCTTAAGTTTGATTCACTCCTGAGTTTTTTAAGAACATTTATTGCAGAACTGCAGATATTGAATTATAATAATTAATGGTAGTATGGACCCACAACAGATAATAGACCGCTTTCAGCATGTTATAATCCAGATAGCCACGCCGCAAGGCACGGGTACGGGATTCTATATAAAGAAAGAGAACCTGATAATCACAAATGACCACGTAGTAAAGGGAAATTCCGAAGCGGTCATCAGCGGGAAGTCAATTCCCAAGCAGACATCACCCGTGCATTTCAACGATCCGAAATACGATTTGGCGTTTATTCAGGTACCTGCAGGAATTGAGCTGCCCGATATTGCACTTTCATCAAACGGAGAAATTAAAGACGGAGACCAGGTCATTGCAATTGGCCATCCGTACGGACTGAACTATACTGCCACAGAGGGAATTGTATCAAAATCAAAGCGCCTTCAGCGCGGAATAAATTACATACAGATCGATGCGGCAATAAATCCGGGGAACAGCGGCGGACCGCTTGTTGATAAAGAGGGCAATGTTGTTGGCGTTAACACATTCATAATTGCAGGCGGGGATAATTTAGGGTTTGCGCTGCCGGTAGAATACCTTGAAGAAGACCTGAGGGATTACAGGCAGTATTTCGGGAAGTATGTGCTTAAATGCCCTTCGTGCAGCTTCCTTGTGACAGAGGAGAACATAGATGGCGAGTACTGCCCCAATTGCGGAACGAAGCTGGAGTTTCCTTCGCTTAAGAAAGATACGGAGTATAAGCCCTCCGGTGCTGCGGCAACTGTTGAAACCATACTTGAGCAGCTTGGCAAAGATGTTAAGCTCGCAAGGCGGGGCCCGTACAGCTGGGAAGTTGACGAAGGCACTGCAAAGATATTTGTAAACTATAATCAGGATGGGTTTATAGTGTGCGACTCAATGCTTTGCACGTTGCCTAAGACAAATATCGGACCGATGTATGAGTTTTTGCTGCGCGAGAATTACGGGCTTGAAGAAATGATGTTCAGCGTGAACAACCAGGACGTGATACTATCCACATTCATTTATGACCAGTATCTGACATATGAAACTGGACTGGAAACGATGAAAAAGCTGTTTGCAAATGCCGATAAATATGACAATATACTGATGGAGCAATACGGCGCGCAAAAACGTGTGACCGATGAGAGTTAAATTTTGCACGGGGCATTAGCTTGGCGAAAAAGAAGCAGTTACAATCAAGCAGGTTTGGTGTTTATGCTATTTTGAAATATAAAAGCAAATTCATCCTCATTAAAAAGGGAAAGGGACCCTTTAAGGGCAGGTGGGATCTGCCGGGGGGAAAGCTGGATTTTGGCGAGACACCCGAAGAAGCACTTGGACGCGAAATATTTGAAGAAACGGGGCTGAAAACAAAATCCCCAATGCTTCTAGACGCGATATCGTACACCCACGAAACGAAATCCGAAAAATTCCACCACACCGGAAACATTTATTCAATCAAAACTAAAAGGATAAAAAAACTAAAACGCGAACCTGACGGAAACGATTCCTTTGGTGCAGAAGTATTCACTGTAAAACAGCTGAAAAGTTTAAAACTGACCCCGCTGACGAAGAAAGCATTGAAGAAGTTTTTGTAGATTTACAGGGGTAGTTGTTACGACCTCCCCTAAATCCCCTCCTTTGTAAGGAGGGGACTTTTTGAAAATGGCAAAAGCAAAAAAAATACCGTTCCTGGATCCTGACAAGCCGCTCGAAGAATGCGTGAAGAAAATACTGCGCACCCGCTTTGAAGAAATGGTTTCGTATGAGCAGGGGACAGTTGATGGCAGCGATATCGAGGCTCTGCACGATATGCGTGTTGCTTCGCGAAGGGTGCAGGCTGTGCTTAAAATATTCCGGGGGCTCTTTGCAAAGAAAAGATACAAAGCAGAGTATAATGAATTGAGGACGCTTATAAGTGCTCTTGGTGAAGTGCGGGATTATGATGTATTTATTTACAAGCTTGAAAAGCTGAGAGATGAGCAGTCCGGAACCGATAACAGGGCGATGGAACTCCTTATTATACGCAAAAAAGCTGAACGGGATTTGAAAAGAAAATCGCTGGTGCAGCACATTAATTACCTGAACAGGATAGGTTATAAAGAACATTTCAGCCGGTTTATTGAAGAGGGAATGTAGAGCTATAATATGAAGAAGGTATACGAAGTACATAAACATAAGTCATTAAAACATACTCTACAGCTGGTGCTGCCTGAAATGTTTGATGACTTTTTTGTGCTGGCTGATTCTGTTATCAACTATCCCATGAGAAAAGTTCAGCTGCACGAAATGCGCAAAGCCGGAAAACCGCTTCGTTATGCTATGGAGCTTGGTGAATACTGTTTCGGTGAAGACTTCGGCAAATTGCT
>JAUQWS010000047.1 GCA_030835025.1 Ignavibacteria bacterium | reverse complement strand
GAATTTGTACAGAAGCTGTACAGGTACGATGTTATCTCCTGAGCCGTACTCGATTATATCGCCCAGTTCAAAGTTTGAAGCAAAAATTGTAGTTGCCCTATCGCCGGATATATCAAAATAGAAATTATTATTCGTGTACAGCTTTACATATTGCGAGTAGTTAATGCTTTTGTTAAAAAGTGAAAGCAGTCTGGGCAGAAGTCCCGCAGATTCGGCAGTTATAGAGTGATAGAAACCTTTTGAAGGATTGAACAGATTATTTGCGTTATTATGTATAAGGGTCAGTCCAAGTATCGAGTTCTGGGAATAAAGCCGCGTTCCTTTTACTACAAATGTTGTGTCATCTTCCAGCACATCCAGATAATTCTCTTTTGCTCTTTTCCTGATATAATCAAAAGTGAAATCGAGGAATGCATTGTTATAAAATGTATAGTCGGCTATATAGTATGTAGTTCTCAGCAGGTTTTGCGAATAGAGAAATTCTATCTGTTCGCTGAAATTATAGAGTCCGAAAGTTGTAGTTAATGTTGCAGTAATATTGTTCCTAAAAAGAAATGGCTGGTAGATCGAAAGTGACAATTCGATATTGTTAATATCAACTGAATTGTATAGGCCTTCCACTCCCGCCGTAAAAACTCTGCCTCCCCCAAAGAAATCCTTGTCTTTGTATTCTATGCCTGCGCCTCCAAACAATCTGTTGGATTGATACACCACAGAGATCCTTGGAGTAAGCTCGTACTTTTTGTTAAGTGTGATGTTTACATTCATCGGAATTGTGCGTGACTCCTGGTATACTGTATCAGGGAGCACTCTGCCGAGCTGAATGATCGCAAGCTTGCCGAAGTTCCTCTCGCTTTCAAGGAGCTTGCTTCTATTGAAAATGTCTCCTTCTTTAAAGAGAAGTTCCCTCTCAATTACTCCGTTTTCTATTCCATAGCGGTTATTTGTGATCTCAATTGCAACTTTGCCTATGCGGTAAACTTCTCTTGTACCTATGAATCGCATCCTTAACAGCACCTTATCCTTGAACTCAGGGTTTTTCTGTACTTCTTCCGAATATTTGCCTATGATAATTCCCCGCCTGGATGAATCAAGCCTGCTGATCACGGTATCGATCTGAGCGTAGAAATACCCGTTATTTTGCAGGATGTTTATGATCCTGTCCTTTTCAAGATTTATCTGTGTTTTACTGTAAGGTTCACCTGCGTTTATCAATTTGTTTGATGCAATCTGATTCATTACGTTTTGTCCAATGCTGTCAAGCCCCTGGAGCCGGACTTCTTTAATAGTATACCTTGTGTTTTCTATTATTATGAATTTGACATTTATTTCCATGTCCTCTTCAATAACATTTGTTACAGTATCTATTATAACATCAAAGAAGCCGTTATCAAAGTAAAACTTATTAAGCCTTTGAATATCCTCTTCAAGGTTTATGCGGTTGAAATATTTCTCTTTCGGCAGTAGCAGTATATCCGATAGTGCAGTTGTTGTGAAGTTTTCGGTCTTTTTGAATTCATATTCAATATCGCCTGTTTCATATTTCTTCTGGGCAATACTTATGCTGCCTGTCAGCACATATATGAGCAGGGCGAAAATAAACAAAGCAGTTTTTACAGAATTATCTGGACCGTACATATAAAAAACCCCGATGGCTCGGGGTATAGATTTAATACACAAGCTGCAATGAATTAGAAATCCTTTTCTTCATCATCATAAAAGAAATCTTCCTTTGTAGGGTAATCAAGCCAGATCTCTTCTATGCTTTCATAGGGTTCGTCAGTATCCTCAAGGTCTCTTAAGTTCTCAATAACTTCCTGCGGTGCTCCCGTCCTCGTAGCATAATCGATGAGCTCTGCTTTATTTGCCGGCCATGGTGCATCATCAAGATACGAAGCCAGTTCCAGAGTCCATACCATTTTTACTTCTCCTTTTGAATATAAGTTGTTGAATATTTTTTCATTTGAATTATACTTCTGCAAAATTACTAATCTCTCAGTCTCGGGTCAAGCGCATCACGCAGGCCTTCGCCCACAAGGTTATATGCAACAACTGTGAGGAAGATCATGAACCCGGGGAATACAGCAAGCCACCATGAACTGGTTGCGCCTCTTGCTTCGGAAAGCACTGAGCCCCAAGTAACCTTTGTTGCAGCAACGCCAAAGCCAAGGAAGCTCAAACCCGCTTCTGTAAGGATTGCTCCGGCTATCTGGAATGAAGCCGAAATAAGCACAGGTGCAATTGCATTCGGCAAAACATGCCTGAAAATTATCCTGACGTTCGAGAGTCCAAGAGAAACTGCCGCCTGCACGTAATCCATGTTGCGGACTTTCAGGATTTCTCCTCTCACCAGCTTTGTATCGCCGGTCCAGCTTGTCAAACCGATGGCAAGCATGATATACCAGATGCTTGAGCCGTAGAGTGCAACTATTGTTATGATCAGGAAGAACGAAGGGAACAGCTGCATAATTTCAACAAACCTCATTACAGCCAAATCCACTTTTCCGCCGTAATATCCGGCAAAGGAGCCCATAATAACCCCTATCATTATGGCAATTCCTGCAGCTATAAATCCCACGGAAAGTGAAACTCTGGAGCCGTGTATCAATCCCGCAAGTACATCTCTGCCAATTGCGTCTGTTCCCAAATAGTGGCCGGTTTGCGTTGATGGCGATGCTGAGTTATTGAAAAGGTCAACACCTGTTGGTGAAAACGAGATAGGCGGCCAGATGACTGATTCATACTCTAGTGTTTTCCAGTCAACGTTCAGAAAATCGGTTTCCCATTTAGCTAAACCAAGACCTACTGCGTATTCATGGAAAACCGGAAAATACGAACTTCCCTTATACTTACAGTATATCGGCTTGTCGTTTGCCACAAAATCTGCAGTCAAAGCCATTAGAACAAGAAATGCCACAACATATAACGCCACAACGGCAAGCTTGTTCTTTTTGTACTGGTGCTTTACAAGCGACCAGTACGTCTGGTCAACTCTTCTTTTTTGCGGTAGGCCGTTAGTCGGGATCTCTCCCCCCTCTGTGATGTTCACCTGAGGTACGGGCATTGAGGACATTGTGTTATCGCCTAAGAATTCCTGTTCCGATACTCTTCTATCTTTTTCTGACATTATAAATTTCCGTGCCTAAGATGTTTTTTTGGTGAAAGCGATCCTCGGATCGACTATGGCATATAAAATATCCACAACCAGCAGGCCCAGCATTGTTAACACACCGGCAAGTACAAGCTCAGCCATAATGAGCGGATAATCTCTTGCAATAAGCGCATTAAAAGCAAGCTGTCCTATTCCAGGAATACTGAATATCGTTTCGAGGATAACCGAGCCGCCGACTAAACTTGGCAGTATACTGCCAAGCAGAGTAATAATAGGTATGAGCGAGTTCCTGAGCGCATGTTTTAAAACAACGGTCTTTTCTGTTAGTCCTTTTGCTCTTGCTGTCCTGATATAATCCTGTCTTATAACTTCAAGCATGCTGCCGCGCATCTGGCGTGAAAGAAAAGCAAAGCTTGCAAGTGAACCGCAGCCCACAGGAAGTATTAAATGATATATCCTGTCCCAGGCTCTTTCAAAAAATGTCCAGTTCTCTGAGCCAAGTGTGTACAAGCCTGATGTAGGGAATATTTTTATATATTCTACATTTGCAAGAAACACTATTGCCATGGTTGCTACCCAAAATACGGGCAGCGAATAAAAAACAAACAGCATAAAAGTGGCAAACCTATCCATAACACTGTACTGCCTTGCCGCAGAATATATTCCGATGGGTATTGCAATAAGATAGCTTAATCCTATTATCAAGAGTGATATTGAAGCTGTTGTCGGTATTCTTTCCATGATCTTGCTCATAACAGGGCGGTTATCCACAAATGAATTACCGAATTCGCCGGTTGCCATGTTGCTGAGCCATATCAGGTACTGAATGGGGATCGGTTTATCCAATCCCCATTTAGCTTTATAATAATCCTTAGCCTGCTGGTTCAGCTGGCTTTTTTCATCAGCTTTCATATTCTCATTGCTCACGCCTACCTTCAGTTCGGTCGGGTCACCCGGCGCAAGCCTGGAAATAGTGAAAGTAATGATAGTGATAGCTATCAGTGTCGGAATAAACAGCAGGATCCTTTTAACAATATACGTTGACATCAGCCGTGCTGTTTAGTTGTTTTTATTCGGAGAATATTTTTGCTGTCCTGCCGGTACCCACCACTCATTATAGGTCGGACTTGGCTGAATATTATACCATCTTGCATTCTTAAAACGCTTGTCATAAATATATCGTGCTCTTCCGCTCCATAAAAATGTATACGGCTGTTCATCATAGATCAGTTTCTGCCATTCTTTAATTATGGCAAGTCTCTTTGCTTCATCCATTTCATTTCTGTATGCTTCAATAAGCTCATCATTTTTCTGGTTCTTGAAGCTGATATAGTTACTTCCTTCGCCTTCAGACTGCGATGAATGCCATATCTGGAAAGGATCCGGAGGTGTAGTTGGTGAGGTCCACGCAGAATAAGTTGCGTCAAACTCGTGCTTTTTGGTCTTATCCAGATAAACAGACCATTCAAGCTCCTGTACTTCAGCCTGTATGCCAACTTTCTTGAGTGCATCTACCACTACAAGCAATATCTGTTTGCGCACGGGATTTGTATTGCTCAGGAATGTGAACTTGAAATCCAACTTCTTTCCGTTGACGACTTTATCAAGAACACCATCACCGTCTGTATCCTTCCAGCCGGCTTCTTCAAGCAGTTTCTTGCCTTTTTCCAGATCAAACGGAATTTCCGGCAGATCAGTATTGAGAAGCTTGGTATTCTTGTAGAAAATATGCGATTGTATGGGGACTGCGTCACCGTAAAGCACTCTTTCTATAATAGTTTTTCTGTCAACAAGATGCGACAATGCAAGCCTTACTTTTTTATCATTAAACAACGGGCTCAGCTCGTTCCACGCAAGATAAGAATATGCCGGTTCAAACGGTTTTGCCTTCAGCAGGTTGAATTGCTCTGTGTTTTCAAGGTCCTTATAGAAATCTGAGGGCTTTATTACATACATTGCGTCAACTTCTTTGTTCTTGGCTGCTACTATTGCTGCAGAATTATCCTGAATTGTTTTGAATATTATCTTCTGCGGATATGTAGGTGTTATTGTCTTTGTTCCCCAGTAGTTCGGGTTCTTTACAAGTGTTACACCGGCACCGGTATCCCATCTTTCAAACATATAGGGACCTGAACCGATAAGGTATTTGCCTTCCCTCGAAACTTCCTGCGAGTTGATAAAATCGGCAAACTTCTGCATTTCAGGATTCTTCAATGCAATTTTCATATCCTTGAATTCTTCCCAGCGGAAATTATCAGTCACATTATTCGGATCGAGTACATGTTTTGGAACGATCGGGAACAATCCAAGTGTATAAATACCTCTCCAGTTCGGTTTGGTCAAAGCAAACTTCACTTTCAGGGGATCGTTATCTACCATTTCAGCCCTGTCAACCATTTCAAAATAATTCCTCAAAGCTGCGTCATCAACAAACGGTATTTTTATCACTTTGAGAGTGAAGATAACATCAGCAGCAGTAACGGGCTTGCCGTCAGAGAATTTTGCATCTTTATTTAATGTGAATGTGTAAGTCAGGTTGTCGGGTGATACTTCGGGCATTGCTGCAAGCCTGGGAACAAGCTCGTAAGTTTCTTTATCCTGGTCAAGCAGGTATTCATACATATAATAATTTATTTCGCTGGCACTTGCATCATTTGATACGATCGGGTTAAGTTTTTCAGGGTCCGACATTTCACGGATTATCAGCCAATCGCCTGAAACTGCGCCTGCTGTATCACGCGGTGCAAGTTCATTTGAAGTCTGTGTATTTGTATTTGTTTGATTCTGTTTTCCGCCGCACGCCGTAATAATTACTGTAAGGATCATTACTGCTGAGAGGGCAGTAAGCTTTAGTGTTTTCATCTTCAAAGATTTCCGGTTAGATTTTTAAAGAAAGATGTAATTTTTTACATATATAAACCGCAATTTATCTATAAAAATGTAAATTTCAACTGCAAAATCAGTCTAAATGCAGTATTAGCATTATCAAAGCTTAAAGCCTTTAATTTGCCTAGTTTGCAGTTTGGTATTTCCTCTGCCCAGCGGGTACCCACCATTCGGGAGTATGATACGCCGTCGGTGGTGTAGGATACCATCTTACATTTTTAAAGCGGTCAGCATAAACATATTTCGCCTTCGGAGTCCACAGGAACGTATATGCCTGGTCATCATAAAGGACCTTCTGAAGCTGCTTCATTATTTCTATCCTTTTGCTTTCATCAAACTGCCTGCGGTATTCAACCATAAGTGAATCTGCAACAGGATTGCTGTAACTGGGGTAATTGCTGCCTTCGTTCTTTGCCTGCGATGAATGGAATATCTGGTACTGGTCCGGCGGATAGTCAGTTAGAACCCACGCACCCATATAAGCATCAAATTCATGCGCTTTCAGTTTTTCAAGGAATACTGACCATTCGAGTGTCTGTATCTCTACTATAATACCGACTCTTTTAAGTGCATCGGCAATAACCAAAACGGTTTGTTTGCGTGATTCGTTTGTATTCAAAAGATATGTGAACTTGAAATCAACTTTCCTTCCGTCTATCATCTTATCAAGTATACCATCGCCGTTGCTGTCTGTCCACCCGGCTTCGCTTAATAGCTGCTTTCCTTTATCAGGATTGTACACTATCGGCGGCAGGTCCGAATTGAAATGCTTCTTATCGCCAAAGTATATCGGGCTTTCTACCGGAGTTGCAAGGCCGTACTGCACTTTATCTATTATCTGGTTCCTATCCACAAGGTATGCCAATGCCCATCTGACTTTTACATCGCTAAACAGAACATTTTTCATGTTGTATGCAAGGTATGTAAACACCGGTTCATAGGGATCTGCTTTCTTCATATTGTACTGCTCGGGATTGTTGAGCTCTTTCACGAAATCCATCGGCTTAACAACATACATCAGGTCAATTTCTTTATTCTTTGCTGCAACGGTTGCTGCGCTCTGATCCTGTATTACTCTTATAATCAGTTTCTCGGGATAGACCATTGCGTGGTTCAGGTTCTTGTTCCAGTAGTTCGGATTTCTCCTGAAGTGCACCCACTGCCCGGTATCCCATTTTTCGAATATGTAGGGACCCGAGCCAATCAGTCTTGACGGGTCGCGGTTTGCTTCCTGTGAATTGAAGTAGTCACCGAATTTCTTCATCGCCGGATTCTTCTGCGCAGTTATCATATCTTTGCATTCTTCAAAAGTGTATTTATCCGTCAATCCTTCCGGGTCAGCAACTTCCTTCGACATTATCTGAAGATCGGGGAGTACGTACACAGCCTTAAAGTACGGGCGCGCCAGAGTGAATTTGACCGTGAACTCATCACCATTAACCAACTCAACATTCTTTAACATGTCATAAGCCTGTCGCTGTTGTGCAGCATCAACAAGCGGATTCATCAGCGCTTTATAGCTGAATATAACATCCTTGCCCGTTAGCGGCTTGCCGTTGGAAAATGTCACATCTTTGCGGAGCTTGTATATATAGGTTAAATGGTCGGGTGATTCTTCCGGGGGACCCAATGCTATCCACGGCTCCAGATCATAGCTCTCTCTGCCTGCTGCCCACATAAGCCTTTCAAAAACGTGGAGCGAAAACTCCCTGCCTGTAGCATCCTGCAGAGTTATCGGGTTCAGGCTTTGGGGATCGGCAAGCTCGCGCTGGATTATCCAGTCACCGGTAACAGCGCCTGTTGTATCAACGGCAGCAATCTTGCTGTAATCTCCGGTATCATCAAGTTTTGTTGTATCTTTTTTGCCGCAATTCATTGATACGAGGGCGCAAAGGGCTGAGAGCAGTAGTGCAGAAAGTTTATGTTTCATATTAGGATTCGTTATTTATTCATTCTGTTGAGGCTAATACTTTTTTTATGATCAATCTTCAAGCTCCTACTCAGCAAGGAGGGGCTGGCCGAACTTTCCTGCTGTTAATAGCCACGACCTTTAGGTCGTGGTTAATTTGTAAATTGTTCAGGCTTTAGCCCATAATGACCTTCTTGTTAACGGCTAAAGCCTGCCGTTTCCGGTTTCTCTCCACGACCTAAAGGTCGTGGCAATAATTTTTCTGCTTTGCAGCACATTGCAAACCCTGAAACACCTGCCTGCTGCAGGAAAGTCCGATTTGCTTGTTCAGTAAAGACAAGCAGTCCTTACTCAAAATCGTGCTCAAGGTATTCCACAGAGCGTTCGTAACCTGCCCTTGGATCTCTATGCTTTGTTTTGCCGTGGATCGTCTGCTCGAGCTTCTCGCTCAAGGATCTTGCCGCATCGAATCCGTAGTGCTTGCACAGATAGTTGAGCGCAATAATTTCGCTGATAACCGTTATGTTCTTACCCGGGAATATCGGGAGCCTGACGAACTGGAGATCAACACCCAGCAGTTCTATTGTTTCATTATCAAGCCCTGTTCTTGTGTATTCCTTTCCGGGATCCCATTCCTCAAGGTTCACCAGCAGCTCAACGCGCTTCTGGAACCTTATTGCTCTGATGCCGAACACACTGCGAACGTCTATAATACCAAGACCGCGTATTTCCATGAAATGCTTTACAAGCTCCGTGCCCGTACCCATAAGGATGCCATCGCCTTTGCGTGATATCATTACAATATCATCGGCAACAAGCCTGTGCCCGCGCTCAACAAGATCGAGCGCTATTTCGCTCTTGCCTATTCCGCTTCTTCCGTAGAAGAGCAGCCCCACTCCGTAAACATCAACAAACGAACCGTGCAGCGCTATTTGGGGAGAGAACTGGTCATCAAGGAAATCGTTGATGAAATATGCGAACTTTGTTGTTTCAAGCGGAGTCATAAATACTGCTATGCCCTTTTTATTGGCAAGCTCCATAAATTCATCGCTTGGCTTATTGTTAAATGTTACACAGATGCAGGGGATTTCAAACGAGAAGAATTTCTTAAGCACTTTTGTGCGCTGCTCAGGCGAGAGCTGTTTTAAATAGCGCATTTCTGTGTTGCCGAGTATCTGCACCCTATCGAAAGTAAAAAGTGCCGTATATCCTGCAAGAGCAAGTCCGGGGCGGTGGATGTGCTGGTCTTTAATAATTCTATCCAGCCCTTTATCACCATCAGAGATCTTCTGAAGCTTGAACCGGCCTTTGGCTTCGTTATAAAAGAATTCGACAGAGATCTTTTCTTTTTTAACTTCCTCAATATTTTTGAGTACTTTGTTAAGTTGCTTCATTGTACGCCTTCAGATCTATTAAGTGATTTTTTGCAGCCTTCTTCTTTATTGAGGGCCGTGCCGGCAGTTGTGATCTTATTACTCCGGCTGCTTTACAACTTTATCTGCGTTATGGTTTGTCAGCTTTTCTTTGAATTTCTTTATCTGGGATTCTATCTTGTTCATTGCGCCTTCTATAGATTTTTTAAAATCATCTGAAGCTTCTTTTGCAATGAATGTATGGTTATTTTTAACGTGGACTATAACTTCTGCATTCTTTACGCTGTTTTCGGGCTTATCGTAGTCAAGGATGACTTCTGTTTTGATGATTCCGTCGTAGTAACGGGTGAATTTCTGTGTCTCGGCTTCTGCAAATTCTTTCAGTGAATCATGTGCCTTAAAGTGCCGTGCTGTGAATAAGAATGTCATAGTAAACCTCCCTGTTAATGAGTTTTTTGTGTTAGAACAGCTTTACGTGCAAATATGCTAAAGGTAATGAACAATTTCAACAATGGAATGCTTCTTACTCACTTAACCCTAAATTATTGATTTGAAATGCCCTTAAGCGGTGGGTATATTTGGGTTTTTAAACCCCATGCCACGAATAGGGGATTCGTTTAACATGCTCTAGAACACAGAATCCGAATTTCGATAGGATATTTTAAGAATTGTTTTCGTGGAATGGGTATCTTTTGATTCTGAACCCGGGATATAGACAGTAGATCAGTCAGTTAGAAGAACACTTCGTAACATGTCTGATATTATAGAAATGACAATGTTGAGACAGGCAAAAATGCCTGTCCTACCCGAAAATAAAGTAAAAACACATCACAATGGATACCGGAAAATTTTTAGCAACAATGGGCAATATGTTCATAGACGGCTCTGCCAAATTAGGGAAGAACTGCACCATCGGCCAGTTCGTCGTCATTGAAAAAGACGCAGTGATCGGCGATGAATGCACTATCGGCCATAACGTTGTCATACGCAAGGGCACTGTTATTGGAGCGGGCACGCGGATTGATGATAACACTGTCATTGGCAAGGAGCCGCTGCGCTCGAAGCGCAGCATATTTAAATCTGATAAAACTTATGAGCCGGCAAAAATTGGCACGGAGTGCCTCATCGGCGCGCAGGTTACTATATATGTAGGCTGCGAAATAGCTAATAATGTGCTTATAGCTGACGGCGCAGCTGTGCGTGAAGATGTTAAAGTGGGTGAGTTCACAATACTGGGAAGAAGCTGTACGGTTGAGAACTTCACTACAATTGGCAAAAAGTGCAAGCTGGAAACCAACTCATACATTACGGCATACTCTTTGATAGAAGATTACTGCTTCATCGCGCCCGGAGTTGTAACAACAAACGATAATTACTTAGGCAGGACCGAAGAGCGCTTTAAACATTTTAAAGGAGTCACTATCCGCAAAGGCGGGCGCATCGGCGGGGGAGCTGTAATTTTACCCGGACTTGAAATTGGCGAAGATGCAGTTGTTGCCGCAGGTGCCGTTGTTACCAAAGACGTTCCCGCAAAGATGATATATATTGGCATGCCTGCAAAGGAATTCCGCGCCGTGCCAAAGGACCAGTGGCTGGAAAATCAGGGCTGGGAGTAAATGCAATTGGGAATTACGGATTTCTATACCGGGTAGATTCTCCCAATGTTGAGTTATCACCAGCTGCAAATCATATATTTTGAGCAGTACACCCGTTTTTTCGCTTTTCATTCTGCAATTTTTTCGTTAAATTTGGCGTTCTATATAATAACAATAGATAAAAAGGCTTAAAATGGTTAGTATTTTCATAATTTTGCTTGTTTTGGTTGCAATAATGCTGATGGGAGTCATCCTAATCCAGTCATCCAAAGGCGGCGGTTTGGCCGGTACTTTTGGCGGCGGTGGCGGAGATGCTTCGATGGTTTTTGGTGTGAGGAGGACTGCAGACTTTCTGATAAAGCTTACAAGTATCCTGGCAACAATACTGTTGCTCTTCTCGCTGGTTACCAATGTTATCATTAACAAAGGCGGCGATACGAACGAGAGCATAATTCAGCAGAACTCGGGTCAGCAGAATTTCCCGCAGCCTAATGTTCCCAGCCAGATGCAGCAGAATGATCCCAATCAGCAGCAGACTGATCCGAACCAGCAGCAGCAACAGCAGCCTCCTGCAGATCAGCAGCAGCCGCCTAAATAATTTTGATTAAAGCGTAATGGTTTGATGAACATAGACGCAAAAGTATTTTTAAGAGGTGCAGTTATATTCTTGTTGACTGTACCTTTTTTGTTTAGTCAGCACACTTACATTAATGATTTGCGTTTGAAGACAAAAGCTTCTTTCATCACATCAAACGCGTATGATTCACTCACATCAGATTCATCAATAACCGTCTCAAAACCTAAAACCGAAAAACGTTTCCGTATGAAAAAATCTCCCACTCTTGCAGTGCTGCTATCGGCAGTCGTTCCCGGTGCGGGGCAGTTCTACAATCAGTCGTACTGGAAGATCCCTATAATCGGGGGACTTGTGGGGTACTTCGGTTACGAATATTTCCGCAATAATAATCTTTACAGGGATTACCGTGACCAGTATGCTGAATCACAAGATCCCGAAAATCCGAATGGCGATCTTAGCCTGAAAACCCTGCGCGAGTTTTACCGCGATCAGCGTGATGATTTTGTATGGTATTTCCTGATCACATATGTTGTGAATCTGATAGATGCATATGTTGATGCCCACCTCTTTGATTTTGATGTAAAGGAAGAGAAGCTCACCAGGTTTGGCGATCCCGCAAGAACTTACAGGTTGAAGTTTGACCTGAAGTTCTGAAAAAAGCTTAAAACTCTAAAAATTATTTTTTTCAGATACACACCTAACCTCATTCGACAAAGCAAGTCCAAAAACCGTTAAAGCCGTTCAAAAACAGCATATTTGTCAAAAAGTCCGTTCGACAATGCGGAAAAAGTTTCTTTTACATTCCGTTTTTCAATACGCTATTTTTGTTATGAGTGATTTAACGTTTTACCTGCTTCATTTCGTACCCCCGTGAGTCCCTCCCCTGTTAAGCAGTGGTTTTAGCCCGGTTAGATAGAGGCGAAAAAAGGGGAGGGTACTCAGTTTTTAGGCACAAAAAAACCCCTTCGTATCGGCGAAGAGGTTTTTGACAAACTTACAAACTCCAGGAACACAAAAATTACTTCTTTTCTTCCGGTTTTGATTCATCCTTGGGCTTTGTTTCATCCTTCGGCTGAGTGTCGTCCTTTGGTGCTTCCGTTTTTACTTCCGGCAGGACAAGAAGAATTGTTGCCGTTTTGCACAGATCCACTTTTTCCATTATGTACTCTGTTCCGGTTTCATCAGTATATCTTATATCGTAACTGCACATTGCAGGGTCGATCTTGCGTGCAAACTCAAACGATGTGTTGTTGTTTATTCTGTCAATTGCGTTTACCTGGAACCCCCATTCAAATGTTCCTGCAAGTGCAACCTGCACTGATTTTACAGGAAACCCTGCGTTGTTTGTTACCTTAAATGTTTTTGAACTCTGAGAAAGTAAGCTGCTGCCTGCAAAGAAGGCAGCCAAAATGAAAATAAACAAAGCTGGTTTGTTCTTCATCTTATCTCCTTTCTTAAGAAGGTTAGATTTTATGAAATACGAAGTTGCGGTATATAAGTTATAACAAACTGATTTCAATAGGGTTTCAATTGCGAATTGACAAGGCTTGGCTCCAAAATAAGTTAGCTAAAAACATTATGTTGGGGATCAGGCATTTTTCCAGAATTTTGAATAGTACCCTTGCATAATTAGTTCTGTTGAGTTAATTTAGAATAACTAAAAAGGAGAATTTAAGCAAGTAAAAGACTACAGTTTTTTTCCTTAAACTAAACTGAAAATCCATGTCTTCTAACAGGGCTTTAAGTTCATCCGTTACTCTTATTGCTTATTTAATTGTTTTGTTTTTTGTTTTGTTAGCTTTGATCTATTCGCCGGGCTGTTCCGATGAAGAGTTGATCACAAATCTGACCGAAAAGACCGTTGCGGGTAAGATTTCCGGCCGCGAAGGTGCCCCCCTGGGTGGTGTTATGGTTAGCGTCAACGGCGGTGAGGCAGTCATGACTTCATCATACGGATCATTCAGCATCGCTGGAGTTGAGCCGCCATATGACCTTAATGTTTTCCACGCGCCGCGTCCGTTCTTCTATCAATTCCATGGAGTAACTACACTGGAACCGGATATTGAGCTCGATGTTTCTGCACTTGATGTGCTGGAGAATTATGCAATTGTTGATGTGGCATACCCCAAAGTTGCGTCCGGCCAGTTTGTTATGTTCAGATTCATAACTGGATTGCATAGCAGGATCACAGTTGAAAGCCAGACTGATTCAACTGCCCGGCTTCGCATAAAATGGGAAGGGCAGAGTTATATTAACGGAGACCTTGCAATGCTTCAGGCAGTAAAGGATGCGGAGCAAAGAATAGTATCATATGAAAAGTTTGCGGCGAAAATGATCTGGGTTCAGAATGCACTGCAGTATGAAGTTTTTTTCACAGCATCAGAGCTGCAGTTCAACCCTGGAGAAAGCAGCATGCAGATCACAGCGCCTGCGGGCATAGTCTTCCGAAACCTCAAAGTGAAAATGCTCTTCAAATCATTTCCTTTCAGCTCAGGCTTTGAGATAATTGATGAAGAATTTCCGGCATCTCTTAGTTTTGTCGTTCCTTCCGGTCTTCCTTACCCGGTGAAGATCTCTTATGAACTTGATCCGATTGA
Organism: Ignavibacteria bacterium; assembly: GCA_030835025.1. GTDB lineage: Bacteria > Bacteroidota > Ignavibacteria > Tepidaquicellales > OLB5 > OLB5. Next base: position 25,490 of record JAUQWS010000047.1, on the reverse strand, counting down.
TACTCTAAACGGATTTGACCTGAGTGCAAAAGGATTTATGGAGCCCGGTGAAAACTACAATATTACATTACCGCCTTCGTTTAACCTGATGTATCCTGCGGCTGATACTACCGGTGTGAATTACAGTACATATTTCAGTCACAATAACACAGGCAAAATTTACGAGTTCACAATTGGACCTTATAATATCATTACAAACGGTAGTGTTATCCTGCTTCCTCATACTGAGGAATACGGAATCAGCTTACCTTCCAACAGCTTGCTTTTTTGGCAGGTAAAGCAGCATAACGCAGATAACATGGACGAATTTGTGAAGAAGCGTGATATGAGCTATCCAACGAGCCACAATATTGTTATTGGAACTCCAATAAGGCTTTTCACAACAGGTGTGATGAAGTAGTTCAAAAGCAACACAATCCATTCCATTGTAATATCCCCTGTAATATTGCAGGGGATTTTATTTGAACAAAAGCGGTTATTTTTAGTGGAATTGAGTAAGTCCCTATTTATGCGTATTTTTGTTTTACAGACCATCAGAAACGGAATTTTTTAAGAATAAAAGCGTTCCTTTAACAGGGGAAAACTAAATAATTTATGGCAAAAAGTGAATTTGATGTTGTAGTAGTAGGTGGGGGAGTCGGCGGTTATTCAGCTGCTATCCGCGCATCACAGCTTGGTCTAAAAACAGCGCTGGTTGAATCTGCAAGACTTGGAGGCATTTGCCTTAACTGGGGTTGTATACCCTCTAAATCGCTGCTTAAAGCCGCGGAAGTTATGCATATGATGAAGAAGTCTAAAGAGTTCGGTATAACTGCAAGCGGTGTTGAGTTTGATTTCGCGGCTGTGATAAAACGCTCACGCGATGTTGCAGATAAATCCGAAAAGGGTGTTCAGTACCTAATGAAAAAAAACAAGATCCAGTATATTGCAGGATACGGGCATTTGAAGAAGGCTTCAGGCGGTACACTTATTGAAGTTCAAAAAGACGGTAAGGTGATTGAGGAGATCCTTGCAAAGCATACTATAGTTGCAACAGGTTCTAAGGCAAAGTCGTTTCCCGGAATGAACATCGACGGAAGGAAAGTCCTTTCATTCATGGAAGCGATCGTGCTTGATAAACTGCCTGAATCTGTAACAATAATCGGTGCCGGCGCAATAGGGATTGAGTTCGCGTATTTCTGGAATTCGTTTGGAGCAAAGGTCACTGTTGTTGAAATGCTGGACCAGCCGTTACCGGTGGAAGATAAAGAGCTTAGTGATGTTGTTGCAAGAGAGTACAGAAAGCTTGGCATAAATATTATGACTGGCACAAAAGTTGAAAGCATTACCGTTGAAAAGACTGCCCCTAACAGCAAGACTGAAAAAGTGATAACAAAAGTCAGCGGGAAGACCAATGCTGAGATAGAAAGCGAAATTGCTCTTGTTGCAGTTGGGTTTGCAGGAAATGTTGAAGGTTTCGGACTTGAGGAGCTTGGTGTGAATTTAGAAAAGGGATTCATTAAGGTTGATAAGGATTATAAGACAAATGTAAATGGAATTTACGCCATTGGTGATGTTAACGGTCCCCCGTGGCTTGCCCATGTTGCAGCCGCTGAAGGCATTAATTGCGTTGAGAAAATAAAAGGACTCGAAGTTGCAGATATTGATTACCTCTGCATTCCGGCGGTTACTTTCTGCCAGCCGCAGGTTGCATCAGTAGGCTTGACTGAAAAGAAAGCCAAAGAGCTTGGATACGAAGTAAAAGTCGGCAGATTTCCTTTTTCGGCCAGCGGAAAAGCAAGGGCAATAGGAGAAACCGCCGGACTTGTGAAGCTGATCTTCGATGCAAAATATGATGAGCTGCTTGGTGCGCATATTTGCGGAAGTGAAGCAAGCGAGATGATTGCGGAAGTTACGCTTGGCAAGGCGCTCGAAACGACTCATGAACAACTGATCAGAACAGTTCACGCTCACCCCACGCTGACGGAGGCGACTATGGAAGCTGCAGCAGAAGCGTACGGTGAAGCAATAAATATATAACAGTTGCAGGTTACAATTTACAGGTTTGAAATTTTAGTGAAAACATAATCCCGGTGCACGCGGAGACAGAATATTGGACCCTTCGTTTCACACAGGATTTTAAAAGAAAGGATTTAACGTAATGGCTTTAAAAGTTGGAGACAAAGCTCCCGATTTCAATTTACCATCATTTACACCTTCAGCAGATCTTACTCATATCACATTGGATAGCCTTAAAGGTAAGAATTTGGTGATAACATTTTTCCCCCAGGCATTTACAGGCGTTTGCACAACAGAAATGTGCACAATGAGCGATAACTTCAATGCTTACAAAAGTATGAACGCAGAGGTCATCGGTGTGAGTGTTGACGGAACATTTGTGCAGAAAGCTTTTGCTGCTGCGAACAATATACAGGTTCCGCTGTTAAGCGATTATAACAGAGTAATGGTCCGCGCATACGACGTGGTTCATCCTGAATTTGCACACGGTCAGAAAGAGACTGCAAAACGGGCAGTTTACGTAATTGATAAGACCGGAATTATCCGGTATGTTGAAGTTACTCCAACACCGGGTGACCAGGTGAACTTTGAAGCTATCAAAAAGGCTGTTGAAGGATTAAAATAAAGGACACGTATAAATGCTGAAACGCGGAGATAAAGCACCTGAGTTCAAACTTAGCGCAGATAACGGCGAAGAGATCTCACTCAAAGACTTCAGAGGCAAAAAGGTAATACTCTATTTTTATCCAAAGGATATGACCAGCGGATGTACCGTTGAAGCTTGTGACTTCAGGGATAATATCAAAAAGATAGAAAAGAAAAATGCAGTTGTTATCGGAGTATCACCTGACGATACCAAAAGCCACGTGAAGTTCAAAGACAAGTATGAGCTTCCTTTTACCCTGCTCAGCGATACAACAAAGAAGATGCTGGAAGATTACGGCGTTTGGCAGGAGAAGAGCATGTACGGCAGGAAGTATATGGGAGTTGTAAGAACCACATTTGTTATTGATGAAAAGGGAAAGATAGAAAAAGTTTTTGAGAAGGTTAAAGTCGAGGGCCACGTGGATGAAATACTGAATTCACTTTGAATTCAGGTTCCATAAAAAGGAGAAAGTAAAATGGCAGATAAAGTGAAATTCACACAGCAGATAAACGAAGGTTATACCTTCAAAGGTGAGAGTATCACGCTTGGCGCTGCCATGCTTAATAAAGAGGTTCTGACAGGAACACATATTAAGCTTCCGCTTAAGACAATGAACCGGCACGGACTTATTGCGGGCGCAACCGGAACAGGTAAAACCAAAACACTCCAGCTTATTACTGAAGCACTGGCATCAAAAAGTGTCCCTGTAGTTGTAATGGATATCAAGGGTGATCTCAGCGGACTGGCCAGACCCGGCGAATCCAATGAGAAGATCACTGACAGAATGGGTAAGATAGGCCTTGAATGGAAACCCGAAGGAAATACAGTTGAATTCCTGACAATATCAGATGAAAAAGGAACAAGGCTCCGCGCAACAACTTCTGAATTCGGACCGGTCCTTTTCAGCAGGATGCTGGAACTGAATGAAACACAATCGAGCCTTGTCTCGGTAATTTTCAAATACTGCGATGATTTGAAGCTTCCGCTGTTAGACCTTGAGGATATGAAGCGGGTATTACAGCATATTCAGGAAGAAGGCAAAACAGAGTTTGAAACATCTTACGGAAAAGTCTCGGGCAGTTCGCTGGGTATAATTCTGCGAAAGATTGTTGAGCTTGAACAGCAGGGCGCAAACCGCTTCTTCGGAGAGCGTTCATTTGAAGTAGAAGACCTTGCAAGATGTGATTCTAACGGCAAGGGCATCATATCGGTGATAAGGCTTATTGATATGCAGACTAAACCGAAATTATTTTCAACATTTCTTTTGAGCCTGCTTGCAGAGATTTACAGCACTTTCCCTGAAGAGGGTGACCTTGACCAGCCAAAGCTGGTGATGTTCATTGATGAAGCTCACTTGCTCTTTAATGAAGCATCTGATTCACTTCTTGACCAGATTGAGACTATTATAAAGCTTATTCGCTCCAAAGGTGTCGGGATATTTTTCTGCACGCAGAATCCAACTGACATACCGAATATCGTGCTCAGCCAGCTTGGTATGAAGGTGCAGCATGCTCTGAGGGCGTTTACTGCTAAAGACAGAAAAGATATAAAGCTTATTTCAGAAAATTACCCGCTGAGTGATTTTTACGATATTGATGAACTGTTAACATCACTCGGAACAGGTGAAGCTGCAGTTACGGTTCTGAGTGAGAAAGGTAACCCAACTCCGCTTGCGGCAACATTGCTTGTTGCGCCAAGATCCAGAATGGATGTACTGGCAGCGGGCGAAATAGATGAGATCGTGAGTGCTTCAAAGCTCGCGGTTAAATACAATGAGGAGATCAACAGAGAGAGCGCGCTTGAGATGCTGAACAAGAAACTTGAAGAACACCGCGAAGTGCAGGAAAAAGAAGAGCAGGAAACTAAACCGCAGAAAACAGAAAAGAGCACGACAGAAAAAATCCTCACAAGCACAACTGCAAGGCAGGTAGGCAGAACAGTCGCGCGTGAAGTTACCAGGGGTATACTTGGTGTACTCGGTATCGGCGGCACAAGAAGGAAGAAAAAAACAGGCTGGTTTTAACTGCCGATTGAAATAATAGAAAGTTTGCATGGATTCTTTACCGGCCCTCTTGAAACTAATAAAGTTAAGAGGGCATTTTTATGAATGAAATAAGTAAACAAAGACTCGCACTTGCAAAAGAAAATCTGAAAATGTTCCGCAGTGACGGAATGGTTTGTGCAATGGTGACAGGTTCCGTTGCCAAGGGATATGGTGATGATAATTCGGATATTGATACACTGATAAATTACAGTGAACTGGTAAGTGAAGAAGAATTCAATAAGATTGTTGAAGGAGCTAAGGTAAGCGGCGGCGATCTTTATCACGGCACTCCGGAAGAGGGATTTGCTGTTTACTATTACATAAAAGGGATTAAATGTGATTTCGGAATCTGTGATTACCGTGAAACCGAAGAGCTCATTACAAACATGCTTGCCAAACCGGAAATTGATCTGACCAAGCACTTGATGATCTCGGGATTCATAGACGGATACACTTTGCAGGGAAGTGAATGGGTTGACAAGTGGCGGATGAAAGCCCTGGAATTCCCAGAAGAACTGCGGATATTGATGGTGAACCATTTCAAGAAATTCCATCCTGAGTGGGTGCTCGAGAAGATGGCAATTGAAAGGGGTGATGAGCTCTTCTACTATGAGAGCCTGCTGGAAGTCATCGGCAATATGATAGGATTATTGTGCGGGCTGAACAGGATGTACCATCCGGGCAAGCTTAAAGGTGTTGAGTGGACAATTGAACAAATGAAGATAAAGCCTTTTGGATTCTTCCAAAGATATACCGGGCTGCTAGGCATGGAGAAATATAAAGCAGTAAAACAGCTTTATGTATTAATAAATGAAGTCCTTGACCTGATCGATGAACATTTGCCCGAAGTAAGCACAGAAAGATCAAGGCTGCTTCTTGATATGAAGCTTAGGAAATAGTCCATTTTGAGGAGTGAAGCGCCGAGGAATTTTTCTGTAACAATTATTTGTGTGAAACAGTTTAAGAGAAAATCCTTTGCTGCGTTCATGTTGAAATTTGCAGTGAAAAATGGGTAAAAAGAAAAATACAGATCTTAAAAGGCATAAGTCAAAGCAATCAGGATTATTAAGCAAAAGGAACATCATTATTGCCGTGGTGATTTCGGCTGTTATTGTTTCATCTTATTTTCTTTTCTTTAAAAAGTCGGGTGAACCTGAATGGGTCAGAGAAGGCGAAGTAACATTTTTGAGCAAGGATACAAGGCAGGTACTTTCAAAGATCGAAGTTGAGGCTGCGGTCAACCCAACTGAACGAACTCAGGGCTTAATGTACCGGTCAGAAATGGATGAAGACAAAGGAATGTTATTCCTGTTTGAGGAGATGGAAATGAAATCTTTCTGGATGAAGAATACAAAAATACCGCTGGATATTATTTTTATTGATAATAAAGGGTTAATAAACACAATACATAAGAACACTGTACCGTATTCTGAAAAATCCCTGCCCTCAAAACAAAAATCTCAATTTGTGGTTGAAGTTAATGGTGGTTATTGTAACCGGCATGGGATAAAAGAAGGTGATCTCATTGAATACAAGCTCGATACAAAATAATTACAGACCGAGGAGATTGATCGCCAGTCCCGAAGCGAAAATAGCAAATCCGGCAAATGCATGAGAGAATTTCTCAACTTTGCCCAGTGGCAGAAAGTTCAATCCCCATAATGATGCCGTCACAACCAGAACCATAGTTCCAACAGTAACAAGTCCAAAAACGCCGGAAACAAGTGCGATTCCTGCAGTACTGTGCTGAGCAGCAGGAAACATTACAAGAGGTATCAGCGGTTCGCACGGTCCTAGTACAAACACCACAAAAAGTATCCATGGTGTGAGTGATCTCTTTTCTGTTGAGTGCTCATGTTTGCCCTCGTGGGTATGTGCATGGTTAACATACGTTCCGTCATTCTGAACATGCACGTGTGAATGAGGCTTGTTCACATAAGCTTTCTTGATACCCCATATCATGTAAAGGAATCCGAAAGTAATAAGAGCCCAGCCTGCTATTTCTCCTCTTGTACTCTCAATGATCTCAAGATGATTCAAAGCAATTCCTGCAGCTATTCCAACGATTCCAAGCACAACGGAACTCATAACGTGACCTATTCCGCAAAGGATAGTTAACCAAATCGTTTTAAACTTTGACCACTTTCCGGCTTTGGCCATCATGATAAAAGGCAGGTAATGATCGGGTCCTATCAGAGTGTGTATGAATCCAATTGAAGCTGCTGTAATCGTAAGTAAGTATATATCGCCTGACATATTCAGTAATGTTACATACAAATATGCCTGTTTGCATTAAGTTTAAATATGATTTAGGTCAATATTTTCCTCCAAATCAGGGTTTTGAGTTTATTAATCACAATTTAAATGCTATTTTTGAGTGATTTTTATTTCTAATATGTTCTTAACACCGTTCTAACAAACAAGTGCTAATTTTAACAATAAGAATGTTATTAGAAAATTAAAAAATCATTAGAATGAAAGAGAAAATACTTGTAGTTGACGATGAAAAGGATATTCTTGAACTTATTGACTACAATCTATCGAAAAATGGATATAGGGTAAGGACTTCAGTAAGCGGTGAAGAGGCGCTTGAGCTTCTGAAGGAGAATGATTATGACCTGATAATTCTTGACCTCATGCTACCGGGAATAGACGGTTTTGATATTACAAAGATCATTAAGGCTGATAAACAAAAGGCAAATATCCCGATAGTAATGGTAACAGCTAAGGCAGAAGAAGCGGATAAGGTTGCAGGGCTTGAAATTGGTGCCGACCATTATGTTACAAAACCATTTAGTCCAAGAGAGCTTCTGGCTATAGTAAAGGCCACATTAAGAAGGCGCCCTCAAAAGGAAGAAGAAGAGAAGCCTGTTATTGAGCGCGGTGACCTAAAGATCCACGCAGGAAGACATGAAGTAACAATTAAGGGCAAACTGATCGATCTTACTCATCTGGAGTTCAGAATACTCCTTACACTTGCCAAAAAACCGGGATGGGTTATGACAAGATACCAGATAGTAGATGCAACACGGGGTGAGGGTGTTTCAGTAACCGATAGATCAATTGATGTTCATATTGTTTCGCTCAGAAAAAAGCTTGGAGAAGAAAACGAATATATTGAGACTGTCCGGGGAGTCGGATACAAATTCAGGGAGATCTATTAATTGAAACAAAGGAAATTCCTTTGGAAGCTATACATTGTACTGATGTGTTTTTCGGTGATTCCCCTGATAATAATCGGATTCTACGCGTCATCGATGTTCAAAGATACCCTTATTCTGAATGATACCGAGGTATTAAAGAACAGAACAGGTTTAATAAAGGAAAGAATTGAGTCCCTTGGGCTCGATTCGGCAGATTATGGGAATTTTGCTGTAAGATTTGACAAGCTCAGTAATTCAAGGATCACTATTATCGGGCTCAACGGCAAGGTGCTTGCAGATTCACGGGAAAATCCGGCAGAAATGGATAATCACTCAGACAGGCCCGAAGTAATAGAAGCTTTGAAAAACGGATTCGGTGTTTCAGAGAGATACAGCTTTACATTAAAGGAAAACTACCTTTATGCAGCAATGCCGGTATACGGTAAGTCAGCTGAGATAATATTTGTATTAAGAACAGGATATCCTCTGACCGGTATCGAAAAAGAAGAAGCGGGAGCAAATACCGCTCTATTGATATCTGTTATCTTTTTTGCACTTATAATTGCAGTAGTGGGATACATAAGCATACGCGGACTTATGAATCCTGTATTGGAAATTCAGTCCGGAGCGCGAAGATTTGCTTCAGGTGATTATTCCGGCAGAATATTTGTCGAAGGTAATTCGGAATTACACAGCATTGCAGAATCTCTTAACGAAATGGCTAAACAGCTTGATGAAAAACTTGACATAATAGGTGAACAAAGCAATCTGCAGCAGGCAGTACTTGCCAGTATGAAAGAAGGAGTTGTAGCCGTCGATTATGATGAACGAATACTTTTGCTGAACAAAACTGCTGAGGATATTCTTGGAATAAGCAGCGAGTCAATTAAGGGAAAAACTCTGCAGGAAGCAATTAGAAACTCAGAGATCCAGAAGTTTTTTAACAGAGTAATCAGCGAAGGAAATCCTGTGGAAGCCGAAATAATTCTGCAGCATGAACGGGATAAATTCCTGCAGCTTAGCGGGACCCTCTTGTATGATGTCAACAATAAAGCTCTGGGAGCACTGGTGGTTCTTAATGATATTTCTAACCTGAAGCATCTGGATACTATAAAAAAGGACCTTGTTGCAAATGTTTCTCATGAGTTGAAAACTCCGATTACAACCATAAAAGGATTTATTGAAACCTTGCGGGAAGGAGCAATTGATGATCCAAAAAATGCTGAGCGGTTCCTGGATATAATTGCCAAGCACATCGATAGGCTCAACCTGATAATTGATGATCTGCTTATACTTTCAAGACTTGAAGATAACCCGGATGGGGCAAGGACTAAAGATGAAAGAATCCCAACAGTGTTAAGATCCGTAGTTGAGGATTTTGAGTTCAAAGCAAGTGAAAAGAAGTTGAATATTCGAATTCATTGCGATGAGGATCTGAAGGGAAATATTAATAAAAACCTTATGGAGCAGGCAATTGGAAATCTTCTTGATAATGCTATTAAATACAGTGATAAAAAAACTGATATTGAGATCTCTGCAGCTTTTCAAAAGGATGAGCTTGTGATCTCTGTAAAGGATTCAGGATATGGAATTGCAGAAGAGCATATGCCGAGATTGTTTGAAAGGTTCTACAGGATAGATAAAGGCAGAAGCCGCGAAGAAGGGGGAACCGGACTGGGTCTTGCAATAGTAAAGCATATTGTAAACGCTATGAACGGGACAATTGAAGTGGATTCCACCCCCGGGAAAGGAAGTATTTTTACTATCAGAATTCCACAAAGCAGTTAGAGCAAAGACTTTAACTTAATGAAATCTTAACATTCCCTTAACAGTTTGCTTAATTTTTTAACATAATTTGCATATAAATCAAACAGGCAAATTATTAAACAACAAAATATCAATGAAAAACACAACATTTAAACTGATACTACTATCATTTTTGCTTATCTCTTTTGCAGCTGTTGGATGCGCCAAAAAGGATAAGCAGGATTCACAGAACAAGAAATCAATTACGGTTAAGGGCTCTGATACAATGGTACATCTAATGAGTACCCTTGCAGAGGCATATATGAAGAAAAATCCTGAAGCGAAGGTTTCAGTTACCGGCGGCGGTTCAGGTACTGGAATTGCAGCACTCCTGAACGGGACAACAGACGTTTGCGCTTCATCGCGCGATATGCAGCAGAAAGAGAAAGACCAGGCGAAGGAAAAGAACATTAATCCGGTTGAAAAGATAATTGCTTATGACGGTATTGCAATTGTTGTCCATCCTGATAATCCTATCAAAGATATTACTCTTGAACAGCTTAAGAAGATCTATACCGGCGCTTATAAGAACTGGAAGGAACTAGGAGGACCCGATCAGCCGCTCACCGTACTTTCAAGGGAAAGCAATTCAGGGACCTATGTTTTCTTTCAGGAGCATGTACTGAATAAAGAGAACTACGCTCCTACTGTAAAACTTATGCCGGCTTCGTCATCAATTGTTCAATCAGTTTCTGCTGATAAGTGGTCAATTGGATATGTCGGGCTTGGATATACAAAAGAAGGTAATATCAAAATAGTTCCTGTTAAGAAAGATGATTCGTCTCCGGCAGTTGTACCAAGCCATGGGACTGTTCTGGATAAAACTTATTCAATTGCAAGACCGCTGTATTTGTATTTTAACGGTGAGCCCGCAGGTAACCTGAAGATGTTCCTTGATTTTTCTATGACCGGTGAAGGGCAAAAAATTGTTGAGGAAACCGGGTACATTACACTGAAATAGGCTTGCGGTTTCTTGGTAGCCGCTTTGTAAAATTGCTGATATTATCTTGAACAAACAAAGGCTTAAAGCAAAACTAATAAAATATTTTCTGCAGAGCTGTGGCTCACTTTCAATAGTCATAGTTCTGCTGATCTTTTTATTCCTCTTTAAAGAGGCTTTGCCTTTTATTGGCCAACCCGGGCTTACGGAACTGTTCCATTCTGTTTGGAATCCAGTATCATTTCAAAAAGAGGAGTTCGGACTCTTACCGCTGGTTACCGGTTCTGTGCTTGTGACTCTGCTTGCTACAGTTATAGCAATACCGTTCGGAATTATCGGAGCGGTATATATAAGCGAAGTGGCAAGCGCAAAAGAAAGAGAGTTCCTTAAGCCGTTTATCGAGATCCTTGCAGGAATACCGTCTGTTGTTCTTGGGTTTTTCGGGCTGGTTGTTATTGCGCCATTGGTTAAGGATGTTTTCGGGCTTAACACCGGTTTAACAGCATTGACCGGGGCAGTTCTGCTTGCCTTAATGGCAATTCCAACTATAATGTCGATTTCCGAAGATGCGATAAAGAGTGTACCCGCTGCCTATAAGGAAGCTTCATTGGCATTGGGCGCAAGCAGGCTTGAAACAATCTGGAAAGTAGTTGTACCAGCAGCACTATCGGGAATTATTGCTTCTGTGATGCTGGGGATGGGCAGAGTAGTTGGTGAGACTATGACGGTCATGATGGTTACGGGAAATGCTCCGGTTGTGAGCTTTAATCCGTTCACATCGGTTAGAACAATGACTGCAACAGTTGCTGCAGAAATGGGTGAGGTGACCATTGGAAGTGATCATTACATGGCTCTGTTTTGGGTTGGAATTGTGTTGATGCTTATGACCTTTATTCTAAATCTGGTTTCGTACAGAGTACTGAAGAAATACGGATCGGAGCGTGCATAAATGACCGGCAAAAGAAGAAGTGAAAAGTTTGCATTCTGGCTGATGAGAAGTATTACTTATGTTGTCGTTATCTTTATTGCATACATAATTTTTAAGATACTGATTAACGGACTCCCGGTAATTTCATGGAATTTTCTGTTTTCTGAACCGGAAAAAAGCGGGGCGGAAGGCGGAATACTTCCTGCTATTCTTGGGACATTGTATTTGGTGATTGGGACTATTCTGGTTGCTCTGCCGCTTGGAATGTTCAGCGCAATATATCTGACTGAGTATGCGAAGCAATCGAAATTCACTCAAACCATAAGGATGGCAATTGTTACTCTGGCAGGAGTTCCGTCAATAGTCTTTGGTTTGTTCGGGCTGGGACTGTTTGTTATTACGCTTGATTTCGGCGCATCAATAATTGCAGGAAGCCTGACTCTTGCGTGCATGATACTTCCGACAATTATTGTCGCAAGCGAAGAATCGCTGAAAGCTGTTCCAAAATATATGCGGGAAGGGAGCCTGGCTCTTGGTGCAACCAAATGGGAAACCATTTATAAGAATGTTCTGCCATATGCGCTTCCGGGAATGATGACAGGTTCAATTTTGGGGATTGGCCGAGCTGCCGGTGAAACTGCACCTATTCTTCTTACTGCAGCAGCATTCTTTTTGCCGGAGCTGCCTTCATCTGTTTTTGACCAGGTCATGGCACTGCCTTACCATCTCTACATACTCGCAACTCAGCATCCCGAAGCGCAGAAGATATTGCCGATGCAATACGGCACTGCATTGGTGCTCCTTTTGTTAGTTGTTGGACTCAATCTTTTTGCAGTCATAATCAGGATACGGGTTAGAAGAAAATATAAATGGTAAAAATTCAGAGTAATTAATACAGTAAATGGCAGAGAACCAAGAAATACGGAGTAAGATACACGTTGAGAATATGAACTTCTTTTATGGTTCCGTGCAGGCACTGTTCGATATCAATATTGAGCTTCCCGAAAAGAAGGTAACAGCCTTCATTGGTCCTTCGGGCTGCGGGAAGTCGACTTTCCTGCGAACACTTAACCGGATGAATGATATTATTGATGGTACACGCCTTGAAGGAAAAGTTCTAATTGATGGAGGTGATATTTACGGTCCGATAACTGATGTTGTCGAGCTCCGAAGGAAAGTCGGCATGATATTTCAGAAGTCGAATCCTTTTCCAAAATCAATATTTGATAATATTGCATATGGTCCGCGTCTGCACGGCGTTAAAGATAAAGGAAAGCTTATGGAAATTGTGGAGAGCTGTCTTGTTAAGTCTGCATTATGGGATGAAGTTAAAGACAGGCTTGATAAGAGCGCAATGAGCCTTTCCGGCGGTCAACAGCAAAGACTCTGTATTGCCAGGGCTCTTGCAATTAATCCGGATATAGTACTCATGGATGAACCTGCAAGTGCGCTGGATCCCAAATCAACACTTAAGATCGAAGACCTGATAGGTGAATTAAGGAAGGATTATACAATAATTATTGTTACGCATAATATGCAGCAGGCAGGACGGGTTTCAGATAATACTGCGTTTTTCTATGAAGGACGGCTGATAGAATACGGCGCTACTGAACAAATATTCACCAAACCGAACGAAAAGCAAACAGAAGATTACATTACCGGACGATTCGGATAGAAAGAGAGATATAAACATGCTCCACTACTGGCAAAGAGAAATTGTAAACCTGAAAAAGCTGATACTCAGCCTCGGCGCAATTGTCGAAGAGCAGATACAGCGCTCTATGCTTTCCCTTGAGCGGCGTGACTCTGCACTTGCAGAAGAAGTCATTTCAAGGGACAGGGAAGTTGATACTCTTGAAATAATGATCGAAGAAGAGTGCCTGAAGATACTGGCCCTGTATCAGCCGGTTGCTATAGAATTGAGGTTCGTGATCGCAGTTCTGAAGATGAACAGTGACCTTGAAAGAATGGGAGACCTTGCATCGAACATTGCAAAAAGAGCTAAATATCTTTCCAAAAGGGAAAGGGTTGATATCATATCCGACTTCGGGGGAATTTCAGACAAAGTTCAGGCAATGGTTAAGAAGAGCCTTGATTCTCTTGTGAATACTGATGTTACTCTTGCAAGGGAAGTCATAGCTGCTGATGATGAAGTGGATAGGCTTACAAAACAGATACTCAAGAAGACAGTAAACACAATTGAGAAACACCCCGAGAAGGCGAAAGAATATTTCAGCGTGAGGTCAGTTTCAAAGAACCTCGAGCGAATTGCAGACTCAGCCACTAACATAGCTGAAGATGTAGTGTATCTTTGCAGCGGTGAAATAATCAGGCATAAATCCGAAGATTTCAGCCCAGAAGAACCGTCCGAAAAATAACGCTGTTTCTTAATATACAGGCGGCGCTCAGTGCCGCCTTTTTTATATCGCTAAAACACCCTATTTAATAGATAATCTAAACAAATTAAAAAACTCCAATTTTTTTGGTTTTGTTTTATTATATCTTTATCTCATTTTAATGCTATCCTAACCGAAAAAGAACAGAAACAATCAAAATTTAACATTTTTTCGTAAATCTTAGTTAAACTATAAAGGTCTTAACATTTATGTTTAAAAGATTCCTTCCTAAGCAGAACAACTTCTACGAGATATTAAATGAGCTTGCAACAAATGTACTCGAGTCAGCAAGGCTCCTGAATGAAATGTTCAGCAAGCACGAAAATTTTGCTGATTATTCAAGCCGTATTCATGTACTTGAAAACAGGTGTGATGACCTTACTCACAATGTAATAAGTGACCTGAACGATACTTTTATTACACCTATTGACCGTGAAGATATATATGCACTTGTGAATTCTCTTGATGATATCATTGATACTATTGATACTGTCGGCTCAAGGCTTTATATGTATAAGCTCAAATCTCAGCTTCAGTTCGGACCCCAGCTTTCGGATATACTCCTTGTTCAAATGGGGGTGCTGAATGATGTAATAAAGCATATCCAGGATCCGAAACAAACAACGGAAAAGATCGTCCAGGTAAAATCTCTGGAAACCGAAGGTGATATTGTCTTTAAAGATGCATTGTTGAATCTTTTTGATGATGAAACAGATACTATCCAGTTGATAAAGAAGAAGGAAATTCTTGAGATCATCGAAAGAGCAATAGATAAGTGCCACCACTCGGCAACAGTAGTAGAAGGAATATTGATAAAGAATATGTGATATGTTCGAACTTGTACTGATCATCATAATTATTGCTTTATTTTTTGATTTTCTTAACGGTTTCCACGATTCTGCCAATTCAATTGCCACAATAGTTTCTACAGGTGTGCTCTCTCCCCAGAAAGCTGTGATGTTTGCAGCTTTTTTCAATTTTATAGCTGCATTTGCATTTGGTGATGAGGTTGCAAAAACCGTCGGTAAGGGTCTGGTTGAACTGAATGCTGTTGATGTTTATGTAATAATGGCGGGGCTGCTTGGTGCAATTTGGTGGAATCTTTTTACGTGGTACTTTGGGATACCAGTAAGCTCTTCACATGCACTTGTTGGAGGTTATGGAGGTGCAGCAATAGCGAAGCTTGGCTGGAGTGTCATTATCTGGGCAGGATATTCAAAAGTAATTCTGTTTATCTTTCTTGCGCCTATAATCGGACTTGTATTGGGATTTCTCAATATGTTAATCACAACTTGGATTGTTAGAAATAAAAAACCGAGGCAAGTTGATAAAGTATTCAGACGGCTTCAGCTGATTTCCGCGGGATTCTACAGCTTCGGACACGGCTCAAACGATGCACAGAAGACAATGGGCATAATTGTTTCGGTCCTTGTAGCTTCCAACTATATGGATTCTTTTCACGTCCCTGTTTGGGTTATACTTTCGTGCCACGCAGCTATTGCACTTGGGACGATGTTCGGGGGATGGAGAATTGTTAAGACAATGGGTATGAAGATCACGAAACTCAGACCGATTGGCGGCTTCTGCGCTGAATTCGCCGGGGCTACAACCCTGTTGGTGACGGCTTTCGCCGGTATACCGGTCAGCACTACGCAGACTATTACCGGTTCAATCGTTGGGGTTGGCAGTATAAACAGACTTTCAGCAGTTAAGTGGGGAGTTGCCGGAAAAATACTCTGGGCCTGGATCCTCACGATACCGCTTTCAGCTGCATGCGGAGCATTGTTTTATTACCTTATTAGCCTTTTCCTTTAAGTTTAAAATTCATTTTAGACAAAATTTTTATGCTGACCCTCTTGAAACCTCAAGAGGGTTTTTTGCATCTAATTAATATATTGCTAATTATTCAGAATAGGAACTTCATGATATCCAAAGCCTCAAAATGCCCCAAAGCACTAATTTTTCTCATTTTCAATATCATTTTAGCAGCAATTACCCTTCAGGCAGAAGCCCAGACTATTGCAAAGATAGACTTGACAAAAGCCACCGGAGACCACAGGATAAAGGTTGAACTTATCCCTCCTGAAATGAACTCTGAAACTGTTGAGCTGCATTTTCCGAAGATAGTTCCCGGAACATACGTGGTAAACAATTTCGGAAGGTTCATATCTGATGTGAGGTCTTTTGATGAGAACGGCAGTTTGCTGGCTGTTGAAAGACTTGATACGAACAGATGGCTGCTGCTGAATGCCGGGAGAATAAAGAAGGTTACTTATTGGGTTGAAGATACATATCATTCTGATAAAACACCTGCTGTTTTTGAACCGGTAGGATTGTGTATCGATTCAGCAAAGGTTTTTGTATTGAATAATTTCTGTTATGTGGGCTACTTTGATGGCTTTAAAGAACGGCCATTTGAGCTTAATGTGACCAAACCTTTGGGTTTCTATGGAGCTACTTCACTGAATTTGATAAGCACCGATGAATATAGTGATCGTTACAGTGCTGAGAATTACTTTGAACTGCACGATAATCCCATTATGTATTCGGTTCCGGATACTGCTACTGTAATGGTGAATAATACCCGGGTATTGCTCTCAGGTTACTCTGCAAAAAACAAGAATATTTCTTCCTATCTTATATCACACACAAGAGAGCTTTTCGAAGCTCAGGGAAAATACCTTGGCGGAAAACTCCCTGCTGATAGATACTCTATACTGATGTATATGTTTGAAGGTACTTCTAAATCAGGCAGTGCAGGTGCACTTGAACATTTTCAGTCTACAACCATGAGTTATCCCGATATCCCGAAAGAGGACATGGTTGAACCGTTTGTTAATGTGATCTCACATGAATTCTTCCATATCATAACACCGCTTGGAATTCACTCTAAGGAGGTGCATGATTTCGATTTCATAAATCCAAAAATGAGCAAACATCTCTGGCTTTATGAAGGAAGTACTGAGTACTATGCACATCATTGCCAGGTTAAGCAGGGGCTTATCACTCCCGAAAAGTTCTTTGAAAGAATATCGCGGAAGATCCTGATATCTTCCTTGTACTTTAATGATACTTTGCCTTTTACAGAACTAAGCAAAAGCGCGCTGGATCAAGGTAAACATCAATATGTGAATGTTTACGAAAAGGGCGCCCTTATAAGCATGTGCCTGGACCTGGAGTTGCTCAGGCTTTCCGGCGGCAAGTACGGGATCCGGAATTTGAAAGATGAGCTTCTGATGAAATTTGGCAAAGATAAACCGTTTGAAGATGATGAATTATTTGATGTTATCACTTCTTTGACTTACCCCGAGATAAGGAGTTTCTTCAGGGATTATGTTGAAGGACCTAAAAGAATTCCGTATAAACAATATCTTGAATATGCCGGTTATGAGTTTTACGAAAGTATTGATAAAGAAGTTCCTGCAATGATAGGGGCAACAATGAGCAGCACGGGAGGCAGGTTCGAAGTTACTGAGCTGAGGGAATTCGGAAAGGCTCTTAAGCTGAAAGTAGGCGATGTTATTGTATCTGTTAACGGAGTGGATATTACAGCTTCAAGTCTAAATGAGGCAGCTTCAGAGTTCGAAAGCAAAGTTAAGCCCGGTGACGAAGTTACAGTTGTTGTTCAAAGAAAAAACAACAAAGGAGAAATCATAACTAAGACACTTAAAGCAAATACTTTCCTTGTTAAACTGAAACGACAGTACGTGATCATACCTTCGAAAGAACCTTCTGAAGAACAGTTAGCGATCAGAAAAGCCTGGATCGGTCAATAATTTGCAATGGTTAGAATTTTTAAAAGGGCGCAATTGCGCCCTTTATTGTTTTACATTGAAAATCAAAATTCATACCTTTATGATTGTAGAATATGACTAATACTACTGCTAATTTAGCGTCAAAATACAGGTTCAAAAGCCTCAAGACACACGGATCCAATGAATGGCTTTACGGTTCAGTTAAGAAATACCGTCAGGTATTTGATGCAAATGTGATTCGCTATGTTTATGTTGAACTTGCGTTACATAACCTTGCATTTGATAAAGAGGACTGGTCCGTAAATGTCAACTTTAAAGCTTATGATTCAGCTAATGCGGTCTTATGTGACAAAGTGATAACTCAAACCGTTACAAAAGCAGAAGAAACCGCCTATGTAAGATATTCCTGGGGAAAGGATGTGCCAGGTGATTACTGGTACAAAGGGGCGTACAGATGGGAAGCATGGGTTGATGGAGTGATGCTTGGCTCTGCAGCTTTCCACACTGTGAATGAAGGAGAGGTAACTTCTGAATCTAACCCGTACTTCGGCCTTACCTCAGTAAAACTTTATGAGGGTCCGTATGAAGACATACCTTTCGGGCAGAGGAATTACCTGAAGGTGTTTGATGCTGCAAAAACGAAATATATGTGGATCGAAATTGAAGGCAACAACCTGCAAAACGGGAAAGCTGCATGGCCGGGTGAATTCTTGATCAGGATAAGGAATACTGCAGGCGATACAGTTGCTAATATAGTCGATTTCTACACTTATGCCAATACACTTGATCTTGTACGCTTCACCCGCGGCTGGGGAGGTCGCGAGCCCGGAAGCTGGTACGCAGGAGATTACATTATTGACATAGTCTTTCTTGAACAGCTACTGGGAACATTGTACGTGAAGTTCGCTTCAGCTGAAGAAGCTGATCCCGATGCAGGGAAGTTCTTCCATCCGGGGCAGTCAATTCCTGTACTCGGGGCTGCGGGGAAACAGGAACGCAAGCAGCTTACTGAAGCAGAGATAATGAAAGAGATAAACGAAATGATAGGGCTTGCGACGATCAAGGAAAATATCAATGACATGTATGACTATCTTAAATTTGTTAAACTGAGAATAGAAAAGGGTTTCGGCGAAACTGATAAGATAAATCTGCACTCTGTTTTTACCGGCAATCCGGGCACCGGAAAAACGAAAGTTGCCCAGCTTCTTGGCAAAATTTATTATAATCTTGGACTGCTTACCAAAGGCCACGTTCACGAAGTTGACAGGGCAGATATTATCGGCGAATTTATCGGACAGACTGCGCCAAAAGTTAAGGAAGCGATCAAGAAAGCAAGAGGCGGAATTCTGCTCATAGACGAAGCTTACTCGCTTGCGAGAAAAGGTGATACTGCAAAGGATTTCGGCAAAGAAGCAATTGAAGTGATAATCAAAGAGATGTCAGACGGACCTGGTGATATTGCGATCATTGCGGCAGGCTATCCCGATGAAATGGAGTATTTCCTTGAATCAAACCCCGGAATAAAATCAAGATTCAACCATCATTTCCATTTTCCTGATTACACACCAACAGAACTGCTGCAAATCGGGAATTACCATGCCGGACAGATAAATGTTGACCTGAACCCTGAAACGGAAGAATACCTTTATACAAAACTTGTCGAAGCATACAGAGATAGAGATAAATCTTTCGGCAATGCTAGATATGTAAATACCATTGTTGATGAAGCTAAGATGAATATGGGACTCCGCGTTATGGACGGGAAAGTGAGCGCAGAATCGCTTGATGAGGCAGCTCTATCTACGATAACTGTTGAAGATGTCAGGGAGATTTTCAGGAAGAAAGAGCATAAGGGTGTTGACATTCCCCCCGATGAAGAGCTTATGCGTGATTCACTGGCAGAGCTTAACAAGATGATTGGCATTGAGGAGATTAAGAGCGATATCCATGAAATGGTTAAGCTGGTCAGATATTTCCGCGAGATCGGCAAAGATGTCACGCGGTCATTCTCACTTCACACGATTTTTACGGGTAATCCCGGAACAGGCAAAACCACCGTTGCACGAATTATGGCCCGTATTTTCAGAGCCCTTGGAGTTCTTGAACGCGGTCACCTGGTTGAAGTTGACAGGGAAGAGCTTGTTGCAGGCTATATTGGCCAGACTGCTATCAAAACAGCCGAAAAAATTGATGCAGCAATGGGAGGAGTGCTGTTCATAGATGAGGCTTATTCATTAATGGGATCAACTGAAAATGACTTCGGGAAGGAAGCCATTGAGATAATCTTAAAACGAATGGAAGACAACCGAGGTGAGTTTGTGGTTATTTGCGCAGGCTATACTGAGGAAATGGAGCAATTCCTGCTAATGAACCCTGGGCTAAAATCAAGGTTCGACAGGAAATTCAATTTCAAAGATTATTCCGAATCTGATCTCTACGCAATAGCGAAAGTAATGCTTAATGAACAGGAAGCGGAATTTGACACCGAAGCCGCAGATCATTTTAAGAAGCATGTTACAGCACTCTGCAGCCAGCGCGATAAATTCTTTGGGAATGCAAGAGAGATTCGTAAATCACTTGCTGAATGTATCAAAAATCAGAACCTGCGGCTTGCTGAAGTACCAAAAGCCTCAAGGACTCCCGAAATGATAAAGACCATTACACTGAAGGATGTGGAAGAGCTTACAACTTTAGTAAAAGAAGAAAAAAGAATGGGATTTTAGAAAAACCAAAAGACTATAATGGAAATTATCATCATATTAGCTGTTGTGGCAGCAATTGTGTTGTTTTTTATGTATGCCTCAAAAAGCGGAGCGAAAATGCTGGCGGAAAGAGAAGCTAAGATAGCGAGATCAGAAAAAGCCAAAGCAAAGATAATCGGTTCGCACCCGGTAGGTATCAGCGGCACGGGAACCGGAGGGAGGTACCAGGGATACGAGTTCACACTTGAGATTTCTAACGGGTATAAAGAACCGTACCGGGCGAAATGTGTTTGGGAGGTTTATCCAATGGGTGCTCCCAAAGTCCAGGAGGGAATGGAAGTGAATGTGAAAGTTGATATTGAGGATAAAGAAACGATCTATCCGCTTGCGGAAGGAGTTGCATTTGCATGGAACTGGCAGATGATGCACAAGAAGAATAAATAATTCAAATTAAATAAAATCCGGTTATTCTTGGTAACCGCATCATCTTCATATCCCTTTACCTGTAATTCTTAACAAAGTTATCCAGATCAACTACGTTTGATTCAAATACGAAGTTGTCATATAGTTTGTAGTAATTATTCCTGTCAACTGTGCTATTGAAAGCGTATTTGGCAAGATCAAGCTTGTTTGATTCAAACGTAAACCAACTTAAGATTTCCTTAACCTGATCTGTTGTGAAGAAATTATTATCTATTACGCTTTTTGTCATGTCAAGCTTGGTAGATTCAAATGTTCTGTCACCGATCAGTCTTTTGAATTCAGCAAAATCCCTGTTGCTCATTGTCCTGTAGTAATTCTCATTTTGCCATGTTTCGTAGTTGCCTTTTTCATTACAGCAGTTAAGGCATGCATCACATGTGCATTGGCATTCATCATAGTACCGGGTTCCGGAATTGGTAACAGCTGATAAAAGCATCAAAGAAAAAGCAAAAACAGTGAGTAATTTAATAGTTTTCATCAGTTTTAGGTTTAGTTTAACTATATAATTATTACTCAAATATAAAGGAATTGTTGCAGTTATGTTGTAAACATTCTGTAAATTGATGTAACATGGTGAAAAAAAGCCGGCAGTTTCTTACACTGCCGGGCAGTACTACATTGGGGTTTATTAAAAGCTCATATCAGTAATTGATCTCAAAATAACCGGCTTTAAGGATTGTTTGCTTTTTCCCTTTTATGAATTCACCAATTAAGGGATTGCCTCCAAGCTCAGCCGTGATTTCAATCGTTCCCCTGAGGATGCTCCCGTTATTTTCGGTTACAGAAAGTGTTCCACTTTTTATGATGTAAGGAATATTCGAATAATAATCTGCCCAAATCAAGCTTATTTTTTCTGTTCTGTTTTCTATAAACCCTTCTTCAAGTTTCAGCGTAAGCACTTTAACATCAGCAGGTGTTTTTACATTATCCCATTGAATCTTCATTATCCCTTTATCAGCAGTGCCCCCCATTGCCATGAAATAAAGATCATTCAGATCAGAATTAAGTCCGAAGGTGATTGTGTCACCATCAATGATACAGTTCATTGTCCCGGTTCCCATTTTCATTTGTGAGTAAAGTGAGGCAGTAACCGAAAGTGTTAAGGCAATTCCGAAAGCTAAGAAAATCTTCATTGAATTGAGCATAATTATTTGAATTTAGTTGATACAATTTATACTAATCAGTTATATGTTCAAAAGAATTTTTTCCCAATTTGCGGTATCAAGCATATTGCTAAAACGACAATCCGTAACTTTAAACTAATGACATTACAATATTTAGGGCGAATTGCTTTTTTGATTTTGTACCTTTAAACTGTGGCAATTTCTGTATATAATTTATTGATGATCAAAAGCAAAGCCATTGAAATCCTTAGGACATTTGATGACGTTGAATTCCGAGAGTTCGGCAAATTCGTAAACTCTCCCTATTTTAATGAAAACAGTAAGCTCAAAGAGACATATGCTATACTAAGGAAATACCGCCCCGGGTTTGCACAAAAGAGCCTGACAAAAGAAAATCTTTACTCAAAACTGTTTAATGGAAAGAAATATAATGACAGCACCATGAGGAAAATTCTTTCCGGGCTCTCGAAACTTGCTTCGGAATATATGATTCATTCCGGACTGGACAGGAAAAATACTTTCCAGAAAAACCTAATCCTCCTTTGGGGATTTGACGAAAAGAATCTTGATAATCATTTCGGGAAACACTTGACTTCGCTTGACGGTGTATACAAGATGATAAGGAACATTGAAGACGACTATTTCAAATGCAATTTCGAATTAGAGGTTGCCAGACTTAACTTTGCACTTGGCAGAGGAAAAGGCGGTTTTGAACCTGAGAATGTTCTGAAAAACCTGACGAGATGCTCAACCTATATAATTTGTTATTGCCTGATAACAACCTTCAAATTGAATCAGGACATTCTGGTTACAGGTGTAAGCTATGATTTTGACCACAAAAAGACTATTGCTTATGAATTCATAGAAAGCCTTCAGCCGGAGGGTTTCCTCTCAAAAGTCAGAGAATATGCACCTGAATTCTATCCCGTGATCGCAATTTATTACAACAGGTTCATGATAGCATCTGGCAAAGATGAGTCCGGAGAATACTATCGCGAGCTTAAGAAACTTATATTGAGTAATATAGAGCATTTTTCGCGTTTCGAAAAGTACAATCTAATGCTGTTTCTTGAAAACAGCTGTGATGAAAAAATTCTCACCGGGAAAGATTTTCGAAAAGAATTGCATCATATACACAAAGAAATGCTTTCAAAAGGTCTTTACACTTCAGAGGACAAGGATTATTTTCCGCTGATACGCTTCAGAAAGGTGATTAGGAATGCGCTTTCGATAAATGAATTTTCATGGACAGAAAAATTCATGGAGAATTATCTTGAAAAGCTGCCTGTAAATTACAGGCGGGAAATGTATTGCTATTCTAAGGCAATGCTGCAGTTTAAGTCCGGAGATTTCGAAAGGGCCCTCGAAAATATCTCGAAAGTTAAATTTGAAGTATATTCGATGAAATACGACGTTTGGCTTGTAAAACTTTGCACAGAGTTTGAGCTTGGGTATTTTGAACAGGCGCTTTACTCCATCGATTCATATAAGCATTTGCTGAAAAATGACAATACTTCACCTGTGCGTATGAAAGAAAGGTTCATTAATTTTATCACTTATTACCTTAAGATACTGAAACTGAAAACCGGTGAAAAAATGGGTTCAATAGATAATGAAATACTCAAAAACGAGATAGAAGCAGCTAAAGTATTATGGGAAAAGGACTGGCTGCTGGAAAAATTAAAAGAACATCTATCAGGAAATAAATTGAACTGAATTTCACCAAAAACCGGATAACTTATTTCATGAACAAAAAAGTTGACTTGTATAACAGTACTTACAGCAGTTTTAGGGAAGAGGTTCTGGCTGCTGTCAGAAAAGAAACATTTGGGGCAGATATTGGCCAGAACAGCTGGATCACAGCCGATGAGTTTGACCGCTTTATTTCATGGCTTGAGCTTAAGCCCGGGCTACGTGTCCTTGAAGCTGCAAGCGGGTCGGGAGGTCCGGCCGCTTACCTTGCTGCAAGTACCAATTGCCATGTTACCGGAATTGATGCCAACCAAAGCGGTATCGCCGAAGCCGTACAAAATTCCGTAAACACAAAACAAACCCATCAACTGAAGTTCATTGCGGCTGATGCGAACGAAACATTGCCATTCAAAGAAAGTTCTTTCGATGCCCTTATTTGTATGGATTCGATGAACCACTTTCCCGATCGCCTGAGTGTTTTTAAGGAATGGCATCGCGTGCTTCGACCGTGCGGTAAGGCTGTTTTTACAGATCCGGTGGTGATCACGGGTCCGGTTACAAACGAGGAGCTTGCACTGCGCAGTTCGATAGGTCTTTTCCTTTATGTACCGCCCGGAGTTAATGAACATTTCATCGAAGCGGCCGGATTAAAGCTGATCAAAAAAGAAGACGTCACAGAAAACGCAGCTTTGGTTTCGGGAAGATGGTTCTCGGCGCGAAAGAAACATGTGGAAGAATTGGTCAGGATAGAAGGCGAGGAGCGATACGAAGAACTCCAGAAATTTTTTGAATCTGTCCATCGCCTGAGCTCAGAGAAAAGGTTATCAAGGATCGCATACTTCGTTGAGAAATAAGTAACTATTCTAATACTACTCCGAAATGTTCTATAAGAAGTTTATTAAGATCTTCTTCGCTTTCTATTTCAGATTCTGCCTTTGTTCCGTTAATTGTTTCGATCAGTCTGTTACCGCTTATTGTGATCCTCCCGTTTGGCTTTGCAATTGTTATGATTCGCTTTTGAGTAAAATGAGATAAAGGTGAAGTTTGATGATAATTGCACATTTGTTCAAAGTCACTGAGTTCCTTTGCTGTTGTTGAAAATTGATACATATTGCCGTAAACAGTCCCGTCATCAGATTGCTTTAATATATAATTGTTCTCGCCTGTGTTTTCTATCTTGTAGTATTTACTTCCCTGATTTTGGATAAGCCCGGTTTCAAATTTAAGCGGCTTGCGAAAGCTGTCTCCGAAACCGACATCAGCCAGATATTCTGTTCCGCCCAGACCAACAATCAAAGCCATATGGTCAAATTCAGGTCCGGGTTCTGTGCTGTCATAGACTCGTGCTGAAACCATCTTAGCTGTGAATCCCAAAGATGTCAATACATTGTAGAACAGTCCGTTCATTTCATAGCAGAATCCGCCCCTGTTGTTCAGCACTATCTTTTCATAAATGCTTTCGAAATCCAGGATTATTTTTCTGCCGATATGAATATCCAGATTCTCAAAAGGTATCGAATTTAGATGCTGCAAATTCAGTGATGTGAGCACTTCCAAACTCGCAAATGCGGGAGTGTTGTGGTTTATTCTATTGAGATACCTACTTATTTCCAAGTTGACAATAGTTTCCTAAATATCCGGTTTAAGCGTATTCACGGCATTATCCGCAGATAATGGGAAAGCCGATTATCAGTAATTAATCGGCTTTTTTTGCGCTCCCAACGGGATTCGAACCCGTGTTTCCACTGTGAAAGAGTGATGACCTAACCCCTAGTCGATGGGAGCGTTTTTGACAAGAATTACAAAAATAAGCAAATTTTTCAACATAATAAA
>JAUQWS010000046.1 GCA_030835025.1 Ignavibacteria bacterium | reverse complement strand
ACTCATAATGATTTTCCTTGTTAATATGGATGCAGTTGAAGGCGTTATGAGCCTTACCGATACAAAAAGCCTTGTACACCAGGTAGAAACCGGATTCTTCATGATATCGTGGAACCTGATAATATTTTTCTCGCTTATTTCCACAGCTTCGTTCATTCCCTCAATGCTTGAAAAAGGAACAATTGATCTTTTGATTTCAAAACCGATATCAAGAACCATGATTCTGCTTTCTAAATTTATGGGAGCCGTTTTGTTCGTTTTCTTAAGTATGGTTTTCCTGCTGGGTTCAATATGGCTTATTCTTTCACTGAAATCAGGTTTTTGGGATTTTTCATTCCTGCTTTCTATACTATGGATAACATTTGCATTTGCGACAATGTACAGCATAGTAGTTGTAATCGGGTTAACAACACAGAGTACCGTAATTGCAATACTTGTGAATTTCTTTCTGATCTTTGTACTTTGCCCGCTGCTTTCTATTAGAGAAGCTGTAATTTTCAGCCTGGTGACTAATGATACGGTTAAATTTGTGTTTGATTTTCTTTATTACATTTTTCCCAAACCGGGTGAAATACGCGACCTAGCAAATGCTATGATACTCGGAGAACCGATAAACACCTGGAAGACTTCTGTTAATGCCGAAACCGGAAGCTTTACTGCTTCATGGATGAGTGCAATATCATCGTTACTGTTTTCACTGGTTATGATGGCGTACTCGATATATTATTTTTCCAAAAAAGACTACTAGCATTTCAATTAACAATGGTCAATTAGCAATGAACAATAGGGGATTGGTAAAACAGTATGTAATTCACCTGCTTTTGATTGTTAATTGCTCATTGCTATTTGTTAATTGTTCACAGAAGCTTGATCCTGATCCTTTACCGCTTACCGTTAAACAGAACTTCGCCCTGCTGCAGGATAATCCGCAATTTGTGATGTATTTCAATTTCAAGAAAATGCGTGATACGAAGTTCTGGGAACAGTTTATTTCAGATTCTCTTTTCAGCAGTGAAAGGAATTTCGGAAGTTTTCTGAATATCCTGAAGCAATCTACCGGTGTAAGCATAACAAACGGAATAGACGAACTGTATTTTTCTAATTCGTGGATAGGTGATAATGCGCTGGTTGTAAAAGGTACTTTTGACAGAAAGCGTGTTGATGACTATATTTCAGGGGATACTCTTTACACAAAGATCAACTATCCTGCCGGAATAACCGTTTATAAACAGCTTGAAACAAATTTCAATTTCTACTTCAAAGATGATTTCACTGTTTGCGGGAGCAATTACCTTAAGCAGATAGAAAACACATTCGGCATTACCGATACATCGCAGACAGGACTGCTGAAAAATCCGGAAACAGTAAGAGAAATTGAAAAGATAAAATACAAAGAAAATTTATGGCTGATATCCACTCAGAAGCTGTTTATCAGGGGGATTTTTGAAAATTTCTCTGATATGAATAGTCAGAGATCAGGCAAGCTGCCCGGGGGAGAAAGTGATTCGCTGAATTTCGCAGATACAACCCAAACAGAAAGCATGAATGAGCTTTACAGCATCTACAAAAAAATATCAGCGGTTTCTTTCAGCCTTAAGATGACCGATGACCTTGAAATTATAATGCAAAACGAGTGCGAGGATAACAATTCTGCGCTTGAACTAAAGAACAGGATGGAAGCCGTAATAGCGCTTGCAAAGCTTTCTTCAACCCTCAGCGGCAAGAAACCGGTGCCTGTAATAAAGCTGCTGGATAAGATAGAACTTAATGTGTTTGACAAAACAACAGTACTTGATGCCAAGCTGGATGAAGGCGATATTAGGGAGATAAGGACGCAGAAACTGTTCTGATATATGAATTAAATTAACAATTCCATTAATGCCTTTATGGCTTAATCAATTACACACAAAATGATATCACCGATACTTACAGCAGCTACAGTTGGGGTGAATGCCTTTTTAGTGAAGGTTGAAACTCATTTTTCAACAGCGGTGCCTCACAAATTCATTATAGTAGGGTTACCCGATAAAGCTGTTTCGGAAGCATCCGAAAGGGTTGTTGCTGCAATAAAGAATTCCAGTTTCCATATTCCCGCAAAGAGAATTACAATAAACCTTGCACCTGCTGATATCAGAAAAGAAGGCAGCGGGTTTGACCTGCCTATTGCGCTGGGCGTTGTATGCGAAGCGGGACAGATAGAACCAGGGCTCTTGAATGATTATATTTTTGTGGGTGAACTTTCACTTGACGGAAAACTCCGCCCTGTGAGGGGAGTACTGCCCATTGCCATTGAGGCCAAAAGACTGGGCTATAAAGGAATCATAGTTCCCGAAGAGAACGCGAGAGAAGCTGCAATGGTGGAAGGAATTGATGTTCACCCGCTTGGGACTCTGCAGGAAGCCATAGATTTTCTGAATAACGGCGGTGGTTTAGAACCGTTCAGGGTTGACCTGAAAGAAATATTCAATATTGACCAGAAGAGCATAGTTGATTTTGCGGATGTAAAGGGACAGCATGAAGTAAAGCGCGCTCTGGAAGTTGCAGCAGCAGGCGGGCATAATATAATTATGGTCGGACCCCCGGGCTCGGGGAAAACAATGCTCGCAAAGCGCATTCCAACAATACTCCCCCCAATGACATTTGATGAAGCTCTTGAGACTACAAAGATCCATTCTGTAGCCGGTCTGCTTCCATCTAACACTGCGCTTGTATCTATAAGACCTTACCGCTCGCCCCATCATACAATCAGCGATGTTGCGCTGGTAGGCGGGGGACCCGCGGCAAAGCCGGGGGAGATATCTTTCGCACATCACGGTGTGTTATTTCTTGATGAGCTTCCGGAATTCAAAAAAAATGTGCTTGAAGTGATGCGCCAGCCATTGGAAGACGGAAGAGTGACTATCTCTCGCTCAAAGATAACAGTGGACTATCCATGTAATTTTATGCTTGCTTCAGCTATGAATCCGTGTCCCTGCGGCAATTTCGGCAATCCTAACCAGGAATGCCAATGCCAGCCGCAGATGATACAGCGGTATATTTCAAAGATATCGGGACCGCTGCTTGATAGAATTGATATCCACATACAGGTTCAGGCTGTTAAGTATAAGGAGCTTTCTTCAACAGCAACGGGAGAACCATCTCATGCAATAAGAGAAAGGGTTGTAAATGCAAGAGATGTGCAGATCACAAGATTTACCGGAAAGAAAAATATTTTTTGCAATGCCGATATGCAGTCAAAGGATATCCGCGAGTACTGTAAAATTGATTCAGCAAGCGAGGAGCTGATGAAAATGGCAATCACAAAACTCGGACTATCTGCCCGCGCATACGACAGAATACTAAAGGTCTCAAGGACAATTGCTGATCTTGCCGGGGAAGCTAATATCAGCTCAGCACATATCAGCGAAGCTATACAATACCGCACATTGGATAGAACGATGTGGCTGGAGCAGTGATGAAATTTCAAATGTCAAAATCCAAATGCCAAAGTAACTTGTAAGCATTGTTTATCTGCCTTACAACCAAATAATTGGAAATTACTTGAATTCATATAATGTCATAATTATCGGTGCAGGTGCGGCGGGACTCATGTGCGCCATCGAAGCAGGCAAACGGGGCAGAAGTGTGTTGTTGATAGAACATGCCGAGAAGATCGGTAAGAAAATACTTATTTCCGGCGGCGGCAGATGTAATTTTACCAATCTGAATTTAAGCGCTGAGAATTTCATTTCCAACAATCCGCATTTTTGCAAATCAGCGCTTGCTAGGTACACTCCAAATGATTTCATCAAATTGGTAGAAAAATACGGAATCAACTACCACGAAAAGAAATTTGGTCAGTTATTTTGTGATGGCTCCGCTAAACAGATTGTAGAATTACTGCAATCAGAAAGCGATGCAGCGGGTGTAGAAATACTGGTTAACTGTAATGTGGAATCGGTTACCACAAGCGATTCTGCCTTCAGCGTTAACACGAACATAGGTGAATTTGAAAGTGAATCTTTGGTAATAGCTTCCGGCGGGATCTCAATTCCCCAAATGGGTGCAACGGATTTTGGATATAAAGTGGCAAAGCAATTCGGGATTAAGCTCACAAAAACAGTACCCGGACTTGTTCCATTCACCCTGAAAGAAAAAAGCTTAAGCGAACTAAGCGGAGTATCCATAGATGCAGTTGTTAGCTGCGGGAGATTTAGCTTCAAGGAAGCGGTATTGTTCACCCACAAAGGTTTAAGCGGACCCGCAATATTGCAGATATCAAATTATCACAACGATGGTGATGAAATTTCAATAAACCTGCTGCCTGAAAAGAGAATTGAAGAGATTATCTCAGAAAACAAAGGCAGCAAAATGGAGCTGGCTACTTTTCTTTCACAACTATTCCCAAAAAGATTCGCTGAAAAGTGGTGCAGCATGTATTTCCCCACCAGACAGCTGAAACAGCTCAAAGATAAAGATATTACAGAAATTGCTGAAAAAATCCACAAATGGAAAATTACTCCAAACGGTACTGAAGGATTCGGCAAAGCGGAAGTAACAAAAGGCGGAGTTGATACGGATGAACTTTCAGGCAAAACGATGGAATCGAAAAAAGTAAAAGGACTTTATTTCATTGGCGAAGTTGTTGATGTTACCGGCTGGCTGGGCGGATATAATTTTCAGTGGGCGTGGGCATCGGGATTTGCCGCAGGGCAGTATGTATAAAACTAATCAGGCAGCAGCTTTGCGCCGTCACTGGTGGGGAACACATATTCATCGATAACCTTTACCTGAATATCCTGTCCTGGCTGAAAAGAAGAGGCAAAATAATCATCGACCATCCATTTGCATGAATGTGTGCGGAATTTGCCGGGGGAATCCTCAATTTCAAGCCTGATATTCACGGTTCTGAGCCCCGGCGCATACATTGAAGCCTGGTAAGGCTGAACACTCACAAGCTTTGCGGCCCGGAATTCCCCCTGTCTCTTCAATTCTTCAAGCCTTTTTACTTCTTCCAGGTACTTCCTATCCTTTGCGGCAGATCTTGTAAAAACCCGGTAAAAAAAAAGAGCCAGCAGTATAATTACTGCAAGCGGTACAAGCACAACAAAGTAAAGCGTCATGTTATCCAAAATTCAGTCTTCCTTTCAGGCCATTACCCTCATCAAAAGATCGCGCTTCCTTTTTGAGAACTTGTTTTTTTTGTTAAGCCTGTTAAAAATTCTCTCACATTCAGGCATTGCATAATTTATTTCTTTCTGGGCCAATGGATGGTCAATCTCAGATAGCGCAAGAAGTGTATAAAAGAACGGGAACCTTCCCCATCTTCCCGCTCCGTCGTGCATATCATGCAGGACCTTTATACCTTCCGGAAGATTTTTGTTGTATTTCGGGAGACCGCCGACATTCAAGTGCCTCCACAATCCAACAGTGCAGGGTCCGCAGCAGTAAGTACCTGCCAGTTTGCCGTCATCTTCCCATCGTTTAAGCGCCTTCATAAATTCCCTGTTTGAACTTTCAAGTGCTTTTACTTTTCTGCCTGCTGTTTTTGAAAGCTGTATGAGTATTCTGGATGCTTCTTCAGCCATGATGTGCCGCATAGACGTGGGCGATGAAAGCCGTTCACCTGTGAAAGTATATACAGGTGACTTCATATCGTGCCGGGTAACACCAAAGCTCTTATTGTATGAAAACTCAGTATCTAGTCTTGAGCTAACCCAATCAATAACTTCACCCGCTTCTTTTTTGGTGATTTTTTTGCCGTAGAATAATGCATTGTTTACATTATCTATGGTCTGAGCCAGACTGCTCTTGTTAAGAAGTGACATATGATTTATGTGTTTTGAAGTATCTCATGCCTTGGTGCCTGCATGCATTCTTCACTGCAGCTTCTTGCCCATTTCTCCTCGCACTTTTCGCACTCGAAATGCTGTTTATGGCAATCAATATTTGCGCAGTTCACATATCTATCGGTTGGTGTGCCGCAATGGAGACATCTGCCCGTAAGAGTATATTCATCGGCAAAATTAACAGGGATTGAGATCCGACCGTCGAACACGTAACACTTTCCGTCAAATAACTTTCCCTTAACCTCGGGGTCCTTAGAGTAATTAACGATTCCGCCGTTTAGCTGGTAAACTTCACTGAACCCTTTCTTCAGCAGGTAGCCTGAAAGCTTCTCGCATCGTACTCCGCCTGTGCAATAAGTCAGTATCTTTTTGTCCTTGTACAGGCTGAACTCTTTTTCGACCCATTCGGGGAATTCCCTGAATGATTTTACCGGCGGTCTGATAGCATTCCTGAAATGACCTAGATCATATTCGTAATCTGTTCTGCCGTCCAGTATGATGACATCATCTTCCCGCATCTTTTCAAGCCAGTCTTTCGGATCAAGATGTACTCCGCTTATAACATTTGGATCTATCTTTTCCGGGAACCGGAAAGTAACAAGTTCATCTTTATATCTCACATGCATTTTTTTGAAAACGTGGCCGTCAACTTCATCGATCTTGAACCAAAGGTCTTTAAACCTTGGGTCAAGCCTCATATGTTCTATGTACTTTTCAGTACGGTTGAATTTCCCGCTGCATGTGCCGTTGATGCCTTCCGGAGTGATCAATATCCTGCCCCGCAAATTAAGCGACTTGCAGAATTCCAAATGCTCTTCAGCAAGGAATTTAGCGTTATCTATTTTGACATATTTGTAGTATAGAAGTACTCTGTACATAGTCAGCAAAAATATTGAATAAAAGAGCAAATTAAAATGACTAAGTTAAATTTGAAATTTTGGCTAATTTGCAGTGTTTTGATATCAGCCACCTTCAATTTTCTTCAATGAAAGATCCCCAAGGAAATGACAAATCCCCTGCAAATAAACAGAAACTTCTGGAGAGTGACGAAATTAAGGCAGAACTGAGCCGGGGTGAGTTTGCCGCCGAAAGCAGCTTTGGCCTAAAGAGAACCTTTACGGCTTTAAGATACCGGAATTACAGATTATGGTTCTGGGGTCAGATGATCTCTCTGCTTGGAACCTGGATGCAATCAACAGCACAGGGTTTTTTAATATATGACCTTACCCGTTCTCCTGCGTATTTGGGATATGTAGGTTTTGCTGCCGGTGTGCCGACTTGGTTGTTCATGCTGTATGGCGGGGTAATTGCCGACAGGTTCTCAAAGAGATTTATTCTGATGATCACACAGACAGCGATGATGATACTTGCAGGGATTCTTGCAGCATTGACTTTCACTAACATTGTCCAGCCCTGGCATATCATAATTCTTACCTTTTTGCTTGGTATCATAACAGCCTTTGATGCACCATCCAGAATTTCATTTGTTAATGAACTGGTTGATAAGGCCGACCTAACAAATGCCATTGCGCTTAACTCTACTATGTTCAACACAGCAGTGGCAATAGGCCCGGCGGTTGCAGGTATCGCATATGCTGTTGCGGGTCCCGGCTGGTGCTTTACTATAAATGCGGTTTCATATATCGGTGTGATCATTGCCCTAAAGAAAATTAAACTTAAAGAAACCCCGGTTACTGCAGTTCGAGGTAATGCTTATTTGGATATAAAAGAAGGTCTTAAATATATCATTAAGCAGCCGCACGTTAGGGTCATTATCATTCTGATAGCATCGGTTAGCCTCTTCGGTATCTCTTTTGCGACGCTTCTGCCGGCCTGGGCTGTCAAAATACTGGGGGGTGATTCAGCTACGAACGGGTTTCTTCAGTCATTAAGAGGTGCAG
Source organism: Ignavibacteria bacterium (assembly GCA_030835025.1). Taxonomy (GTDB): domain Bacteria; phylum Bacteroidota; class Ignavibacteria; order Tepidaquicellales; family OLB5; genus OLB5. The sequence goes on along the minus strand of JAUQWS010000046.1, from coordinate 47,780 downwards.
GTGCGCTTTCGAGCGCGTTATTTATTGCATCTCTTGGCAGATTCAACTACAAAGGGAAGTTACTGAGTATCGGCTCTATTGCATTTCCGGTCACGTTATTAATTTTTTCCTTTGTACATTCTGTTCAGTATTCATTGATGATAATATCTGTTATCGGAGTTTCGCAAATACTGGCAATGAACATTGCAAATTCTCTGGTGCAAACACTTGTCCCGGACAGGCTGCGCGGAAGGATTATGTCAGTTTACTCGTTGACCTTTTTCGGGCTGCTTCCGATCGGTTCATTGTTAATGGGATCTTTGGCAGAGAATCTTGGTGAAGCTGAGGCCATTCTGATAAGTTCACTCATAACATTGATTATTTCGCTATTGATTTTCTTGTTTGTTCCCTCGCTTAGAAAGATAAAATAGCCTAAACTTATAGTTTTTTGAGGATTTTGAGCACTTTTGTATGACCGCAATCATAGTTTAAGATTGTGTTTCCCGCTTATTTTTGTATCAGATATAAATGAATCAGTCCGGGGAAATGCAGACAAAAAGCAGGGATAATTACTCCATAAAAGGAAATACGGTAAAGGATAGTACATTTGCCGAATACAGAGAGAATACTATAGGGTATAATACAGAATTTGAGACTCCTTATGGCAAGAAAAAACTCATCTATGCAGACTGGACTGCAAGCGGAAGACTTTACAGACCGATCGAAGAAGTACTCATAAATAGATTCGGGCCGTTCGTTGGGAATACTCATACGGAAACAAATGTAACTGGAACCTCAATGACCCTTTCATACTTAAAGGCCAAGCAACTCATAAAACGTCATGTAAATGCGAACGAGAACGATGCAATCATTTCAACCGGTTCCGGAATGACGGGAGCAATGCTTAAGCTTCAAAGGATGCTCGGTTTCAAGGTGCCTTCAAGATTAAGACAGTTTGTCAGTTTACCGCTCGAGCAAAGACCGATCGTTTTTATCACGCACATGGAGCATCACTCTAACCAGACAACGTGGCTTGAGACAATTGCAGATGTTGAGATAATCGATACACTGGAAAGCGGACTGGTTGATCTAAGCAGTCTTGAAGAATTGCTGGAGATCTATAAAGAGAGGAAAGTGAAAATAGCCTCTATAACATCCTGCTCAAACGTAACCGGAATATTCACTCCATATCACGAGATAGCCGAAATAATGCATCATCACGGAGGATGGTGTTTTGTTGATTTTGCCTGTTCAGCCCCCTACATAAATATTAATATGCACCCCGAAAACAGTCTTCAGAAGCTCGATGCAATTTTTTTCTCGCCTCACAAATTCTTAGGCGGACCCGGCAGTACAGGAATACTGATATTCGACAGGTGGCTGTACGACAGCCACTTTGCACCCGACCAGCCGGGCGGCGGTACCGTTAAATGGACTAATCCGTGGGGTGAACACAGTTTTTACGAAGATGTAGAACTAAGGGAAGATGGAGGCACACCTCCGTTTTTACAGACGATCAAGGCTGCACTATCAATTCAGTTGAAGGAAAGAATTGGTTCTGAAAAGATGCTGAAACGTGAGGAAGAAATATGTGAAGTTGTATTTGAACGATTAAAGAAGATCCCGGGGCTCCACATACTGGCAGAGAATATCGAAGACCGATTGAGCATATTTTCATTCTATATTGACGGGATGCATTATAACCTCGGAGTTAAGCTGCTTAATGACAGGTTTGGGATCCAGGTCCGCGGAGGATGTTCCTGCGCTGGTACTTACGGACATTACCTGCTGCATGTTTCACAATATAAATCGAAGAAGATAACTGAAATGATAGAACATGATGACCTTTCGGCAAAACCCGGATGGATCAGGATGTCACTGCATCCTATGACAAGAGATGATGAGATAGAATATATTCTTGAATCGCTTGAAGAGCTGGCATTGAATCATAAAAAGTGGGGTGAAGACTATGAATATGATCCCCACAACAATTATTTCATACACAGATCAGGCAGCAGAGAAGAAAAGAAAGCCGTTGATAAATGGTTTGAAATCTGATTAGAGTCTTACCGTCTATAATTCCATTTCCCAAACTGTATCACCCGACTCAATATCCAGGCACAGCATTTTTAAATTGTAAATGAATATCAACCTGCTGCCGGTATTCAGAATTTTCATTGAGTTGTAATTCGGATTTCCCTTCCCGAAGATTGACTCAAAAAACCCGTCTTCAAGTGCTTTTTCGGGGAATCTATAATATTCTTCCAGAATTACCTGCCAATCCAACTCTACAGTTGAATCCTGATTCATGTTGATTTTTGAGATCACACATTTGGAATTATCTCCTTCTTCATCCTGACTGAGTATGAAGACGCTGCTGTCTTCCGTGATTATCCCGCTCACATCTTCAGAAAACAACTCATCCTGCTTCTTTTGAAGAGTAGTTATGATAGTTGATTCAAGGAACTCACTGTTAATCATGTTTTGAAATGATGTTTGTTTCTTATCAAGCGTAACTGTACCATCGGGTGAGATCTTTATATAGCGGTTTGTAGCAAGCTCAAGGGAATTCGTTGTGTTGTTTGGATTTGTGCTATAGAATTCGATTTCCTGCTGCGGGATCTCGGCTTTAAGTGTTTTGGGATTGAGAAGGTAGTCTTTCCCGCTTTTATCTTTAACACTTGGCCACAAAAGATTTTTCTCGAAACGGAAATGCTGAGAGATTTCGTTTAGGGGTGCTTCTATGAACTCAAAGCCCGGGTTTGCATCCAGGATCTCTTTTTGAGTAACTGATACTTCCAGGGAGGGCAATTCCCTGGCATGCAGGCCGAGCTCTTTATCAATGCTGAAGAACCAAACCCTTGTGCTTTCTCTGCCCAGCATAAAACAATCAGCCTCTTCGCGTTTACCGCAAACATATCTTCCTTCAAGCTCGCCGGTTGAGACGTCATAACACGAGATCCTTTTTTCCCAGTAGCCGTCATAACCGCCGCGAATGCCTTGTTTTGTATTTCTTTTTCCCTGAAAAACTGTTTCAATTGTTATTAAAAATTCTCCGTCACCGGTTTGCGAAAGAATTACATCATCAATATCATCGGCTGAATCTGTATGTGCATCCTTTGTATAAAACCCGCAGCCGTACCTTATGAAACTGCATGAAAGGGAAATCAAACAGAGTATCATAATACTTAAAATGAACTTAGATTTTTCTCCTGCAATAACGGATTTTTTCATGCCTGCATATAATAGTTTTGAATGCAAATATACAAGAAAAACAGGAGAATAGTCAAAGGGCAGCCAAATAATATGCAACTGAAGTACGGTGTTTATTTTACTACTATCATCTTCTTAACGCCGCTGAAATTGCCGGAAGTGAGTTTGTAGTAGTAAACATCCGAGGCGAGATTTCCCCCGCTGAAGCTGACAGTGTAAAATCCTGCAACTTTGAACTCGTCAGTTAGTGTCTGTATTTCCTGGCCTATGGAGTTATAGATCTTTAGAGTCACAATTCCATCTGCAGGAATCTGAAATGAAATGTTTGATGCGGGATTGGAAGGATTGGGATAATTTTGACCAAGCGCAAAATCAATTGGTTTGCTGATGGTTACCTGCGAACCAAGATCGAAATATTCAAAATTACCATTGAAATCTATTTGCTTTAGCCTGTAACCGTAATTTCCGCTTGAAAGATATCTGTCAACATAAGTATAATTCTGCGGCTCTGAAGTTGTTCCGTTGCCGGTAATAAATGCAACAGGTTTCCATTCGTTTGTATTTCCGCCGGTTATTGATATTCTTTCCAGGCTGAAGCCTGAATTATTCAGCTCAGTTTCTGTACGCCAAGCAAGCAGCACAGTATTTTTGTTCACAGAAGCAGTGAATGAAGAAAGTGTAACAGGTAAGGGACCCCTGCATATGGTTCCGCCTCCTGAAAACGAACCGTTTAAAGTAATTACATCTGCACACAAATCAGCTTCTGATTGGACCTCAACGGAAGTGCCTAAGTCATATTTTACTTCACTGAATTGCTGGCTCATCACCTGCGATGCACCGGCGCAGAAGATCATAAACACTATCAAAAGATAGTTCATTTCTCTGCAGTCTTTATTTCTTTAAGGATTGCCTGTTTAAGGACTCGCAGCTCAAGTTCAGTCATTCTTTCTTCAATGGATTTCAATTTATCAATTGCTGCCTTCAGTTTTTCGTTTTCCTCTTTTAATTCCTGTATTGCCTTAACCATCACGGGCAGCAGGTTCCCGTATGTTGCTTCCCATTTTTCTGGATTATCTTTTAGTACAAGATTCAGCCAATCGGAATTGAATTCATTTTGCACGGAATCCAGTTCCTGTGCTATAAAACCTGCAGTTGGTTTTTCATCCATTTTGCTTCCATCGGAAGCACTATTGTTGTACCACTCTCGTTTATCCCAGTTGAACTGGCGGGGCTGAAGCTTCATGATGAAATCAAGTCCAAGCGAAAGATCATTAATATTTTTCTTATCCCGCCTGTCAGAAAGTGAAGTAATGGTTTGCACATTGCAGCGCAGAGATGTTATTGAACTGTTGCCAAGAGTAACCTGATTTGTTGCAGTACCTGTTGAAGGCTGCGAATTATTTCCCAGCAGTATCAGGTTTGAGCCCGATGTGACAATATTACCCGACTGATATCCTAAGGCTGTATTATAGGCCCCGGTGCTTATACCAAGAGCGCCGGTTCCAACAGCAGTATTACGAAAACCGATCAGGTTCAAATATAGAGTTGAGTTTCCGACTGCAACGTTATCGGCGCCTGTTGTGTTATTGTTTAATGCTTCACAACCAACCGCTAAGTTTCCAAGTCCCGTTGTATTTGAAGTTAATGAATTCTCTCCAATTGCAGTATTTCCTATACCGGTTGTGTTGTTGTAAAGTGATTGAATTCCCAATGCAGTATTAAATGAGCCTGTTGTGTTATTCATAAGGCTGAATGTTCCAACTGCGGTATTGCTGTGTCCGCTTGTGTTGATCATGAGAACATTATGACCGATAGCGGTATTGTTGTATCCGTTTGTGAGGGCGTTCAGAGTATTAGTCCCAAATCCTGAATTGTTGGACCCATCTGCAAAATTTGCTCCGCCCATCAAAAAGTTACCTGATTTTATTCCTACAAACGTATTGTTACCCAGATTCTGGGGATTTTTGTAATTATGGATGAAGTGGTTATCACCTTTAAAAATAATCCCGGTGTATTGGTCACTTGTTATATTGAGCTTCACGCTTTTCAGTATTTCTATTAAGCCCGTCCCCTGTGTAAGCGTCAAATACGATGTATTGTTATCTTTGATCTTAAACGAACCGGTTATACCAAGTGTGTTGATAATATTCTGAGTATATATCACTGACTGCATAATACAGACAGACAATAACATTTTAAAAATTTTCATTTTGCTCTCCTTAAAGATAAATTATAAAGCTCTCAACACAAAGAATAGTATCATTAGTATTATTCCTATGGCAACTGCCCCAAAAATAAGAAAGAAAACAAGCGAGAAAATGAGACGCCCTTTGAACCTGGAGGCTATGTTCTGAAAAAAACCTGAGGGTGTTGTATTTTCGGGATTGTTATATCCGTCGCGGACTGCTTCTTTTACTGATCTTGTTAAATCGTCTAACATTTTAATTTCCTCTTTAAGTTATTTGATTTTTTTTGATGAAACTTTGCTCCACTGACTTTGACCTGTGTTGAAAATGGACGCTACCCTGAAGGAATACTTGCGTCCTTTTTTGAGTCCTGTCATTTCGTAGCGCGGCTCTTTTACGATATCGACCTGCTTCCATTTGCCGGAACCCGAAGGCGAGATTTCAACTATGTAATATTGTGCGCTCTCTGCGGCATCCCATTGTAACAGAAGTTCGCCTTCGAAACTTCCTTTGGTTATGAATATCAGACCCTGTTCGCCTGTAATTAAACCGCTTGACTCATTTTCACTTTCTAAATATCTGTTTTTCATTTTTAATTGGAATCAAGAATAGTTATTTTCGTCACAAAGATAATTTGAGTTGGGCTGTGTAACAAAGAAACTTAATTGTGTTTTTTTCAGCTTTTTTCGTATCAAATCACCTGCCAAACCGAATGCAGCCCTGTTTTAGCGGAAAATAAGAAGAAACAAATCACCGGTTGTTTTCTATGAGGGATGAGGGAATAATATTCCTTAATGTTTCTTTCCATCCTTGGGGTAATTTGGTTATTTGTGCAAAAAACATCAAAAAAGCATAAATTTCAGCTCACATATTCTAAGATGTCACAATGAAAAGGTCATTCCTGATAGATTTATTCCAGAGACTTAGTTCCAGACAAATGCGGGAGCTTTCAGAGGCGGTGCATTCTCCCTTTTTCAACAAGAATGAAAGCGTAACGAGGCTTTTTGATTACCTTAGATTGTATCATCCGGCGTTCCCCCCTGAGAAACTGGATAAGGAATTCATCTATTCAAAACTTTTTTCATCAGCACAGTACAACGATAGTTTCATGAGAATGATAATTTTCAGGCTTACTTCTCTTGCCGAAGAATATCTTTCGTACTCTGATTACAAAGCAGGCTGGTATTCCGAAAACTCTCACCTGATCAGCTCTTTGCTGGATCTTAACCTTGATAAAGAAGCGGCAAAACAAATTTCGCTCCTGGAAAAAAAGTTGACGCAAACAGAGCTGCATAACAGCACATATTTCAGATATAAATACGAGCTTGAGAAGTATAAGGATATTATCTATTCAAGAACTTACCGCGCATTAACAATTAAGGATAAGCCAGATGAAAAACTGCTGGAAGAATCCAATAACCTAATAGCCTTTTTCCTGATATCAGTGCTTCAGAGATACCGTTATTTGTTGAACAAGTCTTTTTCTGTCAGCGCGGATTACAAGCTTGATTTTCTGCCCTACATTTTTTCCTTTCTTGAAGCCGAAGGAAGCGTTTATCTTGATAACATTACAGTACGTATTCTCTATTCACAGATACAGCTGCTTAAGGATCATTCCCGTGAAGACCTGTTTCTGGAATTAATGAAGCAGCTTACAGATGACAGAATTGCTGTAGATGATGAAGAAAGACGGGATGGCATAACCGTTCTGACCAATTATTGTATTGAGAGGATCTATGAAGGAAAAACAGAATATGATACTTACATGTTCAGGATGTCCACTTATCTTGTAGAGAAGAACTTATACAACAGGGTGAAAGGTGGTTATTTTGAACAGAACATGTTTCAGAATATTGTGGTACAGGGGATCAAGCTTGGAGAAATTGACTGGACCAGGAATTTTATCGAGAAATACTCTACCAAAGTATCTCCCGAGATCCGGCAGAATAATTACAATTACTGCCTTACAAAGATATTCTTTAAAACAGGAGAGTTTGAAAAAGCACTGGAATACATCAGCAGGGTTACATATTCAGACCTGCATATGAAGGTGAATATCCGGTTTACGACCATTACAATTCATTACGAGCTCGGCAACATTGAAGAGGTATTGATGCAGCTTGAAAATTTCAAGAAGTTCATTCAAAAAGACAAGCTTTTAAGCGATAGTAACCGAAAGATCTCGGATGTGTTTATCAAGTATGTTACGCTTCTGTGCAGGGCAAAATACTCGCCAAAGACAGATCTAGATGAACTGAGAAATTCAGTACTTAATGCCGGCGTGATTAGCCACAGGTCTTGGCTTCTAAAGAAGATAGATGAGCTTGCCAATACGCGAAAGCGATAGACGATAAGAGGAATTGTGGGTCAAAAAGCGGGAAAACCCGCTTTTTTTATTGAATTTGGCCTATTTCTTATTTCCCGAAAATCCTGACCATAATCATACTTTATGTTTGTTTGCGTAGGTAAATTTGTAATGTACCTTTAGTGATTTCTTGAAACATTTCAGGCAAATAATTCTTTTATTAAAATGAAAAAAAGCAAATCTGCAGCAATTAAACCTGCCAAATTCGGATTCGGACCAAGAAGAGGCAAATATTACGATGTAAATGATATCGTAAAAGAAATAAAACCGCTTAAGAGGGAAGAAGTTAAGAACTTTGAAAAGCTGGACAACATTTACAGGACACTTTGTGCTATTCTGTACAATTACGTCCCTACAAGCGGACATCCGGGCGGATCTATCTCATCGGGTAGATTTGTTTCATCGATTCTATATAACGTACTGGATTTTGATATCAAAAACCCGTTTGCAGATGAGGCAGATATTGTTGTTTATGCGGCGGGGCATAAAGCTCTTGGGCTATATGCTATGTGGGCCTTGAGGAATGAAGTTGTGAGGGCATATTCCCCGGAGGCACTCCCGAAAGAAGAGCATCAATTAAGGCTTGAAGATTTGCTGGGATTCAGAAGGAATCCAACAAATACCCTGCCATTATTCAGGAAATTCAATTCAAAAGCTTTGGACGGTCACCCGACTCCCGCCACTCCGCATGTAAAAGTTGCTACCGGTGCAAGCGGCGTTGGCGTACCTTCTGCATTTGGAGTTGCACTAGGATGCATTGATTATTTCGGCGAAAATTCTCCAAAGGTGCATATTGTTGAAGGTGAAGGCGGGATGACACCGGGCAGAGTTGCCGAAGCACTGGCTGCTGCATCTGCAATGAGGCTGCATAACATAAATTTCCATGTTGATTTTAACCAGGCATCGATCGATTCAAACAGGGTATGCAGAGAAGGGAAAGACAAAGGAGATTATGTACAATGGAATCCGATGGAGCTCTGCTACCTTCATGATTTTAATGTGATCTATGTTGATGATGGAACTGATTTCAAGAAGATAGCCGCAGCACAAAGATTTGCAGATCAGCTGGATAATAAGATGCCGACTGCAATTGTTTACCGTACTACAAAAGGATGGAAGTACGGCATTGAAGGGCGTTCTTCGCACGGAGCCGGGCATAAGTTCAATTCCGAAGGTTATTACAAAGCCTGCGAGGAGTTTGAGAATATGTTCGGAGTTAAAGTTCCGCATTTGACAGGTGAGGTTACAAAAGAGAATATCGAAAAGAGCTTTTATGATACACTTATGACCCTAAGACAGGTCATCGAGAAAGAAAGCTCGATAAAGTACTTTTCGGATGCCATTTTAAAGAGCAAAGAACGGCTTACAAAGCACATGCGCGTGCCTGTTGGAAAGACACCGGATAAGAATAAGATCTACGATGAGGGAGCTCTTTCTCCTTCAAAAGCTCCGGCTGAATTGAATATTATCCCCGGGAAAGAAACAACTTTGAGGGGAGTACTTGGTTCATCTCTCGGGTATATAAACAAGATATCAAACGGTGCAGTACTTGGTGTTGCTGCTGATCTGCTTGGTTCAACATCGGTAAACTTGCTTGGGGCAGGTTTCCATGAAGGGTTTTTTGATGCGGTCGATAATCCCGAGTCAAGAATACTGGCTATAGGCGGTATTTGCGAAGACGCCATCGGAGGTATGATGGCAGGACTTTCTGCATACGGAAAACATATCGGAGTAAGCTCGTCCTACGGAGCGTTCATATCCGCGATGGAGCATACTGCTGCAAGGCTTCACGGCATAGGCGAGCAGAACAGGGTGACGCACTTTGGCGGAGATTATAATACATGGATACTGATAAATGCGCATGCAGGTTTGAAGACGGGAGAAGACGGACCAACTCATGCTGACCCGCAGTGTTTGCAGCTTATTCAGGAGAATTTCCCCCCTGGAATACTTATTACACTTACACCCTGGGAGCCAGGCGAGATATGGCCTCTGCTTGTCTCGGGATTGAAGAAACGACCTGCAATACTTTCTCCGTTTGTAACCAGGCCCAATGAGCTTATAATAGACAGGGAAAAGCTGAACCTTGCCTCTGCAACTGAGGCAATAAACGGTGTTTATGCACTTCGCAAAGCAGATAAGTCACAGCATATTGATGGACATATAATTCTGCAGGAAAGCGGAGTAACAATTGAATTCATTACAAAAGTGCTCCCAAGACTTGATAAAGACGGATATAACATCAACATCTACCACGTTTCGAGCGCTGAACTTTATGACGCACAGCCTAAAGACAGAAGAGAAGACATTCTGCCCTACACAGCAAGACGCGAGGCATTAGGCATTACCGGATTTACGCTTCCGACAATGTATAAATGGATCACCGGATTTGAAGCAAGGTTTAATATACTGCATCCTTTCAGAAAAGGACATTATCTCGGCAGCGGCTCTGCCGATAGTGTACTTCTTGAAGCCGGGCTTGATAGTGAATCAATGTACCTTGAAGTAAAGAAATACATAGAAGCCAGGGCAAAACTGAAAGTAATGGCTAATTAATATTTCAGAAAAAGAGAACAATTGAAACCGCAGCCTGAGAAAACTGCGGTTTTTTGTTTATTTTGAGTGATGCTTCTGCCGGGCAGTCAATGTTTTAGTCGAACAATTATGGTATTTGAGATTTCTTAATAATTAATTAAGTATTATTTTATATGATAACTTCAAATCTAAGGAGTAAGAAAATGAAAAAACTATTTACTTTTTTAATGCCCTTTATTGCAGCAATGCTGATCTTTCTTTCCGGATATACTGATGTTTCAGCATCATATAATATGCAGGATTTTGATAATACTTCCTTCCCACCTGCAGGCTGGACAGTGCAGAACACGACCGGCTATAACATGACAAGGACAACATATTGCTCAGGTTATGGCAGCGGACTTGCAAGCTGTGTAGTTGATTTCTATGATTATGCATCGGGGAACTTTGAGCTGATATCGCCAACTCTTCCGGTATCGGTTTCGGGTGATTCTCTCGTTTTCGATCATGCATATGCAACTGCCGTGGGAGGTTATAACGACAGGCTGGATATTTATACTTCAGTAGATAACGGTGCAAACTGGGTGCTTTTGATATCACTGGTAGGCGGCAATTCCGGTCCGCTGGTAACAGCGCCTGCAAACAATGACTTGTTTGTACCTACATCCGGCCAGTGGGCAACAAAAAGGTACTCAATGCCTCTCGGAGTAAACAAGATAAAATTCACAGCTGTTACTGCTTTTGGAAATAATCTTTATCTGGATAATGTGAAGATCGGGACCCGCTATAGCAACGATGTTGGTGCAAATTCAATTTCAGAACCAAAGTGGGGAATTACAACCGGAAGCCAGACCCCGAAAGTCTATGTAAGAAACTACGGGACAACTTCACAATCTTTCAATGTAGGACTCACTATTAATCCGGGTGCATATTCTAATTCAGCCAGTGTTACTAATCTGGCTCCCGGGGCCACACAACTGGTAACGTTTCCTTCATTTAACTTCAGTGCAAACGGAAATTACACGCTGGTTGCCTCAACTTCACTTGGCGGGGATCAGAACACTTCAAACGACGCAATAACTAACACTGTTGTTGTGACACCTTCACCGAGGAGGATCGTTCTTGAATTCTGTACCGGCACATGGTGCCAGTGGTGTCCATGCGGTGATGATGAAGCACATAATGTTTCTGTAACTTATCCGAACAACTCGGTGCTTTTTGCATATCACGGCTCGGGTACAGATCCTTTCAGGAATTTCAACGGCAACGGCATTCTAGGTCTGCTTGGATTCAATGCCTATCCATCAGGACTTGTTGATAGAAGACTTGGAGCAAACAATGGCTGGGGTTCGTTCTTTTTTGATACTGAGTACCGCCTCGCATCAAGCAGCAGCGCAACAGTTAATATTGTACCGACAAGCGTAAATTATAATTCGGGAACAAGAGTTCTCCAGGTCAACCTGAATGCTACTGCGTTGACTGCACTATCCGGGCAATATAAAGTAAATTATGTGATTACGGAAGATAACCTTTTATATGCACAGACAGGCAACAGTTACTGCCCGGGTAATCCGAATGCAATTCACCATTGGGTTGTAAGGAATATCGTCAATACAGTTTCAGGTGATAATGTTAACTCCGGCGGAGTATGGAATAACGGACAGACATACCCGCTAACATTTACAACCACTCTTGATGCAGGCTGGCAGGCCGGCAGCAGCAAGTTTGCAGTGGTTATTTTTAAGGATAACAACCCGTTAAATACAGCAGAAATGCAGCAGGGATATCAGAGTTCATACATTGTAACCGGCATTAACCAGCAGGGAACAACAGTACCGGAAGAGTATTCACTTTCACAGAATTATCCCAATCCATTCAATCCGGTCACAAATGTTCATTTCACAATTCCGAAGGAAGGGAATGTGAGTTTCAAAGTGTACAATTCTCTTGGCGAACAGGTTGCTGTTTATGCTGACGGAATTTTGAAAGCCGGTGTTTATAATGCTGAAATAGAAGCGCATAACTGGGCAAGCGGGATTTATTTCTATACTCTTAAAGCCGATGATTTTGTTCAGACGAAAAAGATGATCCTTGTGAAGTAGAATATCAGTGATTTTAAATGTTAAACCGCAGCCCAAGAATGCTGCGGTTTTTTATTGTGCTGTAAATGATGTACTAGTATCCCCTTAAGGAATCTCAAAAATACTCAATTCATAACTTCGGTGAAATGATGCAAAATTTTTCTTAATTTTCTGGAATGTTCAAATTAGCAGGTGCACCATTTTGAGTTCACAAAAAACCGGTGGGATATGCGTTTCACAAGTTGAAACTGAAATTCCTATGAGCAAAGAAATTGTTGGATTTTGCTGGATGCTTGAAAAGATTGAAGAGCTCGAAGAATTGCAGGCTTAAGCAACGAAACGGAAATTGCTTTGAGAAAAAATACGAATGTGTAAAAAATGTCCTCTTAACTTTTCAGAAAATTAAGAGGACATCAAATCGTATGTCTAAATCTTTTACTATAAGCCGAGCTTATCTTTTGCCATATCAGCCAGGCCACCAAGATTCCCGCTCATAAGTCCATCAAGTTGTCCGCCAATTCCGGGGATTTTATCTTTGAGAAATCCAAGAACTGTATCAACGGCACCTTTTGCCTGGTCGCTTGATATGCCGGTTTTTTCTGATACTAATTTAATTAACTGTTCCATATGAATAATCCCTTTTGATTAAAATTACCAAGTATTATTACTTGCGCAGATATAACATTAATTATTCAACTCAGGTTGCAAACATTGGGTCAGGAACTGGCGGCTGGAATGCAGAGATCTAATTTCCCTTTTTTGTTTTGACCCGATTTCTTATCTTTGTTTCTCTCAAACTGAATAAATGTTCACAGTTATAGTTGTGTTTGGTTAGAAAAGTCATTGTTATGGTGATATTTTGAGGTTATTTGAAGATCTTTGCGGGAATGGCGAAATTGGCAGACGCACCATCTTGAGGGGGTGGCGCTCACAAGGCATGGGGGTTCAAGTCCCCCTTCCCGCACTAAATGAAAGAAGATGATTTTTGTCTTCCCTTCATTTAAAGAGAAACCACACTTATATTGTTCAGGTTGATAAAAAATACCTCAGTTACCTTCTTTCTTGCTTTTACTGAAATTTTTGATTTTTTTATTACAAAAAGGTCTATGAGGTCTTCTTAATTTACCTGTTTCTGGTAGTGTATTTCCTGAAATTATCTCTTAATTTTGGTAAACAAATCCACGGGGGATATGTGAAAAAGTTAAGTATCACAATATTTGTTATTGCTTTTGTTCACCTTTGCACGCCGCTATCGCAGGATAAAGACGCAGTTATGTTCTACAATTCCGGAGTTGAATCCGAAAAAGCGAATAATATTGATGAAGCAATTTCGTATTATTCTATGGCAATCGGAATAGATGCTAAATATGCAAAAGCTTACCTTAGGAGAGGTGATGCGTACAGAAAAGTAAAGAACAACTGGAAAGCAAAAAATGATTACCTTTCAGTTATTAAATTAGATCCCAAAATCGAGAGCGCACACCACAACCTGGGGCACATCAACTACGAAACCAAGGAATATTCTGCAGCAATTACAAATTTCACTAACGCGCTTGCTTTAAACTCAACCGATGCAGAAGTCTTTTATTTGCGGGGGTGTTCGTACTTTATGCTGAATGATTATTCAAATGCTGAAAAGGACCTGCTGAAAGTGCAGGAGCTGATTCCGGGATATGCTGATGTGAATGAGAAACTGGAGAAGATCAGGTCAGAAGGCGGAATTACCGTTTCGGAGGAAAAGAAAAAGGAAGAACCCCTGGCCGATGTAAAAAAAGAAGAACCCATTGCCGAAATTAAGAAAGATGAATCGATAATAGAAGTTAAAAAAGAAGAAATACCTGCAGAGAATATAAAGACGGAAGTAAAGAATGAAGATAATCAACCTGACGTTAAGACTGAAGAAAAAATTGAAACACCGGTAGAAGTAAAACCTCCGGCAGAGGAACTTATTAGACAGGGCATGGCAAAGTATGAAAGCGGCAATTATTCATCAGCAATTGAATATTATAACAAAGCCATTGAATACTATCCCGATAATGCCGAAGCACACTATCAAAAGGGAAGAGCATATACTGAAATGAGTGATTTTGCGTCAGCTATTGACGAATATACCAGGACTGTTCAGCTAAACCCGGGTCACTTTAAAGCGTTTATTAACAGAGGGTATATTTATAACGAAAGGAAAGAATACGAAAGGGCAATAAGCGATTATAAAAAAGGCATAGAGCTCGATCCCGGCTCATCATTCGGTTACTACAATTTAGGAGTCGCATATTTTTCATCAGGGAATAAAGACAAGGCAGCAGAAAGCTTCCGCCAGGCAGCGAACCTGGGCGATAGCGATGCAGGTGACTGGCTTAAAGCAAACGGGTACGGTCAGTAGAGGATTATTTGCAGAGAAATATTTCGAGTTAAGCAAAGAAGGCAGGATAAATATCCTGCCATTTTTAAAAGCTGTAGTTGTTTGTTTATTATTTTACAAGTATCATCTTCTTTACATCTGTATATTCATCAGCAACTAACTTATAGAAATAAACACCGCTTGCAAGATTCTTCTTTCCCGTTGTATCAAATAATACTTTATAAACTCCGGAAGGTTTCCTTTCGTTTACCAGAGTTTGCACTTCCCTGCCTGAGGTGTCATATATTTTGATGGTCACCATACTCTCGCGCTTTATTGAATAGGTAATTTCCGTGGAAGGATTGAACGGATTGGGATAATTCTGACTCAGAGAAAAATCCTGATGTTTTTTGCCTGGTCCATTTGAGCTCTGCGGCACAATGAGCGGAAGTGTATTAAACTGACTGTACAAAATATTCAGCAGCTCCTGGTCAGTAGCTGCAAATAGCTGCTTAAGAACAGAAGCATACACCTGCCGGTAATCATACTGGTGTATAAGGTTGCCGTTATTCAGGTTCACCAGGTCAGGATTGCTTCCATAGATCGAGCCGTTTACCAGATCACCAAAAAGCAGCATCGGGGCTGCAGTCCCGTGATCAGTACCAATAGCGCCGTTTTCGCCAACTCGCCTTCCGAACTCTGAGAGTGTCATTCCTACAACCCTTCCGGAGATCCCGTTCAAAAACAGATCTGAATAGAAAGCATTTATCGCAAGATTTACCCTGCTCCACAGCGTATTGTGCGGCGTCAACTGCTGTGTGTGTGTATCAAAACCGCTGATAGTAACAACATAAAGCCTGGTTTGCAAACCGCCATCAATAAGACGTGCCACTATTTTAAGCTGATCAGCAAGTGAATTGTTTGTCGGATAAGTTGCAAGATTCTGTCCGTTATTGGATGCATCTCTTACCCTGGTTGCGTATTGAAGCGAATCTGCAGCAACCCTTCTGGCAAACTCAAGCTCCGGACCGGCAAGAGTCTTTACTTTTTCGTATCCGTTATAGTTCGCTCCCTGAACAAGCTGGTAGAACTGGTTCGGGTCCTGGAAAGTCAGCGACATATCACCGACTTGTGACATTAATGAAAGTGATGCGCTTAAACCTATCTGGATAGCCATTGGGTCTGGCGGCAAAGTATTGGGGTAGTTGGGAAATTCTTCTTTCAAATACCTTCCAAGCCAGCCTGTTGTGAAATACTGATTGGAATTTGAAGCTGTATGCCAAATATCAGTTGCCCTGAAATGAGAGAAGTTTGGATTTGGATAACCGACGCCCTGAACAATAGCGACTTTGTTATCTACAAAAAGATTTTTGATCTCAGTCATTGCGGGGTGCAGACCCATTGTAGAACCGGGAAGACTTAACACCTGTCCGGCGGGGATGCCTAAATTCGGTCTGCGTGTATAATACGTGCTATCCTGGTATGGTATTACTGTGTTCAGACCATCGTTGCCGCCAAGCAGCTGTATGACTACCAGGACTTTATCTGTTTCTATGAAGGGACTGCATATCTTTCCCAAAACGGAGTTGAATCCAAGAGCCTTTATCGGCATTGAATTAAAGGAGAGCGCAGCACCAGCTGATGATACTGCAAGTGTTTTGATGAAATCTCTTCTTTTCATTTTTATTTTCTCCCTGTAATTCTAATTGATCTGAAATTCAGCCATGTTGACAAGGGCTTTAAGATATTTCTTGACCCTGCTTGGTGCAAGAGGGTCTGTGATATTCCAGTTCTGAAGCTGTGTACCGTCAAGTAATATCTCAAGAAGCTGGTTTATCTGCCTTGGAGTTAAAGTCAGCCTGACAAGATGCTCTGACATATCCTTCACCAGCTTATAAGCATTATTTGGCTCGGGGAAAGAATTTGCAAATGCCAGCGCATCTACCGAAAATCCTGTGGGTACTCCGTTCTTCTGCAATCCTGTCACAAGGGCCTCAGCAAATGCACTTCTGGTGGGCATAGAAATTGTGCTAAGCCACTGCCTGTATCCAACCCATCCCTGAACATTAGGAGGATCCAGTACAAACTGCCCTGCAGAACTTGATTGTGCTATCAGAAAATTGAGTCTTGTTGTGATAACAGAAGCATCAAAGATAATATTCATAAGTTTTATTCCGCCAAGCATTAGTTCAAGCGGGCTTTTTACAAGCGAACTTATGACATTATCTGAATAGAAAAGCTTGCTCTTAAAGAGCATTTTCAAAAGCGGTGCGATCTCGTAATTGCCTGTTCTCAAAATATTCGCCATTTCGTCTATTACAGGCTGAGCATATGCCATATCAGCTTTTTCGTGAACAAATGCCTTGTAAAGTTTTGTGCAAATAAACTTTGCTGTTACCTGCTGATTGAAGACTATATCAACAACATCATTATCATCAAAATTACCTGCCTGACCCAGAAAAAATTTCGTTCCATAATCATGCCTTGACGGCACAAGAACGCTTCCAAGCCCGGAGAGTATCCAGCCGGTTAAAGAACGCGCAGCTTCGCGAACATCAGTTTCCGAATAATTACCGATACCCATCGTAAAAAGTTCAAGAAGTTCTCTTGCATAATTCTCATTCGGATTACCTACAACATTATACCTGCCATCAAGATAGATAAGCATCGCTGGGTCGCGCGTGATTTGCTTGGTCAATTCTTTGAAATTCCCATAAGCATTACTGCGAAGCAGGGCATTCTGCTTATACATGTATTGGGGGACGATCACAGTTGCGCCTTCTGATACAAAATGGTTGTGCCAAAACAGTGTCAGCTTCTCCCTGATCGAGATCGGCTGCTCGTACATAAGGCGGACCCACCACGTCCTTAGCTGAGACATCCTTTGAGAATTGTATGGAGAGTTGAAGTCAGGTGCTTCAGTAACCCACGTACCCGGTACATCGGGAGGAGGTTCTGTCTGGAACAAAAGATCAACCGCTTCAGAGGGTGTCATGGCCAGAACCTGGTTTACCTGTGAAGTCTTAGCCCCGAACATCGTGCGATTGAGCAAATGAGTGACCAGGAACCTATTCCATGGTTTTGTCGGCGAGGGTATGTAAGGATCCAGCAATCCGGTTTTGGATGTTTCCATACCTGTATTTATTTAAAATTAATGAACTCTGATTTCCAGTTGGCGAATATAACATTATTTGTTTATATATGGAACTGCAAGAACTTATGTTTCTGTAAAAACAGCATTTTTACTTAATTAGAAGCATTTTTTTTGTGAGAAATTTGTTGCCGGATGTGAGCTTCAGGAAATAAATTCCGCTCGCGCGATCAGTTGCTTTCCACTCAAAACGGTAGTTTCCCGCCTGCCGGAAATCATCAGATATCAGTTCAACAAGTTTTCCTGCTGCGTCATAAACCTCTATCTTTGTGCTGCCTGCCCTTTCTAAACCAAATTCTACAGTTGTGACCGGATTAAACGGGTTTGGGTAATTCTGTTTTAGATAAAACTCTTCGGGAACATTGTTGTTCAAATTTGTTATGCCAACTGCTGAAATAAACCTGATACCCCACATTTGAACTCTTCCTGAATCGACATTTCCTGCAGCATCAGTAACTGATAGCCGCCAGTATCCGTTTTGGCCGGTCTGTGGAAGTCCGCCCATTGAGTTAACCGGTCTGCACCTCATTGAAAACGGAGCCAGTGTATTTGAGACAACACTATCGGCAAGATCATCATAAACGGTTAATATGTCATTATTCGTGCTGCCGTTGCCTGCGTGAAGGTTAACGGATGTTCCGTTCGGGGCACGGAGGTTCAATGTAATATCGTTAACCGAAGAATGATTCATCAGCACTACTACTGCGAGGCGGTTTGTGCCTGATACACCGCTTATGAGGATCGAATCCCTGATAGTTGTTCCGTTCCCGATATGAAATCGTCCCGTGTTCATGTAGAATGAAGATGCCTGGAATCCCGGGTCATTTGCTGATTGTCTGATCATTGGTGCCTCGGAATACCCGCTTGCCCCGGAAACATTGTTCAGCCTTTCGAAATAAACGTTTACTTTTGGTATAAAAGGATTGTTCAGATTGATATTATCAAAAGTATTGCCCTCAAAATTGTAACTGGATTGCAACTGAGGACTTCCGGTCACGTTAAGGTTATCAACGCTTGTATGCATGAAACTTTTTATCGCAACAGATGTTTTTGCAAATTTACTTATCTTAACTCCGTCAATGCATCCGTACATATATTCACCGAATAGACTGCGCCCTATCATAACAGAATCATTTGAAACTGATATGTTACCTGCTGAAAGAAATCTGTTTGTATCCAGATTGCCGTTAACATACAGGGCAAGTTCACCGGAGGCAGAACGATATGTAGCAGCAAGATGTGTCCAGACTCTGGGCAGGATACTCTTTGAACTTTGAATGATCTTGGCACCCGAATTAAGAATGAGCATAGGTGAATTTGAAGGATTACTGGATATAGCAAATATGTAACTGTACGAAGAAGACCCCTTGCTGATTATGGTCTGCGGCTGTGCCCTGTATGCGTCAATGTAGACCCATGCTTCAATTGTACAGGCAGTATCCACATCAAAAATGCTTCCTGACCCGTCTTCTGCAGCCATCCAGCTTCCTCCCGGGTAGCGGATATAGAAATTGCTTTGATTTCTGTAATTTTCGGGATTGAAAAAATTCCCGCTAAAACCTGCTCCGTTACTGGCGGTCAGGTTGTTTGCTGTACCAAGCGGATCATTTCCGGTTCCGTCAAAATTCCATGAAGCGCAGAACCCCTTGTAATAATTGGAGCCTGCAAAGGCGCTCAGATCAGTAAACAGGCCAAAGTTAAGCGGTATTCCCCTGTCGTTAGCTATCAGGTTAGTAAGCTTAGGAACCTTATAAACTCTCAGATCATCTATTCTGCCCCTAAGTCCGTTTGTGAAGTTTCCGGGAATATAGCAGTTACCCACTCTCAGAGGATCGCTGCTGTTTATGAGCGGCTGGATATTTGATATGAAAGACTGGATAAGTGTGCCGTTGATATGAAATCTAATTGTATCGTTGCCGGAAGATACGTTCCTGAATGATATCGAAAAATGTGTCCATGCATTCAGGGGGAATCTTGTTCCCGCAGTTTGCAGAAAATTATTATTTCCGCCGTTCAGGTTAAGCTGAAGCTTTCCCGCATTTGTGGGACTTGAAGAAGAACCCTGGATCAGAACGGCATAACCGCTGCTTAGCCCGGAGTTGATAGTGCTCACTACAGTCTTATTTGCGCCAACCGTATCCTGCAGGTACACCCAGCCCTCAATTGTGAAAGCAGTATCAAGGCTTACTTCATTTTGTGCCGGTGTTGAAAAGTAATCATCAACTCCGTCAAAAGATGCGAACTGGTTATAGTAATACTGAGCGTATAAGCCCGTTGAAATAACCAGCACAGAAATCACTAGAAAAATTCTGTTCATTAACGTAATTCCTATTTAACAATGATCATTTTTTTTGTATCAGTAAATTCACCCGTAATAAGCCTGTAAAAGTAAACACCGCTTGGAATTCCGGCGGCGTCGAAATCAATTTCATAATAGCCTGGAGCAAGCCGGCCATACTTAATTGTTCTGATCTCTTTGCCCAGTATATCAAATACTTTCATTTCAGTTTCAGATGACGACATGATATTGAACCGTATCCTGGTTGAGGGATTAAATGGATTGGGGAAATTCTGATGAAGCCGGAACACCGCGGGCAATTCCGAACTTATCTGTTGTATTCCAATAGCGCTATGGTTGCCGATAAACACATCGTCAATGTTTATCCATAAGCCGGAGGACTGGTTAATAACCATGTAATAGCGCCAGGCGATAAAGATCTTCTGCCCTGCAAATTGAGAGAGATTAAATTTGAACTCACGCCAAACATTATTATTGAGCGGTATTCCGGCAGAGTCATTGCTTTTGATGGTTGTAAGCTTTAACAGAGAAGTTGACGGATTTTGAGCAGAACAAACATGCAGCTGAACGGAGTCAGGATAGGGTGCAATCAGCGGTGTGCTTCCCAGAAGGCACCAGAATATGAGGCTATCCCCTGACTGAATACGCAAACTGTCTGTCCACACCCAGTCATCATTCAGGTTATTGTTTCCAAGTCCGGCCAGCCAGAAAATAAAAAGTGACTTCTTGCCGCTGTGAGCACGAGGTTTAAAGATCGCAGTATCACCTCCAAAATGCTGGTTGGTATCATTAACAGCCCAGCCAAGAAGCGGATTATTCTGGTCAACATCAAGCTTATCCCAGCGTGCCGGAATGCTATCCGGGAAAACGAGCGGAATGGTCTCAAAATCGGATTGAAAGAGAATCCGTTGAGAACTGGAAGGCAAAGGGAGCAGATGCAATAACAGTATTGCCGCCAATAACCTGGTCATTTTTCAGAAATTAAAATTTGTGGAGGGGAATTAAATCAATTTTTCAGGCAAATGCAATAGTATTTTTACTGTCAGAACTCTTCCCTGAAATCGGTATCAATATCTTCGTCATCAATGCCAAGGTCTTCCGTCAGGTCTGCAATATCAAGCTTATCCAGGTCAACGTCTTCAACATAAGCCTCGTCTTCATGGTCTTCAGGTTTTTCCAAAAGTTCGGGGCTGCATACGGGGCACTCCCCGCAATCAATATATTCAGGTATATTGCCCTCGAATTTTTCAGCTGTTTCGCCTTCAAATTCATGTATAGCACCGCAGCTGCACTCTGTTTTCACTTTAGCCATAATTCAAAATAATCATTTCTATCAAAAAAATAAACAAAATAATTCACAATTCAAATACCGCAAGTAAATTAGTCCTGAAGATTTAATTTTAAAATAACGAACAGAATTGTATGAGTATAGTTTTGTAAGAGCTAAGAAGTTCTTCTGAACAGGACATCAGGTTAATTTATTTTTTAATTCAGCCGATATTAACCCTATAACCGGAACATCTAAACTGCTTGTTATTTCCAGGTTCTCATCTTCACGTCTCCGTAGGGGTAATCGACCTTAAAATCCAGATAACTCTGACCAAGGCTTACGTTTTCGAGAGTAATTCTGAAATACTCGTTCTGTTTCGGTCTTCTTATTTCAATTCTCCTTGCATATGAACCGGTTCCGTGGCCTGAAAAATTCGAAAACTCAAATGATATAAGCGTCTGTCCTTTGCTGCTTAGATAAATATACTTGCTCACTGAATAATCCGAGCTGCTTACCCAGTATTTTCTTGTAATAGTTCCTCTTTTTAATGAGAGAACATACTGTCCAGATTCCTCGGACATATCCAATATGTCCTTTTTTCCTTTTCGAATTCTCACTGTTCCTGAAAATGCATTCATCATATCATCAAAAGTACAACGAATCTTGGTAAGCGTGCCGATGTTCAGAATTGTAGTTGAGCCTGTAGTAACTACATCGTTCAGGTCATCAAAGAATACAAAACGGTCCCGGTTGAAATGACCGGTTGCCGCATCTATACCCAGAGGACCTTCTATTTTGAACCATAGATCATCTTTCTTTCTCACATGGATTTCAATATCTCCCTCCTCGTCAATCTTCGGGGTTTTGATCTTGATCTCGCCTGTTGAGATAATATTATCAATTTCCGCAGCTCTTAAATTAACTTCCTTGATTATTCTCGATATTTCTGCTTTTACAGGATCGATCTCAGTCGTTTCAAGCGTATCTTCTGTTATTTGTGAAGTATCCTGCTCATCCTGAGATAATACTCTACCCGCTGAAATCAAAGACAAGGTCAAAAAGATGTAAAAAAGAGTTTTCATGAAATTTTATCTATAACTAATTGTAATTAATCATTAAATTAGCTAATATTTTATTAGTTTTCATCACTTAATTACAGTAGATTTAAGGCGTGAAAACGCAAAAAACTCGAGCGAAAGGACAAAAAACTCAAATGAAAACCCGTATTGAAAAAGATTCACTTGGAGAAATAGAGATTCCCTATGATGCATATTACGGCGTACAAACCCAGCGCGCAGTTCATAACTTTCCGGTGAGCGGATGGAAAGCCCACCCTGTTATGGTTGATGCATACGTTTACATTAAAAAGGCAGCAGCGATCACAAATTCAGAGCTTGGATTGCTGGACAAAAAGAAAGCAGCCGCGATAATCAAAGCTGCTGATGAAGTGCTTTCGGGAAAGCACAGAGATCACTTTGTAGTGGATGTTTACCAGGCAGGAGCAGGTACATCACACAATATGAATACAAACGAAGTGCTTGCGAATCGGGCAATTGAAATACTCGGCGGAAAGCGCGGAGATTACAAGGTCGTTAATCCAAACGATCATGTCAACATGGCCCAGTCAACAAACGATACATTTCCAACTGCGATGCGCCTTGCTTCGCTGGTAATGGTTCAGAGGCTTCTTCCTGTGATAAGACATATTGAAAAGACTTTTGACAAAAAAGCCCGGGAATTTTCAAAGGTCGTCAAATCCGGCAGAACTCACCTGCAGGATGCAGCGCCGATAACACTTGGCCAGGAATTTGAAGGTTATGCTGAAATTGTAAGAAAACATTATGATCTTATTGCTGTAACGCAAAAACATCTTGCTGAACTTGGTATTGGAGGTACAGCTGTCGGAACGGGACTAAATACACACGTTAAATTCGGTGTACTTATGGCAAAGAATTTATCTAAAGTCACGGGATTAAAACTGAAGCCAACTCGAAACTATTTCGAAGCGATGCAAAGCATGATGCCGTTTATGGAGCTCTCCTCGGCTATAAATAACTTTGCAATTGATATGACGAAAATTACAAATGACCTGAGATTGCTTTCATCTGGTCCTACGACCGGTTTTGCAGAAGTTATAATGCCCGCAGTTCAGCCGGGATCATCAATTATGCCGGGCAAAGTTAATCCCTCAATGGCCGAGATGATGAACCAGGTACTTTACCAGGTTATGGGAAACAATCATACCATTATGATGTGCTCACAGGCAGGTCAGCTTGAACTGAACGTAATGATGCCCGTAATGGTATTTAATATTGTATGGATGATCGAAATACTTAAAAATGCACTGAAGGTCTTTGATGATAAATGTGTTGCAGGGCTTAAAGCTGATGAAAAGAAATGCAGAGATTACGCCGAGAAATCCATCAGCATTGTAACTGCTCTAAACCCGATAATTGGCTATGCAAGAGCTGCCGAGATCGCAAAGGAATCTGTGAAAACTCACCGTTCAATTATGGATGTGATCAGATCAAAGAATTTAATGCCTGAAAAGGAACTGAACAAAGTATTAAACCTCATGAAGCTGACTAAACCGGGACTGTAAAGGTAAGATACTAGACCGGAACATTGATTCACGTGATCTGTTTAATATCGATTAAAGAAAAATAATCTATAATACTGAATACTCTGATTCCGGCGCAAGCGGGAATCATTTATAAATGAATCCAACACGCGCGGAAATAGATTTTGCCAAACTTGCTTTTAACGTTGAGCAGATAAGAAGGCACATACATGGTGAATACCCGCGCAGGAAGATAAAGATCTGCGGAGTTGTTAAAGCCAATGCTTACGGCCACGGTATTGAAGAAATAAGCCGTAAATTGGTTGACCTTGGAATTGATTTTCTGGGTGTAGCAAATTACGATGAAGCAATCAGGCTCAGAAGTCTTATCCCCGATACGCCGATTCTGGTATTTGGTACCCTTATTCATTCAAAGCTGGATCCGGCGAAATATGTATCTATACTTCACAGGCATAATTTGACGGCAACTGTTGCTTCGGTTGATACTGCAAGGTTTCTTGATGATTACAGCCGGCGCTTCAGAAGCAAGTTCAAAATACACATAAAGGTTGATACCGGTATGCGCAGGATCGGACTGGATTACAAACGGGCATACAGGAATATACTTCAAATTGCTTCATTTAAGAATCTTGAGCTTGAGGGAATTTTTACGCATTTTGCAGCATCTGAGGAGAAGAATAAATCATTCTCAAGGCTTCAGCTGAAACGGTTTAATAAGCTTCTTTCGGATCTTAAGAAAGCCGGCATTGAGTTCCCGATAGTACACGCTGCCAACAGCGGTGCAGTTTTGGATCTTAAGGAATCATACTTTAATATGGTCAGGCCCGGTTTGCTGCTTTACGGTTACTACCCGGGAAGCGGCGTCAGGAATAAGATAAAGCTTAAGCCTATTATGAACCTGAAATCGAAGGTCACGTTCATAAAGAAAATTGAAAAAGGAGAGAGTGTTTCCTACGGAAGAAGATTTTTCTCGAAGAAACCTGAATTCATAGGGTCAGTGCCGATCGGATATGGTGACGGTTACTGGAGATTGATGGGTAACAGGTCGAAGGTTCTTATAAACAAGAAGTTTTACAGGCAAGTCGGTTCAATTACTATGGACTGGATCATGATAGAACTTGGTGCAAGATACAGAATAAAAATAGGTGACGATGTACTTTTGATGGGAGAAGAGAACGGAAATAATCTTGGTGCCGATAAACTTGCAAAAATATGCGGTACAATTCCATACGAAATGCTTTGTGCAGTAGCAGATAGAGTTGAAAGGATCTACCTGAACAAATAAAATGAACAGATGTTTTAAAAGGCTGCTGCTTGACATTGTGAATTAAATGAAAAGTGGTGGATATTTAATTCTTTAAAACAGAAAGTATAGATACCTGCAATAGCGGGATTAAAACTCGTGACATTT
Organism: Ignavibacteria bacterium; assembly: GCA_030835025.1. GTDB lineage: Bacteria > Bacteroidota > Ignavibacteria > Tepidaquicellales > OLB5 > OLB5. The sequence goes on along the minus strand of JAUQWS010000046.1, from coordinate 22,368 downwards.
AAGAAAGACTACATAAATTACCTTTTGCATACCGTTGTGAATCAGAGAGACAGCGGTTTTAATGAGAATTACAGGTTAAAGAAGCTTGTAGATTCGATTATTGCAGTTGACGATGTTATGAAAGTCACTTACCTGATCGGCAAAACAGCCGGACTTGATCTGCTGTTCAAGTATCTTCTCTATATTTCAGATAAAATTGATAAGTCCCAGGTCACGGTTTTTAACCTTAAGGATAATTTTGAATATGACAAAATAAACCTGAAGAAGATCTGCATGAAGATCAGCGAATATACCAGCCAGAACGTTCATGAAGAGATAAAAAAGATAGAACAACCTGAAGAAATAGAGGAAAGTCCGGAAGAAAACAAACCAATTACCGTTGAAGCCGGGGGGGAGAGCGCTGATAACCTTATAAGCATTGAAGATGCAGAACAGTTTGCCGAAGATAATGATGAGGACTCTGCCGATGGTAAGCTTACATTAATAGAGAATGTTGAAAGCTACACAGGTGAAGCCGAGGTTTTTGAACTTGAAAGCATCAGTGATTCAGTTGAGAACTCAGATAAACCCGAAACTGAAGAACCGGAATTAATTATTAACAGGAAAGAGGGATCCGGTGAAGAAGAGGCAGATATCCCGGATGATGAGAAATCAGAAGAAGGATCTGCAGCGGATGAGCCTGAAGATGTATCAGAGGAAGTGATAACAGAAAGTACGGCTGATGAAGTTATTAGTGATAACGAATATGGTGAGCCGCTCGAAGAAAAAAAGACTGAAATTGAAGAGCCGGAATTTGAAATAGAAATAGAAGTCAGAAAACCAATCGGAAGCTCACAGGAAGAAACTCACGTAAAGGAAGAAGCCGTTACCAATGAGGCATATTATAATTTTGAAACAAGGTTCTTTGAAGATGTAAAGATACTGGAAAAACTGCTTGCAACTGTTGATAAAGACTGCAAAACAGGTGGTCCGGGGAATCCCGGGGAAAGATGCCTGCAATGCATGTCTGAGATAATTGGTATAACAAGCGAGCTTTCAAACCTCTCGCGCCAGCTTTCGTTTGATCTTATAGCCGATATTTTCTTTACTATGAATATATACTTCACCAAATCACTCAGCCAGCCCGATATACTGACAAGCGAGCGAATTAAACTGATGGATTCATCACTTGCACTGGTCAACAGTCTGATCAAAGGAGAAGATTACCTTAATTACGATACAATAGTTGAAAAAATAGAAGAGCTGAAACAGGATATAAGTCCAAGCCAGGAGATGGAATTTTCTTCAGATGAAAAATCCCTCCCGGAAGATGAATTAACCGAAACTGAATTATCAGGCAGCGGTAATGAATCGGTCAAAGTTGAATCCGAAGAGCACGTAATAACCGAAGCTGAGAAAATAAGAGAGTCACAAATGGAAGAAGCCCCTGAATCTGACAACAAGGGTGTATATGTTGCCGCTGAGTACAGGACAGTTGAAGAACAACCCGCTATAAAACCTTCTCAGATGGAATCTGCTGTATTCAAACTGAAGTACCTTACCAAAGAGTTCGAAAAAAGCTTTATATCTATTAAAGAGCTAAAAGGTGAGTACGGGAAGTTTGATGCTATTGAAAAGATCAGCGAGCTTAACAATGCGCTCAGGCTGATCGCAAAGATATCTGCAGCGATAAGAATGAATGATGTATTAAAACTAGCCGAGGTGACTTACGTGTTTTTGAAGTACGTAAAAGATTACAGGATGGATCTTAGAGATTCAGAAATTCAGCAGATCGTCAAATACATAATTTTTACATTCAAGATGCTACTCACAAACAGGAAACCTGAAGATTTTAATGTTCTGGTTCAGCACCTAAACAACCCCGTCAAGATCTTTGCGGATTCCTGATAAGCACAAGATGATATAACGGGATAAAGTATATGAAATCTTACGCAATAGTAATGGCAGGCGGAGTTGGTGCAAGGTTCTGGCCCTTCGGGACATCAAGACTGCCCAAACAATTCCTTCCGATAGCTGACTCCAACGACACTATGCTTCAGCTTACAATAAAGAGGCTAAAGGATATAGTCCCTATCGAACAGGTCTTCATAATTACCAACCAGCAGTATATTGGCCTGGTTAAAAAACAGCTTCCTAAAATACCCAAAGAAAACATTATTGGAGAGCCTGTCGGCAGGAACACGGCTCCCTGCATTGGACTTGCATCTATACTCCTGAGGCAGTTCGAAGAAAAAGCAAAAATGTTTGTTATTCCGGCGGACCATCTGATCGAGAATGTGGACGAATTCACAAAAGTTGTTAAGGCCGGTTTGAAATTTGCGGCTGAAAAAGACGCAATTGTTACGCTTGGAATTGTACCCTCGCACCCTGAAACGGGCTATGGTTACATACAGTTTATAGAAGATGCATATTACAGGGGAAGCAACAGCGAAGTAGATATCTTCAGGGTCAAGACATTTGCCGAGAAACCGACTTTAGATGTTGCGAAGATCTTCCTTGAAAGCGGTGATTTTTTGTGGAACAGCGGTATGTTCATTTTCCGGGCGGATACTATGCTTAATCAGATGGAAACTCATTTACCTGATCTTTACCATGCGCTCCAGAAAATAGAAAAAGCGCTACATTCTTCTAATTATCAGAAAGTTCTTGAACAGGTTTTTGCAGAGATAAAGGGTATTTCCATTGATTACGGTATCATGGAAAAGGCAAAAAATGTATATGTAATAAAAGCAGACCTGAAATGGAGCGACCTTGGAAGCTGGGATGAAGTCTACAGGCTTCGCAAAAAAGACAAGAACGGAAATGCAATAATAGGTGATAGTTTCATTAAGGATTCTCATAATAATCTGATAATGTCTCCCAAGGGCTTTGTATCAGTAATCGGGGCAGATGATCTGATAGTAATAGATACAAAGGATGGACTCTTGATATGCAAAAGAGACCGGACACAGGAAGTAAAAGAAGTTGTGGATTACCTTAAAAGAAAGGGATTAAGCGACTATATATGATAAGCAAAATTTCACATCTTGGAATAGCAGTTAAGGACCTGAAATCGGCTGCAGAAACTTACAGAAAGCTTCTGCAATCTGAACCCTCTGAAATGGAATTCGTTGCAGAGCAGAAAGTCAATGTAGTAAAATTCAAAATAGGTGAATCCACAATTGAATTGCTTGAAGGCACTTCGCCGGACTCGCCAATAAGCAAGTTTATAGAAAAACGCGGAGAAGGCATACATCATATAGCTTATGAATCTGACGACGTACGCACTGACCTTAAGCGCCTTGATGAAAACGGCTTTGAGCTGATAAATAAAGAACCGCGAACTGGTTCAGATAATATGCTGATAGCTTTTGTTAACCCTAAATCAGTTGGGAGTGTTTTGACGGAAATATGCCAGCATTAGGATTCCGATTGAGCTCATTGCCCTCTATCCATGGCTTACCTTGCGAATGATTGTTTCATGAGGACAGTTAGTTTCGCTGTCCGGGATATTACTTAAATATTAATTTCTTACAAAATAATATGCAAAGTACGGGAATCCTGAAAATACTGATTTTCATAACATCTTTGTTCATCAATTATACAATGGCACAAACAAACATGCAGAAGCTTGAATGGATAATTGACAGCTGGGTCAGCGAAGGTGTCGAATCGAATTCATATGAGCATTGGGAAAAGTTGAGCGATGAGCTTTTCATAGGCGGGTCGGAAACCGTTAAGAACGGTGATACTATTTTCAGCGAAAAGCTAAAGATAGTTAAAGAAGGCGAAGAGATTTTTTACATTGCAGATGTAAGCCACAACCCTGCACCGGTAAAATTCAAATTAACAAGCGTGAGTGAAACTGAAGCTGTATTCGAAAATCCGGAGCACGACTTTCCTCAAAAGATAACATATAAGCTGAAAGAAGGTGACTTGTATGCTGCAATAGAAGGTAACGGTAAGGACAGGAAATGGAAGAAAGTTGAGTTCTTAATGAAGAGAATGAAATAGAAATGCTTGAACAAAACACAATTCAAAAGGCCTTTGAAATGGTGCTGGAGTACCTTCCCAGGCTGGCACTTGCGCTGCTTACCCTGGTTGCGGGCTTGTGGCTTATCCGTCTGCTAGTAAAATTTGTGGGAAAAGTGATGGATTCGAGGAAGGTTGATGAGTCACTCCGGCCTTTTCTTAAAAGTGTAATATCAGTTGTTTTTAAGGTCTTGCTGCTTATCAGTGTAATGGGAATGATAGGAATAGAAATGACCTCATTCATTGCATTGATAGGTGCGGTCGGCTTATCGATAGGAATGGCGCTTTCAGGTTCTCTTCAGCATTTTGCAGGCGGTGTACTGCTTCTCATTTATGAACCGTTTAAGAAAGGTGATTTTATAGAAGCGCAGGGACATAAAGGAACAGTGAAGGAACTGCAGATCTTTAATACGGTATTAAACACTATAGATAATAAAGTTGTATTTATACCAAACGGCCCTCTATCCACCGGTACAGTTGTAAATTACTCTACAGAGGAAAGAAGGAGGGTCGATATGGTTTTCGGAATCAGCTACAATGATGATATAGACAAGGCTAAATCAATAATTGATGATGTTCTTAAGAATCAGCCTAAGGTTCTGAAAGATCCGCCTTATGTAATCGGAATATCAGAACTTGCCTCAAGCTCGGTGAATATCGAGCTTAGAGCATGGGTTAGCACTTCTGATATTGTTGATATGGGATTCTATCTGAATGAGACGATCAAAAAAGAATTTGACAAAAACGGAATATCCATACCATTTCCCCAAATGGACGTTCATCTTGTTAAAGAGTGAAGCAAAAGAAGACCATTTATACTGAACAGAGCATCAATTATTCATTTTGGTTCCTTGTTCTGATCATTTGTACCGTACCCCTTGCAATTACAACTGCACTATATAACCAGTCTGACCTTCCAAAAAACGCAGCGTTGATCTTTACAGGCGGAGTATTCTTAACTGTTCTGATATTAAGCATTATACTTAGCAGACCGGGTGCTTCGCCGAAGCTTTATTTAAACAGTCGTCATGATCTTTTTGCTTTAGGACTTCTTGGTGCTGCAATTTTATCTGCTGTCTTTTCCGGAAATTCTTATATCAGCTTTTGGGGGCAGTATCAGAGGCAAATTGGTTTGAATTTGTATATCTACCTGGTTCTTATCTACTTTTTTGCATCCGCAGTTTTAACGGACCGAAAGAACATAACTTCATTATTGCTTGCAATCGAGCTTACGGCTGCGGTGATAGCATTGTATGCAATCCTGCAGGAGCTTGGTGCAGATCCATTTGGTATCCAGCCCAATAATGTAAAACGCCCTGTATCCACATTAGGCAATTCCGTTTTTGTTGGAGGATTCTTGATAATGGTTCTTCCTGTTTCTGCGCTGAATGCATCTGATAAACAAAGTTCCCTTTTGAAGTATTTACTGCCGCTGGTAATACTAACCGGGATAATTGTAAGCAGGACGCGTTCGGCGTATATTGCCTTTGGTATACAGGCACTTGTACTTATTCTTCTGTTAGGAAGAGCCGGATTTTTCGTAAAGCTAAAACAAATCAGGGTTCCTGTCAAAACAGTGGTCATAACAGGTACAGTCTTATTTGTGCTTGCGCTGCTTGTTTTGCTGTTCCCCGAAAACAAGTATATAGCAAGGGTACTAAGTTTAACGGGAGAAGGCAGCAATCCTAGGCTGCTCTTGTGGCGTGATTCATTCAGTATATTCCTTAAGTACCCTTTATTTGGGCCCGGACTGGGTATGTTCCCAAATGCCTTTGAAGAGTTTTATTCATATGAGCTGAGATATGCAGATACAAACCGTTATTTTGATCACGCACATAATAATTTTCTGCATGCATTATACACAATGGGGGCTGTTGGATTTGCTGCTTACGTGCTTTTTCTTTTCTCACAGTTCAGGCAGTGCCTCAAAGGCTTTCTTAACGATGTCATAAGCAAAAAAGAGCGAATTCTGTATCTGTCTCTGTTCCTGATGCTTTCAGGTTATACTGCATATGGATTAACAAATTTTGATGATATTTCAATTCTGCTTTACCTTTTTGTATTTGCCGCGGTAATAAAATCACTTCGTAAAGATAATTTTCCTTTCAAAATAAACCGTGCGAATAAGCTGCCTGTAATTGCAGCTGCAATTCTTCTGCTGTTTTATCTTGGGTACAACATGTACACCTCATATATGAATCTTGCAGCTGACAATCATTTTCTGAAAGGTGCTAGAAGTCTTGCTGAACAGAATTTCCGTGAATGCGCAGAGGAAACCAATAAGGCCATATATGCAAATGAAAACTGTTCAATTTACCGGTACATTCTTGCACTCAATGTTTACAGGTATGCAAGTTCAAATACTATTTTGGTGGAAGCTGCAAAGAGGGATCTTCTTGAGCAGGCGCTGGCAGAAGTAATAAGAGCCAAAAAGAATTATATTAACAATAATGATTGTGATGCATTGAGATCGATGATACTGTTTGAACTTGGAAGAAAAGATGAAGCAAATAAGCTTAGAGATTCGGTACTGAGCAGGAACAGCATTAATACTGATTACAGGGTAAGCCTCGCTTATTATTATTTCAATTCCGCCGACACTGCTTTGGCAGATGAAATGATCGAAAGTGTTTTGAATGTTGTGCCTGGTTCTGTTAATGCACTAAGTGCCGGAGCCTTTTTCAGCATAAAAAAGGGGGAAATGGAAAAAGCCAGGAAATATCTTGATAAGATCTTTGAGAGAGATCCCGGGAATCGTTCTGCAAAAGAACTTATGAAATTCATCAAGTAAGGAACAAAAAATAAAAGGAAAGCTCATAAGCCGGATTCTGTAACTCACCCTGCGGTAAGATGCAGCCATTTATCTGATGCAGCCTACCCTGTATCACATTCCGCAAGCGGAATTAAGACGGGCAGCCTTAAAATGATACTTTACGCGGCCTTGCACTCCGGCGGGGTTTATCCTGCACACAGGTATTACTGCCTGTGACGGTGGTCTCTTAAACCTCCTTTTCACCTTTACTCTGCAAATGCACGCATCTGCAAAGAAGTCTGTTTTCTGTGATACTTTCCGTAACAAAGGGTTTGCCCCTTTATTCCCGAGCTTTCGCACGGCACCTTGCCCTTGAGTGTCCGGACTTTCCTCCCGCTTTCTAAGACGGGCGGCTGCCTGAGCTTTCCGTTTATATAACTGAAAATAACGAATAATTGTTCTTTAAGTGAGTCTATTTGGAGGGGGTATTAAAGGCTGTTTCTGTTATCAATTGCCTGGTTTGCAAGCTTATCTGCTGATTTGTTTAATTCTCTTTCAATATGATTAAGTGTATACTTGAAGCCGAGGTTTCTTATTTTCTTTATGAATTCTGCGTGCAAGAGCTTTAGATCTGAATTCTTTATCTTATATTCATTCCGAAGCTGTTTAACCATTAGTTCACTATCTGCATAAAACTCAATCATTTTGATCGGGGATATGTCTTCAGTAAGAAGTGGTGTAAGGATCTCGAGGCTTTTAATTATTGCTTTGTATTCTGCCTGGTTGTTGGTTGCTTTGCCAATATATTCGTTCCATTTTGTAATAATGTTATCATGTTCGTCAGTAACAACTATTCCGATACCGGAATCACCCGGGTTGCCTCTTGAAGCTCCATCAGTGAAAACTTTCAGCTTTGCCAATACTCAGGCTGTGATCATTTCTTCTGCAATCAGTATCCTGCCGCAGGATTCACAAGCATAAAATTTCTCAGCCATTCTTATTTCTATGGCTTTCTGCGGAGGAATAGAGCTGTAACAACCAAGGCAGGACCCTTTTCTTACAACTGCAATTGCTTCACCAAACCTTACTTTGCTTAATCTCTCGTAATGTTCATAATCTTCCGGGTCGATCTTTGAGATCAGCTCTTTTCTTTCGGTTGAGAGTTCTTTCTCTTCTTCACCTGTTTGCTTTGTGAGTTCTTCGAGTTCCTTCTGGTTTTGTTCCAGTTCGGTATTGACATCTTCAAGCTGACCGTCGATCAGCAGCATCTCATTTTCAATTGCCAATCTTCTGGCAGAAGTATCTTCCTTTGCAGCCCTCTCGTTTTCTTTTATTCTGGTCTTTGCATCTTCTATTTCCTTTGCAAGCGCATCATACTCTTTGTTCGATTTCACCGCTCCTGAACGCAGGCGTTCATCATCTTTCTCAATCCTGACGAGGAGCTCATCGTTTTCAGCCTGAACATTCTTTTCTGCATTGAGGATATCTTCAAGTTCTGCTTTCAACGTATTTGAGCGTTCATCAAGCTCAAGCTTTTCCGAATTGAGGTCCTCGATCTTGGCGGGAATATCGCCTCTAAGGCTGTAAAGCTCGTGAAGTTCCCTGTCAATCCGGTTCAGTTTATACAAAAGCAGTAATCTTTCTTTCATGCTCATAATATTTCAATTTTAATTTCTTTTTTCTTTTTACATATATACATTGTCTTAAGGCTGCTGAAAGGGTAATCAATTTCTTCTTTTCCCGAATCATCCAGTACAAAACGTTTTATCTTTGTTTTTCTTACAGCTGCGGGAAGTTCGTCTATTAAGATCCTCTTATTCATTTTCATCAGCACTCTTGCGGCCGTAAGGCTTTTCTTAAGTATCACTTCAGTTATCCTACTGCTTATTTTTCGGTCTCTCACCATAACTTCATAAACTTCACATGCCGGCTCTTCATAGGGGTGGATCCTGTAAACTTCATCAAGCACTGAATTCAAATTTTCTTTTTCGCATATCATCTCAAGTCTTACCTCTTCGATAATTTCAAATTTTCCTTTTCTGCCTGCGGTGGGTCTTGAACCGCTGCCGCCTAAGAACGTTCCATGTCCTCTCACTCTGAATGAGCAGACAGTATAGTTCCCTATTATACCGGCTCCTTTTCCGGCCATACGGAATGTAAGTTCATCTGCATTTTTTAAAGGAACAAATACGGCTATTTTGTATTTCCTGAAAAGTGCTGATTGAAGATGCTCAGCGCTGCGTATACCTGAAGCAGGGAAATATTTTAATGCAGTTTTTCTTGCTTTGTTCATTGCAAAAAAGAAGCTGTCTATAAAAAAAATGTCCCGAGTATTTAAGTTCGGGACAGCTGTTCTAAAATCTATAGTGCTTGAAATCGAATATAAACGATACCGGGAATCTAAACGAATTGCATTTCATATCTTGAACAAAAATAGTTTTACATACTCATAAATTCAATGCAAAACAGGCGTTGACGGTGTGAAGAACTGCTATTGAGATAGATATGTTTAACATTTAATGCTGAAAATATGGAATTGATTGCAGAAATGCTGAAAAACTCGAAAACTATTGCTGTTATCGGGCTAAAAGAGAATCCAAATGAAATTTCATTCAAAGTCTCTCTTTACTTGCAAAAGCAGGGTTATCATATAATACCCGTAAACCCAAAGCTTTCCGGCAAAACAGTGCTTGGTGAAGTATCTTTTGCTTCAGTTGATGAAATCAAAGCAGATGTTGATCTGGTCAATATCTTCAGAAGACCTGAATTCCTTGAAAAACACGTAAAAGAGATTCTTAGAATGGATCCGCTGCCGGAATTTGTTTGGTTTCAGTTGGGAATTTATAATGATAAGGCAGCACAAATGCTTGAAGAAGCGGGGTTAAAAGTTGTGCAAAACAGGTGTATTATGGTAGAACACGCAAATTTGAATTAGAATTGCGGTAATTACAGGGATTTTTCTTGTTCTGAAAGTTTGCCTTAAACAATATGGGTATAAAATTACCTGAATTATAGTTATCTTGTGCTTTAGCAACCAAATTGGTTTTTTAGCCAGTGTAAATTCTTCAGAGCTTTCCGGTTATCTCCAATCTAGTTGAGTTTATTTTTAACTTTTTGATTGTTACACACGTTTTTTATGATGCTGTATCAATTATAGAAGCTCATTTTTTTAATCAATTTAATTCATAGCTTATGCTCAGATTCAAAGCAGACATCAAGACCCTGATCTACATGGGTCTCACAACAGCCCTTCTGATCCTACAATGGACAAGTATTGGTGTGCATCCTGTTACCTATGCGGTATACCTGTTCCTATCAGTTGCAGTATCAGTTATTACACATAATCATAATCATGTCAGGATGTGGAAATCTGACTTCCTGAATACATTACAGGACTGGTGGCTTACTGTGTTTTACGGCTTCCCTGTTTTTGCATGGATTCCGACTCACAATAAGAACCATCATAAGATGAATAACCGCTTAGGTGATTACACTATTACATACAGGTTCAGCGAGAAAAACAATCTGGTTACTTTGTTAACATATCCGACTATCAGCGGATACTATCAGCAGAAGGCCATCAAGGATTATCTTAGGGATAACTACAGGAATAATAAAAAGAGATTTTATCTTTCAATTGCACAGTACGTTGTTTTGGTGGGCTGGATAGCGGCTGCATTGCTTGTTGACTGGCAGAAGGCAATATGGTTCGTTATCATTCCGCAGCAGGTATCGCTTTTCAGTGTACTCATTTTCAATTATGTCCAGCATGTTCATGCAAATGAAGAATCAGAGTGGAATCACTCGCGGAACTTCACGGGCTTTCTGAATTTCATGCTGTTTAATAACGGATATCATACCATTCATCACGAGACTGCAGGATTGCACTGGAGCCAGGTTCCTGCAGAACATAAAAAGATCGAAAAAAACATCGATCCTGCCCTGCTTGAAAGAAGCTTCTGGTGGTATATATTCAGAAATTATGTTCTTGGATTATTCAATCGTAAGTTCAAGACTGATTCAATGCGACTCAGGAGAATTGAAGATGAGAGAAAAGCAATCAAAACAAATGAGGAATTGAACTCAAACGTTCAGGAAGCGGTTACCGTATAATAAAGTTTATGGGATTGCCAAAAAAAAACCCGTCAATATTTGACGGGTTTTTTTATTTACTTGACCGGATAGCGATCATTGATCTCCGGCAGGTGCCTTTATACTTCTTCTTGTAATTACATCCGAAACCGAAAGAGAAGTTTCTTTGAGGCTGAAATAATACTCGTTAGATGTGTTATCAACTAATTTCTGAAGAAGATAATTCTTGTAGGCCCCTTCTTTTTCATAGCATACTAGCCAGGTGCTTGGAGTAACTTCAACCATCGCAGTGCCGTTGTAGTCCCGGCTTGTCTTGTATATTTCCGATTCGATGAAATCTGCAAGGTCGTCGTCTTCAGAACTTTCAAGGAAATCAGACATTAAGGAAGCCGAAAATTTTTCTTCAGGGGTCAGGTTTGTATCGGCCGGATTTTCGATATCTTCACCGATATCTTTCCTGATGTTATCCGTTTGCTTTGTATCTTCCTTTGAACATGAAACAAAATAAAATAACACTAACAGGATCAGCAGATATTTCATTAGTTTATTTATGATAAACCCACGCAATTGACGTGGGTTGAACTTGTTCAATTTGTTATTTTTTCAAAAAAAGCCCGGAAACAGTAACCACATTTATTCCTAACTGATAATTCCAAGTTCCCTGCCGATCTCACCGAAGAGTTCCAACATCCTATCCAAATGCTCTTTTTCATGGCTGGACATAAATGAAGTACGCAGCATAGCCATACCGACAGGTACTCCCGGGGAAATAAACGCATTTGTGAAGACGCCGGCATCAAATAATTTGCGCCAGAAAATGAAAGTTCTCTCATCATCACCGATTATGACCGGTACTATTCCGGTTTGACCTTCAATTATTGTAAATCCCATTTTCTTGAAGCCGTCGCGCATATGGTCCGCGTTTGCCACCAGCCTTTCAACTCTCCACGGTTCTTCGATTAGGATCTCAAGAGCTGCCATTGCCGCTGCAACTGATGCAGGCGTTGGTGATGCGCTGAATATAAGAGCAGGTGCGTGGTGTTTAATAAAATTAATTACTCTCTCTGAACCGGCAACAAATCCGCCAAGCGATGCAAATGTCTTGGAAAATGTTCCCATTGTCATATCAACCTGGTCCATCAGCCCGAAGTGCGAGCCGGTTCCTCTTCCGCCTTTGCCTATTACTCCGACAGAATGAGCATCATCTATCAGTATTCGTGCATTGTATTCTTTTGCCAGTTCAACAAGCCTTGGCAGGTGAACTATCTCACCTGTTGTTGAAAATACTCCGTCAGATACTATAAGTTTCGCTTTATCTTTTCCGATACGTTTAAGAACGGATTCAAGGTCATCCATTTCATTATGTTTGTATCGTTTGAACTCTGCGAATGCACCTTTTGCCATCAGATCGGCAGCAACAATGCACGCGTGATTATCTTTATCCGATATTACATACTCTCCCTTTTGAACAAGTGTCGGTATGATACCCTGTGCAGTCTGGTATCCGGTAGAAAAAAGCAGAACAGCTTCAGTCTCAAAATATGCTGCTAATCTTTTTTCAAGCTCAATATGCAGATCAAGAGTTCCGGTCAGGTATCTTGAGCCGCTGCAGCCCGTTCCGTACTTTTCAACAGCCTTTATTGCTGCTTCTTTAACTCTTGGGTGAGCCGTAAGTCCGAGGTAATTGTTGGAGCCCGCCATTATCATCTTTTTGCCTTCTATCTGGACTACAGGTCCCTCATTTTCCTCTATCGGGCGGAAATACGGGTACAAACCTGAGGCTTTTACTTCATCGGCTCTTGTAAAATCAAAACACTTTTGAAATAGATCCACGGCCAATATGCTCCTTACTTAATTATATAAATTGATATTTCCGTATAAATTGAATATGTTTGAGTACTAATTTACTTCAATTAAGAAATTATAACAAGGAAAATTGAATTGTCACCCTGTTCGCTGAATTGCTGCGTAAAATTAAGGATAAATTATTAATGGCTAAAGCTTTTGTTACCGGAGCAACGGGTTTTATTGGTTCGCATCTCGTTGATGAATTACTCAAAAAGAATTACGAAATCAAGTGTCTCGTGCGGAAAAACAGCAGCACAAAATGGCTAAAGGATAAACCCGTTGAGTTTATAGAAGGAGATCTCTTTACAAAGGATGTTCTGGAAAAAGCACTTACGGACGTTGATTATGTATATCACGTAGGGGGGGTGACCTTTGCAAAGAGGAAAGAAGAATTCCGGCGGGGAAATGTAGAGGCTACAAAAAGCCTTCTTGAAGCTGCTTTAAAATTCAATCCGGGACTTAAGAAGTTTGTTCACGTCAGTTCTCAGGCTGCTGTTGGACCCTCGTTTGACGGCAAGCCAATTGATGAGACAAGAGATTACTTTCCTTTGACTGCATATGGCCGGAGCAAGGTTGAAGCCGAGAAGATCGTAAAGAGCTATTTTGATAAGTTAAATGCAACAATCCTCAGGCCTCCTGCTGTTTACGGGCCAAGAGATTACGCTATTTACGAATATTTTAAATCAATGAGCCGCGGATTGCAGCCGCTGATAGGATTTGATAATAAACTTGTGAGCTTAATACACGGTGTAGATCTTGTTAAAGGGTTCATACTTGCAGGTGAATCGGACATCTCTTCATCTAATATTTATTTTATTTCATCTGAAAAATTCTACAACTGGCGCGATGTTGGCGCAATGACCCAAAGGCTTCTCGGCAGGAAAACCCTCCGCGTCGTCGTTCCGCACTTTGCAGTAAAGACCACAGCTTTTTTCTCTCAAGTGTTCGGATTCTTTTCTTCCAAACCGACTGTCCTTAATATTGAAAAATCCAGAGAGCTTACTCAGCGCTATTGGATTTGCTCAATTGAAAAAGCACAAAGAGAGCTTGGCTTTAAGGAAGGGTTTACACTGGAAGAGGGTTTCAAAGATACAATTGATTGGTACAGAAAAGAAGGTTGGATAAAATAAGTGAGCTATAGACAGGAAAATGAAAGACAGATGGAATAATGCAGAATCATATGAATCTTATGTCGGAAGATGGAGCCGCTTAACTTCAGTAGAATTCATTAAGTGGCTCAATGTTGGCGGCGGGCTTTACTGGCTTGATGTTGGATGCGGTACGGGTGCTTTAACAGGCGAAATAATTAATAAAGCAGATCCAGGAAGAATAATCGGTGTTGATACATCAGAATACCAGATCGGTTATGCTAAAGAAACGGTTAAAGATATAAGAGCAGATTTCCGGATTGGCGAAGCGGAAAACATAAAAAGTATTCCGGATAACTCTATTGATGTGTTAGTTTCAGGGTTGGTGCTGAATTTTATACCTGAGATAAATAAAGCAATTTCAGAATTCAAAAGAGTTGTAAAAAATAAGGGTATAATTGCCGGTTATGTTTGGGATTATTCAGGAAAGATGGAATTAATGAAATATTTCTGGGATTCGGCTCTCCGTTTGTTTGAGGATGCGCGGGAAAAATCGGAGAGTTCACGTTTTGAGATCTGTAACCCTGAATCGCTTTACGGATTGTTCAAATCCGCGGGATTAGAAAATATTGAGACTAAATATATTGACGTGCCTACAGTATTCAAAGATTTCAATGATTACTGGGACCCTTTTTTGTCCGGAATCGGACCCGCCCCCGGGTATTGTATATCACTTAATGATGAGAATAGAGAGCTTTTAAAGAACGAATTACGCAGTTCACTTCCTATGGAAAGTGACGGCAGTATTAAACTGATCGCAAGAGCAATTGCAGTAAAGGCCGTGAATGTTAAATGAATTTGATATTGATGATGTAACACGACTGAGATGATTCCATGTAACCTATAGTCAAGGTTTCTGAATTGAATTAAGGAAGTTGTTTTTCAATTGACTTGACTAATATAATGAATGAATCCCATCTAGATGACTCTTAACTAATAAATTTCAAATACTTAAGTCTGATTTAATTGAGGTTTTCCAATTTGCTGATTTGTTGATTTTACTCCATTTTTAAAGGAATAATTTGGCAACAAACTGCTTTGACTGCCCTTTTCAATTGACTAAAAGCGCAATTTTCGCTATTTTTGTAGTTCTCAACTTTTCGATCAATAATTTAACAATATAAAGGTTATATAATGGCTACAATGAATCTCTCTGCTCAAAAAAGAGAAGACTTAACGAACACTACTACTAAATCGGCTCGGAAAAAGGGATATATTCCCGGAGTTTTTTATTATAAAAATGCTCCTTCTATTGCAATAACTGTAAAAGATACGGCCTTGAATCCGTTTGTTTATACATCTGAAGTACGCATTATAAACCTGCAGATAGAAGGTATAGATAAACCGCATAACTGTATCTTAAAAGATATCCAGTTCGATCCCGTTAGCGATAAGCCGATCCATTTTGACCTGCTCGGGATTTCCGAGAATGAAAAGATCAAAGTTGAGGTTCCTTTCAAGCTTGTTGGAGTGCCCGCCGGAGTGAGAGACGGCGGCGTTGTTCAGCATACATTGCATTCTGTTGAAGTCGAGTGCCTCCCAGCATATATTCCTTCTCATATTGATGTTGATATTACCCAGCTTGGTATTGGTGACTCGGTTCATATCAGCGATATCAAGATCGAAAATGTTGAAATACTCTTCAGCCCTGAGGCATCAATAGTTGCGGTTGTGCCGCCGGCAGTTGAAAAGGTTGAAACTCCCGCAGAAGGAGAAGTTGCTGCAGAAGGTGCTGCTGAACCTGAAGTTATTGCTAAGGGTAAGAAAGAAGAAGAAGAAGCCGAAGAGAAGAAATAATCTTTTTCTGAATTGTCAGTTAACAATTTGCAATTATCAATTGAGAACAGGAAATTGGCTTTGCACCCGGCTGTAAATAAGGATTAATTGAGTGAAGTCTATTGCATAGTTGGACTCGGGAACCCGGGTGCTAAGTATCACGAAACTAGACACAATATCGGATTCAGGGTCATTGATGAACTGGCAGAGTTCTTTAAGATAGAAAGCTTTGAATTTGAAAATGAATACCTTTACGCAGTAAGCGATTACAAAGAAAAACAGGTTGTACTTTTAAAGCCGCTGACATACATGAATTCCAGCGGCAGGGCGGTCAGGGATTTTTACGAAAAGTATGAAGTATCAGCAGATAAGATGCTGATAGTGTATGATGATGTGAATATTGATTTCGGTACGCTAAGGCTCAGGCCTTCGGGCTCTGATGGCGGTCAGAACGGGATAAAATCGATAATCTATGAAATGCAGACCGATGAATTACCAAGGCTAAGGGTTGGAATTAAGAATGATGCGGAGTTTGAAAAGTTGAGCAGTGATGACGATAAGGGTTTGGCTGATTTTGTGCTTTCCGGATTTACCGAAAATGAATTTGAAGCACTGGATAAAATAACAGAAGCCGCAAAGGATGCAGTGCTGAGTTTTATTGATTCCGGCATAAAGGAAACGATGAACAGTTTTAACAGGAATGTTCTTAACAACGATAAAGCTGATTTAGGGTAATGGAATTAAGCCGTAAATTAACGGTTAACAAGTTTTAGGCAGAATCTGCAAATGGAGAAAAAATACAAATCAAATAACATTATGCATAAAATCTTAATAACTTTATTTTTCTTTTTCGCTTCGGTTTCGGCGTTTGCCAGCGAGGCTGATCTTAAGATCCCGGATCTGAACGCTGACCAGAACAACATGCTGATAGCAGGGATAGGTGTATGTATTCTCGGCCTTTTGTTCGGCGTCTTCCAGTTTATGAAAGTAAAAAGATTGAAAGCACATCAATCAATGCTTGATGTAGCCCAGATTATATATGAAACCTGCAAAACCTATTTAAAGCAGCAGGGCAAATTTCTTGCTATATTGTTCGTTTTTATTGCAGTATGTATAAGTTTCTATTTCGGTGTATTGCAGCACGCCGGTGCCGGCGGTGTTGCACTGATCCTTATGTGGACAGTTATCGGTATTCTAGGCTCTTACGGAGTTGCGCAGTTCGGCATCAGGATGAACACTCTGGCAAACAGCCGTATGGCATTTGCTTCACTTGAAAGAAAGCCTATAAAACTGTTAACAATTCCGCTGGATGCAGGTATGAGCATAGGCGTTATGCTTATTTGCGTTGAGCTTATAATGATGCTTATTATTTTGCTGTATGTACCAAGGGAATATGCAGGTGCAAGTTTTATCGGGTTTGCCATTGGTGAATCACTCGGCGCATCAGCACTTAGAATTGCAGGCGGTATTTTTACGAAGATCGCCGATATCGGTTCTGACCTTATGAAAATTGTATTCAAGATAAAAGAAGACGATCCCCGCAATCCAGGTGTAATTGCAGATTGTACCGGTGATAATGCAGGTGATTCAGTCGGACCCACGGCGGACGGATTTGAAACTTACGGTGTTACAGGAGTTGCGCTCATCAGTTTCATAGTTCTCGCAGTCCCTGATATAATGTTCCAGACAGAGCTGTTGACCTGGATCTTTGTGATGAGAATACTGATGATAGGTACCTCTATTGGGTCATTTTATATCAACGGAATATGGTCTAAAGCAAAATACGGAAAAAAAGAGGACCTGGATTTTGAAAAGCCATTGACCTCACTGGTATGGATAACGTCTATTTTATCCATGATAGTCACTTTTGTTATCAGCAAAGTATTGATCGGACACCTTCCGGATAATCTCTGGATGACACTTTCAATTATCATCAGCTGCGGTACGCTTGGTGCTGCGCTGATACCTGAGTTCACAAAAATTTTCACAAGCCCTAAATCAAAACATGTAAATGAAGTTGTTACTGCCTCCAGAGAAGGCGGTTCATCCCTGACAATTCTTTCAGGACTTGTGGCGGGGAATTTTTCTGCGTTTTGGATAGGTATGGTGTTCTTCTTGCTGATGTCGATCGCATATTTTGCATCACTTTCAATCCCCGGGGCAATGATACCTGCATACGCATCTATCTTTGCGTTTGGTTTAGTTGCTTTCGGAATGCTTGGCATGGGTCCCGTTACGATAGCTGTTGATAGTTATGGTCCTGTTACTGATAATGCTCAGTCAATATATGAACTTTCGCTTATTGAATCCCGTCAGGGTATCAGCGAAGAGATACAGAGAGATTTTGGTTTCAAACCTGATTTTGAAAAAGCCAAGCACTATCTGGAAGCTAATGACGGTGCAGGGAATACTTTTAAAGCAACTGCAAAACCGGTTTTGATAGGTACTGCAGTTGTGGGAGCTACAACTATGATATTTTCTCTTATACTTGTTATCAAAAACACCCTTGGTATTCAGCCTGAGGCTATATTAAGTATACTGAATCCGTATTCAATACTTGGTTTCATTTGCGGAGGCGCGGTAATATACTGGTTTACCGGTGCATCAACACAAGCGGTTACCACGGGTGCGTACAGGGCTGTTGAATACATCAAGAAGAATATCAATCTTGATGAAAACGCCAGTATGAGTGCATCGACTGAAAAATCGAAGGAAGTTGTGCAGATATGCACCAAGTATGCACAGACCGGTATGTTCAATATTTTTATTGCGATATTTTCATTCGCGCTGGCATTCGCATTTTTCTCGGCCCCAAGAGCTAACTCGCCTGAGCCGGTTTCATTTTTCATCAGCTTCCTGATCTCGATCGCAGTATTCGGTCTATTCCAGGCAATGTTCATGGCTAATGCAGGAGGCGCATGGGATAATGCAAAGAAGGTTGTTGAAGTTGATCTTAAGGAAAAAAATACACCGCTTCATGATGCTACTATTGTTGGTGATACCGTCGGTGACCCGTTCAAGGATACTTCATCAGTTGCATTGAACCCGATAATCAAGTTTACAACACTGTTCGGGCTGCTTGCAATGGAAATGGCAATATCGGAGTCTTTCAGATCTTCTGCTCCCTATGTTGGCTTGGTATTCTTCCTTGTAGCACTGTACTTTGTATGGCGCTCGTTCTATAAGATGAGAATAGTGAAAGAATAATTGAAATAATTTCAGTTTCAATTTTTAGGGGCATCCTTGATAGGGTGCCCTTTTTCATATTGTTTTTCATTTTGCATTTGACAGTGCATTAAAATTTTTCGGTCATTTCCTGCAGCCAGTGCTTTTTTGCTATATTATTAGTTGCATTAAGATCATTCTTAAATTTACCAATATCAAATTTATCTTTATCCTCCATACCTTTAAATAACCGAAATGCAAAATTTATGAAAGTGAGATAAAGATTTCTGAAATATTCTGAAACAAGTTTATTACTTACAAGGAAGTGTCTAAAGCTGTCAACAAAAGAATAAAAGCCTTCTGTTTCATGTATGCTGAAATAAGCCATTAACTGCAGAGTTTTAACCTGGATCTTAAAAGATATATCATCATAGCTTACCTTGTTCAGCAGCTTAAGTGAATTATTGTAGTTTCCTTTGTAATACTCAATTAGCGCTCTGCAATAGAAATAGGTGCTTTCTTTATAATACTCCTCAACATCCCCGATATACATATCCAGAAAAGCTTCCGAGCCGTTAATATCTTTCAATACAAGGCTGTAATTTACTGCCCCAATCAGATTTAAATGGTTTATTTTACCATTTGAGAAGTACTCACCCCTGTTGGCAAATGACTCCCGGTACAGCTCAAGCTTTTCCTTCATGGCATTTCTATTGCCTTTAAAAATACTCTCCTGTATGTAATTATGCATGGAAGTGTAAAAAGTAGACTTATCTTCCTCTGTAAGCCTGCTGCTGTGATTGTTAACAAGCGATCTTAAGGTGCTGTAATATTTTTTTTCACCTGTATTCAGCATCATAAGCATACTGTAATAAATGCTGAGATAATAATTTTCCTCAGATGGTTTGCCTTCTGCATCCAGGTATCCCCTGAGATATTTTAACATGGCCATATCATATTTTTTCTCCGGGTAAATATTGGACTGGTTAATCATCAGGCAGTAAACATGAAGGATATCAGCAAGAAAGTATTCGGTCAGTTTTTCTCCACGCTCTCTGAGGCTGTCATTTTCTATAATATGAGTTTGCTTAAAATTATCGTAATAAACCCTGTTGAGGTAAGCCAGGCGGTGTGAATTAAAATAATAATTAATATCAATTTTTCCCGAATCTACATATTTAAGGGCAGTTTCCATTTCCTTTTTAAAAAGCTTATCATGCCCTCTGTTATTGAGCTCACACAATAATCCGTATTGCTGACCAAAAGTATCCCGCTCGTAGTAAAGCAGTGAAAGAAATTTTCCGAGCAGCCTGTATAAACGTGAAATCATATTTCTCATAAGATCGTCGTTGTAAGGTTTCCCGTTATAAAGCTTTGCGAATATACTCTCCTTAGTAAAAGCTTCACTGCTGAATTCAGGATAAAATTTTCTTATTTCACCAAACAGCCTTAATACCATTTCCCGTTCATTGAACAAGGGTGTATTTAGATACAGCCCGAATTTTTCGATCTCAGATCTATTTAAGGACTTAAATATGGAGATAAGTTTTGTTTTTTCCATTTTTGACGGTTACAATTATGTTCAAAAATAACGTTTAGTGTTGAATTTCACAAATATATTAAACTCAGCCGGTTACAATTTTAATTAAAACTCTTTGCAAAACCATGCTAATGCCGATAAATTTGCAGTGTTATGGGACAATCTGAAATGAGAACTAAAATTTTTGACCGGATGCAGGTTTCAGGAAAACTTTCCCGAAATGGATTGTCCCGTTTCCTCAGCCTGCAGAAGGTCATTATTTTATGAGGTATAGGATGAAAAATATTCACCGGATTTTAATAGTCATGTTTCTGTTTGTTTCAAACAGTTTTTCACAATGGGTTCAGGTTGGTAACGGTTTAAACGGGACCGTTATGGCGCTTACAGTTCAAACAGGTGGATTAGAAGATAGAATTTGGGCAGGGGGTAGTTTTGCAAGTTCAGGCAGTGTTTTTTTAGGAAAGGTTGCCTATAGCTATGGAGGCTCCTGGTTTGCAACAGATACCATTGATAACTTTAACAATTCAGTCCATACCCTTTATCACACAAATAACTATTTGTTTGCCGGAGGTCATTTTGACAAATTTATTAAGAAGTTCATCGGCGTTGGACAATGGGTTAATCTTGGAAGTGCTTATCTGGATGGTGATGTAAATGCAATAACATCAATTGGTAATGAAATATATGCGGCAGGTAGTTTTAGTTTTGCAGGTACAACTCCGCTCCATTATGTAGGAAGGTGGAACGGTTCAAACTGGTTTCCTCTTGATACCGGACTTAACGCAACTGCTTCAGCTTTAGCTGTAATCGGAAATAACCTTTATGTTGGCGGTTCATTTTATAAAACATACGCAGGTATGGATCTTAAAAGAATCGGTATGTGGAATGGTCATTGGAATCAGCTTGGTACCGGAATACCTAACGGATGGGTAAACTCTCTTGCTGTAAGCGGGAGTGATCTTTACGTGGCAGGAAGCTTCAGCTTGCCGGTTTCAAACGGCGTTGCGCATAATATTGCGAAATGGGATGGTTCTTCCTGGTCAATAGTAGGCTCACCCCAGACACCGGGTTTGAATGATGAAATAACATCTCTGACCGTTTCAGGAGGGACTGTTTATGCAGGCGGATATTTCACAGCAACACACGGCGGAACCGTAACATTGAACCGAATTGCGAAATGGGACGGTACAAACTGGCAGTCAATTGGTTCAGGTTTTAACGCACCTGTGAAAAGCCTTTGCATAGCAGGAAATTATTTATATGCAGGCGGTGATTTTATTACTTCAGGTACAACTTCTGTGCTGCATGTTGCAAAATGGAGCACTCCCATTGGAATACAGCAGATTGGCAATGAAGTCCCTGCTGGTTACAGTTTATCACAGAATTACCCGAACCCGTTTAACCCTACGACAAAAATCTCTATCGAAATTCCTGTTGCATCAAACGTTATCATGGAAGTGTTCGACCTTAAAGGCCAAAAAATTTCTGAGTTGATAAATAAAGAACTAAAAGCGGGAAAGTACGAAGTCGACTGGGATGCCTCGAACTGCTCAAGCGGAACATATTTCTACCGGGTAAAAGCAGGAAGTTATATTGAAACAAAAAAAATGGTACTGGTTAAGTAAATTCAAAATTTCGTAAATTCTGAAAAAGGATATCTTTATAAGGCATCCTTTTTTATTTTTTACGTATATCTTATAATCCCATAGATTTAGAAAAATATCTTTTCAGATGATATTGACAAGGGGGTTAAATTAGCATATATTTGTAAAGTACTTTAAAAAACAAAGTATCAAGAGTTCAAAATTCACAAAATTTTTAAGAAAAATGGATATAAGTAACAATTTGAACACGAAACAAGCCGAAGAAGAACTATCACTCATCAGAAAGATAATGGATGACAGCAGAAGGTCAATTATTGATAACGGCTGGCATTACATTTACTGGGGAGTAATTGTAACCGGTACGCTGATAGCAAACTATTTTATGATCCTAAGCCATGCTTCGGGAAACAGCCAGGGTATGCTGTGGTTCAT
>JAUQWS010000045.1 GCA_030835025.1 Ignavibacteria bacterium | reverse complement strand
TAAACTTTGCTCCTGAAATTTTCAAGAAAGAAATTCAGTGATGTATTAAGCCTGTGCCCTAAACCCAGAACCGCAGGATTATACCTGAAAGCATTTGCACCTTCATCATACGCAGAATATAAATAAAGTTCATTGCTGGGGTTGAACAGATTGAAGTCCTGGGAAATTAAATCAGCAGAGTATAGAGAACAAAGGAAGAAAACCAATACGGCAAGTTTAGCTTTCATTTTTTCGGGGTCGTAAAAATTCTAAAATAGGTTTTCTTAATATAATTATAAATATCTGCGTATTCCCGCCACGAAAAGAGCCATAAAAGAGTTCCAGGAAACCTGCCGTAGTAATCAGTTATGATACATAAAAAAACCCGGCAGGTCTAAAATAACCTGCCGGGCTGTTTAACAACAATTGAATTCTTATTTTATGAGCGTCATTTTCTTTACATCAGAAAAGCCGCCTGCTGTAAGCTTATAGAAATATACTCCGCTTGGAATGCCGGATGCATTGAAATCATAAGTATAATTTCCAGCAGCAATATTCTGGTTATTTATCAAAGATGCAACTTCTCTGCCAAGCATATCATAGATCTTAAGTGTAACAAGTGAGCTCTTGGGAAGTGCGAATCTTATATTTGTAACCGGGTTGAACGGATTGGGATAGTTCTGGTTCAAAGAATAAACAGCAGGAATTTCAGAATTTGTATTCTGTATTCCTGTAAACGAACCAACTCTTATCTGGTACGAGCGCTTGTGCGTTCTGGGTCCGCCTGATTCGGTCCCGGTAACTTCTACCGTATAAAGACCAAGCGGTACATTTGCCGTTGATGTTGTATTTATGAGAACTGAATCAGATACCCCGTTAAAAGTCCTTACGTTCGAAGGGCTGAATGTCGGAGTTAAAGAGCCCGGTGCCGGTGACGGGTTGATGGTTGTTGTGTAAGTAACCTGTCCGCTGTACGGACCCATAACCGGATTTCTCATCCTTACAACTGATGTTGAAGTGGGGTTAATGCTGTCAATTGATTTATTGAATGACATTCCGTAATCAGGCAGGTAAGCAGTAAAATCCTGAAGCGTATTATTCTGCCCTGTGTAGAACGGAAAAGTTATTGTCTTTCCTGCCATTCCCTGGTAATCTCCAAGATAATAGTGGTTGGATCCCTGGAAGATCTTTACAACAGCAGGATTGAAATTCTGGTTGCTGATCACGAAATTAGTGAAAGTAAGTCCGCCGTCTGTTGAAACTGCACCCCATGTTTCAGTAAGCAGGTTGCCTGCATCATTCCTTGAATCCCACCAGTAAGCCCAAACTCTGCCAAGGTTATCTACTGATACATCTGTCATCCATTGATCAAAAAAAGTAGCATCATCATTAACTCTAACAGGACTTCCGTGGCTCCATGTTGCTCCTCCATCGGTTGAGCGTGTGCAGAAAATATCTGCTGCATCGGGTCCGGGGGGATTTGCTGCGTAAACATCATATATATAACCTCTGCGTGAACCGTTTGACATATCAACGGCGATCTGAGGCATTCCGTTAACACGAATATCTGTTTTCAATACGTGCCTTCCCGAGCCGTTTATAGTGCCGGGAGTGGAGTGTGTAGAACCGATCACCGAAGCACCAAATGATGCCCCGCCATCGGTTGAAACCCTGATCATTGTTCCGCCGCCGCCATACCATGAAAGGTAAACTCTTCCGCCGGGGCCTGTTGCAATGTTCGGACCGGGGTTAGGAGTACCTGTTCCCATATTTCCAACGAATGTCCATGTTGCGCCGTTATTTGTGCTCCTGTGGAAATCAACACTTGCACCTGTTGCGAAATTAACATATGCCATATAAACGTGGTTCTGGTAAGGACCTGCAGTCTGATCTGCCCATATCCATTCCTTATCAGCCTGGGAATTATTAACAATATTTCCCAGATTAGTCCAGCTTGCACCGCTGTTTGACGATTTATAAAGCCTTATGCCGTTTGAAAGAACTGCGAGATAGAAATTCCCTAAACTATCAGAACAAAAGACCGGATCACCCTGGTTAGATGAAATAGAAACATTGCTCCAAGTGATTCCGCCATCTAATGTATAATAAACCCACGGAGTGCCGGAAAAACCGGTCACCCTGTTATCGCTGGCAACGAAGTTAAGCGGGTTGCGGGTGTTTACTGCAATGTCAGTTTCAGCAAATCCGTTATTTGTTGATATCTGATAATTATCAAATGCTCCCACCGAAATTATTGCATCCAGTCCGTAAGGCTGAGGCGTATAAGCCTGGGGATAGACAAACTTCATTTCATAGGTATAATTAACAGCCGGTGAGTTAGGGTCTACTTGTGCAAATAAACTAGAACAAAAAACTACTGCAAAAAAGAAGAACAGGACTTTTTTTATCATCTTTGATAAAATTAAATTAATATAATCGATAATAATATTGTAAAAACTTGCTAAAATCAACTTAAAAATACGTCATTTGTTAACTGATTAAGTTACTTCCAGATTAGTAAGTACGAAATTTTGCAGAAATTTTTTAGATTTTCAGGGAGTTTTATTAAGTATATAATCATTGATAATTCCATATAAAAAGAGTAATTTTAGCTGATGAAAAAACTAATTTCTTTCAGATTTTTGGCATTTTTTGCCCTTTCCGGCTTTATTGGATGCTCTACTTTTAACTACAAAACATACGACCAGGATAAATATAAAGATATTGAAGACCCTGAACCAAATTACGATCTGACTCTGGATCCCGGGTTCCAGGACTTTACTGGTTTTATGTTCATCGGCAACCGAATAGAGAATTTCAGTACTTATTTTAACACTTACTTCAATTCCAACGAGAGTTTCAATGATGCTTATGAAGATTATGCCACAAAAGTTCTTGCCAATTACAGCGAAAAGCAGGATTCGATATATGCCAAGCCTAAGCTTTCACAGGAATCGATCGACAAGTTCAACCTGGCAATAGAGAAAGCTTCGAAAGTCATTCAGTATCACAAGAGCAGTGAATTCATGGATAAAGCAGTTTTGCTTGTGGGGAAATCGTATTATTTTCTTGGTGATTACCTTAAAGCAGAAAGAAAATTCGGTGAGTTCATTTCAAGACTAAAATCAAGCACTCTTTTGGATGAAGCACTGATGTATCTTGCCAAAACTCAGTTAAGACTCGAAAACGAGGGTCCCGCTTTGGAGAGGTTAAACAATCTGGTTAAGACCTCTAAGGACAAAGAAGTTGTTTCCGAAAGCTACAGGGCAATTGCAGAACATTTTCTGAACAGGAAAGATTATCCCGGCGCAATCGAGAATTTCAGGAAAGCGATTGAGCTTTCGGGAGACAGTGAATTCAAAGCGCAGATGCAGTTCCTTGTTGCTTCAGTTCTTGCAAAAAAAGATCCTTTGGGTGCAGCAAAGGAATTTGAAAAGGTCCTTGATTACAATGCATCATATGATCTTGAGTATCTTGCAAGGCTTAATAATGCCAGGTATTTTATCATCTCCGACAGATTCCCTCAGGCGATTACTGTAATTGAAGACCTTGAAGTTAAATACAAAGATAGCCCCGAATACCTTGCCCAGGTTTATTTTCTTAAAGGGACTTATTACGAAGAAAAGAAAGATTTCAAAAACGCTCTGAAACAGTATTCAGCTGTAATGAAGAGATATCCTTCTACTGTTCAGTCAAGTGACGCCAGCTTCAGGGTGGCGCAATATTATGAAACTGTAAAAGATGATTACCTTAATGCATTCAGGTACTACAGATATTCTGTTGAGCAGAGCAACGCAGGCACAAATTTCGTTACAGCAAGCTCAAAAAATTCGATATACAAAAGATATTTTGACCTTCGTTCCATAATTGCAGGTGCAGAGATAAACACTGACTACGATAAAGAGTTCCTAAAAAATACAACTGAACAACTCGACGGAGAAAATACCAATCCGATAAAACAGGATGGTGAAGGAAAACCGGGCGGTTTTAGCAGCTCAATATTTGCCGATAGCCTTTTGGAATCAGACACCTCTTCCTCAGTTAATGAAGTAGATTCCATCAAGCTGAAAGAGGAACGGGTCTCGGATGCAAAATACGAGCTTGCAGAGGTATTTCTTTATAATCTTAACCGTCCTGATTCGGGTGAGTATTACCTGAATGATGCGTACGCAAGTTCGGATGATTATGATTTCAGGGCAAAAGTACTGTTTGCACTTGCTGAGCTCAAAAGGATCCAGAATAATTTGACGCAAGGTGAGGAGTATCTTCGCCGGATAATCAGCGAATACCCGCTTTCTGCTGTGGCAAATTCAAGCAGGAGACTGTTGAATCTGAGCGTTACCGAAGAGAACTCCGTCGATCCGGGAGACAGCTTGTATAATGCTGCACAGGAACAGCTTGTAAACAGACAATACGAAAATTCACTGGCTTCTTTCAGGATGCTGCTTGAGACTTACCCAAGTTCTGTTCACACAGAAAAAGCACTATATGGCGCAGGGTGGATCTACGAAAATATCCTGATGAAGCCCGATAGTGCTTATTACTATTATTCCTCTTTAGTGAGGTCTGTTCCTAATTCCGAGGGCGCGGCCATTGTGATGGAAAAAGTGGGTGTATATGAATCATTCAACAATACCGTAAAGGATACAGCAGGCGTGAAGACCGATTCGACCGGGACTAATGAGGGTCTGTTGAATGATCCCGATAAGCTGCTCAATAAGACCAATGGTACAGGCAAAGAGGATGCCAGAGGTGAAGAAATTCTGCCGGAAAAGGACCTGCCGGACAAGAATATGCTAAAAGTAGATGAGAATAATACCGGTGAGCTTGAGAAGAATGGAACCGAAGAGATTCCCTTAAAAGAGACCCCCAGAGAGAAAGATAAATGACTCTTTAAACTTATGGAAAACTGCCTTTTTTGCAGGATTATTAATAGAGAGATTCCTTCATCAATTGTATATGAGGACGATGAGATACTTGCATTTAATGATATATCTCCACAAGCGCCGGTGCATATTCTGCTGATTCCTAAACAGCATATAAGGTCAACAGAGGAAATCACAGAAGTTAACAAACAGATTGCCGGGAGGCTTATTTCTGCCGCTTCAGAGATTGCCAGGCAGAAAGGGATAGAAGGATACAGGCTTGTCTTCAACTGCGGTGAATCTGCCGGACAGAGCGTTTTTCACCTTCATTGTCACTTGCTTGGAGGAAGAGATTTCAACTGGCCGCCCGGCTGAAGAGTCTGCATTTCGCGGTAGAGTAAAACCATTCAACTAGATATGAGAAAGTCGTCACCGGTATTTTTCTTATTGATCCTGATCACTGCCGCTTTTTCACAGGAATACAGCATAGAACAATACCTGAATATAAGGGGTGCTGTATCACCGCAATACTCGTTTGATAACAGCAGGATATATTTCTCTATGAGTGTTACCGGCACAAGCCAGCTATGGTATGTAAATTCTCCCGGAATGTGGCCTTCACAGGTCACATATTTTCAGGAGAGAATAGGCGGATTTTCTGCCAATCCCAAAAGAGATCTGGTTCTGATCGAAAAAGACGAAGGCGGTTCAGAATATGATCAGTTTTTTCTGATGAACGGGAACGGATCGAATGTTGTGCAAATAACCGATAACAGGCCCAAAGTACTTTATGGATTCGGACGCTGGAGTGACGACGGCTCATTCTTTACTTATTATTCAAATGCACGCTCGCCTTATTTTTATGATATTTATAAGTATGATGTCGATAGGATGTCTTCGCAATTGATATATTCGAGCGATCACTCAAATTACCCCTCTGCAATATCTCCAGACGGAAAAAAAATGATAATTACCCGTTCGTACACTTCCTACGATAACGATCTTTATCTTCTGGATATGAAATCCGGTGAAGCAGAGCTAATTACCGGACATGATAATTTCAATAATCCTTCAGAATTCAGGTCCGCCGCATTTGATAGAGAAGGGAAGTCAGTTTATTTGGTATCCAACAAAGATAACAGTTTCTACAGGCTGATGAAATATGACATTGAAAACGGAACGCTTTATGAAGTAGCTTTCCCGTTTTTGAAGGACTATCTGAACTATGATGTATCCCGTATTCAGTTTTCCAATGACAGGACAAAGATCCTCATAATGGTTAATGAAAACGGGTATGACAGGCTTTTCATGTTTGACTTTGATAAAATGGAGCCCGTGAGTATTCCGGGAATTTTAGTAAGCAGAAGTATTACTGCAATTGCATTTTCAACAGATGATAAAAACCTGATTCTTGGGATAAATTCCTCATCAAATCCTTCAGTACTTTATGAATGGAATCTTGCAACAGGCGGGGTAAGGCAGGTCACGTACCCTACGATGGCAGGAATAGATCCCTTAAGCTTTGTTGAGCCTTCGCTGGTTTCGTATGCTTCTTTTGACGGACTTGAAATACCTGCATTTATTTATCTGCCTAAAACTGCAGCAAAAAACGGGAAATATCCCTGCATAATTTCTATACACGGCGGGCCCGAAGGCCAGGCAACTTATGGGTTCTCTCCTGTGATACAGTATTTTGTCGGCTCCGGTTACGTAGTAATTGAACCTAATGTAAGGGGAAGCACAGGTTACGGAAAAGAGTTTGCTGCTCTGGATAATGTGAGGAACAGGGAGAACTCCGTTAAAGATATTGCCAGCCTTGCAGAATACCTGAGGCAAAGGGGTGACATTGATGTAACAAAGCTGGTTGTATACGGCGGAAGCTATGGAGGATATATGGTGCTTGCCTGCCTGACACTTTACCCTGACTTGTTTGCCGCAGGTGTAGATATTGTAGGAATCTCAAATTTCATTACCTTTATGGAAAATACTGCAGATTACAGGAGGAAGAACAGAGAAAGTGAATACGGCAGCGCAGATAGTGACTATGAATTCCTGCAGAGTATTTCTCCCCTGAACAGAGTTGAGAACATTAAGGCGCCGCTAATGATCATCCACGGGAAAAATGACCCGCGTGTCCCGGTTGGTGAGGCTGAGCAAATGTATAAAGCCATTCTGGAAAAAGGGGGAACTGCCGAACTATTAATATACGGCGACGAAGGGCATGGCATTGCGAAACTCAAAAACAGGCTTGATGTTTATCCGAAAATTGTTAAATTTCTTGATGCAAATGTCAGAAACAAGTGAGACAGAAGCTGGCAAGGAAAAATCCCAATTGAGTTTTAATAATAATTAATTTATATGAAATGACAAAACAGATCAAGCTTACAATAGTGGTAATTGTGCTTTTGTTTCTGGGGTATCTTGGTTACAGCGTATATTTTACATCAAAAGAGGGAACAGAATCTTTCAGCAAATTTGATCCTAACAGCACTGCCAACAAGACTATTACAGTAGAAGTGATCACGGAAAAAGGTTTCTCACAGTCCCAGGGCGGGGGAGCGACTTTTTTTGTTAAGGATAAAAGCGGAGTTGAAAAGAAAGTAACATTTGATAAAGAACTTCCGCCCGGAATTAAGGATTCGAAAACAGTTACTCTGTTGGGTCATTTGCATGGTGATTATTTCCACGCCTCCGAAATTTACATCGACTAGTCAGGAACATCTGCAAGTAATGATCTTTTCACAACAAAAAAAGGGGGCAAGCCCCCTTTTTTTGTTGTGTCTGAAGCCTGTTACTTTAAACCCTGCAAAGTTATCTTTTCTACCTTATTGTTTACGGGTTTCTGAGCCATCAAATACTCGTAGATTGCCATGAGGTCTTCATCGGCTGCTGTTTTAGCTATGAAGTTCCATGCCATGACCGTATTATATCCCCTGGTTTTGGGATCAAGACTGCTTTCATCTTTGCAGGATTTGAACTTAGCCAGAAAAAGTTCCTTGGAAAGGTTTCCGATTCCTGTTTCTTTATCGGGAGTAATGTTGGCTGATCTGACTATCGAGCCATCGGGCAATGGGAACTCAACTCCTCCTGCAAATTCTTTTCCGGGTATCATTTCTCCTTTTTCATTTTGCGAGTGACAGAATTTGCATGCAATTCCGTAATACTCACCAAGCTTCACCTTATCCGTGCCATCAGGCCTTTTCCCGAATCCTTTCGGATCCGACGGGACCGTCCTGAATATTATGCTGACAGGGAACTTAAGATTCTTTTCGGGCACTTTGTTCTTTATCGGAGGCAGTGTTCTTATATACGCAATTATCGAATAAATATCTTCCTTGTCGATCTGCGAAAAAAGCGGATAAGGCATCATAGGTGCAAGGAATTTTCCATCCTTATTGACACCCGATGTAATGGCACGGAAAATTTCACCGTCTGTCCAGCTGCCGATACCTGTTTCCTTATCAGAAGTGATATTGGCTGCAGGAACGAAACCCGCGCCTTCGCCGTAATCATCACCGCCTTGACCTTCTGTTCCCGGCTTAACAGGCATTCCGAATTTGTTCACATCTCTGCTTGAATGACAATCGATGCAAAAGGCAAAACTGTTGGCCAGGTATTTGCCCCTTTCAAGCCTTTCGGGAGTCGCTTCTATTTTAAGATCAGTTGCATTGCTGACTTTTGGAAATGCAGAAATAAGATAAATATACCCGCCTGCAAGTACGACAACAACCACCAGAAAAAGATACAGAACTACCTTTAAGAATTTCTTCATTTATTATATCCTCCTTTAGATATAGCGGCAAAAATGACGATTTATTTTCAATTAATCAATATGTGAAATGATTTGAAAGGGATCCCACCGCAGCCTTGTCAAAAAAAAGTCCCGCTTTTGACGGGACTTCATAACTATAAGAATCTCAGGAGTGCTACTTCACCAGAATCATCTTTCTTGTTTCAACAAAATCCCCGGCTTCAAGCCTGTAAAAATACACTCCGCTTGTGAGTTTTGATGCGTCAAATTGTGCCGTGTAAGTGCCGGGTTTTTGGTCCTGACTTATTATAGATCTAAGTTCTCTTCCCAGCATATCATAAACGGCAAGTTTCACAAATCCGCTGTTGACAATGCTGTATTTAATGTTTGTGAAAGGATTAAACGGATTAGGATAGTTCTGTTCAAGCCTGTATGATGCCGGAACCTGGTTATTATAATTCACCAAACCGACGGGAATATCAGTTTCCCAAACACCCCTGCCGTGTGTTCCTATCCTCAGTTTATTGGTTGCCTGGTTAAAATCAAGATGCATAGCTACGGTATTTGGCAGTCCGTCTGCAAGTTCAGTCCATGATTCCCCGAAATTGCTTGTTACAAACACGCCGATATCCATAGCAGCATAATAAAAGCTGGTTGCTACTCCGGGATAGTATATAAGCACATCGTTAACCGGGGAATCGGGAAGGTTACCGCTGATATTGATCCAGGAACTTGCTCCGTTTGTTGTTTTATATACTTTGCCTGCACCAAATCCGGAAAATGTAACAACTGCAACATTTGAAGAATCAGGATGAACGTAAATTCCTGTGATCGTTCTTGTGGGCAGTCCGCTGGTTACATTTGTGTATGTTGTTCCTGCGTTTGTTGACTTAAATACCTGTGAGCCTGATGTTGCGAACATGACCGATGGATCAGACCTGCTTATTGCCATTTCCCTTATCGTCCCTGAAGTACCGGAAGAAATTGCACTCCAGCTTGCACCTCTGTTTGTACTGATGAAAACCTGTTGTCTGGCAGTATAAAAGACCTCTGGGGTTACCGGGTGTGAAATAAGCGGACCAACCCACGAGCCGGATCCTGAAAGTCCGCTTGTTGCTGACATCCAACTGGTTCCGCCGTCTTCAGATCTTCTTACTCCGTTATTCTGGGTTTCTCCAAGAATATGGAGCGGGTTTTGTGAATGGAAGCATACTTCTCCGCCGTCACCGCCAAATGCTGCATTCCACTCCTGAGTGCCTAATGTCCTTTGTGTTCCGTTATCTTGCGTACCGCCCATTACATGCAGAACATTAGAGGGATCTGCCGCTATACGGTAGAATTGTGTCAGCGTCAGCCCTGCATTCAGATTTGTCCAGCTTGTCCCGCGGTCAGATGACTTCCAAACTCCGCCATCGTTAACTGCAATAAGTTCATCGGAGTTGACGGGATTGAAGTCCATATTATGCTGGTCTACATGAACCGAACCGCCGGAATAACCGTTCGTTATGTTTGCAAAAGATGTGCCTCCGTCCGTAGTCCTCCAGATATCTATTGAGCCTACATAGGCATAATCGGGATCAAATGGATTGACCTGAATATAAAAATCATACCAGGCCTGCCCGCCGTTGAAGTTCGTACCCGGAGCAGCCGGATTAAATGTGACTCCTGCATCGGTTGATTTAAAGACGGTGATGGTGCTTCCGGAATATACGGAGCAATAGATCACATTTGGAAAGTTTTTGCATAGAGCAAGATGGTTCCTTGTTCCCATAGTCAATGCAGAGCTTGACGTAAATGTAACACCGCCGTCCGTTGAGATCCTGTAACCTGTTCCGCTGCCTGATATGTAAGCATTTGTTCCGTTGGGAGAAAAGACAATATCATCGCACCTGCCGGATACAACCTGTACCCAGTTAAGGCCGCCGTTTGTGCTTTTGTAGAGCCCGGAATTACCCATTGCTGCAAATACTGCAGATTTTGTCCCCGGCTTTACAACTATTCTTGAGCAATAAGTCAAAGAGGGGAGCCCGGATGTTAAATTCACCCATGTTGAACCAGCATTCGTGGATTTGAGTATCCCTCTTCCGTAATATGAAGCACCGCTGTATGTCGCTTCGCCTGTTCCATAATACAGAATATTATTGTCTGCCGGATCTATTGCAATTGATCCTGATGAAAGGGAAACTTCAAAATCACTAGACGAGGTCCAGTTCAAGCCGCCATTAGTTGATTTCCATATGCCCCCGAAAGCTGCCCCAATATAAATAATATTGGGATCTGTAGGATGATATCTCACAGTTGTTGTTCTGCCTGATATGTTTGAGTAGCTGAAGTAACCTCCCGGTGAGGGACCTATTGAAGTCCACATCACGGAATTGTCAAACGCATATCCGTACTGTGTCCTCATCTGCATTTTTTGCTCATAAGCCTTTCCGTATGCATCATCAGGAATGAAATTATACGGATACATCCTCTGCTCGTAAAACCATCTTTCACGGTTGAACGAGTTGCGTTTCTTAATGAATTCATCTGCATTATCGTACGGGTTATCAGGTATCATAAGATCCTGACCAAACGCCGTGAATGAAGCCATTAAGAGCAGCAGTATAGTTAGATTTTTCATATTACTTATCCTTAATTCAGATACTTCTATTTTACAATTACCATTTTCTTTGTAGCTGTATAGTCACCCGTTCTCAAAGTATAAAAATAAACACCGGACGTAAGCCGTGATGCATCGAACTGAACAACATACGAACCTGCGTTTTGCCTGGAGTTAATTATTGTTTCAATTTCTCTGCCAACTATATCGTATACTGCCAGCCTTACTTCTCCTGATCTAAGGAGGTCATATTTAATATTTGTTACCGGGTTAAACGGATTCGGATAATTCTGGCTGAGCGCATAAGAAGCGGGGGCCTGGCTGTTGTAGCTGATTATTCCTATCACTCCGTTTGCTTCCCAAGTTCCTCTTCCGTGAGTTCCTATCCTTAACTTGCCGGTAGCCTGATTATAATCAAGGCTGATAGAAACAGTGTTTGGCAGACCCTCAGCAAGTTCGCTCCATGTTGTGCCGTAATCTGTTGTTACAAAAACACCAATATCCATGGCTGCAAGAAGCGTGCTTGTGGAAAATCCTGGGTAATAGAACATGCCGTCATTGCAGGGCGAATCAGGCAGGTTGCCGCTGACACTGAACCAGTTTGCTGCGCCGTTAGTAGTTTTGTATATCTTCCCTGCACCGAATCCTGAAAATGTTACAATTGCAACATTGCTTGAATCCGGGTGAACATATACACTTGTTATTACCCTTGAGGGTAGTCCCGCAGTTACATTTGTAAATGTTACTCCGCCGTTGGTTGACCTGTAAACGGCTGCTCCGTAAGTTGCAAACAGTACATCAGGATTTGATTTGCTGATAGCAAGCTCTCTTAGTACGCCGGTTGTACCGCTTGAAATTGGCTCCCAAATTACACCCCAGTTAGTTGATTTGAAAACCTGCTGGCGTGCAGTGTAAAATATTTCAGGCAGGGTTGGATGTGAGATCAGCGGCCCGACCCATGCACCGGTTCCGGTTAAACCGTTTGTTGCATTAACCCAGCTTGTTCCGCCGTCGTTGGATCTTCTTACTCCGTTATTCTGTGTTTCGCCAAGCATGAACAGGTTGTTCTGTGACTGGAAACAAACCTCGCCTCCATCACCGCCAAAAGCAGCTGTCCAGTTCATGGTGCCAAGCGTCCTTTGAGTGCCGTTATCCTGTGTACCGCCCAGGATATGCGATGCGTTTGACGGGTCTGAAGCTATTCTGTAAAACTGCGTTACGCTGATATCGCTGTTCAGGTTTTGCCAGTCTGTGCCGCGATTGGTTGATCTCCATACGCCCCCGTCATTCACTGCAATAAGCACGTCGGGATTAGTCGGGTGGAAAGCCATGTTATGCTGGTCAACATGTACAGGCCCGCCCGTATATCCGTTGGAAATATTCTGAAAACTTGTCCCGCCGTTAGTAGTCCGCCAAATATCAATTGAACCCACATAAGCGTAATTCGGGTCGACAGGGTTCACGTGCATATAGAAATCATACCATGCCTGTGATCCTGCGAAATCTGTTCCCGGGGCAGGTTCAGTATAATTCAAGCCGTAGTTTGTTGACTTAAATACCCTGATAGAGCTGCCGCTGTATGATGCAGAATACAGGACGTTTGGTGCATTCCTGCAAATGGCAAGCTGGTTTCTTGTGCCAATTGCTACTCCCGAGCCGGAAACCGCTGTGAAGGTAACGCCTCCATCTGTTGACATTCTGTAAGAAACACCTGAACCAATGATATATACTGTATCTCCCGTTGGTGAAGCAACAACATCGTCGCATCTTCCTGCATTCACAAGGATCCAGTTTACTCCTGCATCAGTGCTCCGGTAGAATCCGGAAGTACCCATTGCGGCAAGAAGCACGTTATTACTGTCATTTCTCACCACCAGTTTCGCACAATATGTTAAGTTCGGAAGTCCGGTTGTATAGTTAGTCCATGTATTTCCTGCATCAGTCGATTTCAGGATTCCCCGGCCGTAATATGATGCAGCACTGTAAGTTGCTTCGCCGGTACCGTAATATATTATGTTCGGATTAACCGGGTCCAGAACAATTGATCCGGATGAAAGCGAAACTGTATTATCGGTCTTTGCCTGCCAGTTCGCACCCGCATTTGTAGATTTCCACACGCCGCCAAAGGCGCAGCCAACATAAATGATGTTGGGATTGGTATAGTCATAAGCTGCTGTCACAGTTCTGCCGGAAATATTACTCCATGTGAAATAGAAACCGGGAGTAGGTCCGAGCGGCACCCAGGAAAGCATGTTATCATTATAGAATCCGTTCTGCCGGCGCATCTGCATTTTTTGCTCGTATGCTTTACCGTATGCATCATCGGGCAGTTTATTATAAGGAAACATCCTTTGTTCGTAAAACCATTTTTCCCGCTGAAACGCCTTACGCTCTTTTACGGCGTCGCTGACGTTATCATACGGATTGTTTGGGATGAAGAGTTCCTGTGAAAAACAGGCAGTTGAACCAAGAAGGACTAAGAAGTAAACTAAGGATCTCATATTTCCTGTTTGAATTATTGGAATACTGTAAATATAAAATTAACAGAACATTTCCTGAAATCAAATGAATAAAGGACAATAGGGGGTTTTAGCTTAGAATTGAATCAATAATTTTCAATAGCTTATCTTTGCGCTTTTCAAGCGGAAAGGCTGTGACAATACGTTCACGCGCCCTGATACCGGTTTCTGCGGGAGCATTTAATGCCCTTCTCAAAACATCAATCACAGAATTTATATTTCTTTCTTTTATAACATAACCGCAGCTGTCTATAATCAGGGGTATTCCGTTCACATTAGAGCCGACAGGAACGCATTCACATAACATTGCTTCACACAATGTGCTTGGCATGCCTTCGAACATTGATAATTGTGCAAAAACTTTGGCTTTGCTGTACTCAACTATCAGTTTTTCATAATTCAGGATCTTGAGCAATTGTACATTCGGGCCGGCAAGCAATTTGATCCTGCTGTGAAACAGGTTATTAAACCCTATTAACACAAAGTTAACATCAGGCATTCGTGATGCAGCTTCCACAAGCAGATCGAAGCCCTTCCTTCTGTATTCATCATCGTTGACTATCAGCCCTGCTGATACAACCGTGTTGGCTTTTTCGACGCTGCTGCTTCGCCTGAATCTCCCGGGATCATATCCCAAATGCAGAGTCCTTAGCTCTGTTTTAATTTCAGGGATGAAATTCAATATGCCGTCTTCCAGTGCAGCTTTTCCCGATACATCGGAATAAATATAAGTATTGGTATTCTTGATTAGCGATTCATCGACAGGAAGGACCAGTGAACAATTCTTAAGACTGTAAGCAACGCAGAAGTAACGGACTCTTTTCGGGAAAGATGATCTTGTAAAAACGCCGCAGTTTATTTCGGGAATGTAAGTACATTCATAACCGCCGGCACAAATTATGCATTTTTTACGGGCAAGTTTGGCAAAAAATACCGGTAAGAAAGAGTGGTAATCTGCAAACCAAATATAAACAAGACTGAATTTCCAGATACTGAAGAGCAAATATATAAATTCCCGCAGCATAGTGAATACTATAAGGATATTGTTCCAAACTTTTACATTTCTGAAAGTAACATCATATTTTTCGCTCAATATCTCAAAATCATTAGTCATGAACTTGGGGTTTGTGGCAGCTTTCTTTACAAATAGTATCTTTCCGCTTGTCATGAGTTCACAACTTATTTCTTTTTAGCAACCATAAGGAATATTGCAGAGTCTCTCTGTTTGACCCTTTGCGGAGTGATCATATCTTCGATCATCATCTTAAACTGGTATAACAGAGAAACCGGTGCAAGCAGCACTTTCCCCGCAGCCCCCATCATATTTGCGAATGAATTATAGAAACTCAGCCTAAGCTGAGAAGTCAATGCAAATTGTCCCAAAACAGGAACCGATCTTTGGACTTCAAAACCATACTTTTCAAGAAGTGTCTTTAGCCCGATGCTTGTCCACCTGTTGTAATCATGAGGCGAAGCGTGGTATTGCCATGTGCCGTGAGTAGAAAGCAGCAGGCAGCCCCCCGGTTTGAGTATTCTGAAGCATTCATTCATATACTGTTCAACATTTTGAACATGCTCAAGTACCTGTGAAGACAGGACAAAATCAACCGATGAGCTTTCTATCTTCAGATCCTCACCCGGCTGTATGTTTATGTTTGCTTTGGGATTGTTCCCTACATCAATACCGGTATATGTGTTAATGTGATCCCCGAACATATGTTCATACGGCCTTGCACCGCATCCGTAATCAACTATATCGTATTTCATTCCGTCATCAAGCAGTGGGGGAATTGTCTTTTCGTATGCTTTGCGTGTCAGTACGCTCACGTAATAATAAGTATCCCAAACAGGCGGTGCAATGACTGCCAGTACATCTTTAGAGAGTCCTCTGCGGTTCATATTTAGTATTTAAGCCTGAAAATGTATTTATTAACAAATCCCTTTACACTTCTTATCTCTACGGGCTCATAAAACCTGAAAATATACAGAATGAACGGAAATAATATCAGAGCCAGAATCTTCAGAAGAATTTCGAGCAGCCGGTTAGTGAAACTGAAACAGAAAAACGGCAATACCATTAAGGTATAAACAATAAGCAGGGTAAAGATCTTCCTCCATTCATATTCAAAGAAGTAATTGCTTTTTGAAAACAAATATATTACCCAGCAAAGAACAAAATAACTAAGCAGCCTGACAAAAACTGCACCGTAAATTGTGAAGTACGGTATCACAGCAAGATCGAGCACTATATTCACAAGTAAAGCAATGATGTAACTGTAGAGAACATACTTAGTCTTTTTGGTGACATAAAAACTGAATACTCCGATAAAATGGATTCCGTAAAACGGCATCGAAAGTATCATCCACGGAACATATTTGGCTGCGATCCAGTAATCAGTTCTTAGAGCAAAAACTTTTATCAGGTGGGGAGTAAAAAGCGCTATCACAACCGAAATGTATATAACTGCAAGGAAAAGATATGTTGTAGTTTTGGTGTAAAATCTCTTTGCATTTTCATCTTTTAGTTTCTTCCATGAAAGAACTGTGAATGCAAGCGAGAAGGGGGAAATAATCAAAAAGTTTATCAGTCCTGAAATATTACCTGCGAGCCCGAAAATTCCGACTTCATCCAGATCCGTAAAGTAACCAAGAATATATCTATCAGCCTGGTTAAGCAATGTTATAACAAAGCTGGCAAGCATTATGGGGAATGAATATTTAAGGAGCTCAAACAGCAGGGTTTTCTCAAATCCCGGCTTTATGTGCTTCAGGAAATACGGAAGAAGCAGAATGATAATGATAAGAGGAGCTGCTATTTTGGAAATGAACACTCCTTCAAGCTTGATCATAGTGTATTGCAGGAAGTAGATCTGCATTACAAGGCTTATTAGAGTTGTAAGAACTGAGAGTATAGAATATGCTTTTGCGCGCTCTTCAATTCTTAACAGCAGGAAAATTACAAATGAGAATGCCTCAACAGAAGCTATCAAAGAAGAATAGATGACAAATTTTGCATAACCCGTGTTTTCATAGATCACTCCTGCAAGGGGAGATGAAAACGCATAAATTAGCAGGATGAAGATAAAGTTTAAGGCGATCATGAATGCCGTAACAGAAAAAAGAAACTTCTTTCTTGTCACTTCATTATGTATTTCAAGGTACCACCGGACGATACCTGATTCAAAGCCGAAAAGGAAAACTGCCCATATTATCTGCCACAGGCTCTCTGTCAGCACAAATACGCCGTACTCTGATACTGTGAAATTTAGAGTCAGCAGGGGCAGTAGAATGAAAGCAACCAGCTTTGAAGATATACGGCTAAGCCCGTAAACAGCAGATTGCCGTATCGTATTTTTGATATCGCCTAACAATCCGCAAAAATATTGATTTTCCGCATCTTATAAAATGACAAAGGCAGGTAAAAACCTGCCTTTGTTTCCGGTCAAAAACTTCCCGTTTATTTTAGAATGACCATCTTCTTTGTATCGGTAAACTCTGCAGTAGTGAGCCTGTAGAAATACACACCGCTTGAAAGCTTTGATGCATCATACTTGAAGCTGTATGTCCCGGGTGTTTGTACGTCATCAAGTACAACGTCAACTTCCTTGCCCGAAACATCAAAAATGTTCAGCTTAGCGTTTCCTGAATTTACGATTGAGTAATTAATGGTAGTTGAAGGATTGAACGGATTCGGATAGTTCTGCCCCAGTGAATAAGAAGATGGAACTTCACTGTTTATTTGCTGAATTCCTATTACACCGTGAAATTCCAGTATCTGGTTAACGGCTACATTCGTCAATATTTCCCTGTTACCGTCATGCCAGTCAACTATAGCGGAATCAATTACAGCAGTCGGATTATCTCCCAAAAAACCGAGCCCGAAATGAACCCAGGGCATATCCTGCGAGCTGCAGCTGTTGCCCCCAGAAACTTCTCTAATTGCA
Organism: Ignavibacteria bacterium; assembly: GCA_030835025.1. GTDB lineage: Bacteria > Bacteroidota > Ignavibacteria > Tepidaquicellales > OLB5 > OLB5. The sequence goes on along the minus strand of JAUQWS010000045.1, from coordinate 22,469 downwards.
GTATAGTTTCCTATTTTGATCTTGACCCTGGTTCCGATCCCTCCGCCATAGAATTTTATTATGAGATACCATGGGGATGCACCGGTATTCTTATACAGAAAGTCACTTTCAGCCGGAGCGTCGTATCCCTGGTTCACAACAAAAAGATCAAGCTTGCCGTCGTTGTTATAGTCACCCCACGAAGCACCAACGCTTGAACTGTTTTCATTGACTACAATTTCACCGGTTATCTTCGTGAAATTATCGCCTCCGTCATTTCTGTAGAGAGCATTCTTCTGCTGGTAGTTGTTCGCAATAAACAGGTCCAGGTCGCCGTCATTATCATAATCGCCCCAGTTGCAGCCAAAGCTGTTATCTTCATCTGTTGCCACAGGTCCCGTTGTAATTCTGGTGAATGTTCCGTTCTTATTATTCCTGTAAAGGAAATTCGGGCCGCTGTTGGCAACTATCAGGTCAAGCCACCCATCGTTATTGTAATCTCCCCATGAACATCCGGATCCGTATCCGCCGGAGTTAACGATTGCACCGGTTGTTATCTTTGTAAATGTTCCGTTCCTGTTATTGAGATACAGATTATCATTTTGAAAATCACCGTTGGCGACAAACAGGTCAGGGTATTTATCGTTATTATAATCACCCCACGCAGCTCTGCGGTGAATACCAACATCTGTAACAATTGGCCCGGTTGTTATCTGCTGGAAATCTCCATTCGGAAGTCCTTTATACAGCAAATTCGTTCCATGCTGAACACTTAATACATCAAGATAACCGTCTTTATTATAATCAGCCCAGCACACCCCGCCGCTGTGTCCTGCAACAAGAGGAAGGCAATTAGTAATCCTCACAAAGTTTCCGCCTCCGGTATTTTTATAAAGCAGGTCCGGCTGGTTCATGCCTGTTGCAATATACAGATCCATCCTGCCATCGTAATTATAATCTCCCCAGGCACAGGCAAGTGTCTGGAAAAGACTGTTTGTCATGATTGTATTATCCGTTGCCAGCTGGAAATTTCCGTTGCCGAGGTTTTTATATAGCAGGGGGTAAGTTGTTGAACCGAAATCATTATATGAAGTAACTATCAGATCAAGCTTGCCGTCATTATTGTAATCACCCCATGCACAACCAGAACCATAACCAAGCTCATTAACAAGCGGTTGATTGGTTATCTTCTGAAACATTTGGGTTGAAAGTTGTCCGCCAGCAAGTAAAAGCGCGAGGATGAAAAAGAGTATATTCATTTTCATGACCGGGAATTTTAGTTACTTGAAAAGTAAAAACTTGTACTCAAAAATAACTCATAAATACAGTGAATACAAGCATTTTATTGCTTTTCACTAATATCGTTATGAAGTTTTTCAGTGATTTCGGGCGATTTCCTGCGCCTTAGCAAAATACCTCCAATAGCTACACCGAATATGGCAGCAAGTAATATGTTTCCGCCCATTGCGATGTTTTTTCCAAGGTAATAAGTTTCGGGTTCAAATTTAAATTCAATCTTGTGCTTGCCTGCAGGCACAACTACTCCGCGGAACAGGTAATTTGTCTTCAGTATCTTTCCCGGCTGTCCATCAATGTAGACTTTCCAATCGGGATAATAAACCTCACTCAAATAAAGCAGATTATTACCCGTTGCTTCTGCTTCAATTGTAATTTTGTGAATTCCGTATTCGGTAATATTTGCCTTTGCAGTTGAATCAGGTGAATCGATCTTCACTCCAGGATCTGTCTCAAGGTAAGCAAGGTCTTTAGCGTCTGTTTTGCCTTCTTTTATTGCTTTCAATATATCAATTCCGCTGGCGATCTTGAATGATCTAACAAAGAAAGCCTTGGGATAATAATTCTTGTTCAGAATTACAAATTTGCTGCCTTTAAACACAGGCTGGAAGAGTGAATCACTGTAGGGCTTATCTGAAATAATATATTTTGTGCTCATGAGCTTCCATGCGTTAGGATTTGTCATTCCGACAACATCATCCATATCCTGGTAAATCCTGAGCTTGGCACCCTGGTATCCGTAAATATTCTGCAAGCGCCAGTAAGCAAGTGTATTCTCTCTGACCGGCTGCCCGTCTTTAAGGTTAAGAATGCGGAAACTGTTAAGGTCTTTTTCGTTCTTCTGCAGCCAATCAACCCAATCAGGTGTCTTAAAGTAAGATTCAATATCAGACTTGTTATCCCAGTGCAGAGTTTTGAAATCAATATGCCAAAGGTCAATCATCATTATAATGATCACCGCAAAACCGAACATCTGGTATTTTATGTTCCCCTTAATGAAGAAATAACACACTGCGTAAACAGCAAGAAGTAACAAGCCAACAATCAACAATTCAGATTTTACATTATCATATGCGATCTGTGATATCTGTGCAACATACTGCTGTATCTGCTGCTGGTTTGCGCCCTGCTGCTGCAGCTTTTGCATCAACGGACTAGACTGGATCTGCGATGCATAATATCCCTGGAATCCAACGAGCGATAGCAGTACCGGCAGTGCCAGCAGGGGGAACATATATTTTGCAGCTCCGGTAAATGCGTTTGATCTAGGCTTATCTTTTGAGATATCTATGAGCGATTTGATGCCATATGCTGCCAGAATTACAAACGCAACGTTTATCAATATATGGATCATCACAGGCGCGCGGAAGCTTGAGAAATAGGGGAGATTGTAGAAAAGAACATCATACAACAGCGGCCATGTTCTGCCGAATGAAAGCAATAGAGATAGAAATGATATAACCACCATTGCCTGTACCGTTATGCTCTTCTTAAAATTGTAATAGATGCCTATGAATGCAAGCAGTATGGTTATGACTCCGAAATACATTGGTGAAGTTGTAAACGGCATCTGGCCCCAATAAGTATTTGCTCTTTGGCCTTTAACTTCTACATCACCAAACCCGACCCAGTAAGGAACAAAGAATGTCATTACTTCAACAGGTGAAAATGACCAGTTGGTTGAGTAATCGTAATCAGCAGCGCCGGAGACCTTTTGCTCCCCTTGTGGCTGAGTAATGGGCGGCACACCGCGGATCGAATACTTGTTATACTCACGGCTTGACATGTATGAATCAGCGTACATTAATCCCGATAGTCCCGCTCCCGCTATGTAAATAACCAGCACTATCAATGCAGGTTTCACATTCACTTTTTTCACAATGTTATAGATCAGCCTGTACACGAGGTATATCCCAATACCTGTAAAGAAATAGAAAAGCATCTGCACGTGGTTCGAGCTCATCTGCACGTGGAGGAAGAAGACAAGAATTCCGAAATAAAGCAGGAGGCGGAAGATGTTTTCCTTCACTTTCCCTTCGCGTATCATATCATACAGCTTTTCAAGCATCAAAAATACTGCGGGAAACATCATAACAGCTATCATTTTACTGTTATGCCCAACGATTATCATTTGTATGATCGGAGTGATGAATACTGCAGCAAGCGCAGCGTATAATGCTATCAGCTTATTTTTGAATTTGTATTCGATAAGGAAATAAAATGAGAACGCAAAGATGATATAAAAGAGCACAATAGCCCAAACATTATTGCCCGAAAACAACATGTAGAGCACATCACGTACAGTGACCCATACAGCATGCGAGAGGTCGTACATTCGTTCTAAGTGGGGAACAAGTGCTGCAAAGCTTGGCATTCCGTTAAAAATATACGGTACCCATAAGGGAAACTCACCCTTTGACTTTGCATCTTCAAGGAAAGTCTTGAAGCTTTCTGATGCCACATTATCAGCAGAGGAAAATACTTTTCCGCCGAATAAACCCGGATTGAAGAATATCATTATCAGCACAAGAATTATTCCGAGGAATACCGGAGTCTGCCATTTTTCAGATATGATATCTATGGTATAGCTTCTTGCCGCTTCTTTTTTAAGTCCGGCTGATTTGCTTTGTGTATGTTTGCCTGTAGAATGCTGTTTTGACATAATTTTATGATTACACTTTTTACGTTATTTCATCAAAAAGTTTTGAAAGTTTTTCAGCAAGGAGCTTTCTTTCATACTGCCTGATCGCGTTAATATCAGGCAAAAATGAGCTAATATTATTTAAAAAACCATTATATAATTTCAGGTATTCAGCCTTAAGCACCTCTTTTTTATTGTGCGGAACAATTATTCCTGCTTTGTTTTCCGTTATCAGGTCTTTTGCCTCTCCTTCGCCTGCAATTGCAAACACTGGCTTGTTGTTGAGTATTGCCGCACCCAGGTATTCAAACACTTTCCCCGAAAGTATCATTTTGGAATATTTGTCTTCATCTATTAGCAGCAGCATTGCATCAGCTTTCATCAAGTGATCAATGCTTTCAGAGTGGGGAACGTAAGAAACGGTTTCAATGGCACTTTTGAGCGGAGTGTTGTTAATATAATCATGAATATCACCCGCCATTCTGCCGACAAAATCAAATTTTATCCTGTTGATATCTACTTTGCCTTCGTTTACCAGTTCAGCAACTGAATCAAGCAGGTAATAGGGATTCCGCTTGCCGTACATTGAGCCTGTGTAAACCATAGTGAACTTATCGTTCTTTTTTTCGGGTAATTTTGAATTCTTATAGTCATCGGTATCAAACCCGTTTCTAAGTAATACGTATTTCGTTTTCTTAGAGATTTCAGGGTATTTTTTGTCAAAATCGTCCTTCATTCCCGATGATACAATTGTAAGAACATCAGCATTATCAAGGGTTGTTTTCTCATAATGCCTGTCAATTGCTTTCGGAATGAACCAGCGTTTTGGAGTGGTCAGATAATCAGTCCATGCATCCCGGAAATCGGATACCCATGGTATTTTCTTTCCGTATTTCTTTTCCGCGTACTTCTTAAGATCCATTGCAATCAGCGCACAGGTGTATGGGGGAGATGATGAGAAGATTATATCCGGCTTTTCTTCATCAATTATTCTTTTGCCTTCTTTTACTGCATGTTTCTTCCAGCCGCGCCTTGCATCGGGAATGAAAAACGTTGCGCGAATGAATTCGGCAATCCTGTCCGATAGCTTTTTCTTGCCGCCATGCTCAATATTATTCACATCAACTGCTGTACCTTTTGATCTGCCTGTAAGCTTGCGGTAAATATCGTAAGGCTCAAATATATCTGTGCGGTGAACCTGCACATCATGCGGAACTTCATTTAATAATGATTCATCCCTTGCGGGGAAATCACCGTCTTTGACGGTCAGTACTACAGGCTGCCAGCCAAGCTCAGGCAAATACTTCACGAACTTGAGCACCCGCTGAACCCCGGGTCCGCCGGATGGAGGGAAGTAGTATGATATAATTAGAGCTCTCTTCAAGACCTATTGAGTGGAAGGTAAAGCAGTATTTAATTTCATTAACACAGAATTCGTGAAATGTCAAATGTCAAAGCTCAAATGCCAAATAGAGAAACACAATGTCAAAGCTCAAATGTCAAAAGAAACACAATATGATTTGATATTTGGACTTTGGAATTTGATATTAAATCTTCTTTCCTACTACCAGTACACCTGTCCCCGATGGCTTATCCTTTTCATTTACATCAAGCCACATGAATAAAACTGTCCACCATATTGTAAACAAATAGTAAAAGGGGAGTATAACAAAGAACGCCATGGATTTATTAAGCATCAGCATGGGATATTTAATGCCCAGTTTCCAGTACCGGCTGCCCCACTTGCCGTAAGTATATTCAAAGCTTTCGATCTTGAATCCCGCCTGCTCAAGCTTGCTGCAAATGTCCTCTTTGGAATAACCAAGCCTTACATGCTCACCGATAAAGCTGTCATCATCTTCAGACTCTGCATCGCTGCCCCCAAGATTTGAGGGAGTATTTATCAGTACCCTGCCGCCGGAGCGCAATGCTTTATGGAATCTTTTGAACACACCGATATCATCCTCAATATGCTCCATTACATCAACCGAAAGCACAAAATCGAACTGGTTCTCATAGTTAATTTTGGTCAGATCGGCGAACTCGAATTCAGTATTCTGCAGGCCGCATTTGTTAAAGAAGTATTTGCAGTCGTCAAGGTAATCCACTTTAACGTCAACCGAAAGTATTTTCGTATCGCGGAATTTCTTCGCCATAAAATATGAATACTGCCCGAATCCGCAGCCGGCATCCAGAATATCATCAGGCTTTTGTTTGGAGTAGAGCGATTTGACCTTCCGCTTAACATACCACTCCCGAAGGAACATCAGTCCCAGCATTTTGTAGAATATTTTACGCAAAAACGGGGATCTTTTTACTAATCCGCCAATTTTATCCTTAATCGGGTCGTATTGCAAATCTCTAATTTTAGTTGAATAATCACGCAAAATATCTAATATAGTGTATAGTTACAATGAATATAATTGCGAGCGCAGCGAAACAATCTGTGAGTTGTTGCCCGCACATAGTTGCCGAAGCCTCAGCGTAGGAATGAATGGATTTCGTTTTGGCATTTGTCCGCCGCGGCAGATTTGGCATTTGGGCTTTGACATTTGGCATTAAATGTATCATTTATTAACTCCTCATAAAATCTTATTTTTGCAGATTAATTAATCAATAGAATAAAGAATTGTCTAGAATAGACTCAATGGATAAGATAGTTTCGCTTGCCAAAAGGCGGGGATTTGTGTTCCAGTCATCAGAGATTTACGGCGGTCTGAACGGCTGCTGGGATTACGGTCCGCTTGGCGTGGAGCTCCTCACAAACATTAAGCAGGCGTGGTGGCGCAGTATGACGTACCGCGAAGATATCGAGGGGCTTGATGCATCTATCCTTATGCATCCCAAAGTTTGGGAAGCCTCGGGGCATGTTGAGAACTTCACCGACCCTATGGTTGACTGCAAGGAATGCAAAGCGCGCTTCAGGGCTGACCAGATAGAAGATGCTGATTGCGGCAATAAAGGCTACAAAGGACGCAAAGCTAAGAAGTGCATGGATGAAGGCAAGTTCACCGAGGCTCGGAATTTTAACCTTATGTTCAAAACATATATGGGCGCAATCGAGAGCGAAGATTCCATAGCGTACCTTAGACCCGAAACAGCACAGGGAATTTTTGTTAATTTTAATAACGTGCGTGAATCAACCCGCCAGAAGCTGCCATTTGGTATAGCGCAGATAGGAAAAGCTTTCCGAAATGAAATTAATACTAAGAATTTCCTTTTCCGCACCCGCGAGTTTGAGCAGATGGAAATGCAGTATTTTGTCAAGCCGGGTAGTGATGACGGGCTCTATGAATTCTGGCGCGAAGCAAGAATGAACTGGTGGATAGAATACGGAATTAAAAGAGAGCGCCTTAAGTTCGCTCCACACCCCGCTGATAAGCTTGCTCACTATGCAAAGGCTGCAGTTGATGTTGAGTTTGAGTTTCCATTCGGCTTTGGCGAAATTGAAGGTATCCATAACCGCAGTGATTTTGATTTGAGCCAGCACGCGAAGTTTTCGGGGAAGAAGCTTGAGTACTTTGACGAGCAGTCTAAGGAAAGATTTATACCCTTTGTAATTGAAACATCTGCCGGCGCGTCAAGGGGATTCATGGCATTCCTTTGCAATGCATATGACGAAGACGAGGCTCCCACAGCGGACGGCAAGACTGAAAAACGTACAGTGCTTCATTTTCATCCGAAGCTTGCACCAATAAAAGCCGCGATATTCCCGCTTGTCAATAAAGACGGGCTGCAGGAAATATCGCACGCTGTAACTGAAGATCTAAAGCGGTCATTCAACGTGTTTTACGATGAATCCGGCGCAGTCGGCAGGCGTTACAGAAGGCAGGACGAGTGCGGCACTCCCTACTGCATTACTGTTGATTACGACACACTGAAGGATAACACCGTAACTATCCGTGAGCGTGATTCTATGCAGCAGCAGAGAATACATAAAGACCTGTTGAAGCAGTATATATTGGAAAAATTATACTAATCTACTTATAATTCCCCTCTTGAGAGGGGTGGATGCGCCGCAGGCGCAGTCGGGGTGTGTATATCACACTTCTTCAATTTGACAGATATGTCCATATATCAAAGGAGATAATCAATGGTAGTACTTCAAATAGAGCACAAGGTAGCGAATTACGGGGACTGGAAGAAGGTCTTTGATAGCGATCCGATTGACCGCAAAGGTTCGGGGGTTAAATCCTACCGCATTTATCAGCCTGCTAATGATCCCAATTATGTGATAATTGACCTGGTATTTGAGAATTTGGCAAATGCGCAATCCGCACTTGCAGCTTTGAGGAAATTGTGGGAGAAAGTTCAGGGAACAGTTATTTTTGATCCGGATACAAGGATTTTGAATGTTAAAGAAGAGAAAGAGTTGTGAAGTCAGCAGTTATTCAGGATTATCTTTCCATAATTGCCCTTCTTTAATTACCTTGCAATAGTAACAGCCTGAACTCATATCGTCATGATTGAACCATAAATGTTGTGCTCCCACCAATTCACAATTTTCCCCCTTATCAGCAATTCCAAGATTAATCAAAAACCATGGCAGATGTCGTCGAATTTTTAAACGCCATGCATACGGATGTCTTTTTTTAATCATGTACTTTTTCAGTTTTCATACTTCAGCGTCTTCACCCATGCCACATAGTCTGAATCAAGCTCGTTTATCGTTTTGCCGGTAATCTTCTCCAGCTGTGATTTGCCTGTATTATCGCTTCCATACGCATCCCTGAAATGCTTGTAGAATTTCTTCAGCAAGCCGCTCTCCTGCAGATACATGCAGAGATATCTTGCCTGTGAATAGTTGACATCGCTCCCCGTGCCGTAGAAAGTATCGTAATCGGTTTTGGTTAATCGTTCTAATGACGTATATGATTTGTCGGCAATTGCATCCTGCAGAGCCGGCAAACGCCAGTTAACATATCCTAAGATCTGGCTGTTATTCAATGAGCAGCGTTCGTACAGAGAACCTAGTCCCTCGTTGAACCATGAGGGAATATCCGGAAAGTCATACCGCACAAGAGCGTGAGTCATTTCATGTACAAGAGTGCCCGTGCCCGTATTGATATTCATAAGCATTGTCTTATCATATGGCTTGTAGTAGCCGTAGCGCGAAAGGTCATCATCATCATAAAGCTTCTTTGCCCAATAGCGGTATGTCTCGTCATTTTTAAACAGGAAGATAGTTGTTGCTTCATTAGGGCGCGTATCAAAGTAATCGTTGTAGAAACATTCAACAGCTCTATCTATAGTATTGCTGACTATCTTATCAGTTTCACTTTCGGTTAGATTGCTGGCAATCACAAAGTATGAATGCCCGTAAATAATGAAATCGCTGCTCAACGCAGATCTAAGCTCGTTTACTTTGCTTTCGTAATTTATCGAGGTCGAGTCAAAGCTTGTTTCCGGAGCAACGTTCTCGGTCTTAACCGAAGGGGCATTGTTATCGCCATAATTCTGTCGTTCTTCTTTATCCCTTTTACTGCAACCAAGGGATGAGATCAGCAGTATAAATATCAAGATTGTCTTCTTCATGTGTTCTGCAAATTTACATAAATTTGAGGGAACTTATATTATTTATACATTTTCCGGCAATTTTTGTTTCAAAACATTCTCACGCCAAGACGCAAAGTCGCGATTTTGAAACCCGGCACCCTCTTGGAGAAAACAACTTAGAATCAGACTGTAAAATACCTTATCCTAACGTATGTTAGGTAATTTACAAATATTTACACCAAATGACAGAAAATTTTATCATATTAAATCCTAACTAAATTCAGTAAGTTTCCTTAAAAGGGGACTCTTGAAATAGTGCTATAGTTTAGGTAATTTATGAAAGTAAACCGGGAGTTGATTTGTTGAACAAAAATAACGTAAATACGAATAACATCATTAAAAATAAAGAATTAGAAGAGCCCGAAGCACCTGTTGAAAATGACGAGTTTTCTGAGGGTGAAGATAATCCGTTAGACGAGCTTTCTCCGCAGGAGCTTGAACAGAGAAAGCGTGATTTCGAGAAGGAAGCTATTCCCCATATGAAGCTGCTCTATAATTATGCCCTCCGTATGTCCGGGGATCAGCTTGAGGCAGACGACCTTGTTCAGGATACTTATATGCGTGCTTTCCGCTTTTTCCACAAGTTTGAGCGGGGAACTAACTGTAAGGCATGGCTGTTCAGGATAATGAAGAATTGTTATATCAACAAGTACCGGAAGAACAAAAAAGAACCTTCCAAAGTTGATTATGAAGATGTACAGAACTTTTACGATTCGATAAGAGATGATGTTGTTGATCCCAATGACCTGGAGCATAAAGTATTCAGCAACCTGTTAGATGACGAATTATCCGGCGCCCTCAATTCACTGCAGGATGATTACAAAACGGTTGTGATACTTTGTGATTTAGAAGGATTAAGCTACGAAGAAATATCCGAGTTCCTTGATGTACCGATAGGTACAGTAAGGAGCCGCCTGCACAGAGGCAGAAAAATACTGCAGAAGAAGCTCAGGGATTATGCAAAATCCCGCGGTTACTCCGTGGAGTCACAGGTCTAGAACAGGCAGCACCAAAAAAGATGAAAAGTCAATTAACATATTTAAAACCATCAGTAACTAACGGAGAATTAGTTATTACAAAAACCACCACATTTTATGCCTATGGGTCAATATACTACTACTTTCAACATTGATGAGTTAATCACATCTTACATAGATGACGAAATTCCGGATCCAGAGTTAAAGCGCCAGATAGAAGACATGCTTGGCAAAGATGCTTCGCTGAATGCCAAGTACCAGTCAGAGCTTTTAACGCGCAATATGATGCGCAGCCGGATGCCCGAATCTGAATTACCCGTCAAGACCTATCAGAGTGTTATTACATCTATTGATAGCATTATCGCTGAGGCGAGTTTAAAAAAAAACAGAGGTACAGTATCTCAGGAATCTGTACAATACCCCTCCTTCTGGCAAACAATTAAAGATACATTAACAGGAAAGTTCATAGGCGTGCCAAGATATGCGTTTGCAGTCCTGGCATTTTTTATTATCGGCGGGCTGTTTGTTTTCAGCGGCGGTAAGGAAGTTAAGAATCCCTATATACTTGCCGGAACCGAAAAAAGCATTATGGTGCAGGCCGTGAACAGCTTCCATAAGATACTGGATGGAGATATCAGCCCGAAGTTAAGATCGAGCAATGCCGCTGAAGTTGAAAAATATGTTCAGCAGACTGCCCATTTTAACGCTTACGTTCCCAAAATAGAGAACTATGAACTGAAGGGTGTGGAGTGCAGCCAGTATAACGGGCAGGAGCTTGCGCATATAATCTACGAGAATGGTGATAAGCAGATGATATATATACTGCAGACGCCTGTAACCTCGGTTGAAAAGAAGAACCTTGACCTGCCAAGCGACGTTCATAATGAAATGGTGAATGCCAAGTTTTACATGTGCGACCAGGTTGATGAAACCGATTGCACTATGACTCTTTGGTACAGGGGAAATGTGATATGTGTATCCATGACAACCATGCCCAAGCAGGATATGTATGCAGCCTTTACACGGTTTAACAAATGAATTTAACAAGTGCCGGGACCAATTTCCACCCGTCCCGGCATTTTTACAATCAATAATTTAAATACAGAATGCACAGATCAATTTCGGTGGCAATAATTGCCGCTTTTGTTTTTACAGCGGGTTTTGTTTCTACAGGATGCGGCAAGAAAGATGACCCTTCGACTAAGTATGATTCAAATAAGAATCAGCAGCAAAATGTGCAGCAGCAGAATAACCAGCAGCAGAATACACAGCAAAGTAATCAGCAAACTTCCGGCGGAACTGCATATACTGTGAAAAGCATGGGGAATCCCGGCGGAAAAGGTGAAATGGTTGACTACTCATGGAGCGAGAACGGCAAAGAAGTAAAGCTTTCTGACCATAAGGGGAAAGTGATACTTGTGAACTTCTGGGCTACATGGTGTCCGCCGTGCAGGAAAGAGCTTCCGGACCTTTCGAAAATATCAACTGAGCTTAAGGATAAGAATTTTGTTATGATAGGGGTCTCTGTAGATGATAACAAGGAAGTGCTTGAGAAGTTTCTGCAGACTAACAAGCTGCCTTATACAATTGTGTTTGAGCCCACAAGCGAGCTTGTGAACAAATATATGGAATCAGCAGGACAGAACCAGAATGTCGTACCCCAGACATATATAATAGATAAGAACGGAAAAGTTGTAGAAGCGATCTTAGGCTCAAGGAGCAAAGAAGATTTCCTGAAATTGATAAATAAGTATTTGTAAGTCCCCGTTGTTGGTGTTATCACCAACAACCACATAAGAGTTTATTTCACAAGCCGTCTCAATGAAAATTGGGGCGGCTTTTTTGTTGGAAAATATTTCAAAATCAGTAAATTTGCCATGTCAAGCATTAATTATTTTGTTGAGATTTGACTAAAAAATGCGTAAATTTATTAGTTTACTGTACCAAGTACGGTTAAAATTAGGTAAATATTAGCTTCCATCCGCCCGGATGGTGAAATTGGTATACACGCTGTGTTCAGGGCGCAGTACCGGTAACGGTGTGCGAGTTCGAGTCTCGCTCCGGGCACTATAAGAAATAAAATTAAATTGAATGTCCAGTGCAATCAAGAAGAAGTGGACAATATCAGACGCGCCAGATGAAGAAAAGGTTAAAGATCTTTCTGAGGAGATAAATGTACCTTCCTCTTTAGCCAAAATATTGGTCAAAAGGAGCATAACCACACGCGCTGATGCAAAGAAGTTTTTTGTCCATGACTTAAAGAATCTTTACGATCCCTTCCTTATGAAGGGGATGGAAAAAGCCTCCAATAGAATTGTGGAGGTCATACAGAACAAAGAAAAGATCCTTATTTTCGGTGATTACGATGTTGACGGAACCTCGGGTGTATCGATGTTCCATACTTTCCTGCGGGAGCTTGGCGTGCCCAATGAAGTTTTCATTCCCGACCGCTTTACTGATGGCTACGGGCTATCCAATACGGGAATCGATCACGCAAACTCACTCGATATAAAACTCATTGTTGCAATTGATTGCGGTATTACTGCAATAGATAGAGTGGCGTACGGTAAATCGCTGGGCATTGATTTCATAATCTGCGATCACCACCAGCCGCCGGCGGAATTGCCTGATGCTTATGCAATACTAGATGCGCTTCAGCCGGATTGCGAATACCCATTCAAGAGTCTTTGCGGAACAGGAGTTGCATTCAAACTTATTCAGGCAGTATGCAAAAAGCTTGGGATTGAATCATGGCGCAAGCTTCTGGATTTTGTTGCAGTCGCAACCGCCGCCGATATGGTTCCCGTTATAGATGAGAACAGGACATTGATAAGCTTTGGATTTAAACAGATACTTAATGAGCCGCGCCCGAGCTTTAAGACAATATTCAAGAACTCAAGCCTGAAGCTTGAGCATATTACAACATCAAATGTTGTGTTTACAATCGGTCCCAGAATAAACGCAGTTGGCAGGCTTGGCGATGCTACAAGAGCTGTCAAGTTTTTGACAAGCGAAACGGAAGAAGAAGCCGAAGCGCTGATGAGCGTGCTTGAAAGGGAGAATTCCAACCGCAAGAAAATTGACAGTGAAATATACCTGCAGGCGCAGAATTCGTATGAAACTTATATGACCCCCGGAATTGACGAAAAGGTTAATGATGATGTTGCGATAGTTCTGCACAATCCCGATTGGCATCCTGGGGTGCTTGGAATAATTGCTTCAAGAATGGTCGAGAAGTACTACAGACCTTCTATAATCCTTACTACTTTCAACGGTTACGCAAAAGGCTCAGCGAGGAGCATCAGCAATTTCAATATTTACGAAGCAATAAAGCGCACGTCTGAGGAGTGCGGAGCAGTAGTGCAGTTCGGCGGGCATTACCATGCTGCGGGTGTTGAAATAGAAATTGCGAAAGTCGATGAATTCCGAAGCACTTTTAACCGCATTGCAAAAGGCATAATAGACGACAGCGCGGGCGGCAAAGACCTGCTTGTGCCTGAAATAAAAGTTGATGCAGAAATTGATGTATCGGAAGTCAACCAGCGGTTTGTGAAGATACTTTCACATTTCGAACCGTTCGGTCCGGGGAATATGACTCCGGTATTTCTAACACGGAGCCTGCAGATTATAGGCGACCCTAAGACTTACAACGGCTCAACTACAGTATTCAAAGTGCGCAAGGCAGAGCCAAACGGAACAAGGTTTGATAATTACGCGTTTGACTGCGTCTATTACCAGTCACCTGACCTTGGTGACGATTCAAGGCTCAACCTTAAAACAGGCAACAAGCTTGATATAATTTATTCCGTCGAAGAAAATCACTGGAACGGCAATACGAAGACCCAGTTCAGAATAAGAGATCTGAAAATCAATTAACAATCAACAATTAACAATAAGCAATAAGAAGATTTCATAGATTAGAATATGTCAGGTCACAGTAAATGGTCAACAATAAAGAGGAAAAAGGGCGCAATTGACGCGGCGCGCGGCAAGGTTTTCACAAAGATAATCAAGGAGATCACAGTTGCAGCAAGGATTGGCGGCGGCGACCCGAATGCGAATCCGCGTTTAAGGCTTGCCGTTAACAGCGCAAAATCAGTAAACATGCCCGCCGATAACATTACACGAGCTATCAAAAAAGGCACGGGTGAGCTTGAGGGCGTTAATTATGAAGAAATTACATATGAGTGCTACGGTCCGGGCGGAGTTGCTATGATGATCGAATCCGTTACGGATAACCGCAACCGTACTGTTGCAGACCTAAGGCATTTGCTTTCCAGAAACGGCGGCAACCTGGCAGAATCAGGAGCGGTAAGCTGGAACTTTGAGCGCAAGGGTGTTATAACCGTGATAAAGGGTTCGTACAGCGAAGATGACCTCATGAATGTGATTCTTGATGCAGGGGCAGATGACCTTAGCGACCAGGATGATTATTTCGAAGTAATTGCCTCAATCGAAAGCTTTGAGCCTGTAAGGAAAGCTATCGAATCATCAGGACTTGCAGGAATAAAGATTGAAAATGCTTCGCTTCAATTCGTTCCCAAGACGACAACAAAAGTGGAAGGTAAAGATGCTGAGCAGACCCTGAA
The DNA here is from genome assembly GCA_030835025.1 of Ignavibacteria bacterium. Lineage (GTDB taxonomy): Bacteria > Bacteroidota > Ignavibacteria > Tepidaquicellales > OLB5 > OLB5. The sequence goes on along the minus strand of JAUQWS010000045.1, from coordinate 7,431 downwards.
GCTGATCAGCGTGCTTGAAGATAATGACGATGTGCAGAATGTCTATTCAAATGCGGATATCGATGAAAAAGTAATGGAAGCTTTTGGGTAGGAAGATATTAGTCCATTATTCGTGCCACGAATAGAGTAATGGATAAAGCTGCTGGAAAAGAAAAGATCTTTTATTCCCTTGCTGCAAAATAGAATCCTCTATACGTGGCATGAATTTTGAAGAAAAGTAAATGATAATACTCGGAGTTGATCCCGGAACGCTTTTTACGGGCTATGCAGTAATAAGCGGAGTGAATGAAAAGCTTGAAATGCTTAAGTGCGATGTTATAAAGATCCCTGCGAAAAACAAATTACCCATTAGACTTAAACAGATTTACGACAGCCTTGTTGATATAATAGAAGAGTTCAAGCCCGATGAATTTGCCATTGAAACTGCATTTTACGGTAAGAATGTTCAATCCACTCTTAAACTTGGACATGCAAGAGGAGTCTCAATACTTGCAGCGGTCAACAAGCAGATACCGACCACGGAATACTCGCCCAAAGAGGTAAAGAAATCTGTATCCGGACTGGGCTCAGCCTCAAAAGAACAGGTTCGCTTTATGGTATGCAAAACGTTTAAAATAAAGGAACTTAAAGGCAGTAATGACATTTCAGATGCAATTGCAGTAGCGCTGTGCCATCATCACAAATTGCTAAGTGGCGGAAGCCTTAAGATATCAACGGCCAAATGGGAAGAATTCGTAGATAAAAATCCAAAAAGAGTTAGAGTGCAGTAATGATTGAATATATAAAGGGTAAGTTAATTAGCAAAAAGCCGACAAGCGTAATTGTTGAAACCAGCGGTATAGCGTACAATATTAATGCCACGCTAACAGCTATTGAATCGCTTGGGGCAGTTGGCGGGGACGTAAAGATAATAACCCATATGCATATCAAGGATAATCCCTTTTCAATTATGCTGTATGGATTCACAAATGAATCTGAACGCGAATGTTTCAGGCAGATAATTTCAGTTTCCGGCATTGGTCCCAAAACTGCGCTCAGCATACTTTCTGCGATGAATTATCAGGAATTAATTGAGTTGATAGCTAAGGGAAATTACCTTCCGCTAACCACGATTTCAGGCGTAGGCAAAAAAACCGCTGAACGCCTTGCACTGGAGCTTAAGGATAAGATAGGTAAGTCTGAAAGCGATTCGGCTTCTGTAAGCATGTCCTCCGCTAAATTCGGAGAGTTATCTAAAGCATCCGAAATAATTCAGGCTTTGATTTCGCTGGGTTATACACGGCTTGAGGCAGATAAAATGGTGAAGACAATTTCTGTAAGAAACGGATTTATGGATATGCCCGTTGAAGATGTCATACGTGAGATATTGAGAGGGAAGTAGCTTTTCAAAGAGTTAAAGCAATCAACCTATCCTTAATCTTTTGTTCAACTGATCAATCCTCAAACGCCGTCTTCTGGATTTCCTCGATCGGAATCGGGTAATTGCCGCTGAAGCAGGCATCACAGTAACCGATCTTCTCGCCGAAATCATTCTTACCCTGCGGAACTGAATCATGCAGATTCTCCAGCGAAAGATATTCAACTGAATCAACATCTAAATACTGCCTTATTTTCTCCAGATCGTCATTGCACTGGTTCGCAACAAGCTCTTCTTTGGAAGGGAAGTCCATTCCGTAATAACACGGCGAAATTATAGGCGGAGAAGTAATGCGCAGGTGAATTTCCTTAGGACTGGCTTCTTTAACCAGTTTAACCAATAATTTAGCAGTTGTACCTCTTACAATTGAATCATCAACAATCACTACAATTCTGTCCTTCAAAACTGATTTCACAGTGTTGAACTTAGCCTTCACACGTATCTCGCGGTTATCCTGTCCCGGCTGGATGAATGTCCTTCCGATATAATGGCTCCTTATGAGTCCAAGTTCAAGCTTCACAAACGGATTGGTCTTAATTGTTTCAGTTACATAACCTAAAGCGGCTGTATTGCTTGAGTCAGGCACACTTATCACTACAGTTTTCTTATCTTCAATATTTGCCTTTGGTGCAGGGTGCTCATTTGAAAGGTTCTTTCCCAGTTTCCTTCTGACTTTGTCCACAGTGTTTCCGAAAATTGTGGAATCAGGACGCGAAAAGTAAACGTATTCAAATATGCAGTGTTTTGTTTCGGGTTTGGAAGCGATAGTAAATGTTTTTACTTCTCCTGTTTTGATGACATCCTCATCTATCTGAATGACTTCACCTGCTTTGAGGTCTCTTACATACTCTGCGTTAATAATATCAAATGCGCAAGTCTCCGAAGCGAATACAAAACTTTCGCCGAGTTTGCCCATCGATAGCGGCCTTACAGCAAAAGGATCCCTGATAGCAAACAGCTTATTATCCGTCAGAAGAACTATTGAGTATGCACCCCTAACCTGGCGCGCAGCATCCAGGATCTTATCTGCAGTATGTGTTTGTTTTGATCTCGCGATAAGATGCAGAAATATTTCGCTGTCGGTCGAAGTCTGGAATATCGTGCCTTCGTTTTCAAGCTTACGGCGGAGCTCCATTGTATTTGTGAAATTTCCGTTGTGTGAAAGTGCAAGATGCCCCTCTTTGAAATTTACTTTGAATGGCTGGATATTGCTCCTGCTATCGGATGCACCGGTAGTTGAATATCTGTTATGCCCGATCGCCGCTGATCCTTTGAGGACATTTGTGAGAACATTCCTGTTTGAGAACACATTCAGCGCAATTCCGTGCCCTTTGTGAATGTTGAACCTGTATTTGCCTTCAGAAATTGACTCCGATGTGCAGATTCCTGATGCTTCCTGTCCCCTGTGCTGCTGCGAGTGCAGTCCGTAATAAGCCATAACAGCAGCCTGCGGATGATTGTATATTCCGAAGATAGCGCAATTGCTCCTCGGTTTATCATCACCGTCAAAATCAGCATCTATAAAAGGTAAATTTTTGTTTTCTTCAGACATTGCGTCTACTTTATTGCTCATGCTTAATTAATAACTCTTATATGATTCGAAAAAATCCATCCCTTGTCTCCGATCCAGCATTCAACTCTGTAAATACCTTTATCCTTCACGCTCCAGGTGGTGTTCATTGCAGTCTTTTCATCAATAATACTGCCGTTATGTACAAGCTTTATCCTGCATTCTTTGGGAACCAGAGCTTTCAGGATAACGCTTTCACCGTTTGAGGAAATTGAATCGCCTGAATTGCAGGTTATGCCCTTAAACTCCGCAAAGAAGCGGAATCCCTTTGCATTGCCGTGGTAAAAATTCGAAATAAAACACTTTCCTTTTTTCAGCGCTTCAAGAACCCTTGTCTTATCATCCTCAAATGAGGTTTTGTTATTCTTCTCAAGCGGCCGCTCAAGTAAAACATGTGTGCGTATGGATTTGAACAGAACTTTGTATGCGAATATTTCGACTTCAAAGAAACCAAGAACGTTCTGCTTCAAAGCATGGGCATCAACGCCGCCGATCCCTGTTACATGCCTGTTCATGGCAGCCCTATCCCATCTTTCCAGCGTTCTAGTGCCGGGTGCTATAATTGATTTTAATGGATGCAGAAAGCGGTCCAGTTTGTTTGATTCATCCATTCCCTCGATCCATTCACTCATATGGTTCCATATTTCGATCCCGGTATAATCTTCTGTTTCTTCTACCCAGGGATATGAAGGATGCTCAGGAAGGTGGTTTCGCTTCTCATCAGGGTGTGCAATGAAACCGATGCCTCCTTTATCTTTTATCCCGCGCACATATTCCTTAGCGCTTAACTTGCAGCCAAGCTCGCCATCAGCAAGCTCACGGTAAGTGCCTATTACTTCATCAATTCCGAATGCAAGGTAGTGATTCCTGTTCTGCATATCATTAACTTCGTATCCAATGATAACCATGACATTGCTGATCCATTTTTCAAAACCGTCTTCTTTCGGCTTAAGGGTGTTATGGTCAGTCATCATGATAAAATCTAGGTCAGAGTCGTATGCTGCCTTGGCAATCTCTTCTATTTTGCCGGTGCCATCGGAATAAACGGAATGTATATGTACTGCTCCTGTGTATTCGTGCAATATTGTGATATGAAATCAGGTGAAACACAAAAATAACTTTTAAAGATGTTAATATAAATGTATAATTGCATTACCCCGCAAAAACGGGCTCGGCAGCCGATTTTACATTGAAAAAACAGCACTTAATTATATTATTTATCATTGCGGGGTTCCCTCAAGGTGCCTCGTCTCAGCTTAGGGAAGAAAATGCACTGTTAAAATGGACCTCCTGGGCGGTTCTTCAGGCAATCCCTTCTCCAACATTTGCAGAAGACAGAAATAATTCAGAATCCGGGCTGAAATTCGGGTTTGAGTGGCAGGTTATCCCTTTTTCATACTCTTTCGGTGTAAATAAGTATGTGTCTCCCTTCAGCAGTTTTTTCATCAGACCTGTCAAAAGATTTACAGGCTCGGCTGAAGCATTTTTTGAACCATCGCTTATGACAGGTGATTACAAATACGCCGGGCTAAGAAAGTTCAGTATCAAAACCGGTGCAAGATTGCTGTTGCCGCTGGCTCACAAGGGTGAGTATCTTGCAGTATCGCTTGGAGCAGGCTATTATTCACAAAAAAGGATTGGCGGAGAATTGATTGACGGAGTAACTTATGAAGCAGGTTTATATACAATGTTCGGAATGCTTGGCCTTAAATTCAACTATAACCAAAAGGCTGATAGCAGATTTAACTTGACACTGTTCATCAAATATTACTAAGGATTGAAACTGATAAGAAAAATATCCCGTGGATTGTTTTCAGTAACTGCAGTTTTTGCCCTGCTGCAGTTTGCCTCGTGCAATCTTGTTATGGTTGCCATACGTAATGTTCCGACTTTTTTTGAAGCTCCCGCAGATGTGAAAAATAAGATCAAAAACCCTGTAAGACCCGACGCAAGACTTTCTGCACTTTGGATAGGACATGCAACAGTTTTGCTGCAAATGGATGACAAGATAATTATTACAGATCCCTTTTTGACGGAAACAGCCGGAGAGTTCGCAAGAAGGGTCATTGATCCGGGTATTGATATTGAGAATATCCCCGCATGCGATCTGATACTTTTATCGCATTCTCACTTCGACCATCTGAACCTCGGGAGCCTGAGCATCCTTGAAGAAAAGTCCGGTAAAAAGGGAAAGCTGGTTTTTCCGAATGATATGGAGAATTATCTGCCCGATTATAAAATGAAGACGGTCCGTCTTGGAAATAATAGCGGTTACAGCAGCGGCATAGTGGGTGAAAGCAGAATAATTGACGGCGTCAAAGTGACTGCAGTTTATTCACAGCACTGGGGCGGCAGGTACGGGATTGACGGTTATCTTTGGGGTGACAAGGCTTTCACAGGTTATGTGCTGGAGTACAACGGGATGACTGTTTACTTTGCAGGTGATACAGGATATGATTCGCTTAAATACAAACAGCTGGGAAAACAGTTCAATATTGATCTTGCTTTCATACCCATCGGTCCCTGTGCTGACTGCAAACAGTGCGGAACATTTAATCACGTATTCCCTGTTGATGCAGTTTCTCTTTTCAATGATATTGGTGCAAGGTGGATGGTTCCCATACATTACGGTACTCTTCATTTCGCACAGGCTGACCCGATGGAGCCTCTTTATGCTTTCCGTGAAATTACCGCTAAAGATGAAGACCCGGGGAGGTTCAAAATACTCGCTATAGGAGAGCAGGTCGTGCTTTTGGAAAAGTGATTTATTCCGCCGTTTAGCCAAAGTATTTCTTCAGGCGGAAAGAGAGATTTACAAGTATAAGAGTTAGCTGCACATTCTGAGTTATCAGCTTTTCGGCTTCTTCCAGCTCTAAAACTATTTTGAATATGTCAGAGTCCGGGAAATTCCTGTTCAGTTTCACAAGCCTATCCTTGAGATCCGAATTTACGATCTCGTCTGCAAATGTGCCGGAATTTTTCACTCTCAACAGGTCCCTGATCCATATATTTATGAAATAAAGGAACTGCCTTGTCTTTTCTTTATCATTTCTGGATGAGATATTCCTGCTTATCGAAACCACTTCAGCATAATTACCCATTAACAGTGCCACAAGATAGTCAAGCGCCGTGTTCCTGATATCTTCAATTCCTGTTTCCAGTAGCTTCTTTGCCCGCGAATAGCTACCGAAACTAAGCCTTGAGGCAAGCTCGATCTGCTTTGCAGAATTCTCCGCTTTACCGGAGAGTTTCTCCCGGATCTGTTCTGTGCTCAGGGCATCAAAGTGAATGCGCTGGCACCTTCCGATTATAGTTTGCGGAAGCGAGTTGAATTTTGAAGTTGTCAGTATTATCACGCTGTTCTTTGGCGGTTCTTCCAGTATCTTCAGCAGGGCATTTGATGCTTCCTGCTTCATCTTTTCTGCTTCTGAGATAAGAAATACTTTGGAAACACCTTTTGGCGAAGACAGGTATATTTTGCTTATGAGGTCCCGGATACTGCTAATCCTTATGTTATTTGCATTCGGCATTGTGACACGGTGATAAGGGTCAGCTGATTTAAGTGAGAGCTGTTCGAGGTAAGCATCAAAATCACCGGCTCCAAGTTTTTCTATCGGGTCTGAATCCGAATCATCGGATTTGCCGGCCGGCAATGCACAGACAAAACGGAAGTATTCTGAGCGGAAAGAAGCGATCTTCCTGCAGCTGCTGCATTCATCACACGCTTCAGTGCCGTCAATCCTGTTAGTGCAATTCAGCAGTTTGGCAAATTCAATAGCTGCTGCATCTTTGCCCGTACCTTCTGTTCCCTCAAACAGGTAAGCATGAGCCACTTTCCCGCTTGTAAAGATCGAGATGAGTTTTTCGATTACCTGTTTCTGGCCTGTAATGTTCTTCCACATGATTAGAATGCGTTCCCTAATCCGAACTGGATCGCGTATTTGCTCTTAAATATTTCTGAAGGCCTGTCCCAAAGCCATTTTTCACCTTCTCTTGCCATCGGATCGAACAGCTTGAAGCCCAGATCGATCCTGACCGGACCTACGAAAGTATCATACCTTATTCCAAGCCCGGTTGCGAGTGCAATCTGATCGGTGCGAAACTTGCCGGCTGATTCCCATACGTTGCCCCAATCCAAAAAAACGACTCCCCACAACGGAAATAAAAAGCTTCTTTGCGGGAACGGTTTTCTTCGTATCTCAAAACTGCCTTCTATCAGGAACTTACCGCCGTTTTCAGTATTGGCAAGAATCCCGTTTTTCTGTGCCCGCCAACCTCTCAGGCTGTTACCGCCTCCGCTGAAGAATTTGTACAGAAGCTGTACAGGTACGATGTTATCTCCTGAGCCGTACTCGATTATATCGCCCAGTTCAAAGTTTGAAGCAAAAATTGTAGTTGCCCTATCGCCGGATATATCAAAATAGAAATTATTATTCGTGTACAG
>JAUQWS010000044.1 GCA_030835025.1 Ignavibacteria bacterium | reverse complement strand
CAATATAAATCATCCCGAGTCGGAACCTATGATAATCGGCAGGAATTTCCTTGTGAAAATTAATGCCAATATCGGAAATTCAGCAATATCATCTTCTATTGAAGAAGAAGTTGAAAAGATGCGCTGGGCAACTAAGTGGGGAACCGATACTGTAATGGATCTATCAACCGGAAAAAATATCCACGAAACACGCGAATGGATTATCCGCAATTCACCTGTTCCTATCGGGACTGTGCCGATCTACCAGGCATTAGAGAAAGTCGATGGAAAAGCCGAAGATTTAACCTGGGAGATTTTCCGCGACACACTTATTGAACAGGCTGAGCAGGGAGTGGATTATTTTACAATCCATGCAGGAGTATTGCTAAGGTACATCCCGCTTACTGCAAGCCGCTCATGCGGCATTGTTTCTCGCGGCGGGAGCATAATGGCTAAATGGTGCCTCGCTCACCACAAAGAAAGCTTCTTATACACTAACTTCCGTGAGATATGTGAAATCATGAGAACTTATGACGTATCATTCTCATTGGGTGATGGCTTAAGGCCGGGGTCAATTGCCGATGCCAACGACCGCGCTCAGTTTGCGGAGCTGGAGACTCTTGGTGAGCTTACTAATATTGCATGGGAAAAGGATTGCCAGGTTATGATAGAAGGTCCGGGACACGTGCCGATGCATATGATTAAAGAAAACATGGATAAGCAGCTTGAAGTCTGCAAAGAAGCACCGTTCTATACACTCGGACCGCTCACAACTGATATCGCTCCCGGTTATGATCACATAACGAGTGCTATCGGAGCGGCCATGATCGGCTGGTACGGAACCGCAATGCTGTGTTATGTTACTCCAAAAGAACATTTGGGTTTGCCGAACAAAAAGGATGTTAAGGACGGAGTTATTACATATAAGATCGCTGCACATGCCGCTGATTTGGCAAAGGGCCACCCCGGGGCGCAGATAAGGGATAATGTTCTTTCCAAAGCAAGGTTTGAATTCCGCTGGGAGGATCAGTTTAATCTTTCGCTCGATCCGGTAACTGCCCGTGAATTCCACGATGAAACTCTTCCTGCCGAAGGAGCAAAGCTTGCTCATTTCTGCAGTATGTGCGGACCTAATTTCTGTTCAATGAAAATTACAGAAGATGTGAGGAAATATGCAAAGAGTCTTGGCGTAACCGAAACTGAAGCAATTGAAAAGGGTATGGAGGAAAAGAGCAAAGAGTTTGTTGAGTCCGGTGCTGAAGTATACGTTAAATAAGAATGGTAATAGATAAAGTTAATGCTGCAGAGAAATTTTCTCAGATAAAAGAACACTGGTCGCCTAAAATAGCGGGTGAACTGAATGGACAGCTTATAAAACTTGTGAAATTCAAAGGTGAGTTCACCTGGCATCATCACGAGAATGAAGATGAGATGTTCTATGTTGTAAAAGGCAGCTTCAGAATGGAATTGGAAGGCAGATCAGTTACAGTGGATGAGGGTGAGTATATTATTATCCCCAAAGGAGTTGAACATAAGCCCGTTGCAGATGAAGAAGTTCACGTAATGCTATTTGAACCTGCATCGACACTGAATACTGGAAATGTTAAGAATGAATTTACAAAAGAGAAACTTGAAAGTATATGAAAACCAAACTGAATTTCGTTTTACTGGTGCTTATATTACTTTCCGGTTATTCGGTTTCCGCACAGGATAAAAGCTTACCCGAAGGAGCTATACAGATTTATCCGGATGAGATTGTATGGAAAGCAGTTAATGTACCAACACTATCCGGAATACAGGTAGCTGTCTTGGAAGGTAATCCCGATACGGCCGGGATTTATACCATAAGGGTTAAGCTTCCACCATATTGCCTGATCCCGATACATATACATGAAAAAGATGAACGGGTAACTGTTTTGGAGGGCTCGGTCTCAATCGGCATCAGCGATACTTTAGATGGGACTGCTGCAAAAGAGTTCCCTTCAGGAAGTTTTTATATTAACCCGGTTAATGTAAAGCATTTTGTGTATGCCGGAAGTGAAGGCTGCGTTTTGCAGATCACCGGTGAAGGTCCGTGGGAAACCATATTCATAGTCCGGCGTAAATACAGAAAAATTCCAGAGATTAACATTGAGGAGCTTGAAGCGAAAGTGAAAGGTTGGCAATGAGCAAAACAATAGTTATAGGCGGCGGAATAATCGGGCTCTCACTCGGCTGGCAGCTGGCTAAAAAAGGTGTCAGCGTCGAGATTCTTGAGCGCGGCAAATCAGGCACAGGTGCCAGTTTTGCTGCGGCTGGTATGCTCGCACCCCAAGCTGAAATGGGTTTTGATGATATTGAGCTGTTCTACCTTTGCAGAAAAAGTCTGGAGATGTTCCCGAAATTCACCTACGAACTTTATGAAGACTGCGGAATAAAAGTAGAATTGGAAAAAACCGGATGCATATTGCCGGGATTTGACCGCGATGACGCTGAACGGCTCAGAAGACTCTACGATTTCCGCGAAAAAATCGGCATGCCGGTACTTTGGGTATCAAGCAGCGAAGCGCGGGAGATCGAGCCATTTCTTTCGCCAAAATGCACTGGTGCAATTTGGATAGATGACGATGCACAAATAAATAACCGCAAACTACTTGACGCGCTGAAAATAGCTTTTGAAAAGTGCGGCGGCAAACTATATGAAGACCACGAGGTCGAAAATGTTAATATCAAAAACGGCAAGGTTAACGGAGTAAAGGTTCATGGAATTGAGGTTGAATCAGATAATGTGATAGTAGCCGGAGGTGCCTGGTCAAAGCAAATACCGGGACTTCCGGAAAACCTGCTGCCTCCGGTAAGGCCTGTAAAAGGCCAAATAATCAACTTACGGCTGAATGATTCTTGCAGAGTTACCAAAGTAATTCGTGCCCCGGATGTTTATCTTCTTCCAAAAAGCGACGGAAGACTGATAGTGGGTGCCAGTTGTGAAGAAATGGGGTTTGATGTTAATCCAACAGCCGGAGAGATATTCAAGCTGCTTGAACGCGGCTGGGAAGCTGTACCTGCTATCTATGATCTGCCAATAGATTCAATTGATGTTGGCTTGAGACCCGGCAGCCGTGACCATATGCCGATAGTGGGCGATTCTGATATTGAAGGATTGTTTTTTGCAACGGGGCACTATCGGAACGGAATCCTGCTGACTCCAATTACAGCGTATGAGCTTAGCGAGTGGATAATCTCAGGTAATGCTTCTTCAGCATTAAACGGTTTTGGAATTTCGAGATTTTATAAGCAAACAGCTTGATATGATGAAGGTAAAGTTGAACGGTGTAGAGAAATCCATAGCTGAAAAGTCGAGTTTAAAGATGCTGATAGACGATTACCTTAAGGGGAAGGAGCCCAAAGGTATAGCTGCAGCTCTTAATGGAAATATCGTACCGAAAACAACATGGGAAACGACCGGACTGGAAGAAAATGATTCAATAGAAATTGTACATGCAGTCCAGGGCGGATAATATATCGGAAGAAAAAATGAATAAATTAACAATAGCGGATAGAAGCTTCAATTCACGCCTAATAGTGGGAACCTCGCGCTACCCGGATCCCCAGACAATGCTTGAAGCGCTTGAAGCCAGCGGAACCGAGCTCGTTACAGTCTCTATCCGAAGGCTGAATCTGAATGCGGACAATGGGCAGGAAAGTATATTGGGAATGCTTGACAGGGCAAAGTACTCTATTCTCCCAAACACTGCAGGATGTTACACTGCAAAAGAGGCTGTGCTTACTGCACAACTTGCTCGCGAGGCTTTGGAGACAAATTGGGTTAAGCTTGAAGTAATAGGCGATGATGAAACGCTTTTTCCGGATGTAACTGAGCTATTGAAAGCAGCCGAAGTGCTGATAAAAGATAATTTTATAGTGCTGCCATACTGCAACGATGATCCGATCACCTGCAAGAAGCTTGCAGATATGGGCTGTGCAGCGGTTATGCCGCTTGGCGCACCGATTGGTTCGGGAATGGGGATTCGCAATCCGTATAATATTCAGATCATAAGGGATATAATTAGTATTCCTGTAATAGTAGATGCAGGTGTTGGTACGGCTTCAGACGCAGCACTTGCTATGGAACTTGGTGTAGACGGTGTTTTGATGAATACTGCAATAGCAGGAGCAGAGCGGCCGGTAACTATGGCACGGGCAATGAAATTGGCAATTGAAGCCGGCAGACTTGCATTTGAATCAGGCAGAATTCCCAAAAGACTATATGCAAATGCATCCAGCCCGGCTGAAGGAATTATAAATTCATAATTAAATTGATGTATATGAAAATATTCGTTATCTTAGCGGTACTCATGATATCGTCGGTGTTCGCATATTCCCAAAGCCTTGAAGGCACTTATTTGGTTGGTGACCAAAAAGCACAGATCATAATGGATGACTACGAGTATTTTGTACTTCATGAGGGTAGTGGTGATAAGGGAAAGCTCATCTATGAAGAGAACACACCTGAAAATGACCAGATATGGATCGAGAAACAGCATGGTAAGAGAGTTGGTACTTTCGTTCTGAAGAGCGATTACTCCGAAGGAATGTTCACAGGGTATTTAGATAACAGACAATATTTCGTAAAGAAGATAGAGTAACACGTTCTTTCATTAAGATAATTGAAAAGGAGGAAGATCGATTTTGGACTGATGGTCATAACGGACATCGGGCTCGCAGGCGGGAATCTTATGTCGCTCCTCAAAAAGGCCTGCGAATCCGGAGTGAGATGCATTCAAATCCGGGAAAAAATTCTAAGCGATGCCGAACTCTTATTGCTTTGTAAACAAATAAAAAATATAGCTTTAAAATCACATGCATATGTGTTGATTAATGACAGGCTTGATATTGCTTTACTCTCAAATTCGGACGGCATTCATTCATCTTCAAATGGGATAAAAGCAAAGGATATAAAGAAGCAATCCTCCAAAATGATAACGGGAAAGAGTGTTCACTCTATTAGTCAGGCAAAAGAAGCTGAAAGAGATGGATTTGATTATATTCTGTTCGGTCCCGTATTCAGGACTCCCTCAAAAGTCAGATACGGCAATCCTCAGGGATTGGAAAAACTTTCTCGCATCTGCAATTCGGTCAAAATACCGGTATTCGCAGTAGGAGGCATAACTCCTTTGAGAGCCGAAAAATGTTTAGAAGCCGGAGCTTCAGGGGTTGCAGCTATCAGACCCTTTATGACTTCCGGGAATATCAAAAAGATAATTAAGGATTTCGAGAGTTCACTGGGCTCATTATAAATGAAAAAATTAGGGAGATTGTGTGTGATAACTGATACAAGTATTCAGAAAAAATACACACATTTTCAGATTGCTCTGATGGCGATCAAGGGTGGAGTTGATATTTTACAATTCAGAGATAAGCATATGGGTACCGCGGAAATGATAGATACTGCAATTCAAATACGGAGACTGTGTAATAAGAAAGGAGTGACCTTCCTTGTGAATGACAGAGTTGACATAGCATTGGTGTCAGGAGCCGATGGTGTTCACCTCGGCAAGGACGATATTCCGATCAGCGAAGCAAGAAGGCTTCTTGGCAGCAGGAAGATCATTGGCGGTACTGCACACTCCGTTAATGAAGCGGTACTTTGCGAAAAAAACGGGGCTGATTATATCGGATTCGGACATATTTATCCCACTTTTTCAAAATTAAAACCGGAAAAACCAAAAGGCGTAAATTACTTAAGGAGAGTTGTTCAGGCAGTGAATGTGCCTGTAATTGCCATAGGGGGGATTGGTGTTTCAAATATCGAAGAGGTAATGAAGTCCGGTGTACATGGTGTAGCTGTAATTGGCTCAGTCGTTAAAAGCAAAGATCCCGCGAATACAGTAAGAGATATTAGGGAGAAAATTTATGCCTTCTAAAATTTGTGTGCTTACTATTGCAGGTTCAGATTCAGGCGGCGGGGCCGGAATTCAGTCAGACCTGAAGACATTTAAAAACCATGGAGTGTACGGAGCATCTGTTATTACCTCTATAACTGCTCAGAATACTCAAGGCGTACAGAGTACATATGAATTACCTGCAAGAATAATTACCGAGCAGTTTAGTAGTGTACTTTATGATTTCAATATCAAAACAGCAAAAACAGGAATGCTTTCAGGACCGAAAGTAATCGATGTTATTCTGAAATATTTGAAGAAGAAAAAAATTAAACTGATTGTGGACCCTGTAATTTTTTCAAAGAATTCCTACATGCTCTTAAGTAAAAAAGGAATCAAGAGTATGAGAGAAAAGCTGCTTCCTTTGGCATATCTCATTACTCCGAACATTCCTGAAGCCGAGATATTGACGGGTATAAAGATCGATACAATCGAACACCTGGAAACCTCTGCCGTTGCTTTGAACGAAATGGGTGTGAAGAATGTTCTAATCAAAGGAGGACATTTGAAAGATACTATTGGATTGCCGTTGGGAACAGATGTGCTTTTTGACGGGAAGAAATTCTATTTATTCAGCACGAATTACGTCAAGACCAGGAATACTCACGGCATTGGGTGTACACTTTCTGCTGCTATCACTGCAAATCTTGCAAAGGGCAATTCACTTCTTAATTCGATAGAATCGGCAAAACAATATGTGGTAAAAGGGCTAAAGAGAACAGTAAAAATTGGGAAAGGGTACAGTCCCGTAGAGCAATAATACAATGAAACTAAGCAATATCGATCTCAACAAGATCCTGAAGGAAGTTAAGTTCAATTTCTCCCGAAGCGGGGGGAAAGGCGGCCAGAACGTGAACAAAGTTGAAACTAAGGTAGAACTTGTATTTAATATTCCTGCTTCAATGACACTTACTGAAGGATATAAAGAGCTGTTAATAAATAAGCTGCACGCAAAACTTGATAATGACCTGAACTTAAGGATCGTTGCACAGACTGAACGCACCCAGCTTGGGAACAGGAAAAAAGCAATCGATAAGTTCATTAAGCTGCTGAACAATGCGTTGAAAACAGAAAAGGTTAGGGTGAAAACAGTAAAAAGCGCTTCAACCAAACTTACTATCCTCGAAAAAAAGAAGAAACACGGTCAAAAAAAGAAACAAAGAGGAGAAAAAGTCTTTGATGAAGATTGAACTTCTACTTAATGAAGATCATTTTTTTCGTTTCAACAAATTCGCCTGCTTCAATTTTATAGAAATAGATGCCGCTAGTGTAAGCTGAAGCATCCCATTCAACATAATATGTACCAGCTTGCAGTTGTTTGTTTACAATTGTCTCTATTTCTCTTCCCATCGCATCAAATACCTTCAGTTTAACAAGTCCGAAATCTGCAATCCGAAATTCGAAATGTGTCGTAGGATTGAATGGGTTCGGATAATTTTGAGCCAGAAAGAATTGCGATGGAACACCTTCATTATTTGTAATTCCCAGAGGATTTTCGGGGATAGTGTACAATATTGAACCGCCATCGGCACCGCACCATGCCTTCGTGTTCTCATAAATTTCCAGGCAATCGTACCATAATGAACCCTGAATTTCCATTTGCCAGTTCGTCCCGCCGTTTGATGTATACATGATTGCCCCTGTACCCAAAGCTCCGTGCACCGCCCAGCCTATTCCGTTAGAAATGAACTTCACATCATTGATCTGGTTTAGTCCGGCAGTTGATATTGGATTTTTCTGAAAGAACCAGTTTGTTCCGCCATTTGTTGTTTTATAAACATTATTTCTTTCTAGATTTGCAGCTCCAATCCAGCCGGTTTGAGCGTTTATGAAATCAATTGCCAACAGAGCAATGTGTCCGTTGCCGCTCGGGGGAATGTTTGCATAAAGATTATTGAAGTTTGCGCCGCCGTTTGTAGTGAATAAAAGAACATCATAACCGCAGACCCATCCCGTATTTGCGTTGAACCAATACTGGTCATTCAGTTCGCGCGCAGTAGCTATTGAAGGTGAAATCTCAATCCAGCTCGTACCGCCGTTCGTAGTTTTGCATACAAAAGGCATATACGGAAATCCTTTGCTCCCGGCGGCAAAACCAGTGTTTAGATCTGCAAAGTAAACACTGCGTAATATCCCGGCCACATTAGGTGGAATTTGCCTTACCCAGTTAATTCCGCCGTTTGTAGTCTTTCGGATCTGCAATGCCCCGCCTACAACCCAACCTGTATTGTTATCAATGAAATGCATCGAGTTGAATCCTGTGGTAAACAAAGTATCATTAAAAGAGTAGTTTATCCAGTTCAAGCCGCTGTTAGTGGTTCTTAATGCTCCCATATCTAAATGGCTTGCAAAACCATGCAATGAATCTGTAAATACTACTTCGGTTGAAATTGTTGTAATGGGAGTTTGTACCGGAATCCAGGTAAACATTACGCTGGAGTAATCACCGGCGAAGCCTTTATAACCTTCCTCAGGCTGCCACATACCGGTAAATTTATCGGGTGAAAACGCCTGCCTGCTGTTTTGTGTATGGATGAAAGTGAAAGTGCCAAGTATGAACAAAATAGTTAGTAATAGCTTAAATTTAACCATTGAATTTAATTTCTATTTTAACTTTGTTTAAATATATACAATAGAAATTATGAAAAAAATAGCATTATTGGTTTTCCTGTTCGAATTTCTTGTTACCCTTCCGGCTGTATCCCAAGAGTACTTTTTTTATTATCAAAACCAGAAGCAATTCATGACCCGTGATAACGGATTTTTGACCGTAAAATTCATCGAAGGGACGGCAGGATTTGAAATGAACAGAGTATATAATTCTGTTTCGCCGTTTGTCAGGCAAAAAACTGAATTCTATGCTCCCGGCAATAATCCCAAAGCCGGAACCGTTTTTATACTTGAACTGAAGTCGAATCTTCAGTCTGATGCCGCTGATATGGTTGCAAACACTCTGAAAGGAAACGGCAATGTTAAGGAAGTTGGCCAGTGCTTCAGGTATAACGATAAGGTACTTCATTTTACAACTGACGAAATTATTGTCAAATTCAAAAAAAATGTTTCACGTGCAGAAATTGAAAACCTTAGCAGGTTATTTAGGACAACCATTGTTGAGGAGATCCAGTCATTTGAAAATACTTTTCTTATCACAATAGATAGAGGTAATACTGATGATGCGTTCGAAACTTCTAACAGGTTTGCCTTGACAAATTTCGTGGAGTTTGCCCAGCCGAACTTCATCAGGAGCGGTATGCTGCTTGATGCAGGCGGAGTTAAGGAGCATGAACATGATTCATATATGCCAAATGACCCGCTGCTGCCGAATATGTGGAATATCAAGAACACCGGGAATAATATACCCGATGGTATAACGGGCATTCCCGGATGCGATATGAATATGGAGCTTGCCTGGGATGTTACTGGCGGAAATCCAAATGTACTTATTTCAATCATAGATACCGGAATTGATACCAATCATACTGATTTGCGTGATAATCTTTGCGATAGAAGAGAGTGGTATGACGCATATGATAATGATCAGAAGCCATATGACGAGTACTACCACGGTACGGGCGTAAGCGGCACTTCTTCAGCTGTTGGGAACAATAATATTGGCAATGCAGGTATTGCTTACAATTGTAAGATCCTTCCTGTAAGAGTATTTGGTCCATACCCGGCGGGCCTTTCAACTGATCTTATCCTTGCAAAAGGTCTAAACTGGGCTTGGATGCATGGTGCAGCAGTTATGAATTGCAGTTGGGGTGGCGGGATCCCCGGCTCTCTGATAACAATGGCAATTCAGAATGCAGTAAATTATGGCAGAAGCGGTAAAGGAAGTGTTGTGTTTGGCGGAGCCGGTAATGCGGATACAAATATCGTTATCTATCCCGCCTCAATGCCTGAAGTTATCGGTGTTGGGGGAATATCTCCCTGCAACGAGCGTAAAAGCAGAGTTAGCTGCGATATTGTTGGCGGTCCGAACCAGAACTGGGGAGCATGTTACGGCGAAGGCATGGAAATAGTTGCACCGTGTACATACATAGGTACTACAACTCTTCTTGGCGGCTGGTGTGTTTGCGGAAACGGAACTTCGGTTTCATCTCCGCTTGCTGCTGGAGTTGCCGGATTAATGATCTCTAAAAACATAAATATATCGGGTGATTCTGTAAAGATGATAATTGAAAGGACTGCAAGGAAAGTCGGGAATTATAACTATAATATTCCCCGCGAAAACGGAATGTGGAGTATTGAAATGGGATACGGCACTATTGATGCCAAGGCTTGTCTGGATATGACACCGTGGGGTCCTTCGACAATTTACGATCAGATACCGCCTTTACTGACACTTTACCCTCCAGAATCCATGGTCTTCAACGGTCCGTTAATTGTTGATGCGGTTATTACCGATAACATAGGGATTGCTTCGGGCGATTACGCGCCAAGACTTTATTACAGGAACCAGCGTTCAAGTCAGTTGAATTTTATACAAGGATCTGTTGTTACTGCCGATAGGTACAGATTCACATTGCCACTTCCTTCTTACGGTAACGGTTACTATTACTACCTTGCAGCACAGGATAATGTTACAGTCCCGAATTATGTTACTTATCCGCTGGGAGGCTCGGGTGTAAATCCGCCCGGATTGAGTGCTCCATCAAAAATGATGTTTGTAAGGAATACATTTACTTACGATACAGTATTTGCAAGCACTGATGTTCCGATAAAGATAACAACTGAACGTGAAACTTCTTTTGTTTCGATCATAAGGCCAGGTGATCCTTTAGGGAAGACCGTACTTGATGTAGATGTGCTTTTGAACGCTAAGCACAGTTTTGATGCTGACCTTACTTTTAGTCTTATTTCTCCTATGGGAACAGAAGTTGTTCTGGCGGGGGGAGTAGGTTGGGATGGGAATGATTTTACCAATACGTATTTTGATGACGAGGCGAATATATCCATAGATAGTTCAGCTGTAAGCGCTCCCTTCACGGGCAGATTCCGCCCGATTGATAAGCTTTGGCTCTTTGACGGAGAGCAATCCGGCGGTGCTTGGAAGCTGAGAGTAATTGATAACGGATTTCAGGATGGCGGAGCATTAGTCAGCTGGAGCATCAAATTCAGATTCTCGCAGGGTCCCGACCAGATCGATCTGCCGGGCACTTTTAAACTTGTGAAGAATTATCCGAATCCGTTCAATCCGCAAACGCGTATTATTTTTAACGTACCCAGAACTGCAAGAATAAAGATCATCATCTATGATGCAGCAGGCCGGGAAGTTAAGACTGTACTGAATGAATTGCGTCAGGCAGCATTTAATGATTTTGTTGATTTCGACGCAAGCGCTTTGGCAAGCGGAGTTTATTTCTACTCAATGATAGCTGATGAGGAGTTCATTGAAAGCAGGAAAATGGTTTTTGTCAAGTAGCCGGTTAATCCGAAAGTAGTCTATACTTCAAACTACATGTTTAATAATCCGCTTTTCGAAAAGAATTGCGGATTTTTTATTCTGAAATCACAGTAATTGCAATTTGTTATTTTCAATAATAATTGAATGGTTACCGAGATAACTTAAAGTAAACGTTTAAGTTAGAATTCGAAGTGGACTTGACATAGCAAATATTTTATGATAGTTTTGTTGTAGTTAAAGCTACAACATTCTGTAATGGGGAAAGAAATAGAGAAACTTGTTAAGCTGGGCTTTAGCGATTATGAGGCGAAGGTCTTCCTTGCGTTATATCAGGGGTATACAATGAGCGCTTCGGAAATTGCCAAAGAGGCAAAGATACCGAGGACATCTGTTTACGAAATACTGAAGAAGTTTTGCAGCGACGGAATATGCAATGAGATCCAGACCCCTTCAAAACAGATATATGAAATTATAGATACAAATGCTCTCGAAAGCAAGATCGAGAACGAGCTTAGAAAAGATTTCTCTTACAAACTTTCGCTGCTTAAATCGACTTTCAAAGAAATTAAACCGGTTTTTCGTTCAAAAAGGACTCCCGAATTTCTTTCTGATGTTGAACTGATAAGAGGCTTTAACAGAAGCAGAGAGCTGAAATTCAGAGACCTTATAAAATCCTCAAAGAACGCAATTTTGTATATGAACCGCTTTGAAGGGAACATTTCTTCTCAGCTTGATTCTGAAACAAAGAAATTTTTTGATAGGGGCGGCAGTTTCAAATCTATTTACGAAGCAAACAGCAATTTCAGGATAAAGATCAATGATACCTGGCAAAACGTCAGCAAAGAAGACCTTATCAGGCTTTGCGCGGAGTTTGAAAAACAGGGAGAAGAGATCAGGCTTTCCGAAAATGTTCCGCAGATACTTGCCGTGTTTGACGGTAAGACAGTTTTCATCAGTCTTTATGATGAGAGTATTCCCAAAAGGGAAAGGTCTGATATCATCATTAAGAACACAAGATTTGCCTCATTTGTAACTGAGCTGTTTGACCTTTACTGGGGCAAGGCTGATTCAATTGAAGCGTTTAAGAAATTATTCATTAAAAAATAGATACTAAAAAACCAAAAAACATTCAATATTCTAAAGGGGGATATAGAAATGAAATCAATCGTAAAACTTTTTGTAGCTGTGTTTTTTATTCTTGGAGTTATCAAAGCATCAGAGGCAGAAGAATATTACATCTCAGGTAAAGTCAGATATGCCGATAACAATGAAGTTGTTACAATGGGCATTGTCAAAGCCTATGATTTGAACGGTGTTTTAATAGCTCAGTGCAACATACAGCAAAACGGTGACTGGATCATCATTCCGATGAGAGTTGGCCAGCTTGATGTTATCGGAATTCCGGATGATGAATGGGAAGACGGAGTACCAACGGGTTACCCGAATAAAATAAATCCGGCTGAATTCACCCATATCGATGTACAGGGAAACACTCCGAATGTTGATATCTACGTTCAAAGAGGTGTAAACGGAGCAGGCAGACCCGGAGCTTCATTTGTTAAAGCAAGCGGACTTGTACTTAATAATAATGCTCCGGTAAAGGACGCTATTGTATATGCAACCAGAGGCGGAAGCTATTACGGATACGGCATTACAAATTCAAACGGGGAATTTTCAATTAACAATTTGCCGGAAGGCGATTTCATTCTTATAGCTCATAAGATAGCTCATGAATCCGATTCAAAGGGAGTTTTTATCGGCGAGGCCGGAATGGATAATATCCTTCTTAACGTAACATCAAAGAACACATTAACAAACAACAATCCGGTTGAATTCAGGCTTTCACAGAATTACCCGAATCCGTTCAACCCGAATACTGTCATAAACTATTCTGTTCCGAAAGACGGAATGGTAACATTGAAGGTTTATAACACATCAGGCCAGCAGGTAGCTCTCTTGATAAACGCTCCGCAAATTGCCGGAAGCTACAGTGTTGTATTTAATGCTAGCGGTCTATCAAGCGGTGTATATTTCTACTCGATAGAAACATCCGGTTATACTGATACAAAGAAGATGATACTGGTTAAATAGCGTGAATCACTTCAGGTGCTGCAGGTTTATTTCCTGCAGCACACTGGAATTTTCACGTATTTCTATTGTAGTCATTAATGGCTATGGTTTTTAAAGAACAGGAATATAAACAAGGTACTAAGCTTAAATCAAGAAAATGTGCAGAATTGAATACGAGATCCCGGAAGCGGGTAATGTTACAATTAAAGTAGTTGATATTATCGGTACTCCGGTAAGGGTATTAATGAGTGATCATGAAAAGGCAGGGAAATATTTTATCGATTTGAATGAAGAATCTCTCCGGCAGGGAAAATATTATTATAAGATCTATCTTAACACGTTGAAAAACGGCTCGGTAGAAAATACTGATAAGAATCTTATTACCACCGGGCAGGTCAAGTTATAAAAGCAGGTTTGAACTTAAATGAGTTTTAATTCCCTTAACGTCCTAATGATTGAGCAATAAAGTCCGTGCTTTGTTGCTCATTTTTTTTTGCCGGAACACACCAATAGTCACCAATATCAACAAATTTATGGATTAGTCAGATCCTTCCATAACCTTATTTTCCATTTATCATTCACCGTTGCTCTTGTAATGGTCATATCAACAAATCCGTAAAAGTTTATCACGTCATTGGGGTTAAATGTTATGGTTAAATTGAAGCCTCTTTTCACATCTACTTCAAGTGAATCGCCTTCCTGAACAACTATGTTATTCCAGATCAGTCTGAGGTCCTGGGTGTTAACAAACAGGCCGTTCGTTGTCCGCATATCTGTTGCCCTATCCCAGCTGACATCAAATCCGAGGTCATAATCAAAGTAAGTAAATACAAAATTCTCTGCCAGGGTTTGCCCGTAGATACTCGTATCCTTAAATGTATACGCGTATTTGAAATTCTGGAATACGCCGTCTATTGTCATCTGGTCAGAGATAATATTCTCGTTCGATACGGTATTATCTATCGCAGGTGAAAAAGGATTAAAACAGCTCATGAGTAATAAGGAATTAACAATCAGTAGTGAACAATAAGCGGGATATTTGAATTTGTTAACTGTCAATTATCAAACCTTAATTATTACCTGATTTAATTGCTGAATTTTGCCTTGAACTCGCTCCATGTGAAATCAGTGTCATTCTGCCTGAAGTCTTCCCATTTGCGGATGTAGAAAAGCGAGTTTTCGTCTGCTGCAATAGTCAACAGTATATTGCCATTACCGGATTTTGGAATGCTTGTGTTATTATGCTGGAAGACAAAAATATAATCTGCCTGAAAAGTTGCAGAGTCCGATGACAATTGGGTGAATCGTTCGTTATCCAGAAACAGCACAGATGAGGAAGTCTGATCCGTTTGAGAGATGAGATTATCAAGATAATGCTTTTCAGCAAGCAGGTTCCAATTCAGAAATATCTGTTCATACAAGAGCTGAGATTTTGAATCCGGTACATACTGGAAGCTCACTGAAGAGAGGCACTTGCTGTAATTTTCGGAATTTTTCTCCTGGATTGAAAACCCCAGGTTATCAACTACAATATCAGCAGAAGTAGGGGGGATGTATGTTGAGCGCACTGTCTCTGGTGACTCGGGTTCACGGGTATCAAATATTCCGCAACCCTGAACGAGTAAGACAATCGCAGCAAAAGCCGTTACGTATTTATGTTTGCAGTATTTCAACTTATGATTCCTTTTTTGCAAGTATTATCAGCCTTCCTGAAGAATTCCTGCTGAACCTGCCACCGTGATAATCTCCGAACACTTTTTCTATTTTAAGACCGTTTGAGCCAAAAACCCTCTCGAAATCTTCCAGCGTATATAGCTTTATCTTTTCTTTGAACTGTGTTATTTCAGGGGCAGCTGACCTTGCCTTATTTCTGATTATTACAATACTCTTTATCACGGAATTATCCTTAATTTCTCTAACCTGAACCACGGTATTACGGTTTCTTTGCTTTATATCATAAGTGACAAGATGCTTTCGCAGGAAAACGGAGTTAAGGTAATCAAAGAAGAAATGTCCGCCCGGCTTAAGACTTGCCGATACACTTTTAATGACCTTCCAGTTCTCGCTGTCGCTCTCAAAATATCCAAAGCTGCTGAATAAGTTCACTACAAGATCGAATTCATTCTTATAGCGTAAATCCCGCATATCCCTTATCTGAAATGAAAGGTTCTTCCTGTAAGCAGAGAACTCACCTTTCAGTTTCTTCTTTGCTTCAGTTATGAGGAAACGTGAGAGATCTATTCCGTATACATGGTAATCCTGTTTTGCGAAGAAAACACTGTGCCTGCCGTTACCGCAAGCAAGGTCGAGTACCTTGGAACCGGCCGGAAGCTTCAAAGACCTGTAAACCAAACTTGCCACAAGTCTTGCGTCATGGCTGTTCCTGTGGCTGTAGAGTTCAAGATACTCGGGAGTATTAAACCATTTCCTGAACCAGTCCATCTTAAAGAGTGATCCTGCCTTCTATAGCCTTTGCGATAGTGATCTCATCTGCATATTCAAGATCTGTGCCGACAGGTATGCCTCTGGCTATGCGGGATATCTTTATATTAAGCGGTTTGATCAGCTTGCTTAAGTATGTGATCGTATATTCCCCCTCAACACTGGGATTGAGTGCTAGTATAACTTCATCAACTTCGCCGCTCAGCCTCATAAGGAGCTCTTTTACTTTTATATCCTCAGGACCGATTCCGTCAAGCGGTGAAATAATCCCGTGCAGTACGTGATAAGTTCCCCGGAATTCGTTTGTTTTCTCAATGGCAAAAACATCCTGCGGCTCTTCAACAATGCAGAGGACTTTGCCGTTACGCTTTGGAGAACTGCAGATCGAGCACGGGTCATCTTCGGTGATATTACAGCATGTGCTGCATAGCCTTATTTTTTCTTTCAGCTTCAGAAGAGCATTTGAAAGGTTCACAACTTCTTCAGCCGGTGATTTTGCCAGGTACATTGCAATCCTTTGCGCGGTCTTTCTTCCGATACTCGGAAGTTTCGAAAGCTCTTCGGCAACTTTATCTAATGTTTCAGATGTCTGCATAAACTTCTGCTGAGTAAGATTACATTCCGGGGAGGTTTAATCCCGGAATATTGGGTATCATTCCTGCTGTAGCTTTCTGCATTTCATCCTGCGCCATTTTCTGGGCGGATTCAATAGCCTTATTTACGGCCGCAACTACAAGGTCTTCCAGCATTTCAGGGTCATCGGGATTGACAACTTCCTTCTCAATCTGCAGCTTTGTCATCTGCAGCTTTCCGTTCATAGTGATCTTAACCATTCCGCCGCCTGACTCTTCAGTTACGAACTTGTTTTCCAGCTCGTTCTGAACTTCCTGCATCTTCTCCTGCATCTTCTGAACCTGCTTAAGCATTCCCTGCATGGGATTCAGTTTCATTAATTTAAACTCCTTTACATAATTGAATTATTGTGCAAATATACAGATATATGGGGTAAGTAAAAATGAATCAGGAATGTACAGGCGGTTTATTCACGCTACTTTAAAGACTCTGTCCGTAATATCCCTGTTGATGGAGAGTATTGCAGGCTTACCGTTATAGCTTACAACCGAAGCATTTATTTCAATAAGCATTTCTGTGGAATCTTTCTTGTAGTGAACGCTTTGGAAATTGTGGTAATAACCTTTCTGGAGAGTCTGTCTGACGTTTTCAATTCCCTGGGGAACATTCTTGGATATGCTCCTTATAGATAGTCCTTTGAATTCCTCACGTGTGAATCCGTACATTTCACATGCGCGCTTGTTCATATCAAGAACTGTTTGGTTATCCGGAGCGAAGATTATTATTGCATCGTGTGCCTGTTCAAACAGCATGCGGTAGTACTGCTCGGATCTTTTCAGCTTAGCTTCCATGCTTTCAAGCTCATCAACCTTTTTGTAGAGTTTCTGATTTATCTGGGATATCTCTGCCGTTCTTTCTCTGACAATCTGCTCCAGCTCTTCACGTGATATTTCCTGGTTTTCAAGTTCAAAAGACATTGCAGCCTTTTTGCTAAGCACTATAAATACGATCAGAAATATTAAGGCGCTGATCAACAATCCACCGACCTGAGTATAATATGCAAACTGAAGGCCACTCTCTGCAATTTCTGTCTTATTAGCGAGGGTTTTTCTCTCTTCTGACTTCATTTTGCCAATCAGGTTCTTGATATCAATTAGAAGGATCTTTTCTTTATCCAGCAAATTCTTTTGAAGCTTCTCTTGGCTTCCTTTCCGCTGCGGACGTTCAAACATTTCCTTAATGTTTGCAAAATGCTCTGAAACAAGTTTCTTCAGTGCATCAGAATCCTCCAATTGGTTTTGATTATCTGCCGATAAATTCCTTATCTGGCTTATAAGCGAATCGCAATTTTTCTCTGAGTTATTGAGTGAAACAAGGAGTTCGTTATCGCCGCTTGCCTGGTAATTCCTTCTAATACCGTCAGCATCAAGCACAAGCGAAGAAACTTTATCCAGTGACTGAATTTTATTGTATGAACCGACCATAAAGTCATGGTCATGTTCCTGGTCTTTGGAGTTCAGATACATCAGTACTGACGTTGAAACCAGTACAAGCAATCCAAGTACAAAAAGTATAGTTAAGGAGTCTTTGCTGAAGAAAGATTTACTCATTTTCAATATCTAAACTCAAATTTCAAATAGTCCTTTGGCACTTATCTTGATCTTCTCTTCCGTAACGAACGGTTCACCATGTCTTGCCCCGATCTGGAATCCATAAAACCTTGAGCGTGCCTCAATGTAATCCAAAAATCCTTTGCTGCTTATGTATGTCTCAGGCTGCTCTGCCTTAAACGAAGTATTAAAGAACTGAGATGAATAGCAGTTTATTGCCTTCAGTTTTGCACTAAAGGTGGAGGTGACATCAACAATAAGTGAGGGCTCAAATGCATATGTTTGCATGTAATAATAATTTCTTCCTGGCCGGAACGGGGTTAGGTTTCCGGTTTTGACCTTTGCAAGACCTGAATAAAAGGCGGATTCTTTAACGAGTTCGTGCGTGTGGAAATGGTCGGGATGCCTGTCAATATAGTGGGGGAAAAAAATAATATCAGGCCTGTACGTTCTTATGATCCTGATAACTTTCAGCCTGTTGGAAAAAGTGTTTTCTATCGCGCCGTCCGGAATAAGCAGGTTTTTCCGCAGAGTTATTCTCAGTGCCTTAGCTGCGGACTGCGCCTCTTTTCTGCGTAAACTTACTGAACCGCGGGTGCCCAACTCGCCCCGGGTGAGGTCAATAATGCCTGTTTTCTTGCCCGAAGCAGCCAGTTTTGCTATCGTACCTCCGCAGCAAAGCTCAGCGTCATCAGGATGCGCGGCAAAGAATAATGCGTCTATCTTCAATTTGCACGGTTAGAATTAGATGCAAATTAGCAATATATAACCTTTGCTGAAAGTCATTTTAATCAGATTTTTCGTCATTTTTGAAACGATTTACAAGGATTCGTGGTTAAATGTGGTAAATACTTAAATTGTTTTTACCAAATAGGATTGTTAAATTGCTAAAATAAACTAAATTTCACCTAAGATGAGAAAATTGTTCCTTTTTTTGTTGTTTGTACCTTTATTAGTTTCGGCTCAGGCCGGTCCAAAACTGGAGATTGAAGGCGGCGAGAATATTAACACAGGCTCTCATA
Organism: Ignavibacteria bacterium; assembly: GCA_030835025.1. GTDB lineage: Bacteria > Bacteroidota > Ignavibacteria > Tepidaquicellales > OLB5 > OLB5. The sequence continues at coordinate 38,221 of JAUQWS010000044.1, read as the reverse complement.
TAAGAGGAAAAGAAGTCCATTACGATATAACATTTAAGAATGTAGGCGACCAGGACCTTAAAATAACAAGTGTATCCACGTCCTGCGGATGCTCAAGCGCACTTGCTTCGGCAGATCTTCTTAAACCCGGTGAAAGCGGTAAGATAGATTTTATGTTCAATGGCCTTTCGATGGGAACGGTTCAGAAGAATGTCATGATACAGACCAATGAAACATTAACCCCCTTCCATACTATTGTTATGACAATGAAGATGCTTGAGCCTGTTACTTTCAATCCTCAGTCAATAATAACTGAAGGAAAAGTTGGTGATGAGCTTACAACGACCGCAGTTTTGACAAATTCTCTGGAAAAGCAACTGGATATAATTGAATTGACTTCAAACTCACCCGTAATTAAGATCACATCAGATAAGAATTCACTTGCATCCGGCGAAGCAGCATCACTCAGCATAAAGATAAAGATCTATGAAGATTCGGAAATTAATGCTGCAGTAATAGTAAGAACTACAGAGGGTGAGTTCCAGATACCTGTTCTTGTTGAAGTAAAGCAAAATTAAGGAGTATTTTTGGATAAAAGATCCCTTTGGCAAATTTGCGGCATACTGCTTTTAACTCTTCTTGCGGGAATTTTCTTCAACCTGTCTAATCCAAACCGTATTCAGTTCATCGGAGATGAAAAGAATGTGGATTATTCCGCAAGCGATAGCCTTTTGAATGCACTCAGGATCCAGGACTCGATACAGAAAGCAGCAGATTCCCTGATGACTAACTCAAGCAGGAGGGAAGATTCACTTAAGCTGCTTCTGGAGCAGAAACTGAAGGATTCACTGCTGGCAGTCCAGAAAGATTCACTGAAAAGGGTACAGGATTCAGTAAAAGCCGCAAAACAGAAGACTGAAGACTCCCTTAAGAACACACAAACTCAATCACAGGATATTGCAAAACCTGTTGACATAAAAATAGATTTTGCAAAAGCTTTGTTTGATAAGAAGCATCGATTTATCGATGCAAGAGATGTATCAGATTTTGATGCGGGGCACATCCAGGGAGCGTTAAATATTCCGTATCATGATCTTGAAAAATACCGCGAAAAACTAAATTCGCTTCCAAAAGATCAGGTTTATGTAACTTATTGCAGTTCAGCCTGTGACGTGAGCATTGACATGGCATACGCAATGGTCAAAATGGGCTTTAAGAAAGTTTATATTTTCCACGGAGGCTGGGATGAATGGAAAAACGCAGGGTATCCTTAAAATAAAATCAAGGTAAGTTGATAAGAAGACTTTTTGAAAATAGGAATTTTGTTATTGCTGCAAGGATCGTACTTGGAGCTATCTTTATGTATGCAAGTTTCGATAAAATGGCTAACCCTCAGGCATTTGCCGATATTATTGATAATTATAAAATGCTTCCTGTTCAGCTTGTGAATCCGCTGGCGATTTTTCTTCCGTGGCTGGAATTTTTGACAGGTCTTTTTCTTGTAACAGGTAAATGGGTACAGGGTTCGTTGTTAATTTATACAACTCTTTTGGTTATATTTATAATAGCACTTGGACAGGCTTTGGTGAGGGGACTGGATATATCTTGCGGCTGCTTCAGTGTAAACCCCTCCACCACTTCGGAAGTATGGTTGAGGATAATTGAGGATTTAGCCATGCTGGCTGTATGTATAGGACTGCTGAAATACGGGGAAAGCAGTGATACTGATGTCGAAACAGAAATTGAAAATCAGAAAACAATAATTTAATCTAAGAAATATGATCACAAACAAAGCAGGAAAAGTCCTTTTTATAATCGTTGGAGTTGTGCTAGTGGGTGCGTTTTCGGCATTCCTTATAAACAAGAACGTTAAGGATCCTAAATTCACATCACCTGTAATTACTTTTACAGAAGAGAAAATAATGCTTGGCGAGGTTCCTCAGGGACCGATTGTTAACGGCGAGTTCGAGTTCAAAAACACAGGCGAGGGCTTGCTTGTGATCAAAAAAATAAGTGCAGCGTGCGGCTGTACCGGTTTGGTGGCTGATGAGAAGAAGGAATATTTGCCCGGAGAGATCGGGAAAATAAAGTTCACTTTCAATACAGAGGGCAGAAGCGGAACGAATGAAAAGACAATTACTGTTGAGACAAACGATCCAAAAACACCCTCAAAGACACTAACTTTTGCCTGCAGTATCACTGTACCGCCTGCAAAATAATGCTTGCCGGCTGTTTACAGTTTAAGCCTGAGTTCTGCGATGTAAATGCAAACATCAGCAAGATAAGGGGTCTGTTAAAAGATAAGAAATTTGATTTGATGGTGATGCCCGAGTTAGCAAACTCGGGCTATTTATTTTCAACTGTTGATGAACTTAAAAAGGCATCAGAAGAAATTCCGGGCGGACCGTTTTGCAGTGCACTAATAGAAATTGCTGCCGCTTTTGATGCTTATATTGTCTCAGGTATATGTGAAAGAGCAGGGGATAGCTATTACAATTCTTCAATACTTGTTTCGCCTGATGGCAAAATAGAGCTGTATCGGAAAACTCATCTTTTCTACGATGAAAAGAAATGGTTTTCGCCCGGTGATACGGGCTTTGATGTGTATGAAATCAACAGTCCGGATTTCGGGAGAGTCAAACTTGGAATAATGGTTTGCTTTGACTGGATATTCCCTGAATCAGCAAGAACACTTGCATTAAAAGGTGCTCAGATCATTTGCCACCCTTCAAACCTTGTGCTGCAGTATTGCCAGAAAGCTATGTTTACGCGCGCTGTAGAAAACAGGGTCTTTACTATAACAGCCAACAGAACAGGTACGGATTCTAACGGCGGAAAAGAACTCAGGTTCACCGGCGAGAGCGTAATTGTTGATCCCAAAGGTAATTACCTGTTCAGGGGGTCAGATAGCGGCGATGAATGCGCAATAGTCAATATTGATCCTGCCCTGGCGCTTGATAAGCACGCAACAGAGCTTAACGATGTGTTCCTTGACAGAAGAACAGAGTTATATTCTCTGTAAAATATTTTAGTTTCGCCTCCAGTCAACTATATCACCTTCCTTGATCCTGAACTTATCCGTAAAACCTGCATTCACTTCAACAACATACAGAGCGGGACTGTTAGAAGGAAGGCTCTTTTCTGAAAATGGCTCTGTGTTCTTGTGTATCTTTACTATCTTCTTCTTTGAGTTAACAAAAATAATATCAAGCGGCAAAACAGTATTTTTCATGTAGAAACTTTGGTATTCTTCCACGGGGAAAATAAAAAGCATTCCCTGTTCTTCGCTCATTCCCTCGCGGTACATTAATCCAAGATGCCTCGCATTATCTGTTTCTGCAATTTCAACGTCAACTTTCTTAATCAGGTTCTTTGCTGAATCCTGGAAGTAAACTTCCCCCTGTTTCTTGAACTGAGTTGCCAGCGCATCTTTCTGGTTTGTGGTATCAGTCTTTATCTCAGGCTCTTTCTGGCATGAAGAAAAAATGACTGAAAGAGTAAAAAATGGTATGATCAAGATCTTTGCTTTCATTAATGTAGTTTTTTCTGAACTCAATTTTCAAGCCTGTTAATTTCATCCCTAAGCTCGGCTGCCCGCTCGAACTCAAGGTCTTTGGCAGCTTCCACCATCTGTTTGCGCAGCTGGTTGATAAGGTCGCGCCTTTCTTCTGGATTATTCCTCTGTTGAACAGGGTCGGTTAATATGGAAAGACTTGTTTTATGCTGCTCACTTTTGCGCTTGCCGCGCCTTTGGTCATGCTTGGCTTTGGAATCTGCAATAACCGTAGAGCTCATTATTTCCTCAAGTGTTTTAAGCACTGTTTTTGGATTAATGTTGTGCTTAATGTTATATTCTTCCTGTATCTTCCTTCTGCGTGCAGTCTCTTTTATGACCTTATCCATTGAATGAGTGATCTTATCGGCATACAGAATCACCAGCCCGTTAACATTCCTGGCAGTTCTGCCCGCCGTCTGCATTAGTGACTTCTCTGATCTTAAGAATCCTTCTTTATCTGCATCAATTATTGCAACAAGCGAGACTTCAGGCAGGTCAAGTCCCTCCCTGAGCAGATTTACACCTACCAATACGTCGAAATTTCCAAGCCTTAAATCGCGGAGTATATCCATTCTATCAAGAGTTTCAACTTCTGAATGCATATATCTGACTTTTATCCCTATTCCGAGGAGATAATCCGTCAGGTCTTCACTCATTCTCTTTGTTAATGTTGTGACAAGAACCCTCTCGTTTTTCTTTGACCGGTCACGTATCTCATTTATCAGGTCGTCGATCTGTGTCTTAGTCGGTCTCACTTCGATCGCAGGATCAAGCAACCCGGTTGGGCGGATAATCTGCTCGACATAAACTCCGCCGCTCTGGCGAAGCTCGTAATCGCTGGGAGTAGCGCTTACATATATTACCTGGTTAACCATGCTTTCCCATTCAGAAAACTTCATCGGGCGGTTATCAAGAGCTGAGGGCAGCCGGAAACCGTAATCTATCAGGGTCTGCTTCCTGACCCTGTCACCGTTATACATACCGTTTATCTGGGGCACACTCACGTGAGATTCATCGACAATCAGCAAATAATCTTTCGGGAAATAATCGAACAGGCATGAAGGCCTTGTACCCGGTTCACGCTGATCCATATGCCTTGAATAATTCTCAATGCCTGTGCAGTATCCCACTTCCTGGATCATCTCAAGATCGAAATTTGTCCTCTGCTCCAGTCTCTGCGCTTCAACCAGTTTGCCTTCATTCTGCAGCCCGATCACTCTTTCGTTCAGCTCTTTGCGGATATCTCTTATTGCTTTATCCTGCCTGTCGGCAGACGTAACAAAATACTTGGCAGGGTAAATGGCAACTTTTTCATCAAGTCCAACTATCTCGCCTGATTTCCTGTCAAAATACATAATATTCTCGATCTCATCATCAAACATTTCAAGCCTTATTGCAGTCTCGTCTTCATAAGCGGGAATTATATCAATAACATCACCGCGTACACGGAACATTCCGCGCTTGAATTCGAAATCATTGCGGACATAATGAATTTCAATCAGCTTGTTAAGCAGTTCTTTGCGTGCGACTTTCTGTCCCTTTGCAAGCACAAGGACCTGGTCGGCATACTCCTGCGGCGCACCTATTCCATAAATACAGGAAACCGATGCTACGATAATTACGTCTTCTCTTCCTTCCAGCAGCGCAGTTGTTGCCCTTAACCTGAGTCTGTCAATCTCTTCGTTTATGGAAAGATCTTTGGCAATGTATGTGTCTGATGACGGTATGTATGATTCAGGCTGGTAGTAATCGTAATAGCTTATGAAGAACTCCACTTTATTTTTCGGGAAGAAATTCTTGAACTCCCCGTAGAGCTGGGCTGCAAGAGTTTTATTATGCGACATGATCAGCGTAGGTTTGCCGATATTCTGAATTACATGCGAAATAGTGTATGTTTTGCCGGAGCCCGTCACACCCAGCAGTACCTGGTGTTTATCACCCCTCTGCAGTGCTTCGGTAAGCTCTTTGATGGCTTTCGGCTGGTCTCCGGAAGGCTTGTAATCTGATTCTAAAATGAATTTTGCCAAATATCTAAAATTCCTTTGTTAATTTCTTTCTACTCCCTGGAAAACTCTGACAGTGTAATGCAAACATCATCCTGTGCCATGCGCATTTCAGTTGCATTCCCCCCGAATCCGTTCATGACAACATAAAATATCAGTATTTCGTTATCTTTATCTATCACATAACCGCTTAACGCACTTACACTGTTCAGGGTTCCTGTTTTGGCATAAACATTTCCTTCTGCCGGTGTTCCTATCATCCTGTTTTTCAGTGTACCGTCCTTTCCGGCAATGGACATAGAGTTCATATAATAATCAAATAAAAACCGGTCATCATACATGTATTTGAGCATCTTCATATAAAGCTCACCGTTAACCTTGTTAAACCTTGTCAGCCCAGAGCCTTCCAGTATCTCGAACGAGTACCTTTCGATGCCAAGCTCGGTGAGGAACTGTATGATCACTGCCTGCCCGTCTTCAAGAGAAGCAGGAGTTGAGTGAAATTTTGCACCAAGAAGCTTGAACAATGTTATTGCAGAGTGGTTATCACTTTCCTTAAGCATATATGCAATAACATCGTAAATTGCGTGGCTTATCTGTGCAACCTCTTTGGCGCCTGCTGGAGTTGTCCCCCCAATAACTGTTCCGTTTAATGTTACGCCGGATGCTGAAAGCGAATAAGAGAGCATTTCTCCGGCGCTCATTGCTCCGGTTGATTTATCCAGGCACAGAGCCGATACATAGGGCCAGTAGGAAGGACCTGTATCACCGCTGTACATTCCCGAAAGCGATCTGTAATTGTTATCAAAATACGTGTCATCGGCTACGATATTTCCCGTAATTTCCTTTATGCCGCGTTTTACGATTTCCTGTGCAAGAGTCTGTATATCACCTGAATTCAGGTCCGGGTCGCCGAAACCTTTAAGGTACAGGTTGCCGTTTATAACACCGTCTTTTATATCACTGTCATCTGTATACACAATTGTGGGAATGTTATAATTAGCCCCCAGCTTCTGGTAAGAAGCAGCAGCAATTATTGCCTTTGTTATGGATGCAGGTATCATTTCCATTTCAGGATCGCACTCATAAAGCACTTTGCCGTAATCTGCATGCATAACCTTGCATGAAACTTTTATCCCGGCATTCTTAAGCGGCAGACATATCGAATCAAGCTTATCCTTAAGTTCTGTACTTCTTTCGCCTGATATTTTTACCTGGGAGGTAGAAAATTGATATATGAAAAGTAAGGAAAGTATTAAAGCTGCTCTTAAACTTTTTTTGAGGATCTTATTCATTATCAATCTTGGTATTATTTTATTACTTTTTTTGATTCATTCCATATTGCATCCATTTCGGCAAGGTCGCTTTCCGTTACTTTCTTCCCGCGGGTTTCTAGCTCAGTCTCAATGTAATTGAATCTCTTGATGAACTTCTCAATAGTAAGCCTCAGTGCATTTTCGGGGTTTATCTCAAAAAACCTGGCATAATTCACTATCGCAAAGAGAATATCCCCAAGCTCTTTTTCAAGCCTCCTTCTGTCTTCATCATTTAGCTTTCCTTCGGTATCTTTTTTCGTTTCGGCTTCGGTCTTGAACTCCTGAAGCTCTTCGTCGACCTTCTTGAACGCGTCTTCGCTTGAATCCCAGTCAAAACCAACTTTGGCAGATTTTTCCTGAATTCTGTATGCCCTGGTCAAAGAAGGTAGGTTCTTCGGAACACCTTCGAGCACGGATTTCCTTCCGGCTTCATTCAGCTTTATGTGTTCCCAGTTCTTAAGAACTTCCTTTGTACCGCTGACCTCAGTATCGCCAAAAACATGCGGATGCCTTGAAACCAGCTTCTGGTTTACGGCTTCAATTACATCTTTCAGGTCGAAATTACCGTCACCTTCGGCAATCACTGCATTAAACGCAACATGCAGCAGAATATCTCCAAGCTCTTTTTTCAGCTCCGTAAAGTTCTTTTCATCAATTGCCTCGAGGGTTTCATAGGTTTCTTCAAGCAGCAGGTGGCGTATGGAATCGTGTGTTTGTTCACGGTCCCACGGGCACTCGTTCCTGAGCCGCTTAACAATAGTTACAAATTCGTCAAATTCCTTAACCGGGTTGTTTGGACTGAGCTTATGCAAGTTTTTTCTTTAATTTAATCCGCAATTTAACAATTTACGCGCTTACTTAAAATGAAAAAGGGAATAGAAATTATTCGACGTTAACTTGTTCCCAAGCCCTGCAGGCTGTCTCAAAACTTCCAATTTCCGGTAGGACAGGCATGAAATACCCAATTCGTGACCTGCCTGTCTATTATGATCTCATATATAAAGGATTTGTCAGACAGATCACGAAGTGCTCTTCTAAATTTCTGACCTACTTGTTTCCGTATTGTAATATCAATAAAAAAGCCCGGATTGCTCCGGGCCTTAAAATCGCTCCAATATCTAGCTGCCGTTACGGTTTTACCAGGTTTGTATTGTCTGTTCAAAACCTGCAGCAGTATAAACAGTTAGGTTTATTGGCCGCAGTCTCAGGCGAACTAACCCTGCGGGATTTGTAGTTGGATCTGAGTCACCAATGAAATAATCTACGTAAATTTTACCGACCGAAATAGTAGCAACCATTAAGTCGGCGACAATTTCTGCTCTATATGAATTCACATTTCTCTCACCCCATCCAAAAGTCTTGAAAGTAGTATCAACCGCTATTTTGCCTGTTATAGTGGCAGTTCCCGAAAGAGGCGGAATCGAAAATGGTACGTTTTGCCCTATCGTCCAAACTGTTCCCATGCTTACCGTAAAATCCGCAACCAGGTCCCATGTAGCAGGGAAAGATGGCGAAACAAGCTGAAGCACACCGAATTGATAGAACTTTCCGTTTTCGTAACATACATAAAACGTATCTACAGCAAGAGGTACAGGAATTATTGAATCCCTGGTTTCAATTTTTATAGGGAATACATTCGACTTGCCCTGGTATGTAATAGGCGTTAGATAGGTATGCCATGTTTTGTATCTGGTACGGGTTATTGATCCGCTTGTCTGTATACTATCAACATTGAATTTATAAAATGCACCTGCTGTCATGTTGATTGTCGGTGGTGTACCGCCTGTATTACCGCCGTTATTATTGGTTGTTGCGTCATCTCCGCAGCCCAAATATGCAAACGATAAGGCTGCAATAAGCAATGCCGAAAAGAATTTTAACTTATTCATAATATTAATGTTTAATTTATTTGTTAGATGATACTTTTTACTTTCTTAAAGAATTATCCTGCTTGAAACTGCGACTGAGAACCTCTTATCTTCAATCAGCTGATTGATGCCATAAGTTCCAACATCTATTGTGAAATTCTTGAATTTCACACCCGCGCCAAGCGAAATATACCAGTCTCCGGGTCCCCCGACCGATACACCTGATCTTACAGGCAGATAGGGAAGCGGGAAATACTCAGCACCCAGTGCAAAAGTGTTCTTATCAGTATTGCCCGGCAGATTATTTATTCCTTTTGACCAGTTGAACTCTATCATAAACTTGCCTGAAGGCTGGAACATTACTCCCGCGCGGTACTTAGTGGGCATTTCGGATGTAAAATGCGTTGTTGAATCCTGAGTATAATAGCCTCCCAAGTCATCAACCATTCTGTTGTAAGTCGGATCAGTGCCCTCGATGTAAAAATCGTAATACGCAAAATAATTCGTATCGTCGTTGATGATAGTATTGTAATTCCACGTCACTCTGCCAAGATCAGTAACACTGGCCGCAATGTGCCAAGCATCTCCGATCTGCATCGATATACCGAAATCAAAGCTGTATCCAATGCCTGCAGGTTTGGGGAAAAGATTAAATTGTGTTTCGGCTCCGTCTTTATAATCCTGGAAAAAATCTGTCAGAGCTGATTTAGTGTGAAAATCCTGCTTGCCCTTAATGCTGTCTACATGGTTCATACCGTTAATAGTATCTATTCCCCATGTACCTATGCTTAATCTGGATTCGTAAGTCGATACGTTCCCAAAGCCGTGCACAAGCCCCCCAGAGACGCCTATGGAAAAGCTTCTTATGGCATCGTTTTTGCCGAAATCAAATCTTTTCGCATATCCAAGGTTATACTTCCTTACCCACCATGCAATGGCTTCTGATTGTGCCAGCCTGACATTTATAAGATCATAAGAGCCATTCACAAAATTGGGGACTATCTGAAAATCCAGGGGTAAATATTCGTCCCTGCTGTTTACATTTGTATTCAGACCTACTTTATCTGAAACGGAAAAATTTATTGCACCGATCTTAGGATACATGAAGTTGACCGAAAGCCAGTTAAGCTCAAAATCATAGTTCACATCGGTTTTCTTCCCGGGCAGAATTTCACCGCGGAATTTAAGGATCTCTTCAATGCTGGTGAAAAGTTTCACGAACTTATTTCTGTCAATGGATAGATACGAAAGATAATCATTATAAAAAGCAATTGATGAATCAGAACCGTAGCCGCCCCCGGTTGAAAACAGCGAGAATTCCCACCGCGGCTTGATCTTGATCGTTTTGTAAGCTGTGACTGATTTCTTCTTTGTAAGCTTCACGGGTATGTAATAATCATAATTGGCAGGATTAATTCCGAAAGCATCATTTCCAAAGGAAGAAACAGTGTTTGAAAATGCCATCGAAGTTGATCTTGCATTTGACCTGTCACCTGAATAAGTTACCGAAGATAGTAACATAATTACGCTAATATAAACGAAGGACTTTTTACCCAATAGGCTTAATATTTTGATTTCAATCAATTTAACATAATGAAATATATGCATATATTCAATTTTCATATATAGCCTAAAGACGTGAGAAGATTCATTGTTTTTTGACAAAAAAGTGACATTCCGAGTAATTATTTATGAATAATAACTGAATTTTCAAATTTTTATATTTGCCAAACAAAACAGAGGATTTTTGCAGGAATTCAACCCCGAAGAAAAACGTGATCCACAAGAGCCGGCAGGCGGATTTCTGCGCAGTCTGAATCCGTTTGCATACGTTATTATTGTCCTCGTTGTGGTGTTTATGCTTTACCAGCTTATAGGCGGGCTGCTTGCCTTGGCAGCCGGCGATCTTGACCTTGAAAACCCAAACGTCAAAATTACAAGGATAATCCTTTCATTTGGTCAATTCATGTTCATTCTTGCACCGACTATCTTTTTTGCCCGCCTGCAGACCTCAGATCTAAAAAGTTTATTCAGACTTAATGCACCAAAGCTCTCGCTTGTTTTCCTTGCAGTACTTGGTATCGTTTTCATCCAGCCGTTTCTTCAGGGTTATATGTATATGCAGGAACAGCTCTTCAATTCAATTCCCTTTATTAATGATACGTTGAAGCCGGTCAAAGAGATTTTTGATTCTCTGGAAAGAAGCACACTGAAGATAGTTTCTGCTTACAGTTTAATGGAGTTTCTGGTTGTGGTTTTTGTGATCTGCATTACACCCGCAATTTGCGAAGAAGTATTGTTCAGGGGATTTACGCTCGGCAATTTCAATAAAGTTGCCAGGCCTATGGCAGCAATATTCCTGTCCGGATTTCTGTTTGCATTCTACCACTTCCAGCCGCTGAATATTGTTCCGCTTGTGATACTTGGTTGGTACCTGGGTTTTATAGTATACTATGCAAATTCAATATGGGTTGGCATAATATGCCATTTTCTGAATAACTTCTTCGCGGCCTACTTTTTATATGCTTACGGCAGGCAGGATTTTGAGACTCCGAACTTAACTGGCGATGAACTTACAAGCACAATTGCTGCAGGCGCAGCTTCAGCCCTGTTGTTTGTTTCGATACTTATACTTTATTACAGAATGAGAGCAGTCGCAGTAAGCGGAGGTACCCGGCATTGAGCAATACAACTGTCAGGGTAATAGTAGGTATAATCGGAATTCCGCTTATAATCATTTCCGCGCTCGTTGGGAATTTTGTATTTCTTGCATTTTGTGTTGTGCTGGCATTTTTCTGCATGAATGAATTTTACAATCTGTTCGAGCCGCCTGTTAAACCGCCATCATCACTCACAAGATGGTTTGGCGGAATATCACTGCATAAGACAGTTTTTCTGTTAATCAGCACAGTGATAGTTGTGTGTTTTTATTTCGAGAAATTCAACTACGTTTTCATTTTTTATTTTCTGATGTTTATTTACCTTATCATTGATGAAGTATTCAAGACCGAGAAGCATTTCGAGGCAATAGGGACCTGGCTGCTTTCTGTTGTGTATATCTCTACGCCGTTCGGATTTCTCAGTTTCTTCGCATCCGAAAAATTCATCACGGTCAATCACGCAAATTATGCAATAATCTGCCTTGTGCTGGTGTGGATCAGCGATACTTTTGCATTCTTTGGGGGGAAGCTTCTGGGCAGGCACAAGCTTGCCGAGAGGATCAGTCCCAAAAAGACCTGGGAAGGTTCAATAATTGGTTTCATATTCACTTTGATAGGAGGTGCAGTGATATGGCACTTCTTCCATCCGGAGCTATCGCTGTTGCACTGGCTATCGGTTTCTATCATTGTTGGGGTGTTTGCCCAGATAGGTGACCTGTTTGAATCAAATCTTAAGCGCAGCGTTAAAGTCAAAGATTCATCAAATCTAATTCCCGGGCACGGGGGAGCTCTCGACAGATTCGATAGCATCCTTTTTGCTGTGCCCGCACTTTATATTTTCCTTTATCTTAAAAGCACGCTTTGATTTTTCAAGTCCGGACCGTTTAAAGGCACGGCTGCAGAATTCTTTTTCAATTTAATAAAACCCTGAAAATTCGTATTTTTGTAATTAAATCAACTGAAAAATTTGCATTTATTACTTAGGAATTCCCAGGTTATATCACCCTCTGAAAACATTAACGGCAGGTTTGATATACTGATCATAAACGGTATCATTAACCGGATGGGTGTTGTTTGGCAGCACGTCAGGGAAGTGATACAATACGACCTTGCAGGTAAAATAATTGTGCCCGGATTTTTTGATATGCACGTTCACTTCCGTGAACCCGGACAGACACATAAGGAAGATATCGATACAGGTGCTGATTCTGCTGCGTTCGGCGGATTCACAGGCGTTATGACAATGCCCAATACAAATCCCCCGGTTGATAACCCGGGAATCATTAAACAAAATGATCTGCGCGCAAAAAACAAGATAGTGAGTGTATATCAATCAGCTTGTGCTACTGCCGGTAGAAAAGGTGAGCAGGTATCCGATATTGAAGGATTGATAAAAGCAGGTGCTCTTGCAATTACAGATGACGGCAGTCCGATAGCAAGTGATAGTATTATGAAGGAAGTGCTTGAGCGCACAGCAAGATTTTCGAAGCCCGTAGTACAGCATTGCGAAGTTATGAGCATAACCGAAGGCGGTATTATGAATAAGAGCGCGGTTTCGGAAAAGCTTGGGGTAAAGGGAATTTCCAATGCCTCGGAATATAAGATAATCGAAAGAGATATAGAGCTTGTTAGGAACACTCCCGGCTCGCATTATCATATACAGCATATCAGTACAAAAGAGGCAGTCCAGCTTGTCAGAAGTGCAAAAGCAGAAGGATTGAACGTTACGGCTGAAGCATGTCCGCATCATTTCATTATGACCGATGAAGCAGTACTTGATCATGGCACAAATGCCAAGATGAATCCGCCGCTTAGAACCAAGGCGGACAGAGATGAAGTTATAGAAGGATTAAGAGACGGTACAATTGACATAATTTGCACTGATCATGCTCCTCATACTGCTGAGGAAAAATCACAGGCGCTTGACAAAGCTCCTTTTGGAATTGTTGGACTGGAAACAGCAATTGGACTGACTTATACATATCTGGTGGATAAAGGCGTAATAACACTTGAGGAAATGATAAATAAAATGTCAGTAAATCCAAGAAAGCTACTGGGACTTCCTGATATTAAGATAACCGAGGGAGCACCGGCAAACTTCACAATTCTTGATCTTAACAAAACGTGGAAAGTCGTACCCGAAAAATTTCATTCCAAAAGCAAGAACACGCCGTTTGCAGGATGGGACTTAAAATGTAAACCGCTTGGTATTGTAAATACAGAAAAACACTTGATAAATATCTGAAAAAATGGACCATTTAAGGTTTCGAAGCAGCAGTGATAAGTTTGTAGTGAGAAATATATTTTGCATCGGCAAAAATTACCTTGATCACATAAAAGAATTTGATACCCCTGCCGGAGCCGCAGAAGTACCTAAAACGCCCGTAGTTTTTCTTAAACCGACTTCTGCTATAATGGCAGATAGGGTTATGGTCAGCATTCCGGTTTATAACGGAAAGCCTATTTCAAATGATCTGCAGAACGAAGTTGAGCTTGTTGTGGTAATAGGCAAAGGCGGTTTTGATATTACAGCGGATAGGGCAATGGAACACGTCCTGGGTTATGCGGTCGGGATCGATTTTACTCTCAGGGATATTCAGTCCGAAGCAAAAGCCAAAGGACTTCCCTGGGAGATAGCCAAAGGATTCCGCTCTTCGTCTCCGGTAAGTGAAATAGTCAGAAAAGAGGAGATCGGTGACCCTGAAAACCTCGGGATAAGATTGAAAGTGAACGGCGTGACCAAACAGGATGGAAATACTTCGCAAATGATATTCCGCATAAATTATATTATTCATTATCTCTCAAGTATTTTCGGGCTGAGTGAAGGCGATATCATTTTTACAGGCACGCCTGCCGGGATCACAAAACTGAATCCAGGTGATACAATTGAAGCCGAAATAGATTCAATAGGTAAGTTAAACATAAAGATTGGGTAGATACACAAAACAAATATTAGCTATTGCAGCAGGGATTATTGCATTCATTGTTTATTTGCTGACTCTGAATCCCACTGTTACATTTATGGATAGCGGCGAGTTGGCGGGTGCATTATATACATTCGGCATCCCGCATCCGACAGGCTACCCGCTCTTTTTGGTGATCGGTTATGCGTTCTCACATTTGCCGATCGGTGATAGTCCGGTTTACAGGCTGAATATAATGAGTGCAGTATTCAGTTCAGTTGCTGTGGTTATTTTCTTTTATGCAGTCACTGGATTTCTTGGATTGAAAGAATCTGTTAAGAAGATTAAGTCAAAAGATAAACAGCATTCCGGAGCAAAGACTCTTGATGAAAACTCACTCGTTTTTTTGAGTTTCTTTTCGGCGCTTGTATTGGCATTCAGCAAAACTTTCTGGTTGAATGCTCTTTCAGTTGAAGTATACCCTCTTCATGAGGTCTTTGTATCTTGTTTTTTATTGCTTAGTGTGAAAATATATACTGACATAAAGAACCCGGATAAAAAACTCTGGATGTGGATGTTCATTGTGCTTGGATTCAGTTTTGCTAACCATATGACAACCGTCCTGATGCTCCCCGGATTGCTTTACCTGATGTATCTGCAGGTAAAAGCAGCTCCGGTATTCAAGAAAGAGATTCTTAGAAAAACCGTATTTGTTATACCCGGCTTATTGATGTATTTGATACTGATATTCCGCGCTTCTTCAGGACCATTTTTCAACTGGTCAGATCCGCAAACTCTCGGAAACCTGGTACATCATTTAAGAGGCGGGGATTTTGACCAGATGATGTTTTCATCAGGCTCTGCATTCTCAAAAAATCTGAGTTTATTCTCAAGTACATTACCTTCAGAATTTGCTTTTGTGTCATTCTTCCTTGGTCTGGCCGGAATAATTCTATTGTTTAAACATAACAGGGAAGTATTTTATTTCCTGGTCATATTTGCAATTTCGGTACTTCTGTATTCGCTCAATTATAATATCAGGGATGTACAGGTTTATTTTACTGCTTTCTATATAATTTTTACAGTGTTTGCGGCATTTGGTCTGAAATTCATACTGAATATAATTACAGGGTCAAAGAATTCAACCCTGAAACCCGCCACTGTAATAGTAATTTTGGGTATATTTGTTTCGGGATTCGGATTATACTATAACTACGCAGCCTGTGATAACAGCAAAGATTTTGTTGTCGAAGACCTGGCACTGAATACATTGAACAGCCTTGAACATAACAGTATATTATTAAGTTATGATTGGGGATATTCTTACCCTGCGTCGCTTTATTACTCACAGTTGTTGGGTATCAGGCAGGATGTGAAGAGTTTTAATATTAAGTTCTTTTCTGTTGGTTGGTACTTGGAAACAATAAAGAAATATTACCCTGATCTGTATGAAAAGAACCGTCAGGAGATTGATGATTACATAAAGAATGCCAAAAATGAAGACAATTCAAGGATCACCAGCCTGAATAATCTCGTGAAAAGCTTTTTTGCTAAAACGATCGCGTCTTACCCGGTCTATGTTACATACGATCTGCTTCTGAACAAAGATATGAAGGGAATGCTTTCAGGTTACGGCGCCGTGCCAAGCGGTTTTTGTTACAGACTTGTTAACAGGAATACTGCTTATGACAGTACGGCAGGGATCAATTGTATTGATAAGGTGTTCAGGCCGTATGCTGTTAATACACAGGAAAAAAAGAAAGTAAATACTTCAGTTGCCGGAATGCTTTTTGAAACTGCAAACTATCATTACAAGGGCGGTAACAGTTCGCTTGCACTGAGATTTCTTGATAAATCAATATCAGTGAATAATCAGATACCGGATGCAGTTAACCTGAAGAACAAAATAATTTCAGAAAGAAAATAAAGATAACATAAATTAATTGAGCGCCAGAATAATATCAATATGCTTGCCAAAGGGCGGAGTCGGTAAAACAACAACTGCGGTAAACCTTGCAGCTTCACTTGCTGTCGCCGAAAAGAAAACTCTGCTTATTGATGCAGACCCGTTCGGTGCTTCTGCAATGCTGCTTGGATTCACGCCCGAAAGGGTCAAATCGGGGATTGCTGAAGTATTCAGTTTCACGCATTCAATCGAGCTGGCAACTCATAAAACAGAACTTGCATACCTTGATTTTGTGCCGTCAAACGTGAATACTATCCAAAGGGATGAGAAGTTCACCAAGATCGCAGAAAACCGTGTAGTCCTTAAGAACGCTCTCAGGGGTGCTGCACAGCATTATGAATACATAATCATCGATTGCCCCCCAATTATGCGAGGAATAGTTGCTAATGCGCTTACAGCATCAACTTCTGTGCTAATGCCGGTTAGGAGCGGACATTTTTCACTGGAGGCAATTTCAAGGCTTTTTAAGTACATTGAGTATATTAAGGAAGTTGCAAATCCGGTCTTAGCTATTGAAGGGATCGTAATGACTATGTACGAATCTAATACAAAGGTTACAGAGATCTCTGAAAGAGAACTTAAATTAAGGTATAACAAATACCTTTTCAAGACCAACATACCAAGGAATCATATGATAACCGAATCAACTTTCTACGGCAAGCCTGCAATACTCTATAACGTAAATGCAAATGTTTCAATTGCATATCTTGAACTTGCTTATGAACTCATCAACAAATACCAGAAAGGATAAAGCGTTTATTGAAGGAGCTTCCAAAGTTATACGAACCAAATGATGTTGAAACCCGGCTGATAGAGTTTTGGGAAAAGAATAAATTCTTTGCTCCCTCAGGTGATTCCGCCAGACCCAGGTATTCAATCGTAATTCCTCCGCCTAATGTTACCGGTAATCTTACCGTAGGGCATATGCTGAATAATACTGTGCAGGATGTTTATGCGAGGTGGAAAAGGATGTCGGGGTATAACGTATTATGGCTGCCTGGTACAGATCATGCCGGGATTTCAACACAAACTGTCGTTGAAAAGAAGCTCAAAGAAGATGGTATCTCGCGGTATGACCTCGGAAGAGAGAAGTTCGTTGAAAAAGTCTGGGAGTGGAAAGAAGTCTATCACGCAAATATCAAGCGTCAGCTCATCAGGATGGGCGCTTCGGTTGACTGGTCAAGGGAAAGATTTACGCTTGACGAAGGTCTTTCAAAAGCAGTAAGGAAAGTATTTGTTGAGCTCTACAAAAAAGGACTGATATATAAAGGCAAGAGGATAATTAACTGGGACCCCGAACAGCAAACAGCCCTTAGCGATGAAGAGGTAAATTATATAGAAAAAAGCGATAAGCTTTATTATATCAAATATCCTGTTGCGGGTGAGGCAAATAAGCACCTTGTGATTGCAACCACCAGGCCCGAAACAATGCTTGGTGATACGGCAGTGGCTGTAAACCCGAAGGATGAAAGGTATAAAGCATTTGCAGGGAAGAAAGTAATGCTGCCGCTGGTAGAGAAGGAAATTCCAATAATACAGGATGATTATGTTGATACGGAGTTCGGTACCGGTGCGCTTAAGGTTACTCCCGCGCATGACCCCAATGATTTTGAGCTCGGGCAGAAGTACGGGCTTGAGACTGTACAGGTAATAGACCAATCAGGCAAAATGAATGAGCTTGCCGGGAAGTTCTCGGGGCTTGACAGGTTTGAAGCAAGAAAGAAAATAGTTGAAAAACTGAAAGAACTTGATCTGGTTGTGAAGATAGAGGATTACGTGCACAATGTTGGTGTTAGCGAGCGCGGCGGTGCGCAGGTAGAGCCGTATCTATCTGACCAGTGGTTCGTAAATATGAAGCCGCTTGCCGCACCTGCACTTAAGGCTGTGGTTTCGGGTGATATTACTTTCCACCCTGAGAGATGGAAGAAGACTTACGAGCACTGGATGAACAATATCAGGGATTGGTGTATTTCACGCCAGTTATGGTGGGGACACCAAATTCCGGTTTGGTATAATAAGCAAACAGGTGAGAAGTACTGCGAAGTTGACCCGCCGAAGGATATAGAGAACTGGGAACAGGATCCCGATGTGCTTGATACGTGGTTCTCTTCATGGCTCTGGCCCTTTTCCACAATGGGCTGGCCTGAGGAAACCGGGGACCTGAAGAAGTATTTCCCGACTGATTTTCTTTCAACTGCTCCGGATATTATTTTCTTCTGGGTGGCAAGAATGATAATGGCATCGATTGAATTTACAGGCAGGATACCGTTCAAAGATGTGTACTTCCACAATGTCATCAGGGATATCAAAGGCAGAAAAATGAGCAAAAGCCTGGGTAACTCCCCGGATGTTATCGAAGTTATGCAGGAGTACGGCACTGACGCCCTTCGCTTTACGCTGGTTTATCTTGCCCCGCAGGGAACTGATGTTATGTACTCTAATGAAAAATGCGAGCTTGGCAGGAATTTTGCAAATAAGCTGTGGAACGCCGCAAGATTCCTTTTGATGAAGAGGGACCAGGCAGGTGAAACATTTAAGGACTATCCCGGGGATGATTTTGATAAATGGATCAAAAGCAGGCTTCATGATACGATAAGGGATTATCTTAAGGCTCTTGAAGAATATAAGATAAACGAAGCATCCAAGGCGCTGTATGATTTTATATGGCGTGATTATTGTGACTGGTATATTGAAATTCTGAAGATAAAATCATACGAGTATCCTGATTCAGCCGGTAAAATATTTGCAGATGCAATTGCAATTTTTGAAGATGCGATCAAGCTGCTTAATCCGGTTATGCCGTTCATAACTGAAGAGATATGGCGCGGAATAGGCGAGCGGGCGGCAAATGAGAGTATCACCCTCAGCAGTATGCCGGTATATGATGATACAAATCTGAATGATTCTGCAGAAAAAAATGTGGCGGTAATTCAGGAAATGATAACATCGGTAAGAAATATCAAGACTGAGCTAAAATATGCGGGAGTAAAGGGTAATGTTGAGATTATGGCAGAAACCGTATCTGGCGTTAAGATGATCAACGACAATCTGCACTACATTATCAAGCTTACAAAAGCTGCGGGAATAAATGTTGTCCTGAAATCAGATACAGAAGCTGCTCAAAAGCAGAACTGGGTGCACACAATTGTGGATAAATATGAGATTTTTACTGAAAGGGAAGCAACCTTTAACACAGCAGAAGAAAAAGGCAAACTGGAAGAAGAGATAAATAAGATAAAAGCTTTTGTAAATACGATTAATAAGAAGTTGAGCAATGAGACATTTGTAAGCAAAGCGCCGCCGAAAGTCATAGAAAGCGAGCGCAAAAAGCTTGCTGACCAGCAGGAAAAGCTTGAAAAGCTGGTCGCACAGTTTGAATCAATAAAATAATTAGGTTTTCCTCAAAATAGTTAAATCAAACATTTTAAAGAACAATCCTTGACGTGTCTGCCTGAAGATTATGAAGGATTGAATTAATGACTGGCAGGAATGCCTGTCCTACTCATAACCAAAAAAAAACCCGCCAATTGACGGGTTTCTGCTTGTAGCGGGGAAAGGATTCGAACCTCCGACCTTCGGGTTATGAGCCCGACGAGCTACCAGCTGCTCCACCCCGCGATATTATCAACAAATATACCCATATATTAACCTTCCTTCAAGTTACCAATTTATACCTTAAATCTGAAAAATCTGTGTAATCTGCGTAATCTGTGATCAATACTCTATATCCATATCACGTTTCCAGAATTTATCATACTTTGTGGCAAGATCAAACAGTTTATATTTGAGCCTTAAGACATACTGAGGGGGTTCACCTGCACCGCCGAATATTATAACATTTTCCCGTTTATCATAACCGCCTGAAATGTACTGGGATGCCATGTGCTGTGTTATTCCTTTTTCAGGGGAATCTCTATCCATGAATTTTTCCGTGACCATATAATCATAAAGTTTATCAATTTCTTCATCTTCAAGCTCGTAATACTTTGCTTTGCTGATGTTCCGAACGCCGTTCTTATAGCTTATCTTCATTTTTTCGTCTTTGATTTCCATTATCATATCGCTTCCTGTAACGGAATCCCTCATAAAGTATTTTAAAGTAAAATCATCGGGATGCTCACCGCCTGATGATGAATATGAGGAATAGATAGAACAAAACAGAAGCAAAGAAGTGAATAGATATTTCATATTGTAAATGATTTTATTAGAATTTACTAACTCAAAAATAACGTTATTTGGCTATGATGCCATACTATTTAGAGAGTATTTATGGCTGATATACGCAATTAATCATTTCTTATTAAGCGATATTTGCATAATTTTGTAGATTTACAAATATTTAGTACAAATTTGAAGAGATCTAAAGAAATCAGGCAGGATTTTCTGGACTTTTTTGCTTCCAAAAAGCATAAAATTGTCCCTTCTGCGCCTGTTGTACCCTACGATGACCCGACATTGCTGTTTATCAATGCGGGAATGAACCAGTTCAAGGATGTTTTCCTTGGCACGGGAAAAAGAGACTATAATCGCTGTGCCGATACTCAGAAGTGCATTCGTGTAAGCGGCAAGCATAATGACCTTGATGAGGTCGGCCACGACGGCTACCACCATACATTCTTTGAAATGCTTGGCAACTGGTCATTTGGTGACTATTACAAGAAGGAAGCAATTGCATGGGCATGGGAGCTTCTCACTGAAGTCTGGAAACTTGATAAGAAGCGATTGTGGGCTACTGTGTATAAGGATGATGAAGAGGCACTTAACTTCTGGAAAACTGAAACTGATATCGATCAATCGCATATTCTGAAATTTGAAGAGAAAGATAATTTCTGGGAAATGGGCGATACCGGCCCATGCGGTCCCTGCTCTGAAATTCACTATGATTTCACCGAAACCGGCTGCAAAGCAGAAGATGTAAATGCAGGCAAACCAGAGGTAATGGAATTCTGGAACCTTGTGTTCATTCAGTATAACCGTGATTCTGAAGGCAAACTGCATGAGCTCCCGCAAAAGCATATTGATACAGGTATGGGCTTTGAGCGTATGGTCAGGATACTGCAGAAAAAAACATCAAACTACCTGACAGATGTCTTTCTGCCCCTGATAAATGAACTCATAACAATTACAGGAAAAGAATATTCCGGCAAATACGAAGCTTCTATGAATGTTGTGGCAGACCATGTGAGGACATTAACATTTGCCATTGGAGATGGCGTTATTCCCTCAAACGAGGGAAGGGGATATGTGCTCCGCAGAGTTTTACGCCGTGCAGCCCGCTACGGACGCAACCTTGATATGCGCACACCGTTCATATTTAAGCTTGTTGATACACTTGTTGATACTATGGGACATGTTTTCCCGGAGATAGTTGAGAAAAGGGAATTCATCAAGGAAGTCATAAAAGGCGAAGAAGAAAGCTTTAATGAGACTCTTGATAAGGGACTTGTGATGTTTAATGATGAGATTGAAAGTATGATAAGAACCGGTGAGAAAGTCTTTAGCGGCGAAGTAGCTTTTAAGCTGCATGATACTTATGGTTTTCCGATAGATCTTACACAGCTAATGGCTCGGGAGATCGGACTGACGGTTGATGATGTGAAATTTACTGAATTGATGGGCGAACAAAAGGAAAAGGCAAGAAGTGCAAGGGAAGTGACAGTTCATAAATTGACAAATGACATTAAAGGAAAATTCAATGTTCTGTATGACCCTTATTCAGTCAGCGAAAACGGAATTGAAACCCAAGTACTTGATATAATCCCTGAAAACGGTTCATCACTCCTTGTGCTGGATAGAAACCCTTTTTATTCTGAGTCAGGAGGTCAGGTCAGCGATACGGGGAAAGTCTCATATGCCGGCAAATCTATTGAGGTGGTTGATTCAACAAAAGATTATATAGTTCTAAGCGGTAAACCAGCAGAGCTACGGAAAGACCTGAAAGTTAGCGCATATATTGATTACCCCAGGAGAGAATCCATCCAGCGTAATCACTCCGCCACCCATATTATGCATGAAGCATTACGCAGGGTTCTAGGTTCACATATTAAGCAAATGGGCTCATACCTGGATGATAAGGTTCTAAGATTTGATTTTCCCCACTTCCATAAGCTTGATCCGCAGGAGATAACAGATATTGAAGAGATAGTAAATGAGAAGGTACAGGCAAATATTAACGTATACGCTGAGGAGATGCCGATTGAAAAAGCCAATAAAATACCGAATGTAAAGAAGTTCTTTGGCGATAAGTATGGTGATAATGTGCGCGTTGTTTTCATAGATGAGAGTTTCAGCGTGGAGTTTTGCGGCGGTACCCATGTAAAGGGTACAAGTGATATCGGGCTCTTTAAGATAATGAAGGAAGAAAGTATTTCTTCAGGTACAAGAAGGATATTTGCAAAGACAGGGAAAGGTATAATCGACTACATAAACGAGAGAGTTCAAGAAATTGAGAAATTGTCATCAGATCTGCCCGGAAATATCGCTTCAAACTTCAAGACCGGAATGGATAATTTCACCAAGGATTTTGCAGGTGCGGATTTCAGGGATACTAAGTTTCTTAGCAGCATAATTAAATACCATGACTCTACTATCCTTTCACTCCATGAATTGAAAGAAAAGTATCTTGAAGAAAAAAGACAAGCTGAAAAAAAGCTTGGTAAACAAAAAGTTCAGGAAGCTTCAGCAAAGCTTGATGAACTGATAAGCAAGGCAGCAGAAGTAAAAGGAATAAAGCTTGTAACGGGTGAGCTTAGTGTTACTAATGCAGATGAACTCAAGGAGATCGGTGATAAGCTCCGTGAGAAGCTTAAAAGCGGTGTTGGACTACTCTACACAATAATTGATAACAAAATAAGCCTTGTTGCAACTGTTAGCGATGACCTGGTAAAGGAAAAGAAGCTCAGCGCCGGCAAGATAGCCGGTGATGCTGCAAAAATACTAGGAGGAGGCGGGGGCGGCAAACCGCACCTTGCAACCGCAGGCGGTAAAGATGTTTCGAAGATAAGTGAGGCAATAAGCACATTGCCTGCAATAATTGAAAAATATCTGAATTGAAAGCAATAATTCCTGTTGCGGGTATTGGAACGCGGCTGCAGCCGCTGACAAATAAAGTGCCTAAAGTGCTGATAAATGTGGCAGGCAGGCCCATGCTGTTCCATTTAATTGATGAACTTGTTAAGAACGGAAAAATAGATACAATTATTTTGATAATCGGGTACCTGGGTGAACGTATAGTTGAGTATGTAAATAAAGAGTACAAGGATTCAGGTGTTAAGTTTGAATTTGTTGAACAGAAGGAAATGCTGGGTCTTGCACATGCAGTTTATCATGCAAAAGACTATGTAAAAGGTGAGCCTGTCATTATAATTCTTGGTGATACAATATTTGAATTTGACTTAAACAGCGTGCTTAAGAGCGAACACTCTGCAATAGGCTATAAAGATGTTGAAGATACTACAAGGTTCGGGATTGTTGAAAGCGACGGCGGATTCATAAAACGAATGATCGAGAAGCCGGCTCCGGGTGTAACTGAAAGCAAAAGCGCGATTGCAGGGATTTATTTCGTAAAGGATGCCGCAAAACTGTTTAAAGCAGTTGAATATTTGATGGATAATAATATCAGAACTAAGAACGAATACCAGTTGACCGATGCGTTAATGAAGCTGGTAAGCGACGGTGAAAAAATGGTGCCATTTGAAATTGAGAACTGGTTCGATTGCGGCAAGCCGGAAACTCTTCTAAGTACAAACACATATATCCTGAACAGAGATCATAATTTTTCGCAGGATTATCCTTTCCCCGATTCTACTTTTATTGAGCCTGTTTACATAGGCGAAGGTGTTGTCATTGAAAACTCAGTTATCGGCCCGAATGCAGCTATTGCTGACGGAGCTAAAGTAACCGGATCCACCGTAACAAATTCACTTGTTTCAGAAAAATCAATAGTTGAAAACGCAGAGCTTGATGGTGTAGCACTTGGTACAGGTGAAAAGATACAGGGGATACATCACAATGAAGTTTTAGCTGATAGCCAGGTCATTTCTTTTTAACAGGTCTTGCCTTATTCATTCCCCAGTCATAGATCCAGTTCGGGATATTTTTAATGATCCTTGTTGACATTACTATTGGCCATGGGAATTGCACAATACTTCTACCTTTCTCAATCTTTCTTCTTATTATCATCGCGGCTTTATTAGGCTGCATCAAAAGGGGCATTTTGAACTCGTTCTTATCTGTCATTGCCGTCTTTACAAAGCCGGGTCTGACTGTAATTACCCTGATATTGTGCTTTTTGAGCTCAACGCGCGCTGATTCAAGAAGTATTGAGCCCGCTGCCTTGCTTGCTGAATAGCTCGAAGAACCCCCATATCCCCGTATATCCGCAAGAGACGTAACACCCGCAATGGTTCCGTAGCCCTGTTCTTTCATTATGGGTATCAATATCTCCAAAGCGTAGGCTATTCCGAATGTATTCACTTCAAATGACCTAACAAAATCACTACTGCTGAAGTTATCCATCCAGTTGGGTCCGCCTACACCTGAATTAATAATTACAAGATCTAAATTGCCTAATTTAGAAACGGCGAATTCAATTCCAGCTTTTACTTCTATGAATGAAGTTACATCGCATTTTTTAATATGGCACTCACCCCCGTTATTGATGATATCTTCAGCAATACTTTCAATTGAAGTGGTATTTCGTGAAAGCAGCACGAGTTTTGCATTATGAGCGGCATATTCCTTAGCCAGAGCTTTGCCAATTCCCTGCGAAGCACCGATTATAATAACAGTATTATGCTTATTCTTCATTAAGGAATTGGGTCAATAATCTGTGGAAATGGTGGACACCCTGTTCGCGTTTAGGAGAGTACCTGCCTCGGCTATAAAAGCTTGACCCGACTCCTTTTTGAACCATTTCAACAATGGCTTCATCTTCGCGTTCAACACGGTCAAGCCCTGAGCCTGCGCCTTTATCAAGTTTTGTGGGGTCGCTTACATAGGTAATAAATGATACCTTTGTCAGGTCTTTAGCAAGCGGACGTACTATGTTGATGGAAAGTCCCCATGGGTAATAATTCAGCATCATATTTGGAAAAACCCACCAATAGTAAGCGGCAACCTCGCTTCCGTAATCAGGGGAAGTTTCATGCAGCGAAAAACATTCCTCACCAGGCTTGGCAAATGCAAGCTGAAGATTGCAGTATTCATATAGTTCAGTTGTATAGCTTCCGTAATCAACTTTCTCGTTCAGTCCGCTGTGAACATACGGTATATGAAATCCTTCAAGGTAATTATCACAGTACAGTGCCCAATTGCATTTTATCAGATAATCCCTGCTTCTGGAAGATTCGAACATCATTTCTCCGATTTTGACCCCTTCCAGCCTGTCTTCGATGACTTTAAGGAATGACGACAGCGGTTTTATTGGATTGATAGAGGTAAAAACAAACTTATGCCATAACTCAAACGGTACTTTCGCAAGGTCATCTGCTTCTGATGGGAAATTAAGAGCATCTTCACATTCCGGCATTGATCTAAAGCTGCCGTTAAGCTCAAATCTTCTGCCATGATAGCGGCATTGGAGATTTTTAAGATTAACAGGGCTCTCTACCAGAATATTACCCCTGTGAGTGCACACATTTGAGAGGCAGTGAATTTTATCCGAATGGTCTCTTGTCAAGAGTAGTGGTTCATCCAGGTAACCCGGAAATATTGTGAATGGATATACAGAGCCTGGTATCCTAACCACATCTGAATCACCGGCGTAATGCCAGCATTTTGAGAACACCTTGCTCTTTTGCTGTTCAAATATATCGCTGCTTCTGTAGAACTCAGCTGGCAGGGTAGAGGCTTTTCTTATATCCGGATCAATACTATATTTTTTTATACCCATTTCTTCATTTTGAAATACACTAAGAACGCAATACCCACCATAGCCATTATTCCCAGCGCAAACCAATATCCATGCACCCACTGCAGTTCAGGCATGATCTCAAAATTCATACCGTAAATACTGGCTATGAAAGTCATTGGAATAAATATAGTAGAAATAAGTGCAAGGTACTTCATAGTTTCGTTGAGCCTGTTGCTGATGCTGGATAGATATATATCTATCATTCCCGAAAGCATATCACGGTATGTTTCAACAGTATCAAGAACATTAATTGTATGATCATAAACATCCCTTAGATACAAATGTGTGCTCCTGGTGATCAGTTCAGACTCACCGCGCTCAAGTCTGCTGATTGCCTCTCTGAGCGGCCACACTGATTTTCTCAAGAAGAGCATTTCCCGTTTCAGCCTGTATATCTCTGTGAGTGTTTGTTTTTCAGGATTATTAACAAGTTCTTCCTCAAGTGTTTCGATCCTGTCTCCAAATTTTTCTAGCACAGAAAAGTAGGAGTCAATAATTGAATCAATGATCGAATATACAAGGTAATCAGGTGTCATTTTTGTTATTATGCCCTTATTATTCCTGATCCTTTCTCTGATCTCCTGGAAAGTATCGCCTTCAATTCCTTCCTGAAATGTGGCTACATAGTTCTTTCCAAGAATGATACTTACCTGTTCAGGTGCAATTTCACTTTCGTTTTCTTTCAGGTGGAACATTTTGAGGACTATATACACATAGTCTTCAAACTCCTCCATTTTTGCCCGCTGGTCAACGTTTAAGATATCTTCGAGAACAAGCGGGTGGAGGTTCAACGATTCACCGATCTTCTGGATTGTCTCAGTTTCATGCAATCCTTCAACATCAATCCAGCTTACAGTATCACTCTGAAGCAGATTTGCACATTCGGCCGGATCAACTATCTTTCTATCTGTAACGCTGTTGCCCCTATAATCCAGAAGGTTTACTGTCACGCGTTCTACCCGTTTTTCACCTGTGTAAATCAGCGAGCCGGGCGGCAAACCTGCGGCTTTCTTTTTCTTTCTGAAGAGCCTCCTGAGCTTAATGTATGGTTTTTTGACAACTGTTGGTGTACGCATATGGTCAAAGTTACTGTTTTTTGTTGAATTTTTAAATGTTTAGAATATTCATATTTTTTTTGAAATTATTTGTTCGTAGATTTGGGAATTACAAAGGCAGGATTGAGTGTTTGATTGACAAGCCGGGTAGCCGGCTTGAAAGCGGAATTTTCTGCTCTCAGAGTTCTGTTTCTGTAAGTAAGTATAAGGCAGCAAGGAGAAAAAGTGGGGATTCTTAAATACATTACTGTATGCCTGGGCATAACAATTGCATTTGGCGTTTACAGCCAGGGAGAGCATCCTGAACTTATTGGCAAGTTCGTTAGGATTAACCTTAATGCTGCATCAACAAAAAGTGCAAAGATAAGCAAATGTACAGAGATCCAGATCAATAGAAAAACTCAGGATACTGTAAGCATAAAAATATTCAACCGTGAAGGAAACCTGCTTCAGCATTATTTCAGGGGTGATACGGCTGCCGGAAAGGCACCTTCACTATCAAGTTATTTCTATCTTTACGACAGTTTTGGAAAACTTATTCAGAGAATAGACTCATTACCTTCCGGATCTTTAAAGAACATTCTGGAGTATGACGACCTTGGCAATATTACAGAAAGAGAATCAAGATCAGGCTCCAGCACACTTACCGAAGCATCATTTGATTATGATGCTATGGGCAGGTTAATAGAAGCAGTGTATAAAGATATTGTTATGAACTGCAAGACGACCGAAAAATATGTATACAATACATACAATGATATGGTGAAGGTCTCGAGTAAAAGCACATGCGGTGATTCCGATGACCGAACAATTACGACCCAGTATAATTACAAATATGATAAACAGGATAAGATAATCGAGAAGATCTCAATATTACCGGGTGGAAGCATCAAAACTGAAACTTTCAGTTATGACCCAAAGGGTAATCTGAAAGAGATGTACGTAAGCACTTCTACGGATTATTTTATAAATTATGTATTTGTAAATGACTCTGTCAAAAATACTACAATGGTAGAAGTTACAGAGTCATTTAATGATGCTGTAAATAAATCGTACAGAACAATTGTCAAAGACAAATTCGGTAATGTACAGGAAGAGATCTATGAAGATGCAGCTCATAACGAGATCTTCAGGAAACAGTTTGTGTATGAATATTTTTGATAACTAAGCATAATTGATAAATGCCGTCTATCCTGAAAGAAACAAAAGGAAATGTCCTTTATATTACATTAAACCGACCTGATTCTCTAAACGCCTTCAACACAGAAATGCTTACGGAGCTTCTAGCTGCATTCAAAGATGCGGAATCTGAATCTGTTCGCTGCGTTGTACTGACCGGTGCCGGGAAAGGATTTTGTTCAGGGCAGGACTTGAAAGATTTTGAAAGCGAAAAGAAGACATTCAAGGAGGCACTGGAAGTAAAGTATAATCCTCTTATTAAACAGATCATGGAACTTCCAAAACCGGTCATTTGCGGCATTAACGGTGTGGCTGCCGGTGCCGGGATTTCGCTTGCGCTTGCCTGTGACTTCAGGATAGCAGTGGAATCCGCTCAGCTTATAGAAGTATTCGTTAATGTCGGACTTGTACCTGATTCCGCTTCAACATTTACACTGCCAAGAATTGCGGGACTTGCAAAATCGTTTGAAATGTGCAGTACTGCACAAAGGCTGACAGGAATTGAAGCGAAACGGCTTGGACTCGTGAACATTTGTGTGCAGACCGGTGAAGTGCTTGGCGCAGCATTGGATAAGTATTCGAAAAAGTTTGCAAATTCTCCGACTAAAGCAGTTGGAATGATAAAGAACCTGCTGAACAATTCGTTCTCGAAATCTCTGGATGAGGTCCTTAATGAAGAAGCTCAGGCTCAGGATATTGCAGGGAATACCGGTGATTACAAAGAGGGTGTGAGTTCGTTCATCGAAAAACGTAAACCCGTATTTAAAGGAAATTAACAAAATCTCTTGATTGGCTAAACAGAAAGCTAAAGAAAGTCCGTCTAAGAAGAAGGGGCTTCAACTAATTCAGGAAAACAAGTATGCAGTCTTTGGACTTCTTGGGATCTTTCTCCTTGTTGTCTTCTTCGCGGCGTCTTATAAGATATCCGGTGATGATGACCTTTTCTGGCATTTGGCAACCGGAAGATATATAGTTGAGAACAAAGTTGTTCCTGATAAAGATGTATTTGGCCATGTAACAAGCGGAATGGAATGGATACCGTTTGAATGGGGATGGGACGTTCTTACATATGCGCTATACAACATTGGTGGTTATAATGCGATACTTATTTTCAGGTCACTTGCATTTTGTTTTGTATTTTTCGTGCTGTTTATGCTGCTCAGGAAGTTCAAGGTCAATTCTTTCCTTGCGATATTTATGCTCTTTCTCCTGTTGATAGGGATTATGGACAGGCTTTCACCAAGACCCCACGTGATAACTTATATCTTGTTTGTAACCCTTTTATATATTTTAATGAATTATAAATATATCGATAGAGAAAAATATACTAAAAGACTATATTTCCTGCCTCTGATCTTCCTTATTTGGGCGAATTCACACATGGGAGTTCTTGCAGGCGGTTTGGTATTATTTATTTTTACTCTGAATGAAACTATAGTTTACTTTAAGAGAGGGAAATATTCTGGTGTTGATGCAAAACCTTTGTTACAGCCGGAATTGAAGAGACTTTGGTTGATTTCAGTTATTTGCGGATTGGTACTGCTCTTAAATCCCCACGGGATTAGCACATATATTTATGCTTATGGCCATACCAAGATGAAAATGCTTGAAACTATTAATGAGTGGAAGAGCCCGTTTACAAAGGACATGGATTTCGGGATTACACTGACTATTTACAAATGGTTTCTTTATAGCGGGGTGCTGGTTCTATTATACGCTTACATGAAAAAGGACCTGCTGTTTGCGCTTATGTTCATAGGTTTTGCAGTCTATTCCGTCAGAGCAATAAGGTTCACTGTGGATTATGATATGATCATGCTCGTATTTATTACAATAAGCCTTAGTTATTTTCTCTCTCGTTCAAGGAACTCCTCTTTCCAGAATTTTCTGAACGGTTTAGTTCCAAAAGGGATAGCATCCGTGGGGCTCGTCTATTTGCTTACTTTGATACCGAATGGCGAAATTTACGCAAAGATGCAGTATTACAGGATTCCCGGTTGGGGAATTGATGATCAGTTCATGCCAGTCCAGTTGTTTGATTTCATGAAAGAGAATAAGATCTCGGGTACTCCTTATAATCATTTCGGTACAGGGGGATATCTGGTATGGAATTTCCCTGACCAAAAGAATTACATTGACAGCAGAAATCTGAACGATGACATATATTATGAATATAACTGGCTGATGAGGATGAAGCCGAAGTTCGAAAAGATGATGGATGAAAGGGGTATTGATTATGTAATTTATCTTGACCCCGATATGATCCGCAGAATTGGGGATTTGAAGGAATTGATCACAAGTTATTTAAGTACAAATCCCGGATGGAAGCTCGTCTTTTGGGATGACAAATCAATGTTGTTTTTAAAGAATGTTCCAAAATTCGAAGCTGTTATTTCGAAGTTTGAATATAAAGTATTGAATCCTTACATCTTCGTGTTTGATAAAGCAAGATTTGAGAAGAATGTCAGCTCAGATCCATCTGCTTCCAGGTCTGAATTACAGAGGAAAATGCAAAGCGAGCCAAACGGCTATTTGTTTCAGAATATGAACCAGATTGCAGGAAGACTTTTGCAGGGTTTATAAGTCAGTCTTGATCATCTTCAGTATCCAGCACTCTTGACGCCATCCATTCCCTGAAAAACATCAGGATCACAGACATTGTCGGCAGGGCAATGAGCATTCCTATGAATCCGAAGAAATAAGAAAATACGAACAGTGAAAGGATCAATAGAGCCGGATGAAGACCGATTCTATTTCCCACAATTTTTGGAACGATGAATGAAGTCTCCAATAGGTTTTGGGCCAGATAGAGGAGTATGACAAGTGGCACCTGCAGCCCCGGATCACCGCTGAATAGCGAAACAATTACAGCAAGGGTTATTTCAACCAAAAGACCGAAATAGGGAATTATATTCAGTACAATTCCAATAGCTCCAAGGAAGATCGAATATTTTATTCCGAGTATTGAAAGAAAAATGTATACAAATATTCCGTGGATGACTGAAGCTGTAAGTTGTCCTCTGATGAAACTGCCTAACAAGGAATCTATCTTTCTGTAATATTCAGAAACTTTCTCCCTGTTCTTTGCAGGGAAAAGATTCTTTACGATCAGCTTTAGCTCGTCAAAATCCTTCATTATATAGAAAGTCAGAAAAGGGATCAGTATTAAGTTTACAATTTGTGTCAAAACCACAGATATCCCTGAAAATATTCCCGATAAGCTGCTAAGTAATCCGTTAATCAATCCCTCGATCTTGGCGGGGAGTTCCTGAGACAATTTGTTTTGTATTTCAGAAGTGGGTATTCCAAGTGAATTCAGCTTTGGTATTAAAATAAGATTGATCCAGCTTTGAAGGTCAGTTAATGCTGAGGGCAGGCTCTTTATGAGCTCGCCAAACTGATATGCTATAGGCGGTGTAAGCAACAAGGTAAGCGCTGCAGCAATTAACAGGAAAACAACCAATATGAGAGCACTTGCAACTGCCCTTGACATCCTGTTCTTTGAAAGATACTCAACAACAGGGTTCAGCGTATAGGATATAATGATCGCAATGACAAATGGAGCCAGCAAAGAAGAAATAGAATGCAGAAACCAAAGCGCAAAGATAATAGAAGAAAGTGTAAGGATGATCTTGATCAGCTTACTTTTGCGAAACGGGTAAAGAACAAAAATAATGACCCCAAAGACAATGAATGGGTTATGGAAGAGATCTGTTACAGTGAACAGCACTCCAAACAAAACCAGAGCAGTCAGTGATACTATGACTTCATAAATTCTATAAGTATTTTCCCTGTTCTCGCTCATTCTTATATGCCGGTATGTCCAAATCCGCCTGTATTCCTTCTTGTTTCACTTAGTTCCACAGTAATTTCAATTTCTGCTTTTTCCACTTTGCATATTACCATCTGTGCAATTCTTTCGTTGAATGTAACCGTGTAAGGTACTTTACCAAAATTTGTGAGCAAAATTTTGACTTCGCCGCGGTAATCGGCGTCAATTGTGCCGGGAGAATTTATGATCCCGATATTGTGCTTTAGAGCAAGCCCACTGCGGGGCCTTATCTGTGCTTCAAATCCTTCTGGAATTTCAACAACAAGATTAGTCGGGATGAGCTGAGTAGTTTGAGGTAATATCTCTATATCTTCAATCGAAGCTGAGGAAACGTCCATACCAGAGGCATGTTCAGTAGCGTATACTGGCATCGAGTGCTCAAGGTTGGGCTCTATCTTCTTTATCCTGATTTTCATAATACAAAAAAAGGTAGCTAATGAGCTACCTTTTAAATTTGTCTTCGAAATCTTATCTGCTGCCGCTGATTATAGCAATTACGATTATCAATACATACACCAGCCCGAACAAAATTGAAAGCGCAACATTCACAATACCAAGCCACATACCGATCTTGGCAAGGGTTCTGCCTGCTTCTGCGGATTCTCCTCTATCTATTTTGCCCAGTTCTCCTTTTCCCATTATCCAGGCAACAATTCCTAAAATAAAAGGACAGAACACATATGAAAGTATTCCTGCTACTAAGGCAATGATAGCATTGGTACCGGCACTTCCACCTGAACCCATGTTCATTCCTCCTGCGGGGGGAGGCGGCGGGGGAGTGGACATACTTGGCGGAGGCGGCGGAGGCGGGGCTCCGAAATCAGTTGAATAAAGCGAATAGTGTGACATTTGTTTTCTCCTCTGAATTTGAGTTTTAATCTCCTGTAAAATAAAAAACCGATTCCTATAATTCTATAGAAATCGGCTAATATCTAAAAATATTTTTCATTCAATTTGCAGAGCTTCTGACTAATTCTTCGATCATAATGGGAAGTTGAGCCTTAATAGAGCTTTTTGCTATGAACCCGTCAGCGTTGAACTCGTCTGCCAGTTCCTTATAGACGCTGTCTTCGTAAAGTGTGAGTATTATAACGGATTTCGAAGGCCATTTTTCTTTGATCGTTTTGGTTGCATCAAGCCCAGATTGATTTGGCATACTGAGATCCATAAGTACAAGGTCAGGGTCCAGGCTCTCGGTCTTATCGATCACGTCTACACCGTCAATTGCTTCTCCAACAACTTCAACGCCCGGCATTGCTTTGATGTATTGAGTCAAAAGCTGCCTGAAGTTGTCATTATCATCACAAAGCAGAATTCTCACATTTTTGTTTGACATTTCAGAAATTAATCACTTAAATTTTCGCGAAATTATACGCTTCTTGAAGCCAGTTTCTGCTGTGTAGCCTGGATGACTTCCAGTAATTCTTTATGGATATCATCGGAATTCTTTCCGATATACTTATCAACCCTGTAAACTTCAGCAAGCTTCCTGTATGACTGACCTTCATTGATCGAGATCATTACAACCGTAACATCAGGAAATTTGTCCTTGATTGCGCTTAAAGCTTCTATGCCTGATTTTTTAGGCATGATAATATCGAGTATGATCAGGTCCGGATAGGTTGCCTCCGCTTTCTTGATAGCATCTTCTCCGTCAACTGCTTCTCCAACCAGTTCAACTCCCGGAATTGAACGAACATATTGTGCTAAAGCACTCAAGAAATCTGGATTGTTATCCGCTATTAGAACTCTAACTACCGGTACTTGAGTATTCATTTTAAACAGCCCTTTCTATAAAAATAATTGTTTTTCTGCTTAATTGAGTGAAATTAGTCCCTTTTCAATTGCGTATCGTACAAGTCCAGCCGTGTTCTTTATCGATAGCTTATGCATGATGTTCTTTCTGTGAGTATCAACCGTATTATAGCTAATGTAAAGTATATTTGCTATCTCCTGGTTAGAATATCCTGACGCAATGAGCTTTAGTATCTCAATTTCTCTTTTTGTTAACGGTACTTCTTTATAACCATCATTTTTTTCCGTTTCTTTAGCAGTCCTGATATAGTTATCTATTATCAGTTTCGAAATATCCTTGCTGAAGAAATTATCGCCTGAAGATACGGTCCGAACCGCATCAAGGAGCTCTTCCTTATCGGTATTCTTGAGTATGAAACCCTTTGCACCTGATCTGATGATCTGGTTCAGGTATTCCTGGTTGTCGTGCATAGTTAGGATCAGTATCCTTGCATCCGGATCCTTTTCCTTTATTACACGGGTAGCTTCAATGCCGTTCATTCCGGGCATGGATATATCCATTATTACCAAATCCGGTTTCAAAGACGAGTACATTTTTACCGCGTCTTCACCATTTCCGGCTTCGCCTGCTATGGCAATATTATCCAGACTGGTAAGTATGTTCTTCAATCCGTCCCTTACGACTTCATGGTCATCGACAATTAATATTTTTGTGGTTTTCATAACAATTATATACTCTTAGTTATGGTTATTATTACTAAAAAAATCTAAATTTATTTCAAGCAGCAGCTCTGTTCCGCTGCCGGGGCTGGATATAATTTCAACCTTGCCGCCGATCAGCTCTGCCCGTTCTTTCATGTTCAGCAAGCCAAATCCGGTGCCAGCTTTTTTTGCTTTCGTTACACTTTCCGGATCAAATCCTTTGCCGTTATCTTTAACTCTCACAAAGACCTGCTGTTCATTCCTGTACAGATCAAGAGACACTTCAGTAGACTCTGCATACTTACTTATATTGTTAAACGATTCCTGTATTATCCTGTATATTGCAATCTCAACTTTCGGGTCGATCCTTTCAAGGGCAGGGGATACCTGAAATTTTACTTTTATTCCCGTTATTTTAGAGAATTCCTGGCAAAGAATTCTGAGTGCAGGAATCAAACCAAAATCATCAAGTGTCGTTGGCCTCAAATCGTGTGCTATTCTTCTGGCTTCGACAATTGCTTTGCTTATAATGCTATCCACCTGCTTAACAATTTCAGTCGTTTTCTCTTTATTCGAACTGTTTACAAAATCTATCATTCCGAAGTTGAGTTTTGCAGCGCTGAGCAGCTGTCCAAGCCCGTCATGGAGCTCTCTGGATATTCTCCTTCTCTCATTTTCCTGTGCTTCAATGATAGATAGAGATCTAATTCTTTGCTCAAGTAACTTCTGATGATCTTCTTCGGCTCTTTTACGCTCAATTGCATATCTAATTGAACGGATAAGCAGTTCGCTTTCAACTTTGTCTTTTACCAAGTAATCCTGTGCACCCATCTTTACAGCGTTTATTGCAGTTGTTTCATCGTTCAGTCCTGTCAATACTATTACCGGTATGTTTGGTGCAATGTTGAAAACCTGCTCTACTCCGGTCAAACCCTGACTATCAGGCAGATTCAAATCCAGCAGGACAACATCTATGAACTCGTTTTCAAGGATCTCAATGCCAATTTGAAGTTTGTCTGCTGTTTGCAGTGAATACTCAATATTCTTCAGGTCCGAAAGATACTCCTGGATCAGTCTTGCGTCACCCGGGTTATCTTCTATTAGTAAAATTTTTATCAAAATTCCTTTTTGCTTTAAAATCTTTTTTGGAGCGTTATTTGAAAAATCGCTCCTTTCCCTTTTTCTGAATCCACCTTTATTGATCCTCCCAGCTTATTTGCTATCTTTTCAGAGATTGCAAGTCCCATCCCGGAACCCGGGTAGTCTTTATGATTATGAAGTTTCTGAAAGATGCCGAATATCTTGCCGTGATACTCTTTATCTATTCCCATACCGTTATCACTGATCGAAATCTCATGTCTATCAGTGGACTCGTTATGCCTGATAACAATTGCGGGCAGAGAGTTCTGGTTGAACTTCAGCGAATTATCTATTATGTGGTAGAACAGTTTGGTCAGAAGATCTTCATCGGTGGTTATTTCTGACTCATTGAAATTATCCGTTACAGAAAAATCTAACTCTTTATATCTTGATCTTAACTGCTTTTCAGTTCTTTCGAGTACTTGTTTTAGCCTTACTTTTTCATGCCTAACTTCGGGTCGGCCTATCCTTGAATAATTGAGAAGTGAATCCATCATTTGCTTCAACCTTTCGGAACCCTCAACAGCATAATCTATGTATTCTTTGGCATTATCATCAAGTTTGTCGCTGTACTTCTTTTTCAGGAGCTGAACATAACTCGTAATCATCCTGAGAGGCTCCTGAAGATCGTGAGAAATAATGTATGTCAATTCATCCAGTTCTTTTTGCTGCTCTGGTTTTTGATGCTCATCCTTTACCAATACTCAATAATTATCCTCTTGATATACAGTATTTTAGCTTTTTTTACTGAACAAAAAAATATTCTGCTATTATATTTCAAATAGCAGAATATTCAGGTTTATTTTAATTTGTATTCAATCTTTAAGTTATGAAAGATTTATTTCTTTTCTCTTTCGTCAAAGAAGTCACCCAGCTTGAATCTGAAGTTGACGAAAGCAGAAAGAAGGCCAAATTTACCATTATCAAGTTTCGAAAGTCTGATAGATGGACCAACTGCGAATGAGTTGAGCGCAAAGCCTTCGGCAATATTTGATACCATGATCTCAACAAGAAGCTGGAAGTTTCTGATCTTCTTCAGTGTTGCGTTGACCCTGAAATCGAATACCGAACCAACCAATCTGCTCTCACGTGTGAAGAGACCGATGTTCATTTCGTTCATATAATATGATGCATATACCTGTGTTCTTGTCGAACCGAACATTCTGAACGGATAACGGAACTCGGCAATCAGGTTTGAACCTGTAACTATATTATTCGGCATCAATTTCGAAGTATCAAGCTGATTTCTGAAGATATAAAGCGGCGGACCGCCACCCGGTTCAACACCGGTTTCTTTAATTTCGCTATAGACACCAACCTCTAAGAAGTTACCAAGCGGAATTGTGTAAGTGAGCTTGATACCTCTGGGAGGCATAAAGATTGCATTATATTGTTTCCATGGTTTATTCTCAACGCTGTCAGAGCCCAGGTCATGTGTATTCAATTCTCTTATCCTGGTTACGTAAGATATATTAACTCCAAGCATGTTGAAACCTGCAGATACTTCGTCACTTTCAAACGGGCCAGCATATTTGTTACCCATTCCAAATGTAAAACCGATAGATCTCTTAATAGGTATACCAAGCGGCTCCCAGCCAAATACTGTAAAGTACGGGTTGATATAAGCCGTTGTATTTCTGATAACTCTTTCTCTTTTCGGCGGAGCAACAAATTCCTTGATCTTGATCTGCCTGATAACATCTAAGAATACAGATGCATAGTCAAGCTTCTTCTGATTCAGGTTTTCCTTGTTTGTGTTAGACCAGTTGATAAGTCCGTCCTGAACCCTTTTAGAGAGCTGAGACCAGCCGTACCTCATCGCTGAGGGGTCTGACTCGTCGCCAAGAACGACAAACTGGTTCTGTTCGTTGGCATCAGTAATGTTGACAACAATTGTAAAACTCTCCAGCTTAGGATCAATACCCATATCATCCTGAGCAATGATAAAAATACTATCATCTTCAGCTCTTGCCAGGATCTTGAAGTATTTCCATGTCCTGGGGTTATTAGGGTCTTCCTGCTGGGAAAAAGACTCTGTAGTCAGCATTAAGAGCGAACAGAAAAACGCCGCAAGTAATACGAACATGCTGAAATTAATTCTTTCTTTCATTTTTGTGGTGATTTGATTTATGATATTTAATTCTTTCCTTTTCATTATTCTACCACTCTCCGAATGAGAATGAGTTCTGGCCTGTTATCTTATGGCCTGCTATTTTATCTGTTACTGTTACTGTAAATCCGACTGAGTACGGAGCGTCTTTACCATCGGTAAAGTTATCGAATGCCGATCTTGATCCGAATGCATTCATTGTAACATCATACGTTCCGCTGCCTACTGTCTTTACCGTTACAGGTCCGTTGAACTTTACATCCAGCTGTCCCGGGAAATCATCT
>JAUQWS010000043.1 GCA_030835025.1 Ignavibacteria bacterium | reverse complement strand
TTCCGTGGTAGCAGTTGCATCAGACGCATCATCCTTTTTTTTATTTGGTGTCATTTTTTTCATTTCTCCTTCTAGTGATTCTAATATTCTTTCGATCTTTGCAAGTGGGTCAGCGCCTGCGTGAACAAACACTGCCCTCTGAATTATTAATCCGAAAGCTCTCTGCCAGCACCCATCGCCGTTGCAGACTTTCTTAAAATTGCTGACCATCCCTTCTATGCTGACATCCCGTACCAGGCCGAGCTTTATTCGTTTGACCATATCAGGGAACGTGGACGTGTTGTAGATCCGGGCTTTTGATTTGAGCAGGTCTTTTTCCATGTACGTTTGACCGACGCCAACATTATCGGTGGCATCGGGTTCTTCATTCTGGTTCGGGTGCCTACCCATCGCAAAAATAAGTCCACCGTCAGAATTTAGCGCAATTGTGTTTTTCTGGAGATCTTCCAGAACGTACTGCCGTCCATTGCCTGTAACATTGGTGGAAAGTACAGCAACCTCGATATCAACAAAATCATCACTGGGCGCTGGTGATTCCAGTACCCTGAATGATTCTGCGATAAATTTGATAGAACTCCTGATCTGAGTTTCCACGACCTTCGCTTTCCAGAATATCCAGTCCTCTTCAGTATCCTCACCCTCTGGTTTTGGATTGCCTTCGGAGTCTTTGTTCAGTTTGACAAGCCTGAGATAGAATCTGCCGTTGAGTTCAGGATGCTTTGCCCCTGATAGTTCCATGTCAACGAAGTCCATCTGGCGCCTGTTGAATTTGTAATGCCCGGTATCACGGAACTCCATGTGAGCCACGAAGTTCTTTGTAGGATTGCCTTCATTACCCGGCTGGATATCGCCATGGAAGGTGTGCCACTTCGGATCGTGGTACATCTTCCTCTTGCTGAAAATCTTGTCATTCCCCCTCACTTTGGTGAGCAGTTCATCCAGAGAATCCACAAGCAGCGTCCAGCCTATCATGATCGGCTTGCCCTCTGAGTTGTTCTTCTCAAATCTCAGATCGAAGTGGTGTTTCTCGCCCCACCAGTGCTCCTGTAAAACGAATTTGCCATCGGACAGAGGGAGTGTATTTGAGGGGGTACCTGAGGGGTTGGCATCCCCAGGCAAGGTAACGTTTTTGCTATCCTGTATATCGTTTTTATTTCCCTCTGCCGATGACTGTGATTGAACTACATCTGTATTCTCAGACCCGGGTAGTTCGGATATTTTTTGAAGTACAGAGAGGGGGTCAGGTTCTTTCTTATCGTCCCGCACTTCCTTGACCTTGGGCGCATACCAACCCCATGTACCGTCCTCTTTCTTTGTAACATGGTCAACGCTGACAGTGATTATATCGCCGACATTTGCTTTTACATGTGTAAGATAGGTGTCACCGATTGTGATATTCCCGACTTTGCAGGTGTAGATGTATCCATCAGGCTTTTTATCAACAGCGATGACCTGAGCGTCAATTTCATACTGTTTTTTCCATTTGTACCAGCCTTCTCCCGACCTGTCGTACTTAGAGGATGCGTCTTTTATCATGGCGCCCTCCGAAGTAGTCATTTCTTCGATCGCTGCGATCACGCCTTCTGCTTTTACCAGTTTATACTTTATGGGATGAATTGACTCACCCCATGGCACTTTTGCCAGGATTTTCTTACGGTCTGCAAGTTCCTTTTCGCGCATATCAGCGCCTTCGAAGAGCAGTATGTCAAATGGCTTGAGCCTGAGATGATAATCTTCAGGAGGAGTGGTGCTGCGAAGGAATGCTGTAACTGCGGAATGATCCAGCCTCTGTGATCCCCTGTATACTGTAAGTTCGCAGTCCAGAATGCATATGGTGAAAGGTATCTTTGTCCTGGCTTCTTCGGCTATGTTCGGAAGTTTCTCAGTGATGTCGTTTCCAGAATCTGTCAGGATCCAGACCTTGTATCCCGCTTTTCGAAGCTGGACCCGGATCCCGTCATATTTCGGTTCAACAAAATAATCTCCCGGTTTGAGCTTCTTGAAATCATTGATATCGTAAAACTCATTTGAATTGCTCTGGGTCTTGGCGGGTTTCATGAACTCAAATTTGAATGCCAGAAGTGTTTTGAGTCCTGCAACAGGGATGTTTGGTCCTTTTGGCTTTACTTCCTGGACTATTACATCAAAATAGGAAGGCAGACCCTCTGCTACTTTGGGATTTGAAACAATAAGGTCAGCATCCCTGTTCGACCAGCCGCGCTCTACGACTCCACCTACAAGCCATCCTTCACAGAGAGGGCTGTTTTTTATGGCTTCTATAACGTCATGTAAAATGATCATTCTCATATCCCCAGTTCGTTTTTCACTAACTTCTGAAGCCCAGGGACGTCTATTGCCCGGTTACCTTCGCTGTCTACGATCCCGGCCAATTTTGATATGTACTCGATCCTGGACTCAAGACTTGCCTGGGAAAGCTGCCCCCATTTCGGCTCAGGAATGGTGTCATATTTGATTTCTTCTTTATCAAAAATTGCTGCAAGGATCTGCTTGACCGGGTCAGTATAGACCTTATGCAGTCCACCAATCCTCTTCTTGTTGAATATCTCAGACTGTATCTTAGCGGTGCTTTCAGTAGAACCAGCTGCTACATGGAAAGAATCCGGGAATGCCAGTCCGGAATAGACTGACTGGTGAATATAGTCCAGAATGTAGCCGACATGCAGCGCCTTGTACTGAGTACCCATTGTCAGGATCTCAAGATTGTTCTCAAAAACCTGATCCTGCGCTGCTGCAGGGTCTGCAAGACTTTTTGCAAAGTCATCAATTACTTCCTGAGGAACGCTTGTTCCCTGTCTGCCAAGCAGGTACACATATCTTGGAACAAGATAACGCGTGACGAGGTGATCGAGATTGACTTCGATATTGCTTTTCAGGTCAAGCATCCTGGTTAGCGGCTGAAGCGGAGATGTACCCCATGTAGAACCTGCAAGCCTGTTTAGGGGTATATGAAGGAGAATCTCTCTCGTTAGTGCCGAGTCCATCCCCCCTTCATTATACTTCCATCCATTGTGCCGCCCGGTGTCAGGATCCTTCTGGACTGAAATGTATCGTGGGCTTAGCTGTTCTAAGAAGTCAAAATCAGGATTTGCCGGGTCAAGTATAATAAAAGAGTTCCCGAACACCATACTGGAAACAGTAAGTTCCGATACCATGGTATCCATGGCATACTCTGAAACCATGTCATTGGCCTGATTGTTGAGATCATTATCCTGATGCACAAAGGACAGTCCGGATTCTGACATGCTATCCGCTATGCATGTGATTATCCCGAAGACATGTGAATCCTGATAGAAAAAGTTCTCAAATTTCTCAAAATCAGCTGTGATCTCCTGGGAATTCAGCTTCTTTCCCTTGCCCATCTTACTAGCGCCTTTGTAGGCTTCGACTACTATTGTTCGAGTTCTTGTAAGGAATTTGAGGGGATTTATGTTGAACATGGGAGTATTTTAAAGGGATTAAACTTATGAAATACACCTAACAACGGTCAGTATTAAAGATATTGGTTAAAATATTAGTTATTTTAAGAAATACGGTGATATAATTGATTTAAATACGTATGAAATACCGCAGGAACGCTAAAATAAAACACAAATGTCTATAATCATTGTAGTATTTGTGATTGAATTTTGGATATATTTTACATAAAATAGAACTGATTTGAGAAAAGAGCTTGAGTTTCTGCAAATGTGTCGAATATGAAATCATGGCGAAATAATTTCTGGACTCCACATCCCGGAAGTGTTCAGGACTGCTTTCCATTGTCTTAGACTTCATGTCCACAGACCTCCTGCAGTAAAACTAGTCCAAAATTTAAGACAGTTATAATATGAAAACACATCGCTTTGCCCTATTTTGAGTTTGGCATACAAAGAATCTATACATAATTTAACTGCGGAAGGTCTCTGGACACGAAGCTTAGATTACTACAACATGTACGAAAAAAGCGAATGTAGAGTTTGAATAAAGTTATCCACTGCAGAACTATTGGGTAATGTCATCAAAATCAAATATAAATAAACCAGAACAATAATCCTTAATAACGCAATTACTGCGAAATTATGTCGGAAGGAGTTTTTTTTGGTTTTATGCTTGAATATCTTCATTGCAGCGATAGAACCAATAATCCCAAAAAAGAACGTAATGGACAAAAGTGTTTTTTCAGATATCCTGGAGAAGCCTAATTTAGCGAACAATTTATCGGTTCCATAAATTAGGAAGGGCACGATCTGGAGTACCGTATTTAAAATAATTAATTCTATAATTAAAACCATATTAATATTCATGTGTGATTTTCTTTGTGATCTTATCGTATTACAATTGCCAGGACAAGAAGGCATCCATGATAGCATTCAACCGTCTCCAATCAAGAACCGCACCAGAAAGGCAGCATTTGCATACATACCCTTAGCAGACCAGATCGTTGAACTGGGCGTAGGTGCTATATTAGTTGGTGGCTTTGAATTATACGGTATTCAGATGATCATCAATGCAACGGGATTGAGAAGAGTTGTACAGACAATGTTTACAACTGTCCTCGTTATATTGATCGTAGTCGCTGATATATACGTATTCCTTGGAGCTGCAAGAAGTGCAAAGACAGGGAAATGAAATTAGAGGGGTACGACCCTCTAATTAACCTGTTTTTTTATTATTACGTCAGTTTCAATTAAGTTGGTATTTTCTCTAAAATATATGAGTTTTATCAACGAATCATGCACGTCTTGATCGTGTTTGTTTATTATTAATAGTAGAACAACTCAACATCGTTCGTGTGTAACCTTTTTGTCGAGTCGTTCTTCGTCATGTCCGTGCTATTATCTTCTCTTAAATATTATTAAATTGGGTTAAGACCAATAGCTAAGTGTCCTCTATAATTAAAAGAAACATTAAACTCAACATTATCACGTGGGTGTATTTCTCTTTTTTGGGCAAAAGGAATAAATTTAATAGGATAACCAATTTCTTCAGAATAAGCATATGCTTCTTTTCGAGAAACAAATTTAGAGACATATCCTGTGAATATTTTTCTTTTCATAGTTTTTAAATCTCTGGCTACAGTTAGAATTCCGCTACCAAGTGGATGATCAAATATCTTTTCATCAAGTTCTCTAAATAATTGTTTAGAGAAATCGTACTTCTTGCATTCAAATGCATTAAGTGCCAATTGAAAAATTAATTTTAATTCGGTACAATTTTTATCAAATGCATCATATCTGGCTTTAAGCAGATCAAATAATTTAGGGATATTATCTGGCTCGAATTCTTTTGTTATATAATACTGTGTTTTCAATAAATCCTGATCTTTGCTAGATATTGTTAAACCCATTTCTGCGTATGAAAGTGCAGATTTTAAAAGAGAAATATATACGGATCTATCTTCGCTGTGCTTTTTTGCTTCATTGAAAATTAACCTACTAATCAAAATATAACCATCGATTATCTGAGGATTTTCATCGATAAAGGATTGTATTATTTCTTTTGCTTCATCATAATTTCCAAATTTTTCGTTATAGATTCTTGTTTCTAGCTGAATAAGGGCACCAATTTCGTATTCAGAAATTGATTCTTTTGCTTCGTCTATTATTTTTAATGATTGCGTATAATATTCATAAGATTCTTTTTCCAGCCCTAGGCCTTCATAATATTCTCCTCTCA
Organism: Ignavibacteria bacterium; assembly: GCA_030835025.1. Taxonomy (GTDB): domain Bacteria; phylum Bacteroidota; class Ignavibacteria; order Tepidaquicellales; family OLB5; genus OLB5. The sequence goes on along the minus strand of JAUQWS010000043.1, from coordinate 28,108 downwards.
AGAATGAAGAGAATGCTTCGGAATGATATGCATGTACATTTGTTGGATCTAAAATTTTTGATGATGTAAAATAAAAATTTGCTTTATCATAAAAATTTAAAGCGGAATTTAAATCTCCAAGAGATTCAAATTTTAGAGCTTCTTTAGAATATAGCACTCCTAGCGAGTTTAGGATATTTTTTTCTTGCTCAATTCCTAAAGAACTTCCCTTATATTTTCTTGAAATCTGTAAAGATTTTTTTAACAAAGCGTCTGATTTTTCGAAATTTCCCCTGTTTCGTTCTAAAATTCCATAATGATGAAGAATAGTACTCTCCTCTATACCATTATTTATCAAGCTATCATAAAGTTTAATTAAATTATCTTCATTAATCTTTTTATTATCTATTCCGTTAGGCCCTAAGTATTTAACTAAAAGAGATTTGGCGATATCCATTTCTACTTTATCCATAGCTTTGACTTCAGATAAAATTTCTACATACCTCTTTACCATATCATCTAATCGTATTGTATCATGTACATCGAACAATTTTTCTACAATTTTTTGGGCAACTATTTTATTTTTGGCCATATAAAATAAATCACCCGCATAATGTCCCTCTATTTCTACAATGAGTGATTTTGCCTCTGTTTTATATATTTCATTTGCAAATTCACGGTAAGAATAATTAAATTTTTTTTCTAATGGCCTAACAATCATTTCAAGTTTCAGAGGTAAATCATACTGAGAAAAAAGACAAACGTATTCATATACGGTTCTTGTAGGGAGTGATGGGAGTTTTTTATATTCATCCCAAATTATCTCATCCAGTTTTCTTCTCGCAGGATCAACTAATCCATATATAGTGGCAAAAAAATCATTATTATAATTTTTCTCTACAAAATCAGTCCAATAATCAAGATTTAAGGAAAAATCTTCCATATTTAATAGTTTACCTATATGTTTTATCAAATCCTTGGTTTCATTTTTATCCATCTTTGGGAGAATTTCAAATTTTTTACCATCTGAAACAATCTGTTTATACCCCCATTGATTCTGAGCGTGCGCCCATTCATTTGGGCGTGTTGCCCCGACAATAACAGCAGACTTTGAACGGTTTTTAAGGAAAATGGACAATTTTTTTATATGGTTAATATTAGCGTCGGCATTATCTAATATTATTATTAATTTATGTGTATTATCTCTCGAAGTTGCTTGCTGATTTACATGCTCACAAAATTTGTCGATGAGTTTATAGTCAAAGTTGTCCAAATAACTATTTAAAATTATTACAGGATTCCCCGCTTCATAAAAATCGTATGCCAACCTTTTAAGTAATATCGATTTACCTAGACCGCCACCGCCTTCTATAATTATTGCATCGTTATTTTCTGGCCCTTTTTTATTTAATTCGGATTCTAATTCACTTTTTATTTTAAGATATATATTTCTTTTAAAATCCCAATTCTTAATAAAAGGTTCCCAACTTTCGGACCGACTTCTAAGGAACGATCTTACTTTCTCCTCTTCAAGTTCTCCTTTATCAAATAACTCTGAAAGTGCGTATTCGTTAATAATTTTAAAATATTCTTCATATTCCTTGTATTCCTTATATGGAATTGAAGCTTCTCCATATTTCAATTTAAGTAGTATATCATGCCTATTTTTTCCAACTAATGAAACTGGTTTTTCTTCCTCTAATTCTTTAATAAACTCTTCAAAAGTTAATGGTAGAGGAATAATATTTCGTTTTATTAAAAGTTGTTCGATTTTTGAACCTCTTTCGATACTTGGAACTAATGCATATGACTTACCAATTCTATCACCAAAATTTTTGCTTAATTCATCAATTACTTCAAATATTATTCTATCCTGAAAACTATATCCTATGTATAATACTTCGCCATCAATTACAAAGCTTGATAGCAGCTCTAACATTCTTTTTCTATCTAAAGCTCTAAGATTGAAATCATTTCTAGTCAAAACTGGGGATTCTAGCGGATCATCTCTTTTACTATCCCCCATAATTTTAAATAACAAGACTTCTTCTTTATTTTTTAAATAGTATTGTCTGTCGCCCCGCAGAATCTGTTTACATCTCCTGGCATTTTCTGGATTTTTTAGATAACATTCTTCAAATGTTTTTTCAATTAAATCTTCATAGTTTGTTGTATAAATTACTGGCCATGGAAAAGAAGGGAGCTTCGGATGTGCAGAGCTGGGTTCTAACCCATAAAAAATTTTAGAAATAAAACGTTTTAACTGAGGTCCATGTCCATTATCGTCTATTTCTTGACAAACATCAAGAAGATTATTACCCACGTCTCCAAAATCGATATCCTTAAAATCTTCTTTAATTAATTGAATTAGATCTTTACCAGTAGGCCCTCCAGAACTAAGAGATGCGCCAGCCCCTAAGAAAAGTGCAATTTCTCCATTATGAACTTTAAGCTTTAATTGTTGAAGATTTTTCTTTTCAGGCTCGGTAAGTGTACCCATAGTATAATCCACCGTTAGTTATTTAGTTATAATTAATAATCCTCTATAAATAATTGTTGATTAAAACCTTATGGATTTTCTCACTGCTCAAATTTATGGGGATAATTCTGTAGAAACATATTCCAATGGATTCATGAAAAAACCTATTGAATGCAGTCAATAAACCCCATATTCTAAATGTTTTCTTTAGATAATACTATAAGAATAAAATATTAACTATTCATGTATTTTTTAAATATGTAACTCATTTTCATGAGAAAAGTGTTTAAAATCCTTGCATCCCTGGAACGCCTTCATTGTAAAGCAATAAATAAAGTATTCTTCATCTAATTAAACACTATATATAATTTTCGAGATCGTTGTCTTAAAACAATATCTTGCGGGTAATATTTTATACTTTCGCTTATACCTCGTAACATGCTTCCATAATCTTTTTCGACCATCTCTGTGGTAATGGTCGTGATCTTGTCTGCGCCTGCGAGGATCAGTTGGGGGCTTGAGTGTGTTTTATGGCTTCAAGCTGGCGGGGTTTTAGGGTTGAGAGGAGGGAGTCTAAGGAAATATATACCACCCTTACAATCTAATAATTGAAAACATTTTTTTTAATTTTTCCTCGACCTTGCCAAATTACAATACCTGTGAGTTAATCGAGCATTTTCAGGAATTGTTTTACCTCCTTTCCAATATTGCTCTATATGGTCAATATTTGTATCGTCAATATTGTTTATCTTTTGATTACAAATAGCACATGTAGAATAATTCTTATAAAGTTCTTCTTTTAATTTCATTGAAAAACATCGTGGCTCTTTTTGTGCAATCCCAATAATATCCTGGAGAGTTAATCTCCATTTATCAAATCTTTTTTGCACTGCTTGAATGGTGCTTGTCGAAAGTTCTATTGAATCAATAAATTCTTGATCATTAGTCATTAAGTATATCAATGCTTCTCGAATAGAGTCCAAATTTTGGTAAACCTTGTTTTTATCCTCTCTTGCAAAGCTATACATTAAAATATCATATAAAGAAGCATTGAATTTCTTGGGCTCCCAAAAACCATTTTTGTTCTTTTCGCTCCCTCTATAAAATCTTTTGAATGCATGTGTATCCAATAAGGTTCTTATTATCGAAACCGCGTTCTTAAATGCTGTTCTCAATTCCGTTATCTCTTTTTCTTTTATGGATGTATACTTCTCCATGTCCTCATTGAGAAATCGTTTAATTGGTGGTTTATAATTCAGATATGTCGAATGATAGAATGCCGCAAATCTTAGAACAAATTCAACATCTTTCATTCTATCCTCAGGAGATTTTAAACCAAGAAGATACATGAAATCTTGGTCTTGGGCAAGTTCCTTTAATAAACTATTGTATGGCCCTCTATACATGCAATTTCTCAACTCCTGAAAATTTAATGATACAGCACCCGTATTTAATCTCTCAAATATTTCAAATTTTAAATCCAAATCAGATTCCTTCTTAAAAGTAATTGTTCGAATTGTGCAATATTTTATTTTATCTTGAAGTTCTTCACTAAGATCTTTGAAGGCTTTCTTTTTTAGGTCTGTATACACTTTTAAGCTCGTTAATTTGAAGTCTTTTCCATCAGGGAATTTACCATCCATAAATGAGAAAAAGGCAGTCAGTCGTTGTTGTCCATCTATTACGGTTTCTCTGCCATCTTTTTCTTCAGACAGATAAATAACTGGCAAAGGTATGTCTAAAAGAGCAGATTCCATTAAACGACTCGATTTTCCGGTATCCCAGACAAAACGACGTTGAAATTCTGGTTGTAATATGAGTCTTCCTCTTTTGTATTTTCCATATAAAGATTCCACTTCCGGATCGCTTTTATCTGTGTATGTTTTTCGTTCTTTTGGTATCGTATCATTGTCTTCTTCTTGCGTTTTCTCTATTTCAATTTGATTTAATTCATTAACTTCTTCATCCATATTATTCCACCTGAATCTTCCATTCTCTTTAAATGATCATAAATTTCAATCTGGACAGAATTTTTTTCTTATTCTGCATACTCAAAATCTTCTGGTAACTTATCCAAAACCATTCGGTAATCCTCAATAATTACCTTCTTCATGAATTTTACAAGATTTTCATAGGGATTCCTGATGACATGAATATCTGAATTAGAAAATACATTCTGGACGACATAGAGATAATATTCATCTTGAATTTGAGATGCTGCTCTCCATTCGTTGGATGTTATTTGAATGGGATTTTGTGTTCCAAAAGATTTTACCTCGATACATCTCTTTTCTCCGGTAGATTTTGATTCGATATCATAACCTCGGATTGTCTCAAAAGAGACATCTCTTGGTACTCTCCCATGTTCTTTTTCATATTCCATTACGGCTCTCATTCCTTTAAGCTCAATTTCCTTCTTAAGTTCCTCTATATTTTCATTTTCTTTTTGAGAAACTTCATTTACATCAATAGAAGGTATTAGGAATGCAATATTTACCGGCCCACATAATTCCCATCGAATAGTTCCTGACCTTTGATTATCTGCTAAAAGTTTTTTGATTTCCGATCTCAGTTCAGAAATTTTCTTATCAATACCGGATATTAAATAATTCTGACCTTTGCTTAGATGTTCTTGCTTCTTATTGTTCTGATTTTTTATCTTCCAATCATACTCTGCAAAAAGGAAATCATTCTCTATTTTCAAATCTTTTGAGTTCTTTTCCTGGACAAATTGTTCGATATCTTTGATTTTATTCTCTATTAGTGACTTTGGATTCTCAAAAATCTCTCCAAGGATTTGCTTATTTTCTTCGATGTTTTCTTTTGTTATTTGGGGAGCTTTATTCTCATTCATTTCCCATATCATCAGAGGATCTAGAATCTTTGATTCTTTGTTATTTTTTATTAAGAGTAATGGTTCTGAATATATTTCTTGATCCAGACCATTGAAAAACTTCAAAATGAATGAGACAAGAATACCTTTTTCTTTGGATGAAATCAATGATATTGAACTATATCCCAGTGAATCTTCAATAGCCGCTTCGAGGGCTGGATGACCAAGGGCTACATAAATTCCCTTACTTTTAGTATCAAATACACCTTTGAATTGGTGATTGGTGAAAGTGGATTGCTTTAAGTCTATACAGAGAGGTTTTATTGGTTCAACTTTAGGAATATCAAAAATATATTGGCCGTCTTTGAACGCATATTCAGCAGATTTTTTTTGTGTGATATAAGATAAAAAAAACCTCTCAATATCAAAGTTGTTGATACAGTGAGAGATGTCCCTTGTCATGTCTTTGACATTGATCAGATTGAACCTTTCCTTTATTAAGAAATGGTCGATCTCTTTGAAAATCTCTAGCTTCTCAGTCAAAATTTCTTCGACTTTATCGACCCCTGAACCTGCAGTCCTTGCCACTTTAAAGATGTCAAGCATTTCTTTCTCAGAGATCAATGAACCAATAACATCAATAGCGCTATCCCCAAATACCGCTCTAATGTTTTCCATTTTCTCATGAATTTTTTTCAATACAGCATCATCAATAGGAAAAGCTGTTTTGAAGTTATGGATGAAGACTCTTTTTTTCTGACCATATCTATAAACTCTGCCAATCCTTTGTTCTAATCGGTTAGGATTCCAGGGCAATTCATAATTGACTGCAATGTTGGCAAATTGGAGATTCAATCCTTCACCTGCTGCTTCTGTGCCTAATAAAATATGAGATGATTTTTCAAAAAGTCTGGCTGCTTCTTTTTTCTCTTCAATACTCATACCGCCGGTTATTTTAGATACTAAAAATCCTTCGTCTTTTATAAGTTTGTTTTCAAGGAATCGGAGAGTATCTGTAAATTCAGTAAATATTATTATCTTATCTTCTGGCTGCTCTTTTCGTAGATCTCTGACTAACTCTATCAGTTTCTTGAATTTGCTATCCTTTTCCTCCGCAACCAGTTTTTCTCCCATTGAGATTAAGTGATCGAGGGCCTTCAATTCAATCTTGAGGTCTTCACCTGAACTTGCTGTTGCACCTAACAAAATATCTTCAGCCCTCTCCTTCTTCACTTCGTCTTGGTCTTCAAGATAATCCAAGTAATTGATCTCTTTATTGACATCAAGGTCTATGTAAGGCTCAAGCAATCGTATTTTTCTCTTTATCAAAGAACTTAAACCAGCTATGATTGACGAACTCACTCGTCGGTGAAGAATGTATAAAGCAAGTATCGCTGTGTTTTTCCCCTCTTCATCTGCTTTCTGATAGTAAGTTGTCACATAATCTTCAACCCCGTTATAGAACTCCATTTCTTCAGGAGAATAATCGATATTTATTGTCTGGGGCTGATCTCTATTCGGGAAGATCTTTTTTCCTCTGAAATCTACAATTTCCTCTTTAAGCCGCCTGATCATTAAAGGCTCCAGGAATTTCTTGAATTCCCCTGAATCCGAACTATATTCCAGTTCGTCATCGACAAGTTTTACGAGAGCAGTGAAGTTTTCCACCTTGCCGTCATGCGGAGTTGCTGATGCCAGGATCAGATGTTTAGTCCGTTTGCTTAATTCTTGCGCCAGTTCAAACCTTAAAGAGCCGGGCTTGAGCTTATGCGCTTCGTCAATAATTATCATGTCCCATGAAGCCTGCAGCAACAAGTCATATTTCTCGGTGCTCCTTCCCGTATCTACCGAGATTATGGCTCTGTTTTCCTCTATATACAGATTGCTTTCTATCTGTCCATGAATTATCTTGAACGACTCATTGAATTTATCATTCATCTCTTCTTTCCACTGGATCTGCAATCCAGATGGGGAAACGATAAGCACCCGATGAACCTTTTTTCGAAGGATCAACTCCTTCATGACAAGGCCGATCATAATGGTTTTACCCAACCCCACATCATCAGCTAGGAGCATTCGAATCCTGCCGTCAATCCCACTCTGAGGTCGTAGCAGTCTCATCATTTTTACAAAAGCTTCGATCTGGTGGGGTAGAGGGTCGATCTTTCCGATGGCTACTGCTGAAACAGGATCGAACTTATGTTTGAGATGAAGGCGGAAAGCATCGATATTGAGCTTTAACTTTATTAAGTCATCAAACCGATTTTCCTTGAATCGCTGTTCAACATCATTCCAGCTTATCGGCATCTAATCAACCTCAGAAATCATCCAATCCTCTCTGTCCTGCTTTCGGGAATGACTGCTCGGTTCTTTCAAGAATCTTCATGGATATCTGTCGCTCAGGGTCTTCAGGCTCAAGCGACTGTAAAGCTTCAAGGATATCTTTGATCTCATTCCTGCTATATCGAACTCTTTCCATTTGCTTATCTGCCTCGCCAAAGCCGCCTTTATCAAACGCTGCCATGATAAGATGGACTGCATCTATAAGCGAATGAGGGTCTTCACTAATAGAATCCCGTTCATTATATTTTAAAATCTGGATGCCTTTAGCTTTTCCTTTGTCAATAGATTTTATCAATCCCTCGCTCTCGAACTGCTTTAAATTGACATTCAGGCTTTTCGCGATCAGATTGGCTGTGTCAAACGGCATCCCTTCAAGCGCGCTAAATCGTGAATATAAATAAAATGAAGTTTGTGCGTCAAGTCCGGCTGTATTTTTGATATATCTGCTCAATACATATTCTGCGACATACTTCTGGACGAGCGCAAGAACATCCTTTATTTTCATCTCGCCCGTATAGCTTTTGATCTCTGAATACTGGGTGATAACATCAAGAGTTGCTCCCATCGCCGAAACCGTAAGGTCAGCCCCACGCAATCCGTATTTCCAGAACTCATCCAGGCGCCGCTTCAAGTGCGCTTCGACTTCATCTTTTATTTCTTCAATGTAACCTGATTTTTCGGATTTTCGCTTTCGGGCAACGATGATGATTGAGGACATCATAGAGGCATGACCGCGCGCCAGAGGATTTGTGGTGCTTTCTGTGTGAACTGGCCATGTTGCAGTTATCCTGAAAGCCGCTTTCTGGAGGGAGCTTATCACGAAATCCCACGCCTCGATTGAGGAATGGGCAAAGAACATAACGAGGATGCCATTGTCTTTCAGGCAGTCGTGCATACGGATGCAGGAGAGCTTGAACAATTGCTGGAAAAATTCTGCGGTTCTGTTGTTGCCACCTACAGACATATCTTCTGCTTTAGGGATATCGCCCAGGTCATGGAAGCCCTTAAGTGCCTTGCGCTCCCAAACATAGAAAAATTCGCTAAGTTCCGCATATTGGACATCATCGAAGTACGGCGGGTCAGTTGCAATGATATCAGCTTTTTCCCTTTGGGCTGTAATTGAACTTTGAGTGATGAGGATATTTCCACGGTTTGAAAGTTTTTCAGTTGTATATTTTATCCCATCTAGTATGGCATTATTTATGTTCATAAGGGTTCCAGAACCTTTTACAAATGGATTTACTTCGACATGGTCCCACATCATACCGATTCCTCTGACTGCTAACGCATGTCCAATCAATTCTCTGGTTCGATGCCAACTTGTTGTTCTACAATTATAATCTATATGTTTTCCAAAAATAAAAGAAAGATAAATAGTGACTGCTTCACTATAATCAGAATCATGTTCCTTAGAAATTATTTTACCATATTGCTTCATGTTTTTCAGTAACGTAACAAAAAGGAGTCGCTGGCGAGGAGTGAGTATTTTATACCAATATTGTAAATATAATTTCGCTGTCATCGAACCTCTTGTATTTTCAGATATTTCTTCCATTGGCACTAAATCATCATTCTGCCATTCATTCCAATTGCGAGATGTCTCTTCTTTCGCCATTTCAAATGCCTCAAGATCTTCCTTTGATGGCAAAACGTATTCCTTTCCCTTATTTTTTGAAAGAACCACAGCTAAAAGTTTTTCCTCTTCCCTCTTTGCAATATCTTTTCGTACTACTTCATTTGGAATAATAGAACCACAAGAAAGGCAGCTCCCTTCTCCACCTTTGCATGTCCCTTCCGGAACATCTGTTCCCTTTTTAATCTCAATACTCAATTTTCCATCCACAACCGATGGTCTCATGAAAACATTATTCTTATCCTTTCTTACTAGCCACCACTGCCCAACAAGCGGATTATCAAATCCGCACTTGGGACAGCGCACCATCCATGCCCAGATATACGCGACTGCTGGATAGCCATCATGCATGGGATAATAACTCTCAAGTTCTTTCTTTGTCTCCTCGAACACCCACTCAAGCCCTTTTTTAACATCTATGTAAAGCTTCTCTCCATATTTTCTGGGATATTCCAGCGTGGCTTTCTGGATAAGATATGCCACAGGATTATAATCATTGCTTATCGCATCTACTCCAACCCGCATAGCCTCAAAGGGGATAGAACCTCCGCCGCCAAAGGGGTCAAGGACAACAGGATTTTCGGTTCCCCAGACTTTAGCGTATTCCCGCTTCAATTTTTCAAGCTGCTCAGGATTAATATCATAGTTATGGGCGCGCTTTTCCATGCTAAGTCCGAGGAGTCTTTTGAAATCTGTGATATCGTAATCAGAAGGTAAGAGCGCGCCCAGAACTGCCGCTCTTGCGGTTACAAGGGGTTTTCGTGTCCACCAGTAATGCATCTCAAAAGTTGGGGCGCGGCCGGCTTTTTCGGATTTTGCCTCTTCGGATATTTCCTCGACAGGGAGGAAGGTTTCGATGAGGGTTCTTTTTTCATCCGCCATATAAGACATCTCCTGCTATTTTCCTGATAGTTTCCTTTGCTTCTTCAGGACAAAAAATATAAAACTTCAATAAAGGTTCTGAAGAGCTATGAATCAATGACACTTCATCAAGATCGTGTATATCTCCATTCTCATCCTGAACTATGAACGGAGTTTTATTTTCTTTCAAGTATTCATACGATGATTTGTAGAGTGCATTCTCTATTTCCTGTTTATAAATGATGACAAGGTCTTTATCGCAATTTGCTTCACTGGCAAGTTTCTCTTCATATCTACCAAAGTCTGAAGGCTTCATCCGGATGATTTTACTCTTTTCCGAGACACCTAAATTCCTAACATTGACCTCATATCCTCTTTTTAAAAGATTTCTGGTTTCAAGCCAATTAATCAATTTATAGTCATTATTTTCTGGTTTTGAATTAAATAATATTATGTCGTAAAATCTTACATCGTCCATTGATAAGAAATGTTTCAAGAAATTTTCATTTTCTATCTCAAATAAATCAGGATCCAGCGTCTCTTCTCTTTTCGCAATTTCAACTGCCCTTCGGAACATGCTATCCGAAATTGCCCTCACATGATGTTGATAAACCTGTGTATGCATTAAATAACGGGCTAACCTGTAATTTTCTAAAGCATCGGTTCCCTTCCATAAAATCGTTAGATAAGAACGGTCAGCCTCTTCTTTCTCGCTGATTGTATGAAGTATCCTCTCCAGATCAAATGTGCCGTATGCAACACCTGTATGATATGAATCCCGCCGCAGATAATCTAATTTATCAGCATCGATATTACTTGAAATGATCTCTTTGGTCGCAGTTTCATTTTCCTCATCAAATAGTTCTAAAACAGATTCTTTATCTCTGCCCAGAACTTGACCTATAAGTCTATCCTCTTTTATTATTTTTTTGGCTATATCTTCATGCGAAACTTTTTCACCATCAGCTGTTTTAATAATATCTTCAAAATTGTGGGATAATGGACCATGTCCGATATCATGAAGCATGGCTGCATATCTGACAACTCTAATCTGGCTGGTAGGCAATTTTATTTGATGAGCCATCCTGTTTGCCACATGCAGGACTCCTAATGAATGTTCAAATCGGGAATGACATGCGCTGGGATAAACAAGATGAGTATTTCCAAGTTGTTTTATTCTTCTTAATCTCTGCAAAAAAGGAGAATCCAGCAATTTAATTTCGGAATTTTTAAGCTCGACGAATCCATAAATCGGATCGCGTATGAATTTAATATTATCTGGCATGAAATTACTTACACAGATTGAGATTTTTTAATATTTCAATAGCCGAATCCACCTGTTCTTCTGTAAGTTTCCAGCCAAAAGAGCCAGCCGTATTTATGATAGCTTCAGGGGTCATTGATGCCCCTTTTTTTGAAATGATATAATTTACCTTAGCAGCCCATGATAGAACCTCTGGATTGTAATTTACGGTTTCAAATTGGCTTATTATCTTGGATATTTCATTATACTCTTTTTCATTTGATTCCTTTAATTGCGCAATGATCTGTTCCCCATCTTCTGATATTGAATAAAGATACCTTCTCCAGTTTTCAGGAACAGAATAACCCGTGGATTGCTGGGTCTCTACTTTCTCATCCAGAAAATCAATTGAAGATAACATTTGAATAGAGCCTGCGACATCAGCGCTATAAGGACCGTAATAATGCGGCAGGTATTTTACATCTACTTTCCCAAAAATCGAAAGAAAATAAATAAGCTTTTGAATAGATGTCCTTCCAAGTACATTGTCTCCTGCTTCCTTGACCGCTACAAGGATCGCATCCGAAATTTCCAATTTCAATCCTCCTTTTTTAGTTCCATGCTTTATTGACTCAATTGATATTTAATATATTGGTGTATTTTATAATATAGATTTACCAAGCGGTGTGAAAGTATTCATAAATACATCGCCTTGAATCCATTCAATGCCCTGCTTTTCAAACTCAGTACTTTCCATGCCCAGAACGATACCTCTTCATCAGACATAGAATGAATAATTTCAAGCGCTTCTTCAACACGCGGTCTTTTCTCTATGCTTGATGTCAGCCGTATTGCAAGAAGCAATTTCATTGAGATTTCAGTTGTAAGTTTGTATTCGTTATTCCATTTTGATTTATTGAAATCCAAGGTAAAAACTTCATCATCAAACACAGTTTGATAGGATTTCACCTTACTTTTAAGATCATCATGATATTTCTTTATTAATGAATCCAAAAATTTCTGAATAATCTCAGCTCGCCATGAATATATTACTCCGATACTATTTGAAAAATGCTTGTTCAACCCATCAATATGCTCTTTTAATTGGACAGACCGAATTTTCCCATCTTTTAAAAAGATGGAATAATGAACTCTATCTTTGCTGAGATAATTTTTCAATTTAGCCACCAGAGTTTCACTTTTTTAATTTCGAGTTAAATTTAAGAACATCACCCAATGAGTTTAATTGATCAAAATTATCCACCAGGTCATCATCTATTTTCAATTCGCTTCCAAAAGATAACTCAATATGTGCATTTAGGTCATCCGCAAACATATTTGAGATCTTAAATAGAATCTCCATCAAGCTATTCAAATCAGAAATATCGGCTTCATTAATTGTTAGACTCATTTTCCCACTTGAAATATTAACAGAGTGCTTGACATTCGATATCCCCAACAAAATCAAACTCAGTTTGGTTTGAAGTTGAGGAAATACCCTCACATTGGAAAAGGTAAAGCCCATATTCTGGATTTCCCAATCCTTATATTCGCCAATTTTTGATATGTCCGAAATATCGATAAAATCAGGTTCACGAATCACTCCCTTACCGCCTAAAGTACCTGTACCAACATCGCCACCGCCATATGTAAATCCACTTCTTCCTTTAGTTACTCCTTCTTTCCCTTTATCTGAAAAACTATTCAATTTGTTCTCAATTGCTTCGGCTCTTTCTTTCGGAAGAATATAATAGGCATCCTTTGGGCCGGATGCAGGTTTTCTATTAAAATAAAAATTAGTTCCAATTTTTTCGTAATTAGATTCTGAAATCGAAAGAATGTCCCCAATTCCACCTATATATAAACCAAACAATTTATTAACCAATCCTTCAGATATCGCATCGTATAATACCTGCTTATTTTTTGGCAAAAGATACGAAGGAGATTCTTCAAAATTTGCATGAATTTCATTGACAGTTATTTCAGATTTAGATCCCAGAATCTTATCAACAATGTATATTGGGGCAAGTTTTTCTACAATCTTTTGAGCCTTTACAAGTGCCATATAAATCTTATCTGGCAGGTTCTTTGCTCCCTCATATCCATCCTGAACAACAAGGTTTTTTATTATAGTTCCATGTGGATAATAGATCAGAGAATAGCACAATTCTATCGAAGCGTTTAGATTTGACTCACTTTCTTTCAGGAGTTCCTCGATTTTTGAACTATATGTTTTCAATTCAGGCTTCGACTTTATGGAACCCTTAATTTCTCTGATAGCAATAAATCGTTTAGAGGCTTCTATTAACTTTGAGATTCTATCCTCTCTTGGAACCAGCACATATATCAAATTCTTTTTTGTTCTAAATGATGCCCCTTCTTTCTCAATTATCTCTTTGATCGATTCAGGAACTTTATCTTCAGAACCTTTAATATCATTATAGTTCACAGCTACGAGTTTCGGTTTATGGGGATTTCTGACATCATGATTCCATACTTCGATATCAAAATAATCACTCACTTCAAGCATTTTTCCAAGTCTTTTCTTAATCTCAGGATCATATTCTAATTTTGAAACCCCATCGGTCTCATCAGAAATCACTCTATTGATATTTACTTCAACATCAAAATGCCACTTTCCGGTTTTATTATAGATATACCACAGATTATTTTCGAGCGTTATTACATCATTTAGAATATCTTTTGGGTATGTTACCTTATCTACTGCGGTTGATAGAACTAACTCTTTTGGAGAACAACCGATGCTGGCTTCCTTTGTTGTGCCAATAAGGGTATAAAGGTAAATAGACGTTGCAATCCGAACATTAGACCCAAATTTATCTTTTGAGTCTAGTTTCTGGCACTTTCCTTCTGAATCATCATTCACGATATCCGTTTTAATAACATTCTGAAACTCACCACGTGCAATTTTATTTGTTAATTCCTGAGAAATACTATTATCATTAAAATCTACAATACCTGGAGTAATAACAATATCATTTGGTATTAAATGAACATTATTATAGACATTTCTCAATACATGACATAATAATCTTAATACTCCCCTGGTTCTCTGAAATTCAGTTATTGTTGAAATGCGTTCATATAGCAAATCGATTAAAGCAGGATGGAAAGGATATGATTTCTGTATCTTCTCATAATATGCTTGCTGAACTACTTCATCGGGAAAACTCTCTGAATTATTAGTATAAAATTGTTGCAGCTCTTCAGCAACCTGCCTTGTGTAAGTTTCATCAATTTTCTCGAACAATCTTTTCTTTATTACTTCATAAATTTCAGATTTTTCCATGGGGACCGTAAAAGAAGCTTCTCTGCTCCCCAATTCCTTAACCATTTTCTTATATTCTTCAAGCATCTCTGATTCTTTTTTATATGCGGATTCAGTACCAGGTAATGTGATAATGAACATTGCATTCTTGCTATTAACGATCACATCAGTCATTGTATGGAAAAAGCTAACAGTGACCTCTGCAAGATTAGTATCCCCTACTTTTTCAGCTCTGGCATCTTTCAGATGATTTACCAATTCATCTATCATTATCAGAACAGGCTTTCCTGTTGAATTAATCATCTTGGTTAGTGTGGAAGCATCTGGTCTTTTCAATTCTTTATCAAAAGATTCAACAAGATTATAGCAACCCAATTGCTTGCCTATTTCGCCCCAGAGAGTCCTTGCATCAGCCCCCTTCTTTACCGAAGAAATATTATGGCAGTCGATAGCTACCATTGTAACTTCTGGAATGTTTTCAAGTTTTGCTTCTTTTAATATGGATTGAATATTTTTATTTGATTTCGCGATACTTGAATGTTTGAATAAATGGTATAAACCAACAAGTGTATGAGTTTTTCCACCACCGAAAGTTGTATCAATTACTAAAAGCGGTCTTGCTCCACCTTTTGATACTCTTGTTAGGACGTCATTAAAAATCCCCCTCAGATTTTTAGTCATGTGCGTCAAATTAAAATAAACGGCTGGGTCATTGTAAATTTTATCAGCCGTTCCATTTAATACAGCGTGGAAACCAACCGCAAATGAATTTTCTGTAATCTTACCCGTTAAAATGTCATTGTATGGAACTAACTTTCCAGACTCAAAGGCTTCCTTCAATGTATTCATATGATACCCTCGACTTTTAATAGATTCTATATATGATAAACCAATTGGTCAAGATAAAATGCAAATTTTAAAATGGAGTTTCGTATCATTTATTAAGAGAAACACAAATCTTCTTTATTCCCTGAACAAATCATTAATCGTTGATATTCTTCTTTTGAAATGTACTCACCTGCCATAGTAACATAATGATCTAGCGAAATGGGTTGATCATATTTTTTTAGATTAGATATTTTAAAAACCAAGTGGTTATTTGGCGCATCCTAGAAATGCATTATTATAATTCAGGTTAGGAAAAGCCTCCGTTTTATCGGGAACTCAAAGAATCACCACATTCAAATGATAATTACACAAGCAAATAAATACTATAAAGAATATTTAATATCAATATAAAAAAGTAGTATAGATGTTAAAAGAACTCATAAATGTTTGGCAAATCAACATTGAAACTATTTTAAAAAATAGAAAGGGATTTTTCTGATGCAAAATACTGATTGTATTCAAATCCTACTGGTAGATCATGATAACTAAAAGACGTGAGATTCCATGGATAAAAGTAGTCCAATTCCATGCAGAAATAGCACGTAGAGCTGAAGAAGCTTTCTTTGCTTTACCTGCAAATGAACTTGATTCAGAACGGTGGTCATCGCTGAAAGAATTTAATCCCATTTCTTTTTCTGGGCCGTGGTCAATTTCACAAGAAACTATCGTAAGTTTACAATTGGCGCAATCGATTCGAGGAGAAGGGCACATAAAGTTATTTCTTGGGGGACCAAGCTGGTCTAAATATCGTCGAGATTCCAGTAGAAGTCAAGGTAATCAAACTTTGGTTTGGCAGCCTGTAATTTATCGAGAAGTCCGTGTTGAATCGGACTCTGAAAACGGTTTTCAAATTATTCCTGAAAAGGGGAACTGGGACATATCCCCGCTTGTCATTAAATTCATGGACCATAAGGGGATTCAACCACCAGAGCCGCTAGATAAACTTTTACCTGATATTATCGAAAAATCAAGTTTAAAAAGTGAAAAGGAAGATAGAAATTTAACTGATTGCTTTATTGAAGAATTAGGTATCATCATTCCGGATCTTGGTCATGAACTGAGAAAAGAATTTCCGAAAGGTAAGGTTAAGTCAATCCCATCGAAATGGCTTCTCTTCACTGCTCCCAATTCCGCAACTTCTGGCATTAATAAGAATCTCATTCATGATTATGAGCTGCTTGAAAAGCAGTTGAAAAGTAATCCAGAAAGTATAGGTGGATTAAAACTGTTAGAAGAATTCCCCGTAGTCAGTGGGCCCCTTTTTAGGTGGGATAAGATTCCAGGAAATGATAGTGCTCAATTTATAGAATTTCTAATACAGAATTTTGATGTCACTTGGGTAAGAGCAGAAGCACTTGAAAAGGTGGATGATGATAAAACCATACGTGTGTCTTCTGATACTAATTCTCTATCATTTAGTATTAACGATGATGAAACAAGGGCGTACCTTGCCATTAATAACAAGAAAACCGATGAGTTCTTTTTAAAGAAGGAGAATGGCAACCTAAACGTATACAGACATGTCGATATTCTCCCGGTGGTTCCATTAAATGCCCAACAGCAAGAAGCAGTAACTGGTCTCTTGAAATTTAGGCCTGTGACTGTGATCAGCGGTCCACCTGGGTGTGGAAAAAGTCAAGTCGTAGTCTCCCTATTATTAAATGCTTGGGCTAAAGGAAAAAGCGTTCTCTTTGCGAGCCAGGTCAATCAGGCAGTTAATGTAGTTTATGATCGCTTGGAACCTTTTGAGAAGGGTTATCCAATTGCAATAAGAGCTGGAAACCAAAAGGAAAATAATATCCAAGATGTACTTCACAGAATACTGATTAATATCTCAGCTGGTCAAAGATCGGACGGCATAGAAAACAGTAGCATAACTCAAAAACACCAAGAGATCTCGGCAAGAAAAACTCTTCTTCAAGAAGCGCTAGAGAGCCAAATCCCTCAACGGGTGGATCAAGCGCTCCGCTCCGCAGTGAATGCATATGGTCAATATCAAAAAGCTGTCCAAGAGTTTAACGAAGCACGTCAACTGGAAGTCAATGCAATTAAAGAACTTGGTTATGATATTCTTCCAGCAGAATTCTCGAACACCGTTTCAATGCCTTTACGATCATGGCTTGAGAAAATTAAGGAATACTGCAAAAGAATTGAACAGGATTCAAACGATAGATCTGATTTTCAGAATCGTGCAAAAAATTCTGCGAATGCAAGAAACGTTGCAGTCCAGCAAGCTGGTCTTGACCCGAATTCTATCATTAATTGGAATTGGCTTGCTAATGGCCTTGGTCCCAATCTTCTTGAAACTTGGTTGGAGGATTACAGATTATTTTTGTCCCAGCCTATAGAACAGCACCTTGAACAAAATGAATGGGATGAAGCTTTTGATTCATGGAAAGGAGAAGCTGACGCTCACAGTTGGAGTCAGACTGGACGGGAACTTGTTGAGAACATCAAACGCACACGAAGTGAATTATCCTCCAAAATTGCGGAGATCAAAGATATAAAAAATAGATTTGATGAACAATCTTGCATCATCATGGAAGCTGGTATTCCTACTGATATTCAAGTCGATTTGACTCTTCTTTCCGAATGGCTATCTGTGTATGCTTTAGAATGTTCACTCCCTATCGGAAAATTCGATTGGTTCCCATGGTCGCAACGCACCAAGATAATTAAGGAACTTCGGGCTATAGAGTCTAAGATTCGGCCAGCTTATCCGCCTTCGGTTTGGTTAAAAGTTGGCGAGTTTAATAAAAGGGGTCGTGGAACCCTGAGCAAGGTCATCGAATCATCCCGAAACTGGATTACAGTCCGAAATATATGGAATGAGAAGCTAACGTTACAGGAAGAAATTGAGAATCACTTCGGAAGTCTGAGAGAGAAGGCAATCGAATTACACATGGATAATATCCCTACTGGTTCTAGTCTGCAGGCTTGGAATACGTTAGCAATGGCTATTGACGAAAGGGCGAATATTGCTGGCAAGGCTGCTGTTGCATGGAATAAAAAAGACACTGCTTCGCATACTAAAAAACGTCTTCGAGAGATTTCAATAAATTTCTTGTCCTTAAATTCAGGAATACCCCTAAAAGAAGCTTGGATGAAGGGTCATGGATATGATTTTTCCCAATCACTATCAAAGCTTGGAGCAAATCCCACACAGGCTAATATTGCCGAAGCAAGGACCTCACTTTGCAACGAGTCTATAACCGTACTCCTGAAAGCATGGCATGAAGCGCGATCCTTTGAATTGGATTTCAGGAAGAATACTGCTTCAGCTGAGAAAGTCCCCAATGAACTTTTCCGGATTCATGATTGGTGGAACGAGAAACCTTTACTTATTTCTGTCCTAAGAGCGAATTGCAGCACACTTCCCGATAGTAATGATGTATTATGGAAGCACCTTCAAGCTTGCGAGGTTAGGGATGCAGGATGGAAGAATTATATTGAAAGAGTATTACCTAGCAAAGAAAAGAAATGTAATGATGAATTAAGCTGGGCAATTAGCCATCTCAAAGTAGCTTTTGAAAATGTTCCTGAAGGTCCTGATAAAGTTAAAATCGGTCAATATGTTGAAACGCTATTGGACGAGCATGAGAAAACATGGGACACGCATAAATTGATCAAACTATTTTTATCATATAATCCTGAAAGAATCAAAGGACAGATAGATGCTATGGATGCCCAGTTGTCGGAGTTATCTTTCATTATAGCAAGAACCCATAGGTTCAGGGATCTGGCAGAAGACATTGATTCTCAGAACTCTTTGGATGCCTTGTTAAATCATTACATAAAAAATTATAACCGAATCGAGGGCTTCTCATATGAACTTTTTTCCCAAGCACTGAAGGCTGCCCCTATATGGATTACAACCCTTCAATCAACGAGTTCTGTTCCAATGCAGCCGGAAATATTCGATATTTTGGTAATTGATGAAGCAACCCAATGCACTATGACAAATCTCCTTCCAATGATATATCGAGCTAAACGAATAGCAGTTATTGGAGACCCAGAACAACTTCCAGCTATCCCGACTATCCACTACGAGACAGAAAAAACTCTTGCTGCAAAGTTTGGTATTGTCGAGTGGCTGGACATAATTGGTCATGCAGGGAATGATGCCTATAAATCAGCGACAAAATGTCTGCCTGGGCTTCGTGCTGATGTTATCTCATTGGTGGAGCATTATCGAAGTCATCCACTTATCATTGGTTTTGCCAATCAACATATCTACCAAAAAAGGCTTCGTTTGAGAAAAGATCCAATTTCTGTAAGGTTTGAGCGCTATGCTGGGATACATGATCAACAGGTTAATGGTCACTGCATTCGGGGGCCAAGGGAGGAAAGCTGGATCAATCCCCCGGAAAAGGATGCTGTATGTGACCTTGTGAAACAACTAAGAACTTCGGAAGACTTTGGTGCTTTCACAATAGGGGTAGTCACGCCTTTTAGTGCTCACGAGTCGGCTATTAGGGGAAAGCTAGACGAGATGGGGCTCACAAATGGGATAACCGTTGGAACGGCCCATAAATACCAGGGCGATGAGAGAGATATCATTGTGTTTAGCCCAGTTGTGGCTAAAGGTATTACTGAAGGTGCTGCGCGATTTGTTGAGAACCCACACAACCTTATCAATGTAGCGGTAACTAGAGCAAAAGAAGGTCTATTCGTGGTGGGGGACCTTACTTTTTGTGGACGGCAAGAAGGTATCCTGGGAAAGCTGGTAAAATACGTAAAGACTGTCGCCGAGCTAAGGAAAACAAGTTTATATGAATTGGAATTGTTTAGTTGGATGGTTGTCCAAGGGTGGGACCCCCAGGTTCATGTTCAGGTCAGAGATATTGAAGTGGATTTCATTCTGAACAATCATGGGATTAAATTAGTTATCGAAGTTGATGGAGAAACGGCTATAAAAAAAGATGGGGAGGTAGTTCCCATTCATGAAAAATCCACAGATGCGTCAAGAGATGCATTCCTTCGTGGGCAAGGTTTTAAAGTACTACATTTCAAAACTCGTTCCATCCGGGAAACCCCTTCTATTGTACTTCACGATATTACAAAGGCACTAGAGCTTGACTGGGTGGATAATTTAATATAATATAATGAGTTCAGAGAAGGTATTCTACAATAGAATCAGAAACCGCTATTGGTAGATTTCATTTACTTCTTTGATTAATGTGTTTATCTCCTTTGATGCAAGCCAGGATTTGTTCCAATCTGAATGCAAACCCTTCACTATTTTGACGCCATCTCCAAAACCGATTACACTAATCCAATAATATGTTTTTCCATTCTTTTTTCTTGTTGTTATAAAATGTCTCGCTACCGATTTTGGTGGCAAATGATTTGAAATATCCATTTTCAAATCTTCATATGTCTTCTTGTGACTCCTTTCGATATAACTTGTAAAAATTATCAAAACAGCAGCTTTCTTTATGGATAAATTTTTAAAAATATTGATTAATTGTTCTCTACCAAAACCACCAGATTGCATTTTTACGTTAATGTCGTAAAAAAAAGGGTCAATTAAAAATACCATTGATGAGCCTTCACAAAGCCAATCTAAATTCGTGTCAAAACTCTCATTTTTTAAACCAAGGTTAAATTCTGATTTTAAACTATATAATCGAGTAAAAGCTTCAATATCAACTTCTGTTGCTCTGATATCAATTTTATCAAGGGATTTACTATTTCTGTACAATATTTCAGAAGCCAAGGCTATACTTCCAGGATATGTTTTTGTATTTTTTATCCACCATTGTTTCAGGATTTGTCCATACAACTGTCCAACACCTTGAAGATTATTTTTTTCATTTGTGCTGAGAAAATTTAAGAGTTCCATGGAATGCTCATTTAAATCATAGTATCCAGCACCAGCATGAGATTCACGATATGACCATATATTATTTTGAATTGTATAATCCAAAATTTCTAAAAGTATTGCATGTTTTAGTCTGTCACCTCTGTTTCCTGCATTCTTGGATTGTTTGTTTTGCATAACTATGACTACACCAATTTTTTAATTCTCACATCATCTGAAACATTCTCATTCCATCGAAATCTAAATGATTTTTTGTTCTTTACTCCCAATTCTTTAAAAGTATCATGTGTTGTATAGATAATTCCTAAAACGTCAAGGTGGTGATTAAAAAACACACCAACCAGATAATCAAATTCATAATTGGCATCTGGAAAATCAAATGATGTATTTTCAGATAATTTCTCCACACACCTAAATTTTATTTTATAGGATTTTTTTTGACTATCTAATGCATCATAGTCTTTTTTGGTAGATACGAGTTCTAAATTTAGTTTAATCTTGACCAACCATAAAGCAAATTCACGCTGTAATTTCTTGGATTGTAATATTTCAGTTGTGGTGAGCCCAATGTAACTACTGTATTTTTCCAAAGAATTCTCGTTATTCATACTTTATATGTACTATCCTTATATGGCACTTTCAATCTACACGAACTTAAATCTTTCATTTTGTATCAGGAACACTTTCACATACCTTACCTCAACTTTATCCTATAAGCCACCCTACCATATCTGATGCACTTCTCCAGCTTCGGAATGACCATAAACTCAAATGAGATCATCAGCGCCATCAACCAGCACGGAATCCCTGTATTTCACACATCCGAGATAAATAAACCAATCCTCTGCCGAGAGAGCGTCTGCAATCTTGCCGACATTATTGCGGTTTATAAGCAGTCTGAGCGGTTCTATGTGGTAGGTATCGAGATCAAGGAATGGGATAAGCGTGTACATCCCAAAATGGCGATGGAATATCTGGAAACATACAGGGGTACATGCGAATATTTCTATCTGGCAGCTAAAAAGTTCTCCAAGGGCACACTGGAATTGAAGGATATAGGTTTGTTCGATCTAAGCAGGATGAAGGTCGTAAAAAATCCTGGATATTTATATCCAAATATGGAATTCAGGTCGAATTTGATGGCGAGAATAAGAAACAACTTCAAGGTGCTGACCAATGCTGTAGAAGACCCATTCCAGAAGACGATTTTGGAGTTTTATTGAATGTTTCTCTTTAGCCGATGTTGCTTGCGCTTTCCCTGTCAAAACCGTCCATAAGTTCCATCTTTGTTTTGGTCTTTTTGCATCAGCCTCTCAATTTCTAGATATTTAAATATACCATTCTCAAGTATTCCTATATGTTTGTTCTTTGTATCCAGGCAATAGTTCTTGCTATTTTGTGTACTTTTCTCTCCTGGATATTTCAGCTGCGTATGACCAACTATCTGATTCAATTCAGGTACGGGTTCAAATTCATCATTCCAATCCAGCCATGTAATTCCTCCGACCACCAGCATCCCTCCTCTGTCAAATCCAGCATCTAACCACTCATTTGGTTTATTGTTACTGACATCTATCAATGCCTTTTCGGTTGCAGGCTTTATTATTTGGTTAATTATTTCTCCCTGCATGATTAATTTATTTGCTAAAGCATATTTATTGATAAGATAAGAATGTACTCCGGCATGCGTAAATAAAAAACCCTGTTCATAATGAAAAAGTTTTAATAATTCCCAATCTTTTTCAGTAATAATATGGTTTATTGCATCTGATTTCTCTTTTGTATTTCCGCTTGCTTGGATATATTGATTCTCTTGAAACCTATACCAGATATCATGAGTCCCGCACAGGTGGATTCTATTTGGTCTTGATAAAGATTGTTTTAGCCATTTTGCAGAATTCGTGACATCCTCTGGTGAGTCGTTAAAATCATCAAAATAATCTCCAAGAAAGATCACGTTGTCATATGGTTTCAGTAGTGGGGATGAGAGAGCAGATTCCACCCAATCAACTCTATTATGGAGGTCTGAAATAATTATAGTCGCCATAGAATGTGATATCCCTCTTTTTCGAATTTCCGGTATGTTATTTTATTCATATGATGCTCTTTCGCTTCCTTTGCACATTAGCCCTATTCGATTAAAACATTACTAATCATTGCACATCGATCCATGAATCACTTTCCTCACGCGAACCTTCTCCTTGCAAATCTTGGCGCTCTTGTCATCACATTCTGATTATACCCTGCCTCAGCGTAGTCCTGCACGAACGCATAAGGAAGAAGTGCATAGGACAGGGCTGCATATCCATGTGCGGATGTGATCGAGAACCTTCGCTGTTTGCCGGTTGACGTGGAAACCTCCTCAGCATCAGCCTGCGAGATCTCAAAGATAAACACATCGGTTCTGGCGGCCTGGTCCGGAAAATAATATATCCCAAGATTTCGCCTGTTTATGATCGCCTCAGTATTCTCGCACATGGCAGTGTGGTTTACACTCACATGATACTGCCAGTCATCCTCTGGAAGCGGAAGACCATTTATCTCATTGATCGTGTTCCAGATCGGAATGTTTGAACCCGAATTTGTAAACGCACTCCACACCCTGCCTGGATAATGCCTCATCAATATCTGGTTCTTGGTCTTGCCATATCCAGCATCACATATTATCCATTTCGGATTTTCCCGTGAGATTATCAGCTTCAGCTTCTCGACATGCTGCATGGTATCTATGTCATCAAATACACCGGTATCAATGACATAGAATTTGTTCTTCGCAGTCCTGCCAACCAGGACCCAGCGGGTCTCATCACCCCAGTCAACACCGATCACCTTCTCCTCGAACACAGAATTATTGATCTCCCCGGGACTTCGCACGAGTATCTGTAGCAATGTTTCTGTGGTAACTGGCTTTGATCCGCCTGCAGCAAAGAACTGCGCCAGGACTTCATTTGTGAACATCCTTGGGGTCATGTTCTTGCGTTTATACTCAAGTTGCTCAGGCGCAACAAAGCTTGAGAACTCCTGGGTGATATGGTACCCGCTTATCTGAGGATCAGCATCAGGATTTGTAGGTATCCATTCCTTCCCATTCCACTCCTTCTTATCACTTGAGAACCAGAGTTCTTCAAAGAATGAACCCTTATCCTTCGGCGTCCCTGCACAGAATATCTGGGCAGGCGGCAGGTTCACGACCTCCTTGAATACCTCAAATGCTTCTCTCGTCCAGTCCTGCATCTCATCTGCAAATCCATAATTAACGTGAGGACCTCTCAAACTGTTGCCTGTAACCCAGGCACCGCTTGCAAGATACTTTGAGCCATTGGCAATATCGATCTCTGACTCTGTGTTTTTACCTTGAGAAATTAAAGGCAGAAGCATCTTATCCTTGCTTTCAGTGAACCTGGGACGGATATGCTCTTTCGTCACGCGCCATGCCTGTTTATCTCGAGGCGCAGCGACCATGGCTCCTGAATAGGCATTGGTGATGAGCTTATGTGTGAGAATACTGGCGATAGTCGTGGTCTTGGTCATACTCCTTGCCCATAGGAGCACAACTATCCTGGCATTGTCTTGAAATACCTGCCTCACATACGGGAAATCCTCAAACTTCATCGGTTTCCCGCGCATGGTGAACAGCTTTTCGGAAAAAAGTACCCCATCTTCCTGGAGCTTTCTGTAATATTCTCGTTCCTTATCCTGCTTCTTTGAATCCTTCTCGCGAAGCTTCATGGTCTCTCTTGCCTGCTTTTCCTGCCGCTTACCAACCGAAGCCATATCTACCTACAGTTTTTTGAGGATAGACACTTACCGTGCAAAGAATGTTCGGGCTTAAGAAGATGGGTATAACCGCCTTTTCGCAGCAAACAGCAGGAATAACGCTTGTCTGCGATCAAAAATGCAATGAGTAGTTTCCTCTTTGTAGGGACAAGTCCCTCGATCGATGATGACCGGAACTTGTTCGGAAGCTTCCTGAACAGATCATCGAGTGCACTGATCGACAGATAGAGGTTTACATTGTTCCCGGTTGGATAATTCGACGATATCCTCAACCGCTCATTCTCCTCAAGCACCTTTATCGATGTGTATTTTGTTGTCAGGACCGCAGGTTGTCCTCTGGCATCCCATGCAGGGATCTCAGTGATCTGGTGCATGTTTATCCCTTACCACGATCTAAACATCATCTTCCAGCAGGGAATCAAGCTTGCCATCAGCCCTTGTATCAATTTTCAGTTTCCTGAAACATCCCAGGGAATCATCCCTCAGGTCTTCGAGATATCCCCATAGAATATCCTGCTTAACTTTTTCTATCGCCCCGGTATACTGATAAAACTCATCCTTGTTCTTCGCTCTCAGACTGCCCACGTCTGCATCTTTTATATAAACGACCTCTGGACAGCCTTTTCTCTTTACGGCAATTTTATCTCCATCGAGATACCAGAATGAACTACCAATATTATGCTTTTGATGGTTTTTCAGTGAGAAGGGCTCAGGTTCTTTGAAGGTATCCATCTCTTTATCTTTAACTTCTGGCTTTAAAAAATGCTGCTCCTTTTTGGTAGATGATCCAGGGACTTCTATCGACTCTTTAGCCCTGAGGTCACGCAATATTACAGCTATCGTTACAATATCCAGCTTAAGATCCTTTGCAAGTTCAGACACTGTAACCTTTCTGTCCCAGGATTTTTCGAGGTACTCAAGAATTTTCACTCTGGCTTCTTCATAAGGCAATACTCTGGAAGAAACCGGAGATTGGATGCCGAACATATTCGTGAATGCGTCTAAAAGTGCCTCTTTTGTTTCATATGCAAAGGCCTCGCCTTTCGTTGTCCTGATAACATAGCCGTGGGATACTGAGGTAATCTGAACAGTAAAAAGATCGGGAGTCTTCAAGCTCATCCCCTCACATGATCGAATATGGCCTTTTGTCCTGCAATGTCAGGCAGCTCTTCAGACAACTCCTTTGCAGGAATTGTCTCTGTTTTGATGATGTTTCTGTATGGGAACATTGTTCACCTTACAGGGGACGAAGAGGGTTACTCTAAAATACTTTATTGATGGATTCCAGGTATTTGCAGTTCATGTTTTTGTTTCCATACCAACATTTGCTGCCAGTTTATCTCTTAACTTTGCATGGATCTCAGGATCCATGAGCATTTCTTCTATCATCTTCTGAACCTGCTGTTCAACGTTCTCAGCCTTTGAGGACAACGGCATTCCGCATTTGAAGCAGTAGCCCATCCCTGGGGCATTCACTTCTTTACATCTTGGACATCTGCCTGGTTTTGGCTGCTCTTTTATTTCGCCGCCACTTATGCCGAACTTCTTGGCGTAGTAGGAATCCACGTCCTTGGTCACGATCCTTGCATACCTCTCCGGTTGCTTTGAGTCTGTTTTCCAGCCCCGCTGCTTGCACATAATAGACCTGGGAACTCCGTCAAGCTCATCTCTGGTCTGGGCGTGGTAACGGAATAAATGGGTGTGGATTCGCTTGGTTATTTTGGGAAGGCCTAAATTATCCGATCTTTTATTATGTCTTTCCACTGTCCTCTTGATCATTGCTCTAAAACCGTGGTAGTCGAGAGGAAATGGTCCATGTGCAGTTTTCTCAAGATCGATCCACAAAGGTGCCTCTGGGTTGTTCTTGAAGGGATGGTTGTCAAGCCAGATATGCAAATACGAAGCAGAAGAAATAAACCTCACAGGTTCGCCTCTCATGGTTTTATCATATACTGTAACTTTAGCGCCAAGCTCATCAAAACTAACATGCTTAATCTGACGAGAACCTATTCCGCCGATCCTGATGCCGACTTCTTTAGCCATTTCGAAAAAGGCCTTATCTCTGGGATTTATTGATGCGTTGCTGAGAAATCTCATTTCATCATCTGTAGGAATATCCTCACCAGATTTCAATTTTTCTGGCTGCTTTACCCTAATTTTATTAACTTCACTTGGGTATTTGAGGATAGGCAATAGTCTGGTCAGTTCTTCTTTTTGTGGATAACCATCGGGATAACCATATTCATTTCTCAACCATGCCATAAATTTCCTTAATACGATTCTATAATCATGTTTGGCCCAATCCCCTTTCTTTGGATCACAATCTATTCTATCCAGAATATCTCTGATATCGTCTTTTGTGATCTTGTCCCAGTCCGTCTCAACCATTTCGGATATCGTATTAATATTCGATAACAGTTTGAGTATCCTGGCATGAGTCAATTTTTTTTGACCCCACCCGCTGTTGCAATCAGCCGAAAATTTTAGTAAAAAAATCTTGTTTCTTTTTGTAATTTTCGTTGATTTATTTATGTGAATCTTGAGGCTTTCAAGTTTTTCGCTATAATGATGTATATCTATCATGTCCGATCACTTATCCGTATTGTTGTACGATATTAAAATGCCTCATATCGCGGGGCGAAAGTAATCGGATTTGAACTAATCGCAAAATGCTCCGATCGGGATTTGAACCCGAGTCACTGGCTGTCTTTATTTCAGCACCTGTTGGCGCTTAAAACTTGAAAGGCCAGAATGATTGGCCTGCTACACTATCGGAGCAATAGTAGGCCTAATAATACACAAGTCTATTTAACGGTTTGGTAGAAAACAGTACTTCCGAATACCCTGACTTCCGAACAAAAGATCATATTCAGCCATTGACAATCGCCCATAAAATATAATAAGGATATTATCCCATCTAAAAATATAGAGGGGATAATAAGATGAGGCTTGTACCGGA
>JAUQWS010000042.1 GCA_030835025.1 Ignavibacteria bacterium | reverse complement strand
CTTCATGTGTGCAAATTTCGTAAATAATTAGATTAGTATTAGTATTATTTTTTTTACATATATTATGATGCTCCGTTTTGGCATATTGTTTAGAAACAACATTTATTAGGATAAAGATATGGCTGAAAGAATCGTAAAATGCATCAAGCTTGGTGTTGAATTACCGGGACTTGATTCACCTCCAATGCCAAATGAGCTGGGACAGAGAATTTATGAGAATGTTTCCAAGCAGGCATGGAAAGAATTCCTTGAGCATTTTAAAATGGTTGTGAATGAATACAGGCTTGACTTGACAAGTCCCATGGCAGACCAGGTATTTGAACAGAAAGCTGACGAGTACTTTTTCTCGGATGAGTACAGAATGCCGGAAGGTTACGTCCCCGAAAAATAGCTCAAAATCACGATTTTCGATTAAAGACTAATTACTTATTACGCTTGTTTTTTCTACATTAATCATTATATTTCGTATGCAGTGGGGAATAATTAAACTAAAACAGCATGAAAAAAATCCTACTTTTTCTTCCGGTATTTTTCATTGCGGCTGCTGCCGCATATGCTCAGCTTAGTTCTCCCGTTTTGGTGGAGCCCCCTAAAGAAGTAGATGTAGTTTTATTGCCGGTCCAGCTTGACTGGCAGGATGTTCAGGGTGCCTCTTGCTATAGGGTAGAAATAACAACTGATCCAAATAGTCCGGATAAATTTGAAGCGGAGTGTAACGCTCCAAATTCACATTTCGAAGTCCCGCTGGAAGAAACTGACGCCAGCACTGTCTATTACTGGCGGGTTTACGCGTGCGGTCCTTCGGGTTGGAGTGATCCTTCAGCCTACTCAAGTTTCAAAACCGAAGGCAATACAGCCAGTGAAAGTATCGGTAATCTGATTGACGGCGTGATAGATCTCATCGCCGATGAAGATATTCCGCCGAACCAGGGAAATTTCCTGATTTCAAGGCTTCAGAGTGCCAGCGAGAAACTTGCGCAGGGTAACAGATTCGGCGCTTTGCTGCAAATGGTTTATTTTAAGGCAAGGATAATAATTCTGAGAATATCCAATGTTATCACTTCTGATGTTTATACTTCTTTGAATTACAGTTCTGATGGTGTTATTGATCTGATCATTGATGAAGAGGATAACCCCAACATTACGGCATCAATCGATATGAACGATATTTTGACACCAAGAACTTATTCTCTTTCGCAGAATTATCCGAACCCGTTTAACCCAAGTACTACAATCGAGTTTTCAATTCCTCAAAGCTCCAATGTCAGTGTGAAAATTTATGACATTATGGGCCGTGAAGTTGCAACACTTGTTAATGAATACCGTGGAACAGGTTCGTATATAGTCAATTGGAATGCCTCAGGGAGCTCCAGCGGAGTTTATTTCTATAAGCTTGTTGCGGGCAATTTCACTGAAACAAAAAAGATGGTTTTATCCAAGTAAAATCACTGAAAATACAGTTTACTTTTAGACCGAAGAGTGTTATTTTGAAATAACACTCTTCTTTTTTATATGCGTGAATCATAATGGAATACAGTAAGATCCGAAATACCGGGACTGATTCCGGAACGGGTCCTTCCCAGGATCATCAGAATGATTATCACTCCGTTCTGTTGGAACTTAAGAAGCTTGATAAAACCAACCTTCACGAATTCCTTAAGAAGGTATTAAGCGTTGTTGCAGAAGTCCTTGATATTGATCGTGTATCGATATGGTTCTATAGTGATGACCGTTCATCCATTTATTGCGACTACCTCTACTTAAAAAAAACCGGTGAATTTACCGCAGAAGAACCCTTATTTGTAAAAGACTTTCCTGAATACTTCAAAGCAATAGAATCTCAGCTCTTCGTAACAGCCGGCGACGCATTGAATGATAAACAAACCTGCGAACTTTCTGAAAGTTATTTGAAACCCAGAGGCGTCTTTTCTATGATGGATATTCCAATCCACTTCAAAGAAGAGACCATCGGAATAATCTGCAGCGAAGTTCAGCATAAAACCAGGGAATGGAATCGCGAAGAAATGGATTTCACTGCTGCGGTTTCTAGCCTTGTTACAATTTCTCTTGAGATAGATTTCAGAAAGAAAAAAGAAAAAGACTTTGCCGAAAGCCAGAGATTCCTGACAACTCTCATCAGCAACCTCCCCGGGTATGTATACAGAGTCATAAAAGAAGATAACACATGGTCTATCCAGTATATTAGCGATGGTGTTTTCGACTTAACGGGGTATAAGCCTGATGAACTTGTTTCTAACAGGGTATTATACTATTCTATGATGATAAACGAAGAAGACAGGTTAAATGCCAAAGAGATAATCTCCGGTGCGTTGGATGAAAAAAGGCCCTACCAGATAAACTACAGGATCAATACAAGAAACGGCGAACTGAAGTGGGTTTGGGAACAAGGAAGGGGTGTTTACGATGAAAGCGGTGAACTCTTTGCCACGGAGGGTTTCATAACTGATATTACCGAGAAGAAGCTTTTTGAAGAAGAGCTGATCAAGAGAAACAAAGAGATCTCAGGGCTTTATCATTTCGGAAGGTCACTAAGCAAGCTGGCAGAACCGGCCGAAATCGCAGAGGATATTGGAGTATTGCTGAGCGAACTTTTCAATACAGATAGTATTTATGTAGCGCTGTATGATGAGGAGAAAGACTTTATTTCTTTTCCTTTTTACTCCAGAGAAGGTTCCAGAATAATCAATGCAGGACGAACTTTTGGAAATGAACTTACGGAACACGTAATAACTTCCAGAAAGCCCCTTCTTCTGAACTCAAATATTGCAGTTAGTCTGAAGAAACTGGGTATTCCGCCTGACACAATAGAAAGCAAATCATTGATTTCTTCGCCGATCCTTGCCGGAGACAAAGTGCTTGGTGTAATAACAATACAGGAATTCAGGAAAGAGCGCAGTTTCAATAAACAGCAGTCGGATCTTCTAGAGGCAGTTGCATCACAGGCAGCTATTGCACTGGAGAATTCATACCTGTACACCGAAGTGACAAGATCTTTAAAAGATAAAGAAGTGCTTTTGAAAGAGATCCATCACCGGGTAAAAAATAACCTTCAGGTTATGTCAAGCCTGATAAAGCTTCAGACAAGATATCTTAAAGATGAAGATATGCTGCAAATAATGAAAGAGACCGGCAGCCGAATTCAATCAATGTCTATAGTTCATACAAAGCTTTACAGTACCGGCGATTATGAAAACATTGATTTTGCCGAATACGTCAGGAACCTGGCTGAGAATTTTCATACCTCATATGGCTTTAAGCTAAGAAACGTGAGGTTTAACATAAGCGTAGAGCACATAAATTTTAATATTGATACTGCAATTCCATGCGGGCTCATAATCAACGAGCTTGTTTCAAACTCAATCAAATACGCCTTCCCCGATAACCGGAAAGGCGAAATTTCTATTTCACTCGAAAATAAGCCGGGAAACAAATATGAACTTACAGTCAGCGATGACGGGATTGGCACCGCAAGCGGTGAGAAGCTCAGGAGCTCTGATACGCTTGGCATACAACTGGTGAACCTGTTGAGCAAGCAAATGAATGGCGAGCTTGAAGTAATTACTTCTCCCGGCAAAGGTGTTAAATATGTAATTACTTTTGAACAGGCAGTGTATAAGACCCGGAAATAGTTCACTCTCCGATAATTTTTACCAATACTCTTTTTCTTCTTTTGCCGTCAAATTCTCCGTAGAAAATCTGTTCCCAGGGTCCGAAATCCAGTTTCCCGCCAGTTACGGCAACAACAACTTCTCTTCCCATTATGCTTCTTTTCAGATGAGCATCAGCGTTATCCTCACCGGTATTATTATGCCTGTACTTATCGTACGGTTTTTCGGGAGCCAGTCCCTCAAGCCAATTTTCAAAATCATTATGCAGGCCTTTTTCATCATCATTAATAAAAACGCTTGAAGTTATGTGCATTGCATTGCATAAAAGAATACCTTCTTTGATTTCGCTTTCTTTAATTGCTTTCTCTATCTCGGAAGTGATGTTAATGTAGTCTCTTCTGCTTTTAGTGTTAAACCATAGCTCTTTTCTGAATGACTTCATTTGATCCTGTTTAAAAAGTTGGAAATACCAAAAAATGTTTTTCAAATATAACTTTTAATTTATTATTTTTGTCACACTAATCGAAAGGTTTAAACGGATGAGAAAGAAAGTAGTTGTACTGGGAACAGGATTTGGAGCGTTCAGCTGCCTCAAAGAGCTGAATTATGATATTTATAGTGTAACCGTAGTAAGCCCCAGGAATCATTTCCTCTTCACTCCCCTCTTGCCGAGCACAACTGTGGGCACAATTGAATTCAGGAGCATAATTGAACCAATCAGGAATGTTCGTAAAGCAAAGTTCATCCAGGCATTTTGCACCCGAATTGACAGAACAAACAAAAAGTTAACCTGTTCAGATGCAGATACAGGTAAAGAGTTTCTTCTGGATTTCGATATACTTGTCATCTCTGTTGGAGAGATAACAAATACTTACGGAATCGAGGGTGTTGAAAAATATGCTTACTTTTTAAAGGAAGCTGCAGATGCCAGAAAAATAAGAACCAAAGTCATAGATTGCTTCGAAAATGCATCACTTCCCGGAATAAGCGAAGATGAGAAGAAAAGTTTTATGCGCTTTGTTGTTTGCGGGGGAGGTCCGACCGGAGTAGAGTTTGCAGCAGAGCTTCATGACTTCATCGAAGAAGACGTTGAAAAAAAATACCCCGGACTGGATTATGATATAGAAGTTATACTTATAGAAGCTGGCGACAAGCTGCTGAATTCATTTGATGAAAAACTCAGTGAATACACACTAAAGATCTTCAAACGCCAGAAAATTAATGTGAAAACGAGATCATTTGTAACAAAAGTAACTGAAAAAGAGATTCATGTAAATGACGGAGGGCATTTTACTTACGGACTCCTTGTTTGGGCGACCGGCAATACGGCAAGCAGACTGATACGTGATGGTGACCTGCCAAAAGATATCAGGCATAAACTGGTGATTGATCATTTCCTTAGGGTAGCGGGCGAAGATTCAATTTATGCAATTGGAGATTGTGCCGAAATACCTGATGAGCCTTTTCCTGTGACCGCTCAAACCGCACAAAGCCAGGGAAAATACGTGGGGAGATTGCTCAACAGAATTGCCCGCGGAAAAGAGCCGAAACCATTTAAGTACAAGGATCTTGGAATGCTTGCATACATCGGCGGGCATAAAGCTCTGGCAAATATGAAACAGTACAAAGGGAGCGGTTTTGTTACCTGGTTATTCTGGAGGAGTGTTTACCTCACAAAGCTCGTTAGTCTAAAGAACAAGGTTCTGGTTCTTTTTGACTGGTTTAAAACCTTTGTGTTTGGAAGGGATGTAAGTAACTTTTGATTATTGAATTAATTTCAGTTCTGACTGGTCTTCATCATCTGACCTATCCACAATGCGCTGGTCTATTGATTTAGAAGCTTTGGCACCCATTTCCTTCAGATTTTCTGCCCGGCTGATTATGTTGCCCCTTCCTTCTGATAGTTTCTTCATTGCACTTTCGTAACTTTCGTTTGCCTTTCTCATTCTGGTTCCAACTTCGATCAAATCATCTACAAATGCGGAAAGCTTATCGTATAATTCACCTCCTTTTTTAGCAATTTCAAGTGCATTCTTAGTTTGCTTCTCCTGTTTCCAGATGCTGGAGATCGTCCTGAGTGTTGCAAGCAAAGTTGAAGGACTCACAATTACAATATTCTTCCCGAATGCATCGTAAAACAATGACTGGTCGTTCTGAACAGCAAGCGCAAATGCGGGTTCAATAGGTATGAACATAAGCACGAAATCAAGGCTATGCAGACCGTAAAGGTTCTGATAATCCTTTGGGCTCAGTTCTTTTATATGTCTTCTTATGGAAGAAATATGCTCATCCAGCGCCTTCTTTCTGGTTTCATTATCATCTGAAGAACAATATGCTTCGTATGCGGTAAGGGATACTTTTGAATCAACGATCATGCTTTTATCTTCGGGCAAATTGATAATCACATCGGGCCTCAGCATTGAACCGTCTTCACTCTTTATAGTTTCCTGTATTTGAAACTCCCTGCCTTTTTCCAGCCCTGATTTTTCGAGGATACTTTCAAGAATAAACTCACCCCATGACCCCTGAGTTTTTGTATCACCTTTAAGGGCACGGGTCAGGTTATTTGCCTCTTCGGTCATTTGTTTATTCAGTTCGTGCAGATTCCTCAATTGTTCAGCTAGAGCTGCTCTTTCACGCGTTTCACTGTGATATACATCGTTCACTTTCTTTTCGAAATCCGAGATCTTTTCTTTCAGTGGACTTAATATCTTGTCAAGATTCTCCTGGTTTTGCTCAGTGAACTTTCTGCTTTTATCATCAAGTATTTTGCCCGCCAGGTTTTCAAATTCCGCAGAGAACTTATTCTGCAGGTTCTCAAGATCACCCTTCTGCTCTTTGAGTTTTTGCTCAAGATTAACATAATCACTCTTGCGGGCAGAAAGCTCAGAGCTAAGATGAAGCACTTTTTCTCTTTCAGCCGCTGTTTCACTTCTTGCTTCTTCGATCGAACTATCCTTTTCCAGAATTGTCTTATCTTTCTCTTCCAGTTTTGAAGATAATGCAGAGAGCTTGCTCTTCCCGATGAAGAAACCGAGCAATACCCCTACCAATACTCCGATAATTAAATATATTATTTCCATTTCAAACACACTGTAATTAGGAATTATTCCTTATTGTTTCTCTTCTTTTCTTTTGCTTCCTCAAGATACTTTGCCATCATTGGCTCAAGCTGCGGATTGAGTTTTAGACCCCTTTCAATGTTTGCAATTGCGTCGTCATACCTCTCCATATAAATGTATGAAATACCCATCCTGCAATAAGCCTCCGCATTTTCGGGGTCAAGTTCAATAGCTTTGCCGAAATCTGCGATCGCTTCCTCGTAGCGCTGCATTTCTCTCAGTATCGCCCCGCGTGTATTATATACATCAACACGGTTCGGACCAAGCTCAACGGCCTTATTAAGGTCTTTTAGAGCATTCAAGGTGTCACCCAGGAATAAGTTCATCGAACCGCGGTTTCGGTAAACCTCAACATTTTCCGGGTCGATTTTTGCAGCTTTGTTAAGAATCTCCAAAGCCTCGGTCGTTTTACCTTCAGCATAATAGAGAACTGAAACTGAATTCATTGAGACAACATCATTTGGATTAAGTTCAAGCGCTTTATTGAAGCTTTTAAAAGCCTCTTCAGGATTCTGCAGGTATGTATAAGCTGTCCCCCTGCCTGAATATGCCCTGAAGTTCTTCGGATCAAGCTTTATTGCCTTATCAAAGTCATAGATCGCATCTTTGATCTGCTTAAGGAAGATAGAAGTATTTCCCCTTGAAATGTATCCTTTTACGCTGTCGGGATTATTTTCGATGTATTTCGTATAATTGAAATAAGCTTCTGCAAATTTGCCGTCACGGAAAAGCTCTTCACCCTGTGTAAACAATATCTCGTATTCCTGCCCAAAAAGTGCACCCTCCAGCAGCAATATACATAATAACAGAATACTTAAGAGTCTCATGCTATGATATTTTTTTGACGGCTTCGCTTACTGCCCTGCCATCATACCTTCCTGAGTAGTTTTCTTTGAAAAAAGGCATGATATCTTTGATCGTTTTTCCCTGCGCGACCATTTCTCCGACGATCTTATCAATTTCTTCAGTCCCAAGCTGGCTTGGAAGGTAAGCGCTGAGAATCTTCTTTTCTTCGGTAAGTTTTTCTTTTGCTTCAGATGAAATATCAAATCCCAGGGTTTCATCAGCATTTTTGATGAATTTACGAACTATTTTAAGCTCATCTTCCTCTTTGAATTCCTTGCCGCTTTTTGACTGAGTGAACATCTCTGCATAAAGAGTTGAAAGCAGATTTGCTTTCAATGTTTCTTTATTCCTCTTTGCATCCTGCATGTCCTTCCGGACTTTTTCAGTTAACATTGTATTTCCATTGAATAATTATTTCGCAAAGATAAACAAAGGGCTCAGAAGATGAAATGAAATTAAAATTGAATGTCTATAACGAATAAACTATTGGTAAAACCGAGACATTTCAAGTTGAGGCTTTGCCGGATTGGGCAGATACCTGTTCCCATGATTTAGGAGAAAAAAAACTGAAAGATTCACGCCTGTATGTAGCATAATACGCATAACCCCAAACCGGAGTATTGGGGTAGTAATAAACGTAACCTGTAGATAGGTCGAGAGCCGATGGAAATTCAGCAGCTGCAAAATGCTTCGGGCAGTATTGATTTAGGAATCCGGCCAGCTCGGCAGAAATATTCTCCGTTACTATCAAAGGATATACAA
This sequence comes from Ignavibacteria bacterium, assembly GCA_030835025.1. Taxonomy (GTDB): domain Bacteria; phylum Bacteroidota; class Ignavibacteria; order Tepidaquicellales; family OLB5; genus OLB5. Next base: position 6,131 of record JAUQWS010000042.1, on the reverse strand, counting down.
CCATCATAGCACCAAATCCAAGGGGAGCTCCTGTTCTGTGGCGATTAGCCAGAGAGTACATTTTTTCACTGAAAGCCCGCAGTTCCTGCCCCGTCGCACCCTCAGGCATGTACTTTACACAAACGTAACAATCTACTTTTCCGAATTTAGTTACCTCAACGCGGCTTCTTTTAAATACCCGGTCAGCCCCGGAATCCGCATGTACATTCACCTTTTCAAAACCGAAATACTTTATCCACTCTTCAAGCAATTGCAGGTATTTATCTGATCTATCGGACATTCTCTCAAATTCAGAATTCTGATTAATTAATTAGTATTGTTTGTTAGTAGGCAGCAGTTAAACAAATATGATTTCAAAAAAATAAGTCAAAATGTACTTTGAAAGGACACCGAAATGACCGGGCCGGAGCTCAAACTACTTCTACTCCGAAGTCATTTATCATTTTATCTATCATATTAAAGGTTCCTTCTCCCAGTTTCTTCTGTGCAGTAATGGATTCTGCTTTTGTTTCCTCCGAATCTCCTATGACAATGATATTTTCGTCGTTCAAAGAATTTGCAGGGTCCGTATAATTGAAGCTGCCTGCAATAATTGTTTCCTTATCAATAACCATAAGTTTATGATGTAACTTTCTCAGGTTCGCATTTTTGGATGCAATGAACACTTTTGCATTTCCTGATTTCAGAACTCTGGTACTAGCCCAATCCTGGTTACCCTGGCCTTTATCAAACAAACCGCGGATATTTATACCGGAACGCTGAAGTGCAACCATAGCGTCATCAATGCCGCTTGATTGTGCAAAGGTGAATATCGCAAAATCTATCCTTTGTTTTGATTTCAGCATTTGCTTCATGATCTCCATTTCGGGGGAATGATCAGGCGCAAAAAGAATCCTGACTCTAACGTCCGAGATCTCAAAATCCTTTGGTGCAGGATAGCTTCTGGAGCGGTAAAGCCCGAAATTGCCTTCTATCAGTTCCTTGAATTCATATCCGTAAATATCTGCAGCTCTCTTGCTTTTGAGTACCAGAACATGATTAAGGTTTTTGTGGCAGTCCGTATCTGTAAAGTTAGCAGAACCTGTTAGGACTGCCGCTTCGGGCTTATCAGGGTCGCGGATGACAAACTTCTGATGAAATATAGCGGGGTTTATATCTGTTCTCACATCCACCTGTGCACGAAGCATGGCATTGTATATTCTTCGGTTAATTTCATTTCCTTCAGAGCCTGTTAAAACAGCCCATGGGTCGGCAAGTGCTTCAGTAACAGTCAGGTAACCATATTCAAGAACCAGTCTCACAAAAACCTTTCTTTGTCTTGCCCTGATAATAGCCTTTGCGATATTCTCATTATCAAGTTCCTGAACAGCAATATTCAGCTCTTCCTTTGCACCATCTATGAAGTCAATTATTACCTTCTCCAGGTCATCAGGCTGGTTCAGTTCTTTGGGCCCGAAATAGATTTTGATATTTTTGTGTTCGATCATTGTTTTGACGGTTATTTTTAAGACAAAAGGCTGTCATCCTACGGAGGTACGAGAATGTCAGCCTTTTCTAAAGGAGGAGAAAAAAACAGCAAAAAAACATAACAGCACGGCAACTGCCGCTGATCATTTTACCAATATCATCTTTCTGGTATCGGTAAACTCTGAAGTTTGAATTCTATAGAAGTAAATTCCGCTTGAGTAATTTGATGCATTCCATGAAGCTTTATATTTTCCAGCCTTAAGTTCTGTATTAACAAGAACTTCAATTTCTTTGCCAAGCATATCATAGACTGATAGCTTAACCATAGTCGTTTTTGGTATATCAACGCTTATGATTGTTGAAGGATTAAATGGATTAGGGTAATTCTGGCCAAGACTGAAAGCTTCGGGAATACTGTTGCCATTAGGTTCAATACCAATTACTCCAACCCCGGTCATATAGAAATTAATTGTATCAAGGTTAACTGTACCCAGCATAACATTACGTTCTGCTCCCCAGTAACCCATTCTGTCGCAAATCATACGATACGAAGTATTCGTTGGAATATTATTAACGTCATAGGGTCCTCCGGCTCTTGAAATACTGTATCCTTTAAATTCATTGCCGTACATTGCGTATACTATTGCACTTTGCAGTGCTCCTGTTTCGGGAGGAGCAATATAAACACCACCGCTGATCGTTCCGTTTCCACCTGTTCCGGTGATCGGGAAAACTTTGATGTTAATATCAAAAAGATTTGTGCTGGTGTACAATGTCCTTGATTCGATCCACGTAATTGTACCCACGCCGGTATTCGTATGATAAGTCGGTACGAACCTTGGGGGCGGAGGCGGAGTCTCTTCATCTTCATCGTTAGGGTAAACCATAATATCAACGCTGTCAACCGGAAGGTTCCTCATAATATAATCACCATTGGCATCAAGCGGAGAAGAATCAAGCACCATAACGGAATTGGTTGCGGGATTATACTTAAGAGCTTTTACTATTCCTGCCGTGACCGGATTTCCGTTGGGGAAAGTTACTTTACCGGCAACCGCAAAAGGAGGTCCTGTCACTCCGCCGTTGATGGTCTTCTGTACCGAGCCTGAAACACCTGAGGTAAACCCTATATCGCTTTTAAGAAAATGAACTGCCTTTAATTCTTTATCGCTACTTGAAACCTGCGAATACCAAATTGCACCACCATTGGTTGTCTTAATTATCATCCCGTCTTCACCGACAGCATAACCAAGAACGGAATTCCAGAAGTGTGTTGAGTTCAGGTCCTTATTTACAATTCCCTGCTGTATCCAGGTTTCTCCGGCATTAATTGATTTGTAAATAACTCCGGAAGAACCGAATTCGTATCCGCCTACAACGTACCCTGTATCACGCGAAGGAAATGCCAGGCTTCTGAAATCAATATCTGCAGATGAAGGAGCTACAGAATACCAGGAGATACCTCCATTGACAGTTTTATACATTACCCCTGTATAAGGATCGATCATCTTGCCGCCCGCAATGTAGCCAATTAATGAACCCCTGAAACAGACAGAGTTGAATTTATTGCTGAATACGCTAACGATCTGGTCTTCCCAGGTCGATCCGCCATTTGTTGTTTTTACAATCTTGCTGTTATATCCGACTGCATATCCGGTATTAGCATCAACAAAATAAAGGGCTATCAGTGTGTTCTGGTTTAAGTTCTGCCAATTAACTCCGCCATTTGTTGTCTTGTAAATTGTCCCATCACAAACATAACCGATGTTCTGGTCAACAAAATGTATTGAAGTCCCGCCGAAATTATTGGTAATTACCAGCCAATTAATTCCGCCGTTAGTTGTTTTGAGAACTAATCCGTTACCGGCCATGTAACCGGTACTGACATTTACAAAAGAAATTGCGTTGAGGACATTAACAGTACCGGATTGCAAAGGATACCAACCTGACTGAGCAATGAGGCTGCTGTCAAAAGCAATCAATGCGGCAAGCACAAATATCTTTAATATTTTTGTGTATGATATGCTCATTTTAACCTCATATGAAATTCTGTTATGCGGGTGAACAGCAGTACCTCGATCAATACAATTTCACCCACTTCCCCGTAATTTAACAGTAATTTATAAAATTAACAGTAGAAATAAAATTATCAATATCAGTGCAAGCTGTAAACCTTGTACGTTCCTAAACCCCATTTCTCCGATTTTGTTTATTTCTGTGTTTTTTTTGACTAAATAATCAACAATAGCAGCAGAAATACAAAGAAAAGGCTGATTATACCTTTCCACGAAAAATTGATTTTAAATTCCATGATAATAATTATTTAGTTCTTTTCTTGTAATCATCGATCAAAATACACTTTTCCCAGTATCCCAGGAATAAGTCCCTCATGTGTCCCGCATAGTCCGGATTCTTAATTATCAAATCTGCTTGTTTATGTTTTGGTATGCTTTTGTCATTCGAAAGATTCAGAAAAACAGTCTCAGAATCGAATACTGTCATATTGGGAATCTTGAAATCAGATAATCTTAATTCTTCGCCTGTCTTTGCAAACTGCTCGCATGCCCTCAGTAACTGGTCATCAAGATCTTTATCTTTAGTTAACTGATAGATTGATCTAAGTACCCCTCCTTTTTTGATGAAATTTTTTGCGTCCTGGCTCACAGTTTCGTCTACTGCACGCCTGGGGCTGTACATTCCAAGAATTTCTTTTCCGGAGGATCTTACCAGTTCTATATATTTCTCTTCCCTGTGTTTATTGAATCCTCTGATAAGCTGTATACTTTTATCCGGAACCTCTACTTTGGCGGATTCAGCCTTGTATATTGACTGCAATTCTCCGAAAGTCTCCGTAAGGCTCTCCATTCTTCTGTTGAAGCTCTTTTTGTAATCACTCGTGATCTTATCAAGTATAACTGCCGGATCGATTATCTGGTAATTCAGTATCGTGTTGGTTTCTATTTCGTTGCAGTACCCTTTTTCAACAAATGATTTGAGAATATCATAGATCGAATTTCTGATTATCTTAGCCTCTTTAGCAATATCCGATGCACTCAATGGATTCCCGTTAAGCAATACGACGAGCACCTTCGATTCATATTCTTTGAATCCAAGTGACTTGAGTCTTTCTATTAATATCTCTTTTTTCAAAAATGCTGTAGTTCTAAACTACTGCAATATAGCAAAATTATAAAGTGTTGTCAATGCAGGGAAATAGCTAATCTTAAGGTTTTTAAGTATTTGATTATTAATATGATAGGGATAACAACCCACCACAGTTGTTATCCCTATTTAGAAAGGAAGATAAACGTGCAGCTTTAAGATTAGATAAGAGGGCAAAAAAACGAAGCGCAGCAACTCTTACTGCAGTGACCGTGGTTGATTCTCCCGCCCTTCAGAAGAGGCCAACCCGTCAAGACAGAAGCTGCTGCGCTCTTAAATATCATAACAATCTTATTAAAAGTTTTGTCACAATTAAAACTATTTTACAAGAACCATCTTTTTGGTTTCGCTAAATTCACCTGCACTTAGCCTGTAGAAATATACGCCGCTCGGATAATTAGAAGCATTCCAGTCGACTTTGTATGAACCTGCCGGCATTTCAGAATTAACCAATACAGAAATCACTCTGCCAATGGCATCATAAAGAGCGACCTTAACGAATCCACTAAATGGAATATCAAACCTGATATTTGTAACAGGATTGAACGGATTCGGATAATTTTGTGAAAGCGAATAACTTGCCGGAACAGTATTAACAATTGGCGCAATACCTATCAAATTGAAGCAGTCAAAATACTTCTCATTGGCACGTTCCAGTAATTCAGCTGCCAACAATACACTCTGTACATTACTGCTTCCTCTGCCCACTGCGTAAACATATGCTACTCGCTGAGTATCACCTGAATTCATTGTGAATGGACCGCTGTTCATAATGTTCCTTTTATCTCCAGGCGAGCTATCTGCCCACCCGTTACCGTTAATATATGTAGTGGGTTGTCCCGTATTCGGATTAATAATAGGATCACCGCAGCCATCTAATCCTCTCATAAAATTGTACGCACTTACAGCATTGTCGGGGTCAATAACGCAATTGCCGCCTCCGTTAAGGAATTTATTATGACCTGTCATCTTGATCATCCTGTATCTGATGAGGTTTGAACAGGGTAGTTTTGCAGTATCATTAACATTGCCTGTATAAATGACAGGTCCCTGCAGCATTCTGTATGCTACTGAAGGGGGTGCGGTACCGTAAACAGGATCAAGATTATCAGCATTAAAAGTATATGCGTAATTCTTAATAGTGTCACAGCCAATTGCGTCATCATAGGGTTCGCCCAAATCCCCATCATTAACAAGTGTTATATACGTACTATCCCAGGTCCTGGCGCTTTTGTTAATGACTTTGTAACTGGTGAATATTATGTCCTGAAATCCGGCAACATTGAACATATAAGCAAGCTGCTGAATTTCCACACCAAGCGGAAGTGTGCCACCCGGAAGGCCGATCTCGGATTGATGCGTATCTCCGGTACAGTCTTTGTAATCCATAAAAGCAACAAAGAGTATTTCCGATGGCCTTGTAAACCCAATACCAATACCGGGTCTATCGGAATTCCAACCGGGCTGATACCCCGGTATATTATTCACTTCAACATAAGGGG
>JAUQWS010000041.1 GCA_030835025.1 Ignavibacteria bacterium | reverse complement strand
CTTCTTTGTATTTTTTCTCATCTTCCAAAACAATACCCAGATTGTTTAGCCATGTGCTTTCGTTTCTTTTATCCCCAATCTCCCGCGCAATCTTCAGGGCTTTTTGGTAGCAGACAATGGCTTTTCTCACTTCGCAAAGAGAGACCTTCAACTTAGGAATTTATCTTTTAAGGAAGCATACACTATGAAATTAAAGAAAAAGTTGGTGAATATTTCATAGAATATGAATTTTGTAAAAAAAGTAGAAAAATGGTTAGAAGAACGAAAAATCTTTTCTCGTAAGAGAAAAAGCAACAAGCAGAGAGCTTTAGGGATGCTTCTCTATTATGCAGGTTTGAGTTATGAAAAAGCAGGTATGTTTGCAGGTGCAAGCTACGAAGCAGTCCGTGAATGGTATCAAAAAGGAAGAGAATTATTTGAGCAATCAACTGTGAAAAAGAAAAGAAAGCGGGTAGCGGTTGATGAAAAAGAGCTAACGATTAACGGGACCACTATATTCATCTGGGGCGCTGTTGATCTTGACGATGAGAAAGTTATCGCAGTATGGGTTTCTTTTGGACGAAGTGGTTTGGAAGCAAAGATTTTCCTTAAGAAAGTAAAAAGTGTCTGTAAAGGGAAATTGCCCAGGATATTCATAGATGGTGGTTCATGGTATCCGTGGGCTCTTAATGTAGTTCGTTTCAAGAGATATACAGTTGTTTCGTTTGGACCCAGAAGCGCTATTGAAAGATTATTTGGCGATATTGAATGTAGAATAAGACGATTCTGGAACGGCTTTATTGGAAAATACAGCAGAGACAGCATGGAGCGATGGATAAAGGCATTTGCTGGACTCAGAAATTGGACTAAAGATTCGAAAGGAGTCTTAAGTTGAAGGTCTCTCGCAAAGATCACGATAAGCAACACCCAGGTTTCCGAAACATGAGGGAGTGTAACGAATTTTGATGAAACTTCTATGATGTAGTAGAAATATTATAGGAGTTGAAAGAAAATGGCAGAATTATTTACACCAGAACAAGCAAGGGCATGGCTTCGGGCAAACAATTTAAAAACGGGTAAAAGCATCCAGGATGCTTTTATTAACGAGATAAAAGGAGTTCTTCAAGAAGCACTCGAAGAAGAAATGAATAACACTCTTGGTTATTCAAAATATGACTACACAAATAAAAATAACGATAACTCAAGAAATGGTCATACAAAAAAGACGGTAAAGAGTCAATTTGGCAAGATAGAACTTGATATTCCACGTGATACCGATGGTGAACATGAACCAATCATTGTAAAGAAACACCAAAGAACAATATCAAGTGACCTTGAGGGAATGATCGTATCATTATTCTCTCAAGGATTGAGTAACAGGGACATAGAATCTCATATGAGGAAAATATATGGCCTTGAAGTATCGGCTGAAATGGTTACCAGGATAACTGATAAGATTCTGCCGATTGCGAAAGAATGGCAAAATAGGCCGTTGAACGAACTGTATCCTATCATTTATCTTGATGGTATTGTTTTCAACGTGAATAAAGATGGGCAGATAGTCAAGAAGACTGCATATGTTGTATTTGCAGTAACGATTGAAGGGAAAAAGGATATTCTTGGAATATGGATTGGGGAAGCCGAATCATCCAAATTCTGGATGAATGTTCTTGCCGATCTAAAAAATCGGGGTGTAAAGGATCTGCTTATCTGTTCTGTTGATGGCTTAAAGGGATTCGAGGATGCTATCAAAGCCTCTTTTCCCAAAGCGGAGATTCAAAAATGTGTTGTTCATCAAATCAGGAATAGCACCAAATTTGTCAGTTATAAAGACAGAAAAGCATTCTGTGCAGATATGAGAGAGATCTACACGGCTGCCAATGAGGAAGCAGGATTGGCTGCTCTTGACCGATTTGAGAATAAGTGGGGCAATAAATATTCATATGCAATCAAGAGTTGGAGAGACAATTGGCAATATTTATCAACATTTTTCAAATACCCTCCAGAGATACGGCGAATAATATATACGACCAATGCGATAGAGAATTTCAATAGGCAGATACGGAAAATCACAAAAACCAAGAGTTCATTCCCAACAGATGATTCCCTATTCAAAATACTGTATCTGATAGTGTTTGATGCATCTGAGAAATGGACTATGCCTATGCGTGAATGGGGCATTATAGTGAACCAGCTAAGGGTCTATTTCGGTGAAAGGGTTGATA
>JAUQWS010000040.1 GCA_030835025.1 Ignavibacteria bacterium | reverse complement strand
CTATTACCTCGGCAGGATCAGCAAAGAGGGTATATTTTGGCAAATTGATACAATGATTTCGAAATATTATCCCGAAGGAAAGATCCCGGTTAAGCAGCTAAAGATACAGTTTGCAAGAATGGGAGAGCCTGCATTTAACAGAAATGTCCTTGAGGTAATAAACGAATTCGGATTCTACTTTGATGCGCCAGGATTCATGCCGTCGTTATCAACTATTGCTCCGCATGGCACAGATAGATTCTTTGAAGATTTGCTCCGCATTAAATCCGAAAAGTTTAATACAGGAAATTTCCAGCTTCAGTTTTCAATTCACACTACCGATGAAGAAAGAAGAAATGAGCTCATACCCGTCAGGAAGTGGTCATTCAAAAAGATTGCTGAATACGGGAAGAAATTCTATATTAAGGGTGATAGAAAGATTACTTTAAGCTTTGCACTTTCACATGAATACCCCATTGAGCCGGTGAAGCTTCTTGAAATATTTGACCCGTCTGTTTTTCTCATAAAGCTTACGCCGCTTAATCCGACTTATAAAGCCGGAAAAACCGGAATTGTATCATTACCGCAAAACGATTCTATTGAAAAGCTTCCTGCCCTTGCAAGTGAATTCAAAGATGCAGGGTATGATGCAATTATCAGCATTGGTGAGCCCGAAGAGAACCTTATAGGCAGCAACTGCGGGCAGAACCTTCTTGCCGAAGCACTTGAAGATAGGGAAAGCGATATGAAATATTCAACCGGATTGAGCGAAGAAATTAGAACGAAGATCACAAACCGGCTCAAAAAACCCTGATGAACAAATATTATTTCACGAAAGGTCACTAAAACAGTTTGTCTCAAAATTTCGAAATCCGGTAGGACAGGCATTCCTGCCTGTCCATGGTAATCTTTTTATTGAGGAATATGTCAGACATGAATGTCTGACCTAACGGATTTGAGACAACTTCGATAAAATCGGGTTCCGAAAAAACAGCTGCACTATTTTATCAAGAGCATTTTTTTTGTCTGAACGAAGTCACCTGATTCAAGTCTGTAAAAATAAATTCCGCTTGAAAGATGCGATGCATCAAAATCTATGTTATAAACACCCGGATTTCTATGTTCATTCAGAAGCACTGCTGTCTCTCTTCCTAAAACATCAAATACAACAAGCTTCACATTGCCAGTAAAAGGGACTGAAAACTTAATATTTGTTACAGGGTTGAAGGGATTCGGGTAATTCTGTTCAAGGCTGTAATAATTTGTCACTTCCAATGTCTGTTGAATACCACCGCAATATTGATAAGTAACGACCACACACCAGGCTCTTAAAGCACCCGTATCACCTCCGGCGGTATCCGTAATTACTAATTTCCAGTATCCGTTTACCTGAAGTGTATTAAATGGAGTAAGAGGATTTGAGGGTATATACGAACCGGTAAACGGTGCTGTACCGGAAGCTATGGGGATAGTTGCAGAGTCATTTAGAATTGTGCCTATGAAATTATCTCCTGAACCTCCAACCCAATTTATTATTAAAACACCCACATTATTCTTCCTTAAATACATCCTCAGGTCAGAATCCCATGTATGCGTAACTGTGTCAATTCTGACGTTGACATCCAGAACATTACACCCGGAAGTCGCTGTAACCAGTACTGAATCAGCAACGGGAGATAGGTTTGGTATTATTATATTCAATCCGTTTCTGCAGCGAGTTGTTTGCACACCCGGCGGGCCGTACATAAGTACTCCCTCAAGTCTTACCCCAAAATTCTTCCAATTGGGGAAAGTTGCATTGGGCAGTGCCTCCCAAACTGCAGGATAAGTAGTTGTAGTTCTCCAGTATCCCGGTCCCTGGTTTGTACCGTTTTCATCTGAAGAGAAATACACCTGCTGGGACGGGTTATTATTTAAACGAACTCCAACATAACATGACCTCATATAAACCGGTATATCAACGGTGAAACTGTATCTGGTGTGTAACGGATAAATTGCGATATTACTTGATGTAACACTGGTAATCCTGGCGAGAATATTTCCGGGTGAACCTCCGGCTCCTAAAGTATCATAGACGATCAGGTCATGAACCCTGTTAACGGAGCCGGCTGCAGTTCTTGTCCAAACAATGCATATTTTGACTATTCTGAACCAATACCACGGGAAAACCATTTTCTGAACAAATGAACTGGAGTCGCCTGTTACGGTTGCCTGGTAACCGTTTTCATAGGTACCGTCATCTCTTACTATGCTGATGTTGGGCCCTCCTGAGCAGGTAATACCGGTATCAACAACTGTTCCCCAGTTGGGACCGGTATAAAGCGGAGCGATAGTTGGAGAGAAGTCCTGAGCAGGCAGCAAACTAACGAAAACCAAAGTTAAAAATACAACGCTTAGAAGTTTCATCATTCCTCCCTTTCCGGGTGAAAGCAATCTTGATTAAATTCTGTCAGTAGGGTCCCGGGTAGTCATTTGTGATCTGCCATATACAGATGATCATCAGACGCATGATAACCACTCAAAAATATTGAATAAGAATTGAATTTACAAGAATATATGCTTTGCGTAAAGCGGCAGTTAGCTGTATCAATAAAAAGGCGCCCCGCTTCAACGGGGCGCCCGAAACTGAAAAACAGAATGTGAAGTACAATCTTACAGGAAACCCCGATGAATCGGGACTCCAAATAAAACTGCTTATTTCACCAGAAGCATCTTCTTTGTTTGAATGAAGTTGCCTGATTCAAGTCTGTAGAAATACACGCCGCTTGAAAGATGCGATGCATCAAAATCAGCAGTGTAATTTCCTGCATTCTTCACTTCATTAACAAGTGTAGCAACTTCTCTTCCCAATACGTCAAATACTACAAGCTTAACAAGTTCAGTGCTTGGAATTGAGAACTTGATATTCGTGGTCGGATTGAACGGATTCGGATAATTCTGACTGAGATTATATGAAACCGGGATCTCGCTGTTAGTGTTCTGAATGCCCGTAATGCCGCATCCGCCAAGATCTGAGTTCCAGGTTGCAGTAACTTCAGCCTGATTAAGAGCCCTGTTATAAAGCCTGAATTCATCTAACTTTCCTATCAAATGTGATACAAACGTTGTATTGTAGCTTCCAACCCTGAAACCGGTTCCTCCGGTTGGAGTTGCAGTTCTTGGGAACGTATTGAAAACAACACCGTTTTTGTAAACCACTACGTTTGTACCGTCATACGTAAGGTGAAGAACAACAGCTGTTGTGCCTACACCGGTTATCAGAATATCTGCACCGAATCCCCTTAAGAGAATGTTGTTAACGCCCGCTGCACCGCCGTAGAAGCACCTGAATGAACCTGCACCCGGATCACCGAACAAATATGAAGGATTACCGTCAACTATATTCGGACCCAGCCAGAAACTGATTGTCCATGCAGTAGGCATTGCAGTATTCCAGCCTGTGTTAACGCCGCCCAGGTTTGCAAGCCCGGGAGTTGTGTTGCCTGAAAGACAACTGTCAAACTGTCCGCCTGTTCCAAGAGGAGTAGCAGAAAGAAGCGGAGCAGGATTTGTTCCTACAGGAGTCTTTGCACAGTTTTGTACGAGAAGTGGACCGGGGTTGTTCTCGAATTTGTAATACATTAATTCGGGGCGGATATCACTTGCAGCAGCAGTACCTTCGAGCCTGATTCCGAAGTTCTTGAAGTTCGGGAATCCGCTTAATACTGTTGTCCATACCGGAGGATATGTTGTTGTTTCTCTTCTCCATGCCGGTCCGCCGCTTGTTCCGTTCTCGTCTGATGAAAGGAAGAACGGTAATATCGGGTTGTTATTCCATCTGACTCCAACGTAATAGGACCTTACAGTTGCAGCAAAAGTGATAGGATAGCTGTATCTTGAATGAAGCGGATAGATGCCGACACTGTTTGCAACAACGTTGTTCACACGATAAACAACATTTCCGGGCTGTGTGCCGCCTGCTCCGGTTGTATCGTAAATGATAAGATCAAACGTTAAGTTGCCTGAAGGCGATAATGCCGTCCATGTAACACACATTTGTGTGAGATTCATAGGAGCCTGTGGCAGAATCATTCTCTGAACATACGTTGTGGAGTCACCTGTTGCAACTGAACGGTAACCGTTCTCATAAGTACCGTCATCCCTGACGATGCTGATGTTTGGACCGCCTGAACAGGTAATACCTGTATCAACAACTGTTCCCCAGTTAGGACCGGTATAAAGCGGGGCGATGGTCGGAGAGAAATTCTGGGAATTCAAAGAGTGAAGCAGGGCAATTGAAAAAAGAAGTAGACAGATCTTTTTCATATCTTTTCTTTCTTTTGAATTTTATTAATGAATTAGTTAATTGGTTGAAATAAACTATATCAAAATAATAATCTGTGAATCTGAGAAGATTACAAAAAATTCGCCAGTCGAAACAAATTTGAATAAGCTATAATAATAATACAAAATTCAAAATTCAATGATTTACTTAAAGAATAGCATCAAGAATCTTCGTTTTTTCAACAGAAATCAACATTTTCAAAAAAATTGATTTCAAAAAGTAGTTCAGGAACTAACGAAAGGAAAAAACTGCCTCAATTTTAAGAACAAAAAAAAGGCGCTCAGATATTACCGAACGCCTTTTCTAAACAAAATAAGATTTTACTTAACCAGCAGCATTTTTTTGGTTTCAGCAAAGCTGCCGGATTCGAGTCTGTAGAAGTAAACACCGCTGGAAAGATATGAAGCATCAAAATCGACCAGATAGTTACCGGCCGGTTTCACTTCATTAAGCAGCGTTATGATTTCTCTTCCCAGAATATCATATACAATAAGTTTTACTAATCCCGTTGTTGGGATAGAGAACTTGATATTAGTGATAGGGTTGAACGGATTCGGGTAATTCTGCAACAGGCTGTAGCTGTTTGGTATTTCATTGTTTATCGGAATGAGCCCGGTAAAGATATTCGGACCGCACCCGATAACACCAAAAGCATTTGAGCCTGCGCCCGTATAGCCGCCGGGTAAGAATATCTTTGCAGTGTCGTTGACTACTCTGCCCGAAACACCTGCAAACATGTTGGACATACCTCCGCCCGGTTTTCCTGAAATTGCCCTGACCCATGCGTTCCCTGAAATGCTCCAAACGAAAACTGAATCAAGATATCCGCCCGGGCCACCTCTTTCACCGCATACTGAGTAATATGCATTACCGATAGCAAAACCGCCAAGACGGCTCAAACCGGTATATGATGCCGGAACAGGAATAGTGGGTCCTGAAGTCCAGGTAATTGTTGAAGCATTGGAACCGATAGTTCCGATCAAGAAAGTTTTTGTGAACGGAAATCCGCCTGCAATGAATATTTTATTGCCGGATAGCCCAGATCCATGTGACCTTCTGGCAGTTGTAAATGGGGTTGAAGATCCCCATGTATTAGAAGCAATTCTATAGAAGTAAACAGAAGTGCCTCCTGAAGACCATGGCCCGCCGGTAACGAATAATACACTATCACCCCAGTTAACTGTTGCGTGACCTGAAAGTGATGCAGGCATTGGAGCTTTCAATGTCCATACACCGCCGCTGTATTCATAGATATCGGTTGAGCCGGTTGATACTGCGCTACCACCGCCTATATAATAAAGCTTACCATTGGCAGCTGTTAAAGTTCCGCCTGCCTTTACGACCGGGAGCGGTACTCCGGTAGTCCATGAACCGCCAAGAGTATACCTTATGATTGTGTTTGCTGCTGCCCCTGTTGAGCTTGGTGTATGAGCAAATAAAGTATCTCCAAGCCATGCAGAAGCCTGATAGAATGTTGCTGCGGGCAAATTTGGATATACCCCTGCTGCGCACCAATTAGAACTGTAGTAACTCGGTGCAGGTGAACCTGCAGGTCCCAATACCCTAAGGTAATCAATACCAATAAAATCACTGTTGTTACCGGCCGGTCCGCCGTTTATGACTCTGTAATTTATTGCAAGCCTTCCGCTTGATGCACCGGTCGGAATAACAAACCTTCTTTGTGCCCACGAACCTGAAGTTGTTGTTTTGAATTTTCCCAGTTCAACCCAGGAACCGGTTGAAGCATTGGTATCACCGTTAGCAGCCCAATGTACCCTGATGGAATCCGGATATGTAGATGAAGTAGGGCTTCTTTCATAGAAAACGATAGTATCGTTTGCACTGGCATTTATAGCCGGAGAGATCAGCCAAATGTCAATTGTATTATTTCCTGAAACGGTGTTATAATTTGCAGCAACATAGCCTGTAGCGGGTCCGTTAAATGCTGCGAACACTGTTGAATTTCCCTGGAACCAACCATTATTAGTTCCGGGAGGTCCGCACAATGCACCCCTTCTTAATTTGTAGCCTCTTGTCTTAAGTGAAACTGAATCGTTTGCTCCATCAAAATTGTCAAGATACTTCTCAACCATATCAGTTTGTGGAACAACCGGGTTAATAGAGTTGGATTCAACGTACGGTGATTTTGATCCCTGAGGATCCAAAGCAATCATCGCAATAACGAATGCTCCAATGACTATCAATCCTAAAATTGGAAGAAATTTCTTCGTCATAGCAATTCCTTTGTTATGTAAGTTAAATGAATTTGTTAGTTGACGGTGTAATATTGTGTTTTTTTACCGAACATACAATAGAAAATGTAGGAATTTCACCAATAATATGTAAGAAAATAGAGATATTGATCAGTAAAAATTGTAATCTAAGGACTACAGATCGTAATCCTGTAGTAGTTTTGTAGGAACAATTTAGTTTGAAAATAAGGTGGTAGAAATGCTCAAAATAATTGAGTAAAAGAAGATTACTTTATATTGCGTAAGTGTTTCTGAATGTTGGGCTGAAAATAAAAAGGCGCCCTGTGAATGCAGGACGCCTGAGTTAAACTTTGATTCCGATTATTTTACCAGCAGCATTTTCTTTGTTTCAGAATAGCTGCCTGATTCAAGCCTGTAGAAATATACACCGCTTGATAGACGTGATGCGTCGAAATCGGCAGTATAATTACCTGCAGCTTTTTCACCGTTTAGAATTGTTGCAACAACTTTTCCGGACACATCAAATACAACAAGCTTTGCAAGTCCTGAAACCGGCAATGAGAAGTTGATTTTTGTGCTCGGGTTAAACGGGTTTGGATAGTTCTGTCCTAAAGCATATGTGGTTGGAACTTCGCCGTTTGTTGTAGAGATACCGACTGTAGAAGGCCCAATAACCCTCAAATAATCAATTCCGATAAAATCACTGTTCTGTCCTGCAGGTCCCCCATCAACAACTCTGTAATTGATTGCGAGTCTGCCTGTTGCACTGGCAGTCGGAATAATGAACATTCTCTGCTGCCATGAGCCAGTGATCGTAGCTTTGAATTTGCCAAGCTCTACCCATGATCCAGTTGATGCATTGGTGTCACCGTTTGCTGCCCAATGTACCCTAATTGAATCCGGGAAAGTAGATGCCGTAGGTCCTCTCTCATAAAAAATTATAGTATCTCCTGCGCCTGCATCTATAATTGGAGAAATAAGCCACAGGTCAATAGTATTTGCACCTGATACGGTGTTGTAGTTAGCGGCAACATAACCTGTTGCTGGGCCGTTATATGCACTGAATACTGTTGAGTTTCCCTGGAACCATCCGTTATTTGTTCCGGGAGGTCCGCAAAGTGCTCCCCTCCTAAGTTTATAACCTCTGCTTTTTAGAGCAACTGAATCATTTGCTCCGTCAAAATTATCAATGTACTTTTCAAGCATAGCATCTGACTGAGTGACAACAGGTGTCCACAGGTTGTCAGATTCGGACTGAGTTGTTCTTGAACCTTTGGGTTCAAGAGTAATCATTCCGACGACAAAAGCAAAAGTAAATATCAATCCAATGTATGGAAGTAGTTTTTTGGTCATAACAATCCCTCTTTGATAAGTTTTTTATAATATTATTGAAACTGAATGTAATATTGTCTTTTTTTTCTTAATAATCAATTGAAACATATAGGAATTTCAGCTGTTTTTTGATTGGGTTGTAGTACATTTCCTATATGAAATAAAGGTAAATTCCTATAAAATCAACAAAGACTGTTATCAAATTGTGCCCAAAACCTCAGAGTTTCAGGAATTCATGTCTCAAAAATTTCGCCTGAATTGCATACTTAATTTCCCTTTTATCATGTTTCAGAAATCCCTATATTTGAAATCTTTGATATTTTTTCCCGGTTAACAATAATAAGTAAAATAATATATATATTTTTTTCAATAGAAGGGTTAAAATCCTATGGCAGAGAAAACCGCAGCAGAGAAGAAATCTAAAGCTACTAATGGGGTTTCAAAAGACGAGAGAAAGTACAGTTTCTTGAAAGAAACAGAAAATAACCACGGTTTGACAAATGATCAAATGGTGCATGCATACAAGGCAATGCTCCTAACCAGGTTTACTGATGACAGAATTGACACACTCATCAAACAGGGAAAAGCGACTTTTCTTATTTCCGGCTCCGGACATGAGGCAATTCAAGTAGCTTGTGCGATGGCAATGGAGGGCGGAAAAGACTGGTTCTTTACATATTACAGAGATAACGGTATCGGAACTGCACTTGGTATAACCCCAAAAGAGATTTTCAGGCATATTATGGGTAAAGCCACCGATTCATTCTGCGGCGGAAGACAAATGCCAATGCACCTCGGAAGCAAAGAACTCAGAATGCCTACAGCTTCCTCGCCGACGGGCTCACAATACCTTCAGGCGGTCGGAGCAGCGATGAGCTGTGTGTACCGCGGAACTGATGAAGTTGCATATGTTGGGGGTGGCGAAGGCTCAACAAGTGAAGGAGAGTTTTTTGAAGCTATTAACTGGGCTGCAAGGGCAAAGCTTCCGACGATTTTCTGCATACAGAATAATCGCTTTGCAATTTCTGTTCCGATCGAACAGCAGACTGCCGGCGGATCTGTTTATAAGGTAATAACAGGTTTTGAAGGTTTACATAAGTTCCACATTGACGGAACTGATTTCCTTGAAAGTTATGCAACTGCAAAGGAGGCTGTCAGGCTTGCAAGAAGCGGCGAAGGACCATCATTCATATATGCCGATGTAGTCAGGCTGCGCTCACACTCTGCATCTGATTCACAGGAGAAATACCGCTCTAAAGAAGCAATAGAAAAAGACAAGATGAACGATCCCATTTCAAAACTGGAAAGACTTCTTGTCGAAAGAGGTATACTTACAGATGCCGAGATCGAGTCAATGAGAAAAGAACTGAATGACCTCGTGATAAGATCAGCGGAAGAAGCTTTTGCTGAAGCTTCGCCTGATCCTTCTACAGTCGAAGATAATCTATTCTGCCCTCCTGAAGAACAGACGAAGATTAATTATGAAGCAACAACTCCCGCGGGCGCACCCATAGTTATGGTTGATGCAATAAACCATGCTTTAATGGAAGAGATGGAAAAAAATCCGCTGATGCTAGTTTACGGCGAAGATGTTCAGGATGGTAAAGGGGGAGTGTTTACAGCAACAAAAGGACTTTCAACAAAATACGGCGTCCAGCGCTGTTTTAACTCGCCTCTTGCAGAGGCATCAATTATCGGCACTGCAGTTGGGGCTGCACTCAGCGGATTGAAGCCCGTAGTTGAGATCCAGTTTGCTGATTATATCTGGCCTGCAATGATGCAAATAAGGGATGAGTTGGTTATGTACCGTTACCGTTCAAACGGTGCATTTGAGTGCCCTGTTACGATCCGTGTTGCTACAGGAGGATATATAGGCGGCGGTCATTATCATTCACAGAATATTGAAGCTATATTTGCAAAATGCCCGGGCTTGTATGTTGTAATGCCCTCGAACGCGGCAGACGCAAAAGGCTTGCTGAAAACAGCATGCCAGCTTAAGGATCCTGTTCTATTCCTTGAGCACAAATTCCTTTACCGGCAGGGTTATGCAAAATCACCTGAACCGGATGCTGATTACTACTTGCCTTTTGGAAAAGCAGCCGTAAAGAAAGAAGGAAATGACCTTACAATTGTAGCATACGGTGCAATGGTTGAGAAAGCATTGAAGACTTCCAGAGAATTGGAGAAAAAGGGCCACAGCATTGAGGTTATTGATCTCAGGACAATTGTTCCGTTGGATACTGAAACAATACTCAATTCAGTGAAAAAGACCGGAAAGGTTATTGTTTTCCACGAAGATACTAAGTTCATGGGATTTGGCGGTGAAATAGCGGCACAAATAGCTGAATTTGCTTTTGAATACCTTGACGCTCCGATAAAAAGAGTTGCAGGTGTTCATGTTCACATTCCTTTCAGCCTGGAATCGACTGCGCTTCCTCAGGATAGCTGGATCATGAAGGCAGCTGAGGAAATGCTTGCATTTTAGATGGCGAAATAGTGAGATAGTGAATTGAATAATTTAGCCGGACAGTTATTATTTAACGTAGTGAGCAATTGAAGTTTTAGAGGGTGTAATGAGTTCATTGCACCTTTTTTTATGCACACAGGTATTTACAATTAAAACATGAAAGAACCTATCGTATCGATATCCGGCATCAGAGGAATCTTCGGAGAATCTCTAACACCGGAAAATATTGTCAGGTATGCCTCGGCTTTTGCAGAATATGTTGATAAAAAAAGAGTTGTTATTGGCAGGGATGGAAGGCTGAATGGCGATGTAATAGAAAAAATAATTGAATCGACTATGCTTTTTTCGGGTTGTGAAGTCATCAACCTCGGAATTGCTCCCACACCAACCATTTCCCTGGCAGTTGAATATCTTAAAGCAGGTGGAGGAATCGCAGTCACGGCATCACATAATCCCCAACAGTGGAACGGAATGAAGTTCATAAATAAAAGGGGTGTTTTCCTTGATGCCGAAGAGAATAGGGTGTTCCTTGGATTTGCGGCCGATAGGACAGGTGAGTACGTTCCTGTAGAAAAAGTGAAACAGGTTGAGTATTATCCTGAATTTTCTAAGTACCATATCAACCGGGTGTTAAAGATCAAGCATATAAACCTCCATAAAATAAAGAAGAAGAAATTCAAAGTTGTTGCGGATTGTGTGAACTCTTCAGGTTCAGTAATCATTCCTGAACTGCTGAAAAAGCTTGGATGCAAAGTCTATGAACTTGATTGCGAGAGCAGCGGAATTTTCACCAGATTGCCCGAACCTATCCCGGAGAATCTGAAGCGAGTATGCAAAGAAGTGATAAAAAGGAAAGCAGATCTGGGAATTGTTGTGGATCCGGATGCTGACCGTCTTGTTCTCATTAC
>JAUQWS010000039.1 GCA_030835025.1 Ignavibacteria bacterium | reverse complement strand
AACAAATTGCCTCCGAACGTTCCCGTCGGCTGGTAGTTATGCAAGAACCTGTTTGAACCTTTGAAAATTACACCGGTTGTTGAGCCGGTAGTTAAAGGTAAAACCAGGCTTCTATTTAAACTAAGATAGCCTGTTGACTGGCTTAATGTTAAATAGTTTGCAGCCCCGTCTTTAACTGTAAACGTTCCATTGGTACCAAGTGTGTTGGTAATGTTTTGCGAAAATTGCAGCCTGCAAGATGCCAGCAATAAAATACACATCAGAGTTACAGATAATTTTGTTTTCATGGCTTATTATATTATTTACTGACTTCGGTTTTTGACATGCCGTTTTGCTCAAGGATAGTTTTGTAATACAGCATGCATGATTTGCTCAATACCTGGTCACTTGAAAGCGAAGTTATTACCTGAAGATTTTTTATCAGGTTGTGGGTCTTAACTCTAAGCCTGTAGCCCCGTGATACTTTTAATGAATTTTTGTTTTTCATCTGCAATTTCGATCTTTCTTTATGCACTAAAATGTGCACTGGTGCGAAACTAATACACAGATACCGTGCACAGCAAAGAAATTTTTTGCCAAAAGTATGCAGCTTCTTGATTGAGATTACAACAAATGATGGATTTTAGAGAAATTTTTCGATATTTTGCAGAAATAAAGTATACAGGATTTCGAAGTAAATTTATTTACAATGCAAAACTCAAAACTAATTCAGGTACTTAAAACTTTTACTAAAGACGAGTGGAAGGGGTACGAAAAACTTGTTGCATCACCGTTTTTCAATAAAGGCAGAAACCTGATGCCGTTTGTAAAGGCGCTTAAGAAGTTTCATCCCCATTTCGTAAATGAAAAAATGACAAAGGAGTATATTTATTCAAAAGTATATAAAGACAAAAAGTATAATAACAACACAATGAAAAGTGCTATTCATTCACTTACTGAAATGGCAAAAGAGTTCCTTATTCAAAAAGATATTTCCATGGATAACTATAAGCAGCTGAACCTGACTAAACAGCTTTCCTCAAGAAAAATAGATTCATTATTTGAAAAAGAATGCAGATCAACATTATCTGAATCAAACCGTACGGGGTTTTCACCGAAACAACTGGATTTTGAAAGGGAGCTTATTATACAAAATAGTCTTTATTGGATGCGTAAAAATGAGCTAAGAAAATATTTTCCTCTGTACTGTCAAACAATGGATATTAAGTTTCTCAGCGCAGTGCTTGAAATTTATAAAGCAAAAGCTGCTTGTTTAACATTTGAGGAAAATTATAACTACGCAGCCAAGAAGTCTATTGCCTATAACATTGCAGGAATTATCAATTATGACTATTTATATGAGTTCATAAGAATAAATATACCTGGATATTTTGAATACTTTGAAATATATCACCTTATTTTAAAAGGGGGTAATGAACCAGATAATCTTGATAATATTGAAATCTTAAGTAAAAAGTTTTTCAAGCTGATTGATAAATTATCGCATACCGAAAAATTTGACATCTTCAGGTTTATTGAAAGCTTTTATATTTTGATGGAAAGAAGGTTATCCATTTCACTGGTTCATAAAAGGGCTGCACTATACAAAGAAGTCCTAAAACGTGATTTATATTATTTTGATCCTGAGTGGGGGTTTTCCGAATCAACCTTTATTAATTTCGTTCTAGATTTTCTGAGAACAAAAGATATTGAATCTGCAGAAGAGTTTATTAATAAGTATTACGAAAAAATTCCAAAAAATTCAAGAAAAACTGTTTATAACTATAGTAAGGCATTTACAAATTGGTATAAGAAAAATTACGAACTTGCGCTTGAACATTTGACTAACGTTAAGACCGAGCATATCCCAAGAATCAAGAATGAAACTTATTTCCTGAAAACTGCAATATTTTTTGAGCTGAATAATCTGGAACAATGCATTTATACAATTGATGCACATAACCATTTTCTGAGAAACAATAAAGCAAATTCAGATATTATAAAACAAAGATTCTTAAATTTTAACCATATAGTAAGTAAGCTAGTTATTATAAAATCAGGAGCAGCAAAGGCAGATATTCACAACTTAAAATTTGATGTTAACAATACTAAGCCTATTTATAACCCTGCCTGGCTTCTTGAAAAAATTGCAGAGCTTGAGGTAAACTAGAAAAGGCGGTGATTAACCCGCTTTTCAATTAAATGCAGCACGTAGCCAATTAATTAACCGGAAAGCTATTAATAAAAACGCCGGATTTTCACCCGGCGTTCGAATAGAAATCGGTTTCAGTATTATTTCAGTATTACCAATTTCTTCACATCAATAAAGCTTCCTGATTCCATCCTGTAGAAGTAAACTCCGCTTGCGAGATTCAAAGCATTGAATTCAATTTCATAGTTCCCGGTATTCATAATACCGTTAACCAGAGTCTGCACTTCCCTCCCGAGAATATCATATACTCTGAGTGTAACATATGACTGCTTTGGAACTGAGTATACTATTTTTGTTACAGGGTTGAACGGATTGGGATAATTCTGCTTCAATTCAAACTTCACAGGTATCTGGTTGTTTGCAACTGAAAGTACTGCATTGTAAAGAATATTCAGGCAGTATCTTTCAACCCTGCCGGTATCACCGGAGGCCATATCCTGTACTTTGAATATCCAGTTACCGTGAATATCCTGCCCGTTGAATATGCTCAATTGTGTTTCCGGCCTGAATGTGCCGGTGAAAGGAGCGCTTCCGCTTGCTATTGGTGTTCCAGCCGAATCATCGAACAATGTGTTGATGTAGTTATCCCCGCTTGAGCCGTGCCTGTTTGAAAGCATTACCTCCTGTCCTGCCGGAGATTTTATACTGAAAAGAACATCTCCATCATATGTATGCAATAATGACTCCATTTTAAAATTGAAGTCTATTATAGTTCCGTAACCCGATACAAACAGTGTGTCGTAACAAATCTGGTTATCCCTTAT
>JAUQWS010000006.1 GCA_030835025.1 Ignavibacteria bacterium | reverse complement strand
TTAAGTTCAGTATCGAGATTCTTAAGGTCAGAATCATTAAAGTAGTTCAGGAGTTTGCAGATCTCTATCTGTGTATCAATTTCTACCGATGATGATCGGGATATCTGGTAGAATCTCTTTCTCTCAATCGTGGATTTGCGCGAGGCACCCTCGGCAATATTTGAAGCAATAGATATTGAAGCCCTCCTGAGCTGAGATGTAAGTACATACATTTCCTCTTTCGGCAGTCTCCTGGTCAACGCATAAACTTCCTTAATAAGATTCAAACTTTTCTCCCAAGCCTTCAAATTTTTATGATTTAGTTTCAACATATTGATTGCCTCCTGACTCTGATTCTTTTTGACTTTTGCCTTTTTACTTTTGCTTTACTTGCTTTTGCTTTACTAGCTTTTGCTTTACTTGCTTTTGCTTTACTTGCTTTTGCTTTACTTGCTTTTGCCTTTAATGCTTTTCTTTTTTACTTCTGCCTTTTTACTTTTACCTTCCATCACATTGTCCCTGGATAATCCGCATCAGGGAGAATTTCACCAAGCTCTCCTTCGCTGTTGGCTATCACCACGCATGCCAGTGAATCCGCAATAACATTCGGTACTGTGCGGCACATATCAAGAATTCTATCCACCCCGATTATCAGCGCGATGCCTTCTTCTGGTACGCCAACCGACCTTAAAACTATCAAAAGCATTATCAGCCCAATGCCGGGCACGGGAGCCGTACCAACAGCTGCAAGCGCTGCTGTGAGTACAATTGTTAACTGCTGTGTTAAATTCAGGTCAAAGCCGTACACCTGCGCTATGAACATCGCCGCTACTGCCTGGTAAAGAGCTGTGCCATCCATATTTACCGTTGTGCCAAGAGGTAATACAAAGCTTGCGATTTTGTTCGGTACACCCAGCCGTTTTTCGCAGACATCCATTGTTACCGGCAGTGTCGCAGCCGAAGAGCTGGTTGAAAAAGCTACTGCCAGTACCTGTTTCTGCGCGCGGAAGAAATCAGTCACCTTAATTTTGGTGAATGCCTTAAGCAGTAACGGGTATTCAACAAATGTAAGTATTGTGAGTCCGATAATAACAGTAAGCGAGTACCACAGAAGTGTTTGTAGAATATTAAAACCAAACTCCGCCACTGTTGCCGCAATCAGCGTAAACACAGCGTATGGAGCTATTATCATGATTTTTTCTACAAGGACTATCATCGCTTCGCTCAGCCCTTCAAAAAATGTAATTACGGGCTTCGCCTTATCGCTTGGTATCTGTACAAGAAATATTCCGGTTAATATTGCAAAAAATACTATTTGCAGAAAATCACCATCAGCAATCGCTTTGAACGGATTCTTAGGCACTATATTCACCAGGAAATCCACAATATTCATTGAAACATTCTGGTCAATCCTTGTCTTTGCCTCATCCTGGTAGGTGTCCATCAACCTTTCCTTTGATACAGCGTCCATCTTATTGCCCGGCTGTATGAGGTTAGCGCATGCAAGTCCTATTGATATTGCCACAACTGCCGTGAGCGCGTAAAAGCCAAGGGTCTTGCCGCCGATTTTTGCAATGTGTTTCAGGTCAGTGAGCGATGCTGCACCCACAATTAACGAGGCAAGCACAAGCGGTACTGCTATCATCATAAGCAGGCGTACAAAAATATCACCAACTGGTTTCAGCATTACACCAATAGTCCGTACTTTTTCTATCGAACTTACATTTTCAACTATTTTTTCGGAGCCGTCTGAGAGCTTTATCTTAAGCTTTACGTCTTTTTTATCCTTAAGGGCTTTGTATGATTTTATTATAACAAGCTGGTCATTTGCGGCAAATGTCTTAATTACCGAATCTTTCTTCAAAAAGAAGAATTCCTGCCAGTTTTCAACAGTTTCCGAGCCACCGCCGGTATTCAGCTCAAGCTTATTGGGGTTTATCGCAAATATCGCCCCGAAGATTGCACCCAAAACAAGTCCAATGATGATCTTAGTATGAAGTTTAAACTTAGGCAAGAATGCTCCTTTTAGAAATTAACAAACCTTAATATTCATGCAATTTAG
Source organism: Ignavibacteria bacterium (assembly GCA_030835025.1). Classification (GTDB taxonomy): domain Bacteria; phylum Bacteroidota; class Ignavibacteria; order Tepidaquicellales; family OLB5; genus OLB5. The sequence continues at coordinate 3,360 of JAUQWS010000006.1, read as the reverse complement.
AAAAAGTAATGTTATAAGTAAGTGGAAAAATAACTGTACAGGAGAAGTAAAAAAGCAAAAGTAAAAAGGCAAAAAACGAGATTTACCGTGGAGACGTCACACTATTCCCCGTTGTTGGTGATATCACCAACAACCTTTTAGGCACTCCCAAATATGACTTATATCATTTGTTTTATATGGTGTTTTTACTAATTTTGTGAATTAGTTTTTTCAGAAATTAATGAATATCAACAGATAGTGGCTATAATAGGAATCTTAAAAGAGCCGGATGGCGAAAACAGAGTTGTTGCGCTTCCGGAAATAGCAGCACAGTTGGTCAAGTTGAATTTTCAGGTTTTGGTTGAAGCGGGAGCCGGTTCTAAAGCCTCCGCAAGTGATGAGGACTACAAGGCGCAGGGCGCGGAAATTGGCGATAAAGCCAAGGTTCTTTCTTCATCGGATATCATCCTCAGGATAAACGCCCTTACCAAAGATGAGATCACCAAACTTAAATCAGGCGCAATTGCATTTGCAATTTTTCAGCCGTTTTTCAACCCGGAGACTGTTAAACTGCTTGTTAATCAGAATGTTACAGGCTTCAGCCTGGAAACCATTCCCAGAACAACACGGGCACAATCAATGGATGTGCTCTCTTCACAGGCTACAGTAGCGGGCTATAAAGCCGTACTGCTGGCAGCAGCAAACCTTCCAACGTTCTTCCCGATGTTCATGACCGCAGCAGGAAGCATCACTCCCGCTAAGGTACTGATACTCGGCGCAGGTGTTGCCGGTTTGCAGGCAATTTCCACCGCAAGGAGGCTTGGCGGCGTTGTTGAAGCTTTTGATACACGCAGCGCAGTGAAGGAAGAAGTTATGTCTCTTGGCGCAAAATTCGTTGAAGTTGAAGGCGCTAAGGATGACAAAGCTGCAGGCGGTTATGCCGTTGAGCAAACCGAGGAATTCAAGCAGAAGCAGAGACAAGCGATACATGACCATGCTGTCAAATCGAATGTCATTATCACTACTGCGCAGATCCCCGGCAGAAAAGCTCCCGTACTTATCACAAAGGAAACCGTTGCCGCAATGAAAAAAGGCTCGGTAATCATAGATCTCGCCGCATCAACAGGCGGTAACTGCGAGCTTTCAAAGAACGAAGAGACCATCGAAGTGAACGGCGTTAAGATAATCGGCAGTTCATTTCTGCCTTCTTCAGTTCCCAGCGATGCAAGCAAAATGTTCGGAAAGAATGTTATGAATTTCCTTAAGCTCATATTAAAGGACGGGCAGATAAACCTGAACTTTGAAGATGATCTTGTAAAAGGAACATGCATTACGCACAATGGCCAAATAGTCAATGAAAAAGTAAAAGAGGTGGTAAAATAATGGAACAGGTTTTTAGCTTTATCAGTGAGAATATCAGGTTCATATACCTGCTTGTTCTCATGGTCTTCCTTGGAATTGAGGTTATCTCGCATGTTCCTTCGGTTCTGCATACACCGCTTATGTCAGGCGCAAATGCTATCCACGGAGTTGTAATAGTAGGCGCTATTATAGTAATGGGAAGAGCAGAACCCGATAATTATCTCGCCCTTTCGCTCGGATTTATTTCCGTGATACTGGGTACTTTAAATGTGGTAGGCGGATTTGTTGTTACGGACCGCATGCTTGAAATGTTTAAGAAGAAGAAGAAATGAAATGGAAAAATATATAATTGATCTGATATACTTAATAGGCTCGGTCACATTCATACTTGGATTAAAAATGCTGAGCCATCCCGATTCAGCCCGCAAGGGTAACCTTATAGCCGCAGCAGGCATGACCCTCGCAATATTTGCCACAATATTCCTCGATCCCCAGACCGGTAATTATATCTGGATATTCGGCGGAATTGCAGTAGGTACAGTAGTCGGCTGGATAGCTGCAAAAAAAGTAAAAATGACCGCAATGCCGCAAATGGTATCGCTCTTCAACGGAATGGGCGGTGCATGCGCAGCGGTTATATCAGTTGTTGAATACACAAGGCATGATTTCTCGCACGGCGGCGGCGCTGCATTTATAGCTATTGTTATGGCTGGGCTCATTATCGGTACGGTATCATTTGCAGGAAGTATGATAGCTTTCGGTAAGCTTAACGGCAATATCGGCGATAAAGTTTTCCCGGGACAGAAATTCATCAACCTGGCAATACTTCTTGCCGCTATCGGACTTTCTTACTATCTTGTCGTACAGCATCAGGGCGATAACACAATTTTGCTGGTAACGGTACTTGTTGCAGTTCTTTACGGTGTAATGTTTGTAATGCCTATCGGGGGAGCTGATATGCCGGTTGTGATATCACTGCTCAACTCATTTACAGGTGTTGCAGCAGCGTTCGGCGGATTTGTTTACAATAACCAGGTAATGTTAACAGGCGGTATCCTTGTGGGTTCTGCCGGTACAATTCTAACTATCCTTATGTGCAAAGCCATGAACCGCTCGCTATTTAATGTTATTGCGGGAGCTTTTGGTACAGCAGGCGGCGCAACAGGCGGCTCCGGTTCAGAAAAAGGGACAGTCAAAGAGATCAGCGTATCAGATGCAGCAGTGCTGCTTTCTTATTCAAAGAAAGTATTCATAGTTCCGGGGTACGGACTTGCTGTTGCGCAGGCACAGCATACATGCCACGAGCTTGAAAAACTCCTCGAGGAAAAAGGCGTTGAGGTCAAGTACGCAATTCACCCCGTAGCAGGCAGAATGCCGGGCCACATGAACGTGCTCCTTGCCGAGGCTGATGTACCTTACGAAAAGCTTCTTGAGATGGAAGATGCCAACGGCGAAATGCCGAATACAGATGTATCCATAATCATCGGCGCAAATGATGTTGTCAATCCCGCCGCAAGGCACGATACGGCAAGCCCGATATACGGAATGCCGATACTTGATGTGGATAAATCAGCCAACGTAATTGTTATGAAGCGCTCAATGGCAGCAGGCTACGCAGGTATTGATAACGAGCTCTTCTACTATCCCAATAACCGTATGCTCTTCGGCGATGCTAAAGCATCTTTGCAGAAGCTGGTTACTGAGGTAAAGGCATTGTAGAAGGCATTATAAAAAGGCAAAAGTAAAAAGGCAAAAAAGTTATAAAGTAGTACCATTTTGGGACGCCACGAGCGTCCCTTTTTTATTCCCGCGGCATCGGTCCCCCCTTGCGACGCTTTTTGTCGTCCCGCCTTAGCGGGATCATAAGCAAAGGGGGGAGTGAACACTTGAACATTCCCCGAACAGAGTCTGCTCGATCACTTTAAGTTTCATTTATCAAAAACGGGGGTTCAGAATTCAAAAAGCCTAATCCTACCCCGCCTGCGAATACCGCTTCACCGGCACGTCATAACGCCGGAA
>JAUQWS010000005.1 GCA_030835025.1 Ignavibacteria bacterium | reverse complement strand
ATGGGGTTTTTCATTCAAATGGGGTGAACAGGTCCTGCTGGATTGTTATCCGCTCAAGGATATCGGTCTGAAACTGATGACGGTGGTTCTGATCCTCTTCCTTTCAACGGTAAATTATTTTGGTGTCGCCTTTGGGGGCATCGTGCAGAACGTCTTCACAATACTTAAGAATCTGGCCATAGCTTTCATAGTTGTTCTCGCGTTAACTGCGGGAGTCGGTTCCGTCACAAATTTTTCTCCATTCATTAATTCGGCGTTCCAATATCCATCAGGTACTCTATTAGGGGGAATTGTCCTCGCTCTCAGCGGAGCGTTCTGGGCGTATGACGGGTGGAATAACATTACGTATCTTGGCGGTGAGGTCAAAGAACCGCAGCGGAACATTCCCAAAGCCATGATATTCGGAATGTCATTTGTTATAGCGGTTTATCTATTGGTGAACCTGGCATATTTTTATGTACTGCCTGCTGATGTTATGAAAGATTCATCGTTCCTTGCCGCTGATGTTATGAAACGCGCAGTAGGTGATTGGGGCGGCGCATTTGTTGCAATAGCTGTTATGGTCTCTACATTCGGAACAACAAACGGCACGATACTGGTATCAGCGCGTGTATATTACGCAATGGCTAAAGACGGGTTATTCTTCCGCAAGCTTGAAGACGTTCATCATAAATACAGAACTCCGGGAGTGTCACTTCTCATTCAGGGATTGTGGGCAGCGGCAATTACTATGACAGGCTCATTTGACCAGCTTACGGATATGCTGATATTTGTTTCGTGGATATTCTACGGAATGGGAGCTTACGGTGTGTTTGTCTTAAGAAAAAAAATGCCAAGTGCAGAGCGTCCCTATAAAGCGTTTGGTTATCCAATACTTCCGGCATTCTTTGTTATATTCTCAGCGTTTTTTGTGGGATTCAGTATTTGGTACAATGTCCGCAACGCAGTGTTTGGCCTGGTGCTTGTTGCAATAGGCATACCGCTGTATTTTTGGTTCAGGAAGACAAAGGGAGAGGTTGCTGCATGATTACTCTTCTATACCGATGTTGTCCGCCGCAGCGAAATGACGTCAACATGCAAATTAATTATTTATGACACACAAAGACCAAATACTCGCAGTCCTCGAAAAAGAAACTGATATTCTTAAACGCCTGTTCACGCTTATTCCAAACACGATGTATGATTACACACCAATGCCTGGAATGCGCACTACTCTGGAGTTATTGAAGTATGTCTCATGGTGTTCGCTATCATGTGTTGCTGGCTATATTGAAACCGACCCGGAAAAGAGCAGGAAGATCTACAGCGATTACGATGATTACGGTGAAACGATGAAGCCGGTGCAATTCCCTGCACGAATGGATGAACAGATGGAGAAGATGAGGAGTCTGCTGAGTGATATTACTGATGATGACCTGCTTTCTAGGGGAGTAGTGTTGCCTTGGCGTGAACCAAAGCAATTGGGCGAGGCTTTAATAGAAACCAGTGTGAAATGGCTTGCAGGCTACAAGATGCAGTTATTCCTTTATATGAAACTAAACGGAATTGAACTTGATACAGGTGATTGCTGGATAATTACTGAATGAATTCGCGGAGGTTTTCCCGTACTTGCCGGGTGCTTCATTTACCGGTAACAACACCATATCCCAGTGAAACCCCGAAATCCAGGTACCGGATGCTGCCCGTTGATGAGCTGAAATGTTTGGTAAAATCCGGTTGAAAATAAAATTCCAGCGATACTCTGTGTTTCTTGCCCACAGCAGCGCCAACACCGGAGTTCAGACCGAACATGAAAGTGTTCATATCGGAAGTCTGTTCCAGCAAGCTCATGAAACCACTTCGGATAATAAAAAAATCTGTTCTCAGCCCGGCATATGCATACAGGCTGAATATACCGGGGTCGTATCTGAATTTTTCTGATACTGAAAATGATAAATAATTTATATCACCGCTTGTTGAGGTTGTTCCCGTAAATTGCCCGAATTCATTGAACTTGTCAGTATCAAATTTGTAATTCCTGAATTTATAATCTGCCCCAAACAAAGTTGAGTAATTACGGCTTCTTGACAGCTCAAAATTAAACCCGATGAAGATATTATCTATTGACGGAGGGTTTTGCAAGTGGTTATAGTAAAAGGCAGTATTAAAAGGACTTTCGCTCCAGCCGCCAACAGAGGGTGAATATCCGAATTTCAATCCAAAGTATTCATAATCCTGGGCACTTACGGATATTGTGAATAATATCAGTAACAGAAATATTTTTACTTTGTGAATAACAAAGCCGGGGAAATTCATTCTGATTATCTTAGAGTTTAATTAATTTGTACTGTTCTTACCAATTGCGAACCGTCTTTCTGATGTATTCTTATAGTGAAAGTTCCCGGACTTAAGGATACGGTTCTGAATGTAACATTTTCCAGCATTACAGTTGCCGGAACGCAATTAAGATTTCTGTAAGTGTTTTCTTCGTAACCCCACAGGGTCAGATCTGCCTGGTTATTTTGAACTGAATGTTCAATATCCCAAAAGTGCATGCAGGCATTTGTTCCTACTGTACCCTTGAATTGAATGACCAGTGTATCAGATGAATTGAGTGTATTGGCGGTACTGATGCTATCGACCTGTATCTTAAAATATGAAGGGCCGTAATCAGTGAACATATCGCAGCCGGATGCTGCAATAATTATAGTTACAATTAAGAAATAAATTGTACGAAGCATACTGATCAATGTTTTGTTAGTCACGAATATAAAGGAAAATTAAAAGTAATGCAACTTTTTAGGCGATTCTGGAACTGCTATCCTACAGGTTCATCAAAATAGCCAAACTTTTTAAGGTCGCCGAAGCTGATTAGTTTTTTGCGGTTCTTATCCCAAAGATTCAGGAAAAGGCTGTTCAAGCTTGAGCGGAGTGTCAGCACTGCACCGCTTTGGAGAAGCGGATTTTCCCTGTGGCATTTTTCAAGTTTATAGTTCGGTATGCGGGGGCTTAAATGATGGATATGATGAAATCCGATATTACCTGTGAACCACTGCAGGATCCGCGGCAGTTTATAGTAAGAGCTTCCTTTCAAAGCGGCCTCGGTATAATCCCATTCTTCTTCATCTTTCCAGTAAGTATCTTCAAACTGGTGCTGAACATAAAAGAACCAGGTTCCGACACAAAGTGAAAATATAATTATGGGGACCTGGATCAATAAGAAAGCTTTTATGCCGATAAAGAAAATTATGATGCCTGCAATTAGTGCAATTGCAAGGTTTGTTATATAAACAGTTGTGTGTAGATTTTTCATTGCTGCAACTTTGGAAATAGGGAAGCGGTAGAGAAACAAAAACAAAGCAGGGGGTATCACCATAAAAAGTATTAAGGGATTCCGGTAAAGCCTGTAGCGCAGGCGCCCCCATCTATTCCTCGCAAGATACTCATCAACGGTCAGGGTCCTGACATCTCCAATACCGCGTTCATCCAGTTTGCCGACTGCAGCATGGTGTATTGCATGGCTTTTCCTCCAGTAATGGTACGGAGTGAAAGTCAATACGCTGCAGAACATGCCAAGGTAATCGTTTGCTTTCCTTGTGGGAAAGAACGAGCCGTGGCCGCAATCATGCTGAATAATGAATATACGCATTACAAAGCCTGATGCGAACAGTGAAAGCAGTATTGTGAGAAAGTAGCTTATATCAAGCGAATAATACATCAAGACCCAGGTTAAGCAGAACGGTACAAATGAATTAATGAACTGCCACAGGCTTCTTGAGTATTCAGAGGTTTGGTATTTTGCAACCAGTGTTTTCCACTGGGATACCTTTATCTTGCCGTTTTCTGAGGACACTTAGTAATTTAGAATTTGCAAATATGTTCTTTTTAGAAATTCCAGCGGGCGATATTAGTACCCGGTATTATATCTTTTCGGTTTATTCTGGAAGTCAGTTTTAGGTTTTGCAGCGTTAACTGTTAAAGGCCTACCGCTGAACATTGTTCCGTCCATTTCTTTTATAGCTGTTTCGGCTTCTTCCTTTTTCGGCATTTCGATAAAAGCGAATCCTTTGAATGTATTAGTGTACCTGTCTTTTATCATAGTAACACTCTCAACCTGTCCGAATTTCTCGAAAGCGTCTCTGAGTTCTGTTTCTGATGTTTCTCTGGGGATGTTGCCTGCGTAAATATTCATTTCTTAAATCCTGTCTGTTGTATGACTCTTTTGAGCCAATTAATTAAGCACCGGCCAAATAGCCAATACTTTTGTAAATTTGCATAGAAGAAAGTGAGTAATTAAATTATCGGAGAATTAATGAGGTACTTCTTTCTGAGGCATGATCGGGATCGGCTCAACCAAAGCCAATACCGTTAGAATCATAATAAACCGAGTGAAGCATTACTTTCAACGGCTGTAAGTTACCCATAATATGAGGCAATAGCAATTTACTAATAATTGCCGCAAGTTTGGAGCTTCTTTTGCGTGGAATTCTTTCAATATCAATTGTGTTTCACATTGTATAAATAACAGGTATTTTTGTTTAATTAATCCTTTTTTATGATAAACAAGATGCTTTTCACTCTTTCATCCATTATCCTAATAGCAGCGTTTTCAGATTCATTTATTTACTCACAGGAGCAGGTTGTAATCGATTCACTGGTAACCGGAAAGAAATTCAGGATCACTTTATATAATGATAAAGAGATCATAGGCAGGGTTGCCAAACAGGATTCACTTACCGCAATAATTGCCACTGAAAGCGGGACGGTAAGGATCAGAAAAGAAGACATTTTCAGCATTTCAAGAAGCACCATTCCAAAGCTTATGAAAGCATTGTTTTCAGCGGGCGGCGGAGTGCTTCTTTTGACAGGTGAGGATAGTTATTACAACAGAAACACAAAACCCGGTTATTCACTGCAGTTTACGGGCCTGATGCCCTTTAGTGAGAACAAAGCCGTCAGACTTGAACTTGGCTATGGGAAGTCAAAAAAAGATGAATATTTATACCCGAATTATTATGAGTATTACTCATCCGAGGGTCCCCAGACAAGGGATATGTACTCCCTGCACGTAGATTTTTTGTTTGGTGACTTCGAAACAAATACCAGGTTCAGCGTTTATGGACTGGGTGGTGCAGGTTTAGTGTATACAGATGAAAGCGATTTCACAAGCTCTTATTACAACAGCTATGACTCTACATTTCATACTTATACATACCCCGGCGAAGATATAACGTCATTTTCTCTTGCTCTTGGCGGAGGCCTTAGGTTCAAGTTGACGGACAGGATCGGAATGTTTGCCGAAGCTCAGTATAATATGAGCACATACGAAGGATTCTTCTGGTTCTTTGGACGCGGATATTTTCCTGTAAGGGGCGGATTTACCTATACATTTTATTAGAATATTACTCCTATGAGAAAACTCTTTTTAATGATAGGAATTCTTTCCATATCATTTTACGGCATATGCTCGCAGAGCGGGGGAAAAGATTCTCTGTTCGAAGGCAGAACCTGCAGGCTCGTTTTATACAACGGTTATGAAACTGAAGGGATCGTGGAGAAAAGGGGTGAGGATACCGTTCTGTTCAGAACGGATATCATTACACTAAAAGTACCGGTAAAAGATATCAAATTTGTTTTGAACCCCGGCTTCGGTCTTCCTGAAACGCAGGATGAATATGATTCATTAAGCAGGGAAATAATTCCGGAAGTTAAGATCGATACCAGTGATGAGTGTGACCTTTACCTGGATGACAGAATTGTTCTCTATGATGTTGAACTTCTGTATTTAAGTGATTCAACTTTCGAAGCGTTCGGCGGCGGAATGAAAAAGATCTTATTGGTCTCCGCAGTCAGAAAAATAGTATTTAAGCCCGTCGCTCCCTTTGGCAAAGGATTCCTGATCGGTGCCGGAACCGGATTCCTTGCCGGATTTTTACCTTTCGCATTTATTGAGCCTCATGGAGAAACCTGGGGCGGACCCGGAGTCGGGCTGATCTTTGGGCTTATACTGGCAATTCCAGGCGGACTTATTGGGGGCGTGGTAGGAGTTCTGACCTCTTCAGAAGATACTTATCTGTTTGAAAAGGGCTTTACAGCTGCCAAATCAAAACGACTGAAATTTATCATAGGAAAACACCGGAAATAGAATTCTCTTTTTGATGAATTTCCGAGATTTGTGCACATATAGCTCTGCAAAGAAATTATTCTTTGTATTTAAGGTTGCCTTAAGCTATATTTGCCCTCAATCAATCTGCCGAAATCATGAAGGTGTTCAAATCAGTATTAGCTGCAATATTCATTATTTCAGTCATAATAGTTACACTCAGGTTATTTTCGCCTTCGGAAGAGATTGAATCATTAAGTCTGCCGGGTAGTGTTGCCGAAAATGTATCAGCCGGAATTATACCGGGACCCCAAAGCAATGATGGCAGCAGGGGTTTTCCTGAGACCGTACAGGAGATCATGGGGCGTGATAAATATCTTCAGCCTAAACAGCTTGATACCACGACCAGAAAACGCAAACCTTATCCGGATAGAAGAAACCTCCCACAAAATCCTGAAGCTAAACCCGAATCAACTTATCCGCCGCTTACCGGTGTGCAGAAACAGCAGCAGCAAAACCAATCAGATAATCCCCAAACAATAAGCACAAATTTTAATTCACTATCACTTTCGGAAACCGGGTTTATTCCGGCGGATAATATGGGAGCAGCTGGTCCAACGCAATATGTTGCAATGGCTAACGGAAGGATCAGAACGTTTAACAAAACAACGGGTGTTGCCGACGGTGTTATTAACACGACAACGGATAATTTCTTTAATTCTGTCCGCAACGGAGCAGGCACCAGTGACCCGAGAATAAGATATGACAGAATGTCACAAAAGTGGTTTGTTGTGATCATCAATGTTAGCTCACCAAACAGGATCTTGATTGCAGTCAGCAATACCAGCACAATTACTGCCGGTACTACATGGCTGTTTTATTTCATAAATGCTCCTGCAAGATTTTACGACTATCCTACACTTGGAATTGATAACAGTGCGGTTTACATAGGTACAAACGATTTTAATACTGCATTAACTGCGTTTCTTGGATGCAGCGGTTATGTTATTAACAAAGCAGGTTTGATCGCGGGCTCTGCAACAGCCACTTTGTTCAGTTTGGTGCCAAACAGTTCAAGCGATGGACCTTATACTCCGCAGGGAGTTGATAATTTTGACGTTTCTTCAACCGAAGGTTATTTCATTGGGGTAAGCGCTCAGTTTTTCAGCACGCTTATACTCAGAAGAGTTACAAATCCGGGAACGTCGCCGACAATATCAGGCAATATCTCAATTACAGTGAACACAACAACAACTGTTATGAATGTTCCTCAGTTCGGAAGCGCAGCGGTTCTGGATGCGCTTGATGACCGGTTATTTGCCGCGTGCATCAGGAACGGTAGGCTGTGGACGGCTCACAATTTTGAGGTAGATGCAACCGGAGTAGCTAACACTTCAGGCAACAGGAACGGTTCAAGATGGTATGAGCTGCAAAACCTGACAGGTGTTCCGACGATTGTCCAATCCGGAACAATTTTCGACAATGCTGCTTTGAATCCGCTCAGTTACTGGATCCCGACTGTAATGGTTTCAGGTCAGGGGCATGCGGCATTTATTTACAGCAGCTCAGGTGCAAATGCCAGGATTAACACTGCGACCTCTGGAAGATTATCGGGAGGTGTGTTGGGGACGACACAATCAGTAACTACCATAACTTCAAGCTCGGCGGCTTATGATCAAGCCGGAGGACCGCCGGAAAGATGGGGAGACTATTCATATGTATCACTGGATCCTGATGATGATATGACAATGTGGGGAGTAATGGGCTTTTGTAATTCAACAAACTCATACGGTATGCAGGTTACAAGGCTGCTTGCACCGCCGCCGCCGGCACTGACAAGTGCCAGTCCCAGCAGCCCGCTTTTGGGGCAGTCTTCGATAAATGTAATAATAACCGGGACTCCGACAACGGGGCAGGGTTTCTACGATCCGGGTGCAGGATTTACAAACAGAATATCAGCTTCAATAACCGGAGGGGTAACTGTCAATTCGGTTACTTACAATTCACCTACTCAGGTTACACTTAACATATCAACAGTCGGTGCTGTGATAGGTTCTAAGACAGTCACAATTACCAATCCCGACGGACAATTCGTATCGAGTTCATCAATTCTTGATGTACCGCTTCCTGTTGTTATGAGTTCGTTTAACTATTCGGTGAATAATAGAGATGTCATTCTGAAATGGAGAACTGAAGAAGAAATAAACAACAGCGGATTTGATATAGAGCGGCGACTGTATGCAGGTCAAATAGCAGGGGAGTGGAGCAGGATAGGTTTTGTTCCCGGGCATGGCAACAAATCAACACCCAGCGAATATGAGTTCAGAGATGCAAAACTGAATACCGGCAAGTATGATTATAGGCTGAAACAAATAGATTTCAACGGGAACTTTGAAAGATTTGAGCTTGGCTCGCAGGTAACAATTGGTGTGCCTCTTGTTTCAGATATTTCTCAGAACTATCCCAACCCGTTCAATCCGCTGACAAAAATAGATTATTCGATATCTGCTGATGGGAAAGTTTCTATCATTGTTTATGACGTGACCGGCAGGGTAGTTGCGAACCTGGTTGATGAGAACAAAACTGCAGGATATTATTCTGCATCATTTGATGCTTCAGCACTTTCAAGCGGAGTTTATTTCTACAGAATATCTTCTCCGGGATTTACGCAGGTGAAGAAAATGCTCGTCATAAAATAAAGGGGTTAATGTTTCTTTAGCTCTGCCAGCTGTTTATACAATTTTATTTCTTCTGCGCTAAGATTCTTGGGAGTTTCCAGCTCGATCTTTGCGTATAGGTCTCCATGCTGGTTTTCTTTGCCGTATTTAGGCATTCCCATCCCTGAAAGCCTCAGTGTTTTTCCGTTCGGTGTTTCCGCCGGAATACTAACTTTGATCCTCCCTTTTAGAGTGCTCACATCCGTTTTGCCGCCAAGTACGGCTGTAACAACATCTACAGGTAGGTCCATATACAGGTCGTCTTCTATCCTTTTGTAGATAGGATGATTCTCAATTCTGATCCGTATCAGCAGGTCACCGTTTGCTCCGCCCTGGCCGGGATTTCCTTTGCCTGCAAGTTTAAGCATTTGGCCATCATTCACACCTTTTTTTATTTTCAGTTTGATCTTCTGGCCGTTTACATCAAATATCTTTTCTGCTCCTTTATATGCATCTTCAAGCGTTATCGGCAGTTCTGCTTCAAGGTCCTGACCTTTTATGACTCTTTTTCCTTTCTGCTGTTTGCTTCCTCCAAAGCCGCCGCCAAAGAATGCTTCAAAGAAATCCGAGAATCCTCCACCTCCACCGAACGAACCGCCCAGATCCCCGAAATCCGAATAGAAAGTCTGTCCGCCCTGCTGCTGGTATTTGCCCCAGTCAAACCCGCCTGTACCCCCGTGCTGCTGGTATGCGTTCCAGTTGGAGCCAAGCTCGTCATATCTTCTCCTTTTCTCCGTATCACCAAGAACTTCATTTGCTTCATTGGCTTCCTTGAACTTCGCTTCGGCGGTCTTATCGCCCGGATTCTTATCTGGATGATATTTTAGAGCAAGCTTCCTGTAAGCTTTCTTTATCTCATCCTGCGAAGCACTTTTGCTTACTCCGAGTATTTTATAATAATCTTTGTATTCCATTTACCAAAAATTATACGTTATCCCAGGAAAAATATGAATGTTCTTCGTCTTTTATCCAGCCGGTTTTTAAGTACAGACCCTGCGCCTCAAAATTATCAACAGAAGTTTCAAGAATGAGTCCCCGCGCATTTGTTTCACGGGCAAGCTGTTTTGCTTTGCCGATAAGTGTTCCTCCAACGCCCATCTTCCTGTAATTTTCATCAACATAAAGATCGTTAAGAAGCCACAGCCTTTTCATGCTTGTTGATGAGAACAGCGGATACAGCTGAACAAATCCAATGGCTTCACCGGTATCACTTAATGCCAGATAGATGACAGATTCACCGCCGGAAATTCTTTCACCAAGGAATTTCTTTGCACCTTCAATATCGGAAGTTTTCTCATAGAATACTCTGTAATCATTGAAGAGCTTCGCCGCAGATTCGAGGTCCTTTATTCCGGCCTCAATTATCTTCATATCAAAATATCATTCTTTAATTCAAAAATATTCATTTCCGGCTTATCAATACAGACTAGTGATTGAATCAATTATTCCGCCTCCGATAACATCATCTCCGTCGTAAAAAACGGCTGACTGGCCGGGAGTAATTGATTTTTTCGGTTCATCAAATATTACTTCGATCTTATCTTCTTCAACTTGAGTAATAGTGGCAGAATCGCCTTTATCTTTATATCTTATCTTTACCCTTGCCTTGATCGGCATGCTTAAACTGTCAATCTTCTGCAAGTTTATCTCATTACACGTGAATTTAGTGTTATATAGACCCGTTTCGTCATCAACGTATACAATATTGTTTTCTGCATCAATTCTTGAGACATAAACCGGTTTTCCAAGTGCAAGGTTCAATCCGCGCCTCTGCCCGATAGTGTAATTAATATAACCCTTATGGTTGCCTATTTTACTGTTGTGATAGATGATATCTCCGCCTGCCAGTTTCTTTCCGAGTTCGGGAAGCCTGAAATCTATCAACTGCCTGTAATCATCATTTGGCACAAAACATATTTCCTGTGAGTCAGGCATTTCAGCAGATTTCAGGCCAAGCTTCTTCGCAATTTCCCTGATCTTTGTCTTGGGATACTCGCCAAGCGGAAAAATTGTTTTGCCAAGCGCATATTGCGAAATACGCCACAATGCATATGACTGGTCTTTTGATTTATCTGCAGCAGTTGAAACAAAATACCTGCCTGAGGATTCATCCGACTTAAGTTTTGCATAATGTCCGGTTGCAATGTAATCAGCACCAAGCTCTTCGGCCTTTTCAAGCAGCGCTCCCCATTTAATAGCTTTATTGCATAATACACAAGGATTGGGAGTATGCCCTTTCAGGTATTCATCAATAAAATTGTTGATCACTATATCATTGAATTTACCAGTAAAGTCCATTGTGTAGTGGCTGAATCCAAGCTGATTAGCCACGTTCCTTGCACTATAGATAGTTTCAAGTGAACAGCAGCCAGAGTCCTTTTCCGGAAAGTCATCAAATCCCCAGGTCTTCATCGTCACTCCAATGAGCTTAAACCCCATTTCCTTCAGAAAATACGCTGCTACGGAGGAATCTACACCCCCGCTCATAGCCACGAGCACTGTTTTCTCTGAATTTACGTTTTTATCACGCATTTAACAAAAATACCTATAATTCTCTAACGAAAAAAGATGAAAAATAGGGTTGAAATTAATGGCAAAATATGTAAATTTGTATTGATTTTATAAATTTAATTACTCGAAGGGGGGTAATAAATGACCAAAAGAACATTTCTCGTTTGGGCCATGATTCTTACCTTTGGTCTCGCCAGCCTGCCTGTAGTTGGGTTCTCTGCTGAAAGCAAGCAAACTGGTAATACCGAATTAACGAAGAAGAAGAAGCCCAAGAAGAAATTTTCGAAAAAGACCAAGAAATCTTTTAAGAAAAAAGGCTCAAAGAAGAAGTACTCAAGCGGTAAAAAGAAGTACTCTAAGAAGAAAAAATATTCAAAGAAGAAAAAGTACTCTAAAAACAAGAAGTACTCCAAGAAGAAAAAATACAACAAGAAGAAAAGATATTCTTCGAGGAAGAAAAAAAGTTACAAGAGAAAATATTACGCTCCCAAGACCAACAGCAATAATGTTGAGTACAGGGTTTACAAACGTAACAGCGATCCCGAAAACAGCGGAAGCAATGAAGTGAATATCGAGAAGATCGCTCCTTCAAAAGAGATTAAGAAGGAACCCAAAAAAGAGGGCGAGTAAAAGCCTAAGAATTGAAATTGGAAACCCCGTTATGTGTAAACATGACGGGGTTTTTGTTTTCTCAAAATAGTCGAAATACCCTATCAGAATTAAATCTTTAATTCAAATACTGTGCCAAAAATTGACCACAATTTCCTTACAAATCTCAAATTATTGATTTTTGGATTTTTGCAGCGCAGATATTAGACTATATTTATATATACTACTTGCATTGTCATGAAGGCCAAAAACAGCCTGCAGCCTCAATTCCTTAGTGGGGAAGAAATGGAGTACTTATTTTGTTTCTTGTACCCAATTTTCCCCGACAGCAATTCTTATATCCATAATTACATAAATTCGCTTTATAATTCTAAGAATACTTCTAATTCATATTTTCTTTCCAACCTAAAGTTTTTCAAAAGGAGTATTTACAATGAAAACCTTTTTATCATTTTTTTCCTTTCTTATTTTTCTTTCTCAATTTAGTTTTTTAATCACTCAATACCAGCTTGGTGAAAAATGGGTGGCGAGGTATAATGGAACAGGGAATGATTTTGACTATGCATATTCAATCGCTGTAGATGCATCAGGTAACGTGTATGTAACCGGATTCTCCGATGGGACTACAAGCGAATATGACTTTGCTACTCTCAAATACAATGCATCAGGAGTACAACAGTGGGTTTCAAGATATAATGGACCTGCGAATTACCAAGATGCAGCTACCTCAGTTGCTGTTGATGGCTCAGGTAATGTTTATGTAACAGGTGAGTCGTACGCCAATACTACAAGTAATTCAGATTTCGCAACAGTAAAGTACAATTCTTCCGGGGTTCAGCAATGGGTGCAGCGGTACAATGGTACACAAAATGGTTCCGATAGAGCTGTAAAAGTTCTTGTAGATGCAGCAGGAAATGTATATGTTACCGGTACTACATACAGCTCATCAGGATACTTAGACTACTGTACAATTAAGTACAATTCATCGGGTACAGTATTATGGATACAGAAATACAATGGAACCGGAAACTACGAAGATAACGCCAAAGACATGGTTGTTGACGGCAACGGAAATGTATATGTGACAGGAGGGTCAGTTGGAAGTGGTAGCGATAATGACTTTGCTACTGTGAAATATAATTCTTCCGGTGCACAGCAGTGGGTGAAAAGGTATAACGGACCTGGAAATGACTCTGATATTGCATATGCAATAGCACTCGATGGTTCAGGGAATGTGTACGTTGCCGGAGGAAGTAGGGGAACTACGAACGGAGCGGATTTTTGCGTCATTAAGTATAATCCCTCCGGAGTGGAACAATGGATTGTTACTGCTGCCTGGTTTTTTGATGATATTGCTCTTGATATTGTTATTGGAACAGACGGAAGTTCATATGTTACCGGCAGGAGTCCGGGTAGTACTGCAGCAAATGATGATATATGGACAATTAAAATATCTCCCGCGGGAAGCACTGTATGGAATAACAGATATATTGGTCCGGGTAATGGTGATGATATTGGTAACCACATTGCAATTGATAATATCGGAAATGTTTATGTTAGTGGTTTCAGTGTCGGACTGGGGACATTTGATGACTATGTTTTACTCAAATACTCTACCTCAGGCGGTAGTCCGCTCACTGAAAAAAGATATAACGGTCCCGGAAATGGAAATGATCGCTCATTTGAGAGTGCTTTGGATGCAAATGGCTGCGTATATCTTACCGGATACAGCCAGGGTACTAACCCTGATTACTGCACAATAAAATATGTTCCTCTTGCGTCTGCACCTGTGCTGGTTTCACCTGCAAATAACTCAACCGGAATATCCTGCACACCGCTGCTTAACTGGAATGATGTTGTGAATTCTGAAACCTATACCGTGCAGGTTTCAACCAATTCGGGGTTTACAAGTTTCAGGGTAAACCAATCCGGATTAACAACTTCTCAATACCAGGTTACCGCTGGTGCATTGCAGAACAATGTACTGTACTATTGGAGGGCATGTGCTGTAAATGTTGCCGGTACGGGTCCCTGGTCAACTGTGTGGAGCTTCAGAACAGCGCTTGTTGGTATTCAGCCGTTCAGTTCTGAGATTCCTGAAGCATATGAACTATATGCAAACACGCCAAATCCGTTTAATCCAACTACGGATATTCGGTTCGATATTCCAAAATCAGGTTTGGTTACATTGAAGGTATTTGATTTATTCGGTAAGGAAATAGAAACAATTGTGAATGAACGATTAGAACCGGGTAAGTATAAGGCTGTGATTAACGGCAGTAACTTATCATCAGGGGTCTATTTCTATCAATTGGTTACTAATGAGTTCACAAGCACTAAAAAGATGGTTTTGCTGAAGTGATTCATATTCAGGCTTTGCTGATATAGTGCTCTGGGGAGAAAAATCAAGAAGGCGGTCATATAACCGCCTTCTTTTATGTAGTCAGGAATTCTGTTCTAAAGCTCTTATGCAGCCAAAGGTGCATGTCCTTCAAGGAATTCTATCTTCTCATTCCTGCCGCTGGTGTATTCAATTACTTTGTCAAGAATTGCATTAACAGATCTTTCGAAAAGAATTCTGTGACGCATTACGGGCAGGTCAACGCTATCGGGAGTTATATCTTCATCATGATATAAGAAAACTCCAACATAATAATGAGCGTTAAATTCAGCAGCATCCATTATGTGCAGGATATATGTTTTCCCGCCATCTGTTTTGACGACATACTTAATTGAGTTCTGCATAGCTGTATTCCCTCTTTTAAACTCCCTAAAAAATAGTCATTTCAAAAAGTAATTGCAAATGTAATTATTCTGCTCACCGGCTGAGTTAACGCCTTACAATACAAATGGGTGTGTTCACTTTTGCATTTAAAAATCAATCAAATTTTGCCATAATTAGGGCAGATAGCATACAAAAAAATACTTTATGGAGAGTTTTTAATGAAAAAGAGATTACTTTCTGTCCTCATCATCCTTTTACTTGGCAGCTCAGATCTATTGACTCAGACACTTGTTTCCACATATCCGTTCCCGGCAAATACAGCTTATAACGGTTTTTGGGGCATAACACAGATAAGTGACACACTAAGGATCGGTTCTAGCTCCGGAGGCAAGATCTACAAAGTTACAAAGACCGGTACGGTACTTGATAGCCTTACTACGCCTTTTAATTTCAATAACGGACTTGTTTGGGATGGCACCGGATTCTGGATCGCAAGAAATGCATCAGGAACATCTTCGCGGCTGATAAAGGTGAACTTAAGCGGAGTACCGGTTGATACTATCAGTTTTGCCAATATCGGCGGAAGCTCAACTGTTGGCATTGGAGGATTAGCCATCCAGGGAAACGCCTTGTGGTTTGCAGTCTATTTTCCGGACTACACTTCGTATCCGTTTGCTTACGCGTACAAAGTTGATATTGCCACAGGACAATTTCTTGATACGATTCCGCTTAGAGGCAAACAACCTCAGGGAATCACTGTTAAAGGTGATACTATCTTTTACGTAACTGATAATTTCCAGAGCGATCCCGAAAGAATTTATGCCTACCGCGATGCAGTTGGTGACACACTATTTTCATTCCCGGCACCTGACCCCGATGGTGATTGCGACCCAAGGGGATTATACTGGGATGGAGCAAATCTATGGTTAATGGCTTATAGGGTAGGAGGCACAACGGGACAGTTCAGGACACTTTACAAGTATTCACTTACGGGAACGGGCAGTCCGTTAATTACAACAAGCGTATCTTCAGTTAATTTCGGAAATGTTGTAATTGGTGCTACAGGAACTTTTCCATTGACAATCAATAATGTTGGAACAGGTCCGCTTGTTATAAGTAATTTTACAAATACCAATCCAAGGTTTACAATAACCCCGAACACAGTACCTGTGACTATACCGCCAAGCGGTTCCCAGAACTTTACTCTTGGTTTTACGCCGATTGTATTTGATACAACTTCTGGGGAGCTGAGAATTACAAGCAACGACCTCGGTAACCCGGTAAAAGTTGTGACCTTGAGGGGCAAGGGAGTGTATAGCGGAGCGTTTTTCAGCTCATCGGTGAGCTCGTTTAATTTCAACAACAGAAGAATTAATTCGCTATGCGGCTTCACATTCAATGTTACTAATCAGGGTACACTGCCGCTTGTTATAAATTCCTGCAATTTGTCTTCATCCAGATTCAGGTTTGATACAACGAATACAAGATTCCCGATAACAATTGATACTCAGCGCACAAGAACACTCAGGATCTGGTTCAACCCAAACGCCGCATCAACATTCAGCGATTCCGCGATATTCAGCACAAACGCTGTAAACAACTCATCCGCAAGGATAAGCATAACGGGTACGGGAGTAGACTCTCCGCCGGTTCTTGGCAATATACTTTGGGAAACAACCGTACCGGATAACCCGTGTACATCATCAGACGACCCTCAACCGAAAAGCATGAAGCAAATAACAGATGTGAATTTTGACGGTGTTGCAGATATGATTGTAGCGACTGAGAATTACTGGACAATATGCTTTAACGGTAATTCATCGGTTACTGCCGATACACTATGGAAATTCAATTCCTGTAACGGTACCAACAATACAGGCTCGGTTGACTGGGAAGACGCAATGCAGATAATGGATGATTTGAACGGCGACGGGATAAAGGAAGTTGTCATAGGCTGCGGCGGAGGAAATGAAGAAGTTTATGTCCTTTCAGGCGGCACGGGTAAACTGATTTGGGAATATCCCGGGCCCGGCACGAATTATGACGGTGATATAAACGGAATGAGAATTGATAAGGATTATAATGGTGACGGCAGAAAAGATGTGCTGATTTCTGCAAGCGGTGAAGGGGCAACTAATCCCGGAAGGCATTCTGTAATTTGCCTTAATGCTGTGAACGGAAACGAGATTTTTAACGTGCCGCAGAATTGTGAGTTCACTCACGACGTAACCTCTACTACAACAGGAGGGGCAATAGGAAATGCTTCTAACGGCGGACCTTATTCTATCAAAGGGTTTAATAACAACGGAGCAGGTACGTGGAGTTATTCAGTAACAAGTGCTGTATGGAGCCTTAGAGAAATACCTGATATCAACGGCGACGGAAATACTGATATTGTAAGTCTTTGGGGATTTGGAGGAGATATCGTTTCGCTTTCGGGCAGTACAGGAACCCAGTTGTGGGCTGCAAACCTCAGCTCTGCAAATAACGGGACTGTTGAGCTGCTGGATGATGCAAATGGGAATGATGCCAAAGATCTTACACTTTCCGGTTTGCAGACTGCTGCAAGGCTCGATTCCAGGACAGGCGCATTGCTGTGGACAAAAGGCTTGTTCAGCTCTTACATTCGCGACGCCGGTTTTTTGGGTGATATAACAGGCGATACAATTGGTGAAGTACTTTACTCAACTCAGCAGCCCGGAAAAGTATTCGTACTTGACGGCACAGATGGAGATATTCTGTTTGAATACACTTTCGGAACAAGCATCTCACAGCGCGCAGATAGAGTAAACGTGCTTAACAGCATTGATGGAAATACGACCAATGAATTTGTTGCAGGCTGCAGGGATGGAAGGATAAAATGCTTCGATGGCGGACCGGGCGAGATAATCGGTATAATTTCAAACAATTCAGAAATTCCCGTAAACTTCGCACTGCATCAAAATTATCCGAATCCTTTCAATCCGGTCACGAATATCAAATTCGATGTACCAAAACAGTCAATCATAAAGATAGCAGTCTACGATGTTATTGGCAGAGAAGTTGAGATTCTTGTTAACAGTGAACTTCTCCCCGGAGTATACAGTGCTGACTGGAATGCTTCTAACTTTGCTTCGGGAGTATATTTCTTCAGAATGACATCGGGTGAGTTCAGCGATGTAAAGAAAATGATACTTGTGAAATAAAATGATAAAAGTAAAATAACCGAGTAAGTAAGAAAAATCTGTTTAATTAAGGCGACTTCATGTCGCCTTTTTTTATGATTATTATCCTTCATCTGTTTTTGACTGTTTACATCTTGATAAAAGAGCTTTTGAATAGTATTTTAGTATGACTTAAAACTGTGGGACTCTTGCTGAAGAAATCAAATCCTAATATTATGCAAAAAGTAATGCCAATACGAAAAGCCAATACAAACTGCAGATCATCTTTATTGCTTTTTATCGTTTTTTCCTTTTTAATACTTGGATATTGCAAGAGTCAGTCAATAACCTGGCAAAGAGAGTTTCCTGAATATTACGGAGTAATTTACAAAGTACAGCAAACTTATGATGGAGGTTACATAGCCATAGGTACAATAAGGGTATCGGGAAATGACAAAATTCGCATGATGAAGTTTAACTTTTTGGGGGATACACTTTGGAGTAAAATAATCGGAGTTGGGAGTACCGCGGGTTATTGGGTAGAAGAAACTTCAGACAGAGGACTGATAATTGGCGGCAGCACAAATTTAGGAGGTGGAGGCAGCAAAATTTATTTATTAAAAACAGATTCACTTGGCAACACACAGTGGCAAAAAACATTTTCTAATACATATTCCGTTCAATGCCACTGTGTCAAGCAAACTGCAGATAATGGGTATATTTTATCCTGTGAAAATGCAATGTTTATTAAAACAGACGAAAGCGGCAATCTTTTGTGGTCGAAAATATACGGGGGTTTTCCGGATCTAATTGTGAATAGAGAATTGCAGATTCTACAAGATGGGTATATCACGACAGGCAGAAAAGGAAATGCAGCCGCTTCGGATGTTTATGTAATGAGGTTGGATTTGAACGGAGACACTTTGTGGACCAAAAGATTTGGAGGAAGTAATTCGGATGGATGCCTTTCAATTGCTGTTGTTCCTCCTCCGCACAATGGTTTCATATTAGGAGGTTCATCCAAATCGTTTAGTTCAAACGGTAACGCAAACAGTTATGTTGTTAAGATTGATAGTAATGGTAATCTGGAGTGGCAAAAAGTATATTCTTCAAATGGGGGATATGATGTTTGTGAGTCAGTAATTTATAAACCTTCAATGGGTTATATTCTCGCCGGAACTTCTGATTCGCTGAACAACAGTAATATTAATAAAGGGAAGATCAGGAAAATAGATTTTTCGGGAAATGTAATTTTTGAAACATCATTTCTGCCTGGTGGAGATGAGACTGTTTTTGAAAATGTAAATCTTACAATGGATGGAGGTCTAATTTTAGGTGGATACGGAGGAAATGGCTACCCGGATTTTTATATCGTAAAAACAGATTCATTGGGTTATGCCAATCCGATTGGAGTTACCGGTAATCAGAACATAATACCTGAAGAATATGTATTGCATCAAAACTATACCAATCCGTTCAATCCGGTCACGAATATCAAATTCGATGTACCAAAACAGTCAATCATAAAGATAGCAGT
>JAUQWS010000004.1 GCA_030835025.1 Ignavibacteria bacterium | reverse complement strand
ATGCATTCATACCGAAGGGATAAGGAGAAGTCCGGGAGAATGTTTGCGGTAATCGGGAAAGTAAACGTGAAATGTGAAATGTGAAATGTTAAACGAGAAAACCCGTCCTTTATCAACTATCCTCTGTCCACTATCAACTATTTACACTCTTGATTTATATTTAAGCTCGTTGAATAAGACCCTTACCTCGGTGCCGAGTGAATTACTGATCTCAGCAATGCCTTCAAGTTGAGTTGCAAGACTTGTGATAAGAGTCATTCCAAGGGAAGCTGTATTTTCTGCATCGAATTCTGCCGGCAAGCCAATACCATTATCTTTAACCACAAGCAAAAATTTATGAAGTGGATCATTACATCTTCTGAGAGAAATGCTGATATCCCCGCTTCGGCCGGAAGGAAAAGCATGCTTAAGCGAGTTGGATATCGTTTCATTTATTATCAGTCCAAGCGGTATGATGGTATCAAGTCCGAACTCAAAATCTTCGGAATTGCAGGTAAATTTTATCCTCTCAAGCGGCACACCGTAAGCAGAGTAAATATTTTTCACCAGCATCCTTATATAGCTATCCATTGAAGTGCGCATAAGGTTTGATGAACGGTAAAGGTTTTCATGTACAAGAGCCATTGCCTTCACCCTGTTGCGGCTGGTGTTGATAGCTTCGATCGCCTCGGGGTGGCTGTAATGCTCTACCTGCATATTCAGCAGGCTTGAAACAACCTGCAGGTTGTTCTTAACTCGGTGATGTATTTCTTTCAGCATCGTTTCTTTTTCAAGCAGTGAATTGTTAAGCTCCGCATCGCGTTTTTTCTTTTCTGTGATATCCTGTTTAACCGCAATGTAATGGGTAATTTTGTTATCCTCGTCAAATATCGGGCCAATAGATGCAGATTCCCAGTACAGTTCTCCTGTTTTTTTCCTGTTGAGCAGCTCACCGTGCCAAATTTCGCCCGAAGTTATTGTTTTCCACAGATCTTCATGAATGCCGGGCTGCGTGTCACCTGATTTCAGTATACGCGGATTCTTTCCGTATACTTCCTCTACGGAATACCCTGTAAGCTCTGTGAAGTGCGGGTTAACGTATTCGATATTTCCGAGCGCATCGGTAATAACGATAGAATTCGGACTCTGCTCCAGCCCCTTTGAAAGCTTGCGAATTTCATCAAGCGCTTTTTTCTTTTCTTCAAGCTCACGGCTTAATGTAGCATAAAGCCTTTCTCGTTCAATAGCAGAAGCAATCAGAACTGCAAGAGGTTCAATTCGCCTGAGGTCTTCTTCTGTGTAGCCGGAAGGTTCATAAGTAAAGACCTGCAGTGCCCCAATGATCTTGTTGTTATGCTTAAGCGGTATAACCATTGCTGCCGCAGGCAGTGCGTAATCATTATTATCTCTGTCAATTGATCCGTGTTCATCAAAAAAAGTCATCTTATCCTTGTTTTCAAGCTGGTTAATATAATCCTTTACCAGAATTGATTCACCCGAAAGTATTGCCTTTGATTGAAGACCGGAACGCGGGTCGTCAAGGCCCAAAAGCGGCAGAAAGCTCACGTCTACCATGTTATCCGAAATACAGGAGGCTTCGCATTTTAAAGTTCTGCTTCTTTCGTCATAGGAGGAAACAACAACTGAACCCGCATCAACAATTTTTGCTATGTATTTAAACAAAGTCGCGTATATCTCACCCAGATCAAAGGTTCCAACGGTGCACAGACCGGCTTCATAAAGCATCTTTAGGTAATTGCTGTACCCTGATATTTCACTTTCAAACTGTTTTCTAAGTGAGAGATCCTCGTTATAAGCCAGCACACGAACAACTTTTCCCGTAGAATCTTTTATTGGTTTTGTATAGATACTGATATGGATATCATTGCCGGCCTTATTTTTGCGAATAAGCTCTTTAGCCCACATTCCCTCACCGGCAAAATTCTGCTTAAGGTTATTTCTGAATTCTTCGGCTTTTGAGCTGTCAACGATCGGCAGCACCTTTCCAAGCACTTCAGGCTGGGTGAAACCAAAGATCCTTTCAGCTGATGAATTCCAGATACTTGCAACTTTTCCATCACTGTCAAGATCGAATATTGCCATTGGTGAAGCTTCTACAACAGCATTAAGGTAACCTGAGTTGCTTATCAACTCAGATTCTGCCTCCATTATCTCGGTTATTTCAGTTGCTGTCCCAAGCATTTGCTGCACTTCTCCGGCAGGAGACCTTTTATAAACAATTTCTCTGCTCTTAAACCAGCGCCATTTGCCTCCTGAATCTTTCATTCGGAAAGTATTCTCGAAGTGATCATTATCCTTAAGCTTCTTTATCTTCATCACTCCAAGCGTGTTGTAAAATGACAGGTCATCAGGATGTATGATATCTTCTAATGAAACGGGAGAGGGAGAATCTAGATCCATTTTTTTGTAACCGATAACTTCAAAAAGGGTTCTGTTGGAATAGACATTCTTTCGAGCTACGATATCATATATATATACTATTCCGGGGAACGTATTCAAAAGCGAGCGGTTGAATTTTTCTGATTCCTGCAGTTTTGTAAGCTGAACTTTCTGTCCGGTTCGGTCGCTAACCATTATAATGACTGAAACCACATTATTTTTGTCATCAAACTCCGGGAAAAACTTTGCTTCCAGAAAAAGGTCTTTATATGCAAGCTCTTCAGTCACAGGTTTTGCTTTTGCAGCAGTTTTAGTGATACCGTTCATTAAAGCATTAGAGATGATCGGGTCAGTGTATGTTTCTATTGGAGTCTTCCCTTCAAACGAGGCAGTCTTTAAAAAGCCGGGTATTTTTTCTGCTATTTCAATCGATGACCTGTTTACAAACAAGCACCGCCCGTTTAAGTCGCGCCTTGTAATACCCATATCAATGTTATCTGCAAGGTTATGGTATTTTGATTCACTTCTATTGAGATGAATCACGGCAGTTTGCAGCCTAGTGAAATATCTTTTGAGCACAAAGTACAGCACAGTACCCGTTATGATACTATATATGCAGCCCTTTATTACTGAAAAGAGGAAATCACTTAATTGATCACCTGTTGAAATGAAATGGTAAAGGTCTGTAAAGAAGATCCAAGTCATCGAAAGCGAAAAATAAATCAAAGCTATTCTAACAGCTTGTTTTGCAGGGTTCAGTTTGAATCCGTCAAAGCGTTCATCGGTCTCTGCCATAAACTCTATATGAATAGATTTATTACCCTGTATTCACAATAATCAGGGAAAAGTGTTATGCAATTTAGTCTTATTACAGCATAACGAGGTATGATAATACTCATAATATAGTATGATATTTATCACAGCACGTTCCCAAAAGGAAAATGGCTTTTAAACAATTGTTATTACAAGCCATTAAATTAATAACTGGCTTAGATAGGGTAATTATCTGCATAAAAAAAGAGAGGCACTATACCTCTCTCAAGATTCTAAAAATCAAGTACACCTTAAAGAAACTACGGCCTTGCTTCTACATAATACAGGTCATTACCCTTGGAGGCAGTGAAACGCATTACGCCGTTCACATCAACCGTCAGGTCTGAATATGCTGAATAAGAATCACCCAGTTTCTTATTGTTAACGTAGAGATTGTAATTGTAAATGTAATTACCGGGACTAGTCTGATCACCTGCAAAAAAACATACTTTTCCGTTTATTATCCTCAGGTCTGAAACTGCATCAAAGGAATCCGAGCTCCAGTTATTTGTATATACTTTATACTTATAGTAATAGTTTGTATAATCCGTATTCTTTCCCGCGACGAAAGCGAACCGCCCCTTTTTATCACTGATTATCAAAGCATTGGTTCTCCAGTCACTGGTAGAGATCAAATCAAACGGGCCGAACTCTTCATCACCATAGAAAACAAAATTCTTATCCGGGATCCTCTTTTCGTAATTTCCGTAATTTGTGCCAACATATCCAAAAACACCGCCCGGAAGGATCCTGTGATCGGCAATGTAATCAAACTTTTCTGTCATAACGGTAATGTTCTTCATAACAAAATATTTGTTATTCTTATCCGAAGCAACATAAACAGGTTCATTATTAGGGCCAAACTGCAATGAGCTGATATTATTGTAAGATTTGGATTCAGTTCCGTCGTATATCAGTTTGTTCTGGTATATTATCTGACCATCTTTACCCGTAAGCTCGGATGATACAATATATGCAAGCTTGCCCGAAGGTGAAAAAGTAAGGTTATAAATGCTTCCCTCCACTGTGCGCACATTTTGATCTCCGAACATGAGGTTTGAGCGGTATTTGTATTCACCAATTGAATCCTGCCCGATATATACAGGAGTTCCCTCTGCGTCAAACTCGATCGGCCCGTAGATGAAATCAAATGCCTTATACTCTTTATTTCCCTGCACAATTATTGTATGTCCGCGCTCGTTGTAGAACTTGCCTGCAGTTTTGGCAATATAACATGGTGTGCCGCCTTTATCAAACTTCACATCATACCAGCTCACATCGCTGTAATGCTTTTCTTCGCGCCCGCCGATCACAAGAAAAACTTCATCGCCTGTTACCGCCACATAATACGGCTCCCCAACCGAAGTGAACCCTACAAAACCAACAGGCTCGCCATCGGCATATTCCTGGGGTGTGTAGCACAGCCGGATCTCATCGTAAACTTTCCCTTTTTTGATAACGCCGGTCTTAAGGTCGTACTCTCCAAGAAAGATCTTTCCTGCTTCAGTTGCTGAAAAATATATTATGCTGTTTCTCATGGACCAGCCTTCAGCTATATTGTCAAACTCTTCAACTATCGTGCTGTTTTTCACAATTGCATAGCGGTAAGTTGTATCATTAATGCTTCTGCTCCCTATAGTGTAGGAATTACCTTCGTCGTCAAAGAGAGAATTGTATGCCATTGCGTAACTGAACTCCACAGACGTGCCCTTTGGCGTAATGAGCTTGTACATTGTTGTTACAGTATCATAGCTTCCGAAAACCCAACCGCCCGTCTTTTGGTCATACTTAAGCGAGTAAGCGTTGTTGTAGCTGTTTGATTGAGGCAATGTTGTTATCAGCTTCTGGTTAATAGTCTGGGTTAAAACAGTACCTGCTAAACTGAAACAAATTACAGCGTAAAACATTAAAAAAACTCTATATTTCATATATTTTGGGGGATAGATTATTTTCGGATAATACAAAAATACTAAACAATTGGCAATTATCAATGAACAATATACTGTCAGCAGAAAAGAAATGCGGGGTATTGCGATACATACTTGGCAGAATTATGTTCAAATACATTGAATTTTTGAAACTATTTGAACCTTGACAGAGTTAGTGATATTAGTCATTGTATTGAATGACAGAATTCGTTAAGTTTATATTGTGAAAAAGTTGTTTGGCAAATACATGATTTTTGTGATGTCGGTGCTCCTGGTACTCTCAAACTTCAGTTATGCAACACAATTGATGTTTTGTGAAATGAGCAATGATACTGAAATCTGTGAATGCACTCATAATACAGCAAAACCCTATGAAGGAATCAGCATTACAAATGTAAACACCAAATGCTGTCAGGAAGAATCATCTGAGCTCACGAATTCCAACACACTTACTACTTTAAAACCCGAGCTTCCCCAAAACATTAACACTTTCGGTTCGCTTGTTCTGGATCTTAACCAGAATCATGAAGCCTTACCCGGTTCTTATTTAAATTTCAGCATAGATAAATCACACCTCCCCAAACTCGATATCCCGATCCTGGTCTCATCTCTTCTCATCTAAATTGATCTCATTTCGATTTCTCTTTATCCTGTAGAATTTTTTTTACAAGGGAATGCTTTACATTCAATTAATAATTGAGATCATGAGATTATGCCTAAATATATCTTAATTTTTGTTTTATCCTCTGCATTAGCTGCGGAATTTACTTATTCGCAAAACGGATTTGATGCTTATTTGCAAAAAGATTCCGTTTACAGGTTTAATTCATCGCTTAAGCTGCTTGACTCTTTGATGACGATAAATACATTGGATAGCAGAAGAGATACTTCATTTTATAATTCATACGGCGAAGCAGAAATATTTTCCTTAAGTCAGTTGCTTTTTGCTGCTGTTAACAATAACCCTGAGCTTACTGCAATGCAGAAAAAGATCGAAATGTCGGATTTCCAGGCCGGGGAAAAATCCTATTTGCCTGACCCGATGTTTGAGTTTGAGCTTGATGACATTATGACGGATTTCAGCAGGGTTGGCATGATAAATTTTTATATTTCTCAGATGTTTCCATTTCCGGGCAAGCTAGCACTTGAAAAAAAGGTCGTGCTTAACTCCAAAGAAATGATGAAAAGCGAGCGCCTTGCAATGGCTGTTGAAATAATGAATATGATAAAGATGAACTATTACGATCTTTACTTGGTGAACAGGAAAATACAGATCAACAAAGATGACCAGCTTGTTCTGAAGACTTTTATAACAGCTGCCCAGGCGCAATATATGGTTGGAAAAGGAATGCAGCAGGAAGTATTTAAATCACAGATCGAGATCTCCAGGCTTGAGAATGAAGCGTTCATTTTGACCAAGCAGAGGCAGAATATTTTTTCGGAACTGACTAAGCTGACAAAAGTTGCAGTAGAAGAAAATACAAAGTTCAATTTTTCGGATATAGATACCGATTACCTGCTGGACCGCGATAATTTTGCTATCAGCAGCTATAAAACCGAAAAGCTGATCGATTATGCTTTTGAGCACAGGCCCGACCTTAAGACTATTAAGAATAAGATACTGATGAACCAAACTGATCTTGAAATGGCAAAAATAAACCGCTATCCAGATTTTAACATTAAGCTTGGGTATAAAATACTACCGTTCGAAGAAAAAAATGCATTTGCAGTAATGTTCGGAGTTAATATCCCCTTTGCCCCCTGGAGCAGCGGCAAATATGATCACGCAATTATGAAAAACGAAATAATAATAAAAAGTTCTTCAGAAGAATACAATGCGAAGAAAAATGAGATAAGAAACGAAATTACTTCAATTGTTAACAATATGAATTCGCTTAAGGAAACAATGAATTTCTATTACGGAGTGCAGATCCCCCAAACCGAAAACACAATGAAATCTTCGCAATATTCTTATGAAACAGGTATGGGCGGGTTCCTTGACCTGCTTGATGCATACAGGATGTACCAGGAAGCAAGGCTTATGTATTACGAAAGCGTAAACATGTATTTAAAAATGATAGCGGAGCTTGAAAAAGCTGCCGCATTGAACCTGAAAAATTAAGAAGTTCTATTAATAAATATATGATTAAACCAATAAAAATAATAATAAGTGCTCTGGTCTTAGTCCTTTTGATAGCCGGAGGGTACTGGATTTACACAGCTTTTATTCAGAAAGACAACGAAGAGACAGCCGCAGCAGAAATTTATACCTGTCCGATGCATCCGCAAATTGTGCAGGATAGGCCCGGGCAGTGCCCCATATGCGGTATGGATCTTGTTAAGAAAAGCGAGGTCAGTTCTGAAGAACAAAGTGACCACGATCTTGGGGGGGTAAATGTAAGTGCCGTAAAACTTTCTCCATCACAGCAGGTGCTTGCAAATGTACAGGTTGAAAAAGTACGGATAATGCAGTTCCAGGGTGAAAAAACCTTTAACGGCTATGTAAAGATAAACGAAACTAAATTTGCGCATATCTCAACCGCCGTTTCAGGCAAGATCGTGAATATGTTTGTAAATTTTGAAGGACAAGAGGTGAGAAAAGGACAGAAAGTAATGGAAATATATTCACCTGAGCTTGTTTCAACACAGAAAGAGTATCTGCTTGCCATTGATAACTTTAACCGTGTAAAACAAAGCGGTAACAGACTTGCAATAGACCAGGCGCAAAGCCTTGTTAACTCAGGCAGAGAAAGGCTTATCCTCTGGGAAATGACACCGGGACAAATAGAAGAGCTCGAAAGATCGAAGAATGTGAAAACAACCACGATCCAGTACTCAAAATATTCAGGCATCATCACAAAAAAATATGTGCACGTAGGTCACTGGGCAATGGCAGGCGAAGATATCTTTGATGTAGCGGATCTATCTACCGTATGGGTTATTGCAAATGTTTACGAATCTGATATGCAGTATATTAAAAACGGGCAGACTGCAAGTATATATTCTTCCGCATATCCAAATGAAATTATGACCGCTAAGATCAACTTTATCAACCCGGTTTTTAACCCAGAATCCAGAACCCTTGAGATACGAATTGATGTATCAAACAGGGATATGAAGCTGAAACCGGACATGTATCTTACAGTAAAGATCAATACGTATGTATCGCAGTCTGCAGGAGTACCAAAAAATGCAGTTATAAGGACAGGCGAACATAATTTTGTATATATTGAAAAAGAAAAGGGAGTTTATGAGCCAAAGGAAGTTCAAATAGGCTATGAACAGGACGGGTATTACGCAATAACCTCAGGCATCACCGAAGGCGAAATGGTTGTTACTTCCGGCGGCTTCCTTATTGATAGTGAAACGCAGATTCAGAAAGGCTTCACCTCGGGTCACGAGAAACACAATGAAAATCCTGTAAATAACGATGAGCCGAAGATAAACCCCGGGCAGGATATATTAAAAGACATGCAGGACAAAAAACAAAACGAAGAACATAAACATTAATCCAATAACTATAATAAAACAAAAATGAAAAAATTAAAACCAACCGCAATACTTTTCATGTTCTTATTGATTGCATTTGCAGCCGCCGGCTGCGGAGATAAAAAAAGCACTCAGGATGACAAGAAACAGTCAACTGAAAAAGATCAGACGCAAAACACACAGCAAACAGCAAATATGGTAAGCGATGGCAAATATTTCTGCCCGATGCACCCAACTCAGCAAACAGACGATCCTGCTGTAAGGTGTCCTATCTGCAAGATGAAACTGAACTCAAAAGCGGATTACAACAAGAAAATGAGCGAAGAACACGAAGCTTTGGAAAAGAAATATGCCGGCAAAAATGACCTGATACATTTTGAAGTAAAATTATCCGTAATAAAATCTGATGAATGCGAGCCCCTGCTTGAGGCAGCTCTTAGTAAAGATAAGGGAGTTATTGAGTATCATATTGAAATAGTGAACAGGATAATACATATGTACATTGATAAAACAAAAACCACTAAATCAAATGTTGAAAAGCTTATCTCAGAAGCAGGATTTGATGCTAACGATACCAAAGCAACCGCTGAAGCAGTTTCAAAGCTCCCGGCTGAATGTAAATAATGTTAAAAAACTTTAAACGAATAAGATAATGAAAAACAAAAAATTATATTTATCAATTATTGCAGCTATGATTCTGGCTGTAACCGCAGTATATACATCCGGACCCGTATATTCAACTGAGAGTTCAGCAGTACTTATTGCTGATTCACTAATAGATACGAATTCCGCTAAATCATATACCTGCCCAATGCACCCGGAGGTAATTTCCGATAAGCCGGGTGAATGCCCCAAATGCGGAATGGATCTGATTCTGAAAGAAGAGGGGAAGAAAGACGAAAAGAAAGACCAGGGTCATAACCATAAAGGACACAAAGGATGCATGGGTCACTAATAAATGTGTTTGCTGGTAATTCTTTAATAAAGTTAACAAGCTATGAACAAGGTTGAACTAAGTTCGGTCATTACATGTCCCGTTTGTAATTATTCAAAAGAAGAGGTCATGGATGAAAATTCGTGCCTGCATTTTTATGAATGTAATAAATGCCGCACACTGCTTAAGCCGGAACAGGGTGATTGCTGTGTCTTCTGCTCTTACGGCAGCATTAAATGCCCACCTGTACAAAGAAATAATTCGTGTGAAAAATGATCGAAAAGATAATTGAATTTTCTGCGCGCAACAGATTCCTGATACTGATAGTATATTTCATCATAGCAGGTCTTGGAATATGGTCAGTGTATAATACACCGGTAGATGCCATACCTGATCTATCGGAAAATCAGGTTATTGTATTTACCGAATGGATGGGTAGAAGCCCGCAGATAATTGAGGACCAGATAACTTACCCCTTAACTCAAAGTCTTCAGGGAATTCCGAAAGTAAGGGCAGTGCGCTCTCAATCAATGTTCGGAATGAGCTTTATTTACGTGATTTTTGAAGATAATGCAGAGGTTTACTGGGCAAGAAGCAGAGTGCTTGAAAAACTTAATCAGGTAAGGGATATGCTGCCTCAGGGTGTCACACCTGTTATGGGACCCGATGGTACAGGTGTTGGCCATGTTTACTGGTATCATTTAACAAGCGATAAGTATGACCTGGGCGAGCTCCGCGCACTTCAGGATTACTTTTTGAAATACCAGCTTACCTCGGTTGAAGGTGTTGCGGAAGTTGCTTCCATAGGTGGATTCATCAAGCAATACCAGGTAGATGTTGATCCCAACAGGCTTTCATCTTACGGAATAGGAATAAGCGATGTTGTGAATTCGATAAAGAACAGCAATAAAGATGTAGGCGGGAAGAATCTGGAATCAAGCGATAAGGAGTTCTTCGTAAGAGGTAAGGGTTACATTCAGTCAACTTACGATATAGAGAGCATAACGATTCGCAGCTCAACCCTTGGCGTACCCGTAAGAATAAGGGATATAGGGACGGTTCAGATAGGCGGCGATACAAGGCGCGGACTGCTGGATATGAACGGTGAAGGTGAAGTAGTTGGCGGTATTATTGTAATGCGCTACGGCGAAAATGCCTCTGTGGTAATTGAAAGAGTGAAGGAAAAACTTAAGGAACTTGAAAAAGGGCTGCCTGAGGGAGTAAAGATAGAAACCTCCTATGACAGAAGCACACTTATCAACAATGCAATTGATACACTCAAAAATTCCTTAATTGAAGAAGCTATTGTTGTGAGCCTTATAGTGCTCATATTTCTTTTTCACTGGAGGAGCGCAATAAGAATAATTATAGAAATACCTGTTTCTGTTTTGATAGCATTTATTTTGATGAAGCAGTTCAATATCACATCAAATATAATGAGCCTCGGAGGTCTCATAATTTCAATAGGCGTGCTTGTGGATTCATCAATTGTAATGGTAGAAAACGCATACCGGAACATTGCCCGCGCAGCTGAAAGAGGCGAAACGATTGACTATACAGAGATCTCAATCAAATCAGCAAAGCAGGTTGGAAGGGCGATCTTCTTTTCGATAGGAATTATTGTTGTTTCATTTCTACCTGTATTCATGCTTGAAGGTCAGGAAGGCAAACTATTTCACCCGCTGGCATTTACAAAAACCTTTGCCCTGGCAGGTTCTGCAATTATTACGATAACCCTTGTCCCAATGTTAATGACACTGTTTATGCGCGGGAAGTTCTACCCCGAAGAAAAGAATCCGGTCTCGAGATTCTTCCGGATGCTTTACGAACCTGTTTTGAATCTCGCGCTGAAATATCGTAAGACCACACTTGCGATAAATATTCTGGCGCTTGCAATAACAGTTCCCTTGATAATGAACCGCGGATCGGAATTTATGCCATCTCTGGATGAGGGAAGCCTGTTGTTTATGCCGACCACACTGCCTAATGTTTCAATCACCGAAGCAAAAAGGATCATGCAGCTTCAGGATAAAATAATCAAATCCGTTCCGGAAGTTGCTCATGTTTTGGGGAAAGTTGGCAGGGCTGATACACCAACAGATCCAGCACCGATGAATATGATTGAAACCATAATTATACTGAAGGATAAATCCGAATGGCGCGATGGCATGACCAAAAATGATATCATTGGTGAGCTAAATTCAAAGCTGCAGTTCCCGGGAGTCGGCAATGCGTGGACACAGCCTATAATTAACAGGATCAACATGCTTTCAACAGGCGTAAGGACTGACCTAGGCATCAAAATATTCGGCGATAATCTTGATACTCTTGAAATGCTTGCCATTGAAGCCGAAGGAATTGTTAAGCAGGTAAACGGTGCAGCTGATGTATTCGCAGAAAGGACACTGGGAGGTAAATATATCGATATAGATATTAAGCGCGATGCAATATCAAGGTACGGTTTGAATGTTGGTGACGTACAGGACGTTATCGAAACAGCCATTGGAGGCGAGAATATTTCAAATACCGTTGAAGGCAGAAGACGGTTCCCGATACGTGTGAGATACTTCAGGGATTACAGAGAGGATGTTGATAAGCTTAAAAACATATTGGTTACAGTCGGCGGTTCATCTATGGAGCAGGATGCAGGCAGCGAAATGAACGGGTCATCTAAAGAGAGTTCTGGTGCAAAGGTATTCCAAATACCGCTTGGTGAACTTGCAGATATCAAAGTAACTTCCGGTGCTCCGATGATATCTAGCGAAAACAATATGCTTCGCTCAATTGTTTTCCTTAACGTCAGGGGACGCGATATGGGCGGTTTTGTTAATGAAGCCAAGGAACTGATGGATAAAGAATTTGCCCCGAAACTGCCGAAAGGGTATTACTATGCGTGGAGCGGCCAGTGGGAAAACCAGATCAGGGCAAAGAAAAGACTGGAAATAGTAATGCCCATAGTGTTCTTAATAATATTCGTAATGCTCTACATGGTTTTCAAGAATTTCCTTGAATCGATGCTGGTTATGCTTTCTGTTCCTTTTGCATTAATAGGGGGAGTTTACCTGATGTCGATATTGGATTATAATTTCTCTGTGGCAGTTTGGGTGGGATTTATTGCATTATACGGTCTGGCGGTAGAAACAGGCGTTATAATGGTTATCTATTTACACGAGGCTCTTGATAAGAAGATGATAGCGAACAATGACAAAGTAACAACCGATGATATTGTTAGAGCAACAAAGGACGGAGCAGTTTTAAGGCTTAGGCCTAAACTTATGACCGTTGCGGTGAATCTCATAGGGTTGATTCCCATAATGTGGGCAACAGGTACTGGAGCTGATCTTGCAAAGCCGATCGCAGTGCCAATGATTGGCGGAGTGGTTACGTCAGCAATTCACGTATTGTTCGTAACTCCGATTATTTTTGTGATGATAAAAGTATATCTGAACAAAAAAGGCAAGCTTCATAAATCAGATATGGCAAAGTTTATGGTGCATTAACAAATAATAAGGCTGATATTGTATCAGCCTGTAATGTTACCGGAAAAAGATCCTACCTGTAAATGCAGGTACCGTTTCCGCGGCCGTTTCCGTTGCCTTTACCGTTACCTTTTTTGAATCCTTTTTTATTGCCGTTGCCTTTGCGGTTTCCGCGTTTATTGCCCTTTTTGTTATTGGGCTTTTTAGAGCCGTCGGTAATACAGGTCCCGTCGCGTTTGCGCTGCCGGTCTCCTGTGGATTGTGAATATGATTCCGGTATAAATGCCAGAATGGATGAGGAGACAAATGCCAGTAACAGGAATTTTACAACAGTGTTTTTCATTAGTTTATCCTTTCAATATTGCCTCTGTACCTGTTTGACAGGAAAATGGAGGAAAAGTTTAATTTTGTTAAAATAATCAGGTTGATTGAACCTATTCGGGTTTTTTTAATCGGAGAAAATTTTTAATTTGCGCTATATGCCAACAAAAGCAGGTTTGGAAATTTTCCGCTACGAGCCGAAGAAAAAAGTGCTCGTGCCTTATATAGATAGCAAGGTGAATGCAGGATTTCCCTCACCTGCTCAGGATTATACTGAACAGAAACTTGACCTTAACGAGCACCTGATAAAACATCCGTCATCAACATTTATTATCAGGGTGAACGGTACCAGCATGATAGATGAAGGCATTTGCGATAAAAGCCTGCTGATCGTTGACCGCAGCCTTGATTATAAAAAAAACACCATAGCTGTTGCAAGCATTAACGGTGAGTTTACGGTTAAAAAAATTGACAGGATAAAAGGGAAATTTTATCTGGTTGGAGCAAATAAGGAATTTGAACCGATTCCCGTGAACGAAGAAACTGAGCTATTGATATGGGGAATAGTTACCTGGGTTCTGAATCCGAAATATTAGAAACGTCAAACGTGAAATGTCAAACGTGAAATGTCAAATAGTAATTGCATACATACCCTGTAAATAACAAAATATTCGCGCTTGTTGACTGCAACAATTTCTACGTCAGCTGCGAGCGGGTTTTCAATCCCAAGCTTAATAACGCACCGGTTATTGTGCTGAGCAATAACGACGGGTGCGTTGTTGCGCGCAGCGAAGAAGCCAAGAAGTTGGGAATCACAATGGGGATCCCTTATTTTAAGATTGAAAGAATAGTAAAATCAAATGATGTGAGAGTGTTCAGCAGCAATTATGCACTCTATGCCGATATGAGTGTTAGAGTCCTTAATACTCTCGCATCGTTCACTCCGAATATTGAGCCGTATTCAATTGATGAAGCATTTTTGAACCTGGGGAAACTTGGAATAAACGACCTTACTGCTTATGGCAAAGAAATTCGCAAAAGGATATTTAAGGATACGGGAATTCCGGTCAGCGTTGGCATTGCAGCAACTAAAACGCTTGCAAAAATTGCCAATGAGTATGTAAAGCATAATCCAAAGCTCTGCGGAGTGTTTGATATTACTGCTTTTCCCAGGATGGACAGGCTCCTTGACCACGTTCCGGTATATGATGTCTGGGGAATCGGTGGTGCCTTCGGAAAGATGCTGATGGGAAGGGAAATCCTCACTGCAAAGAACTTCCGTGATGCGAGCGAAAGCTTCGTAAAAAGCAAAATGGGAGTTATCGGGCTAAGAACACAGTACGAACTTCAGGGAATCAGCACAGTTGATCTTGATGAAGTTACCGGACCAAAGCGCGAGATTATATCATCACGTAGCTTCGGGAAATATGTAACAGATATTGCTGAGCTTGAAGAAGCTGTAAGCCAGTACACCATTCGTGCCGCTGAAAAGCTGAGAAAACAAAGCTCGATTTGCAGTATTGTTTATGTAACACTGCAAACTAATCACCATAAACTGAAAGATCTTCAGCATGCTGAAACACGTTCAATAACGCTGGCTGAACCGACCAATTACACTCCCGTGCTTATTAAACACACTGAATACCTGCTCAGAAAGGTTTACAGGAAAGGATTCAATTATATTAAAGCGGGTGTTATGCTTGGGGGGATTTTCCCTGATGATACAGCTCAGCTTAGTGTTTTTAAATCTGGTGATCGCCTGAACCAAAACCGGGCTATGAAGGCGATGGATTCTATAAATACCGCTTGGGGCAGGGATACGCTTAAGATAGCTTCAAGCGGAATTGTTCAAAAGTGGGCGATGAAACGCCAGCATATTTCACAGAGATATACCACGAAGTGGGATGAGCTGCTGACAGTGAAGGTGTGAGATGTGTTGCTGAAAAAAATCAAAAGCGGAACCCCCATCCAAAACATTAGGACATTAAAAATTATTCGTTATTTAATATTTATTATTAGTTCAGATATTACATCCCCCCTTTAAAAACAAGGGGGGACGTTTAAACTTTAAAAAAATCTATGTGCGGGAGATATGAAAACGCAGCCGATACTGAAGAGCTGCAGGAAGAATTCTTAAAACACATCGGCAATCTTGATATTGCCTATGACCTGGATGAAGTCCTTAAGGAGGAGAACATTGCCCCGACAAACCGCATCAGGGTAATTGTACTTGAGGATAATGTCTTCAGGCTTAAAGTTATGAAGTGGGGGATAAGGAGCAAAATATTCGATCCCTCGCGCCAGGCTGCTGGAAAGGATCCTTTCATAGAAAAGGATATCTTCAACAGCAAGATAGAAACCATTAAGAAAGCCCCCAAATGGAAGAAGCTCATCAAAGAAAAAAGATGTATTATTCCGATGACGGCATTTTATGAATGGACGGGTGAAAAAGGAAGCAAGGTACCGCAAAGAATAAGCATTCAGAGGAATAAGATATTTTTCAGCGGCGGAATTTATACCGAAGATGTAAAAAAAGATACAAGCACCAGCATAATTACATGCGAGCCGAACAAGTTCATGAAGCCGGTGCATAACAGGATGCCTGTACTTTTTAAAACCAAGGATGCAGGCAAGTTCCTTGAAGCAAAGGATGACGCTGCAGTTGAAATGTGCGGGCCGCTTGATGATGAGGTTAAGATGAAAATGGAAAAGGCAAAGATCTAAGATGCTGTATTTTGGCTGCTCTCAGTGGGGCTACGGAAACTGGGCAGGAACGCTCTACCCCAAAGATGTTAAGCCCGGCAGATACCTTTACCATTACGCTCAGATGTTCAATTCCGTTGAGCTGAACCCGACTTACCACGATTACGTTGAGGAGCATACCCTTTTAAGGTGGAAAGAGAATGTTCCCGCCGGATTCAGATTCTGCCCTAAAATTCCCAAAATAATAAGCCACGATAAAATACTCTATGGTGTGAATGAGCTGATGGCTGAATTCATATACAGGTTAGGGGTACTGGAAGATAACCTGGGGGTTACATTCCTTCAGCTGCATAAGGATTTTCCCCCGCAGGAGATGAAAGTGCTTGATGATTTTTTGGCAATGCTGCCGGCTGATTTCAAACTGAGTGTTGAGCTGCGGCCATTCTGGCTGGAATATGGTAATACACTTGATGAAGCTTTAAAGATACTCAGGAAAAATAATGCGGGTGTTGTGATAGTTGACTCGCTTGAAACCAGAAAATATATAAACAAATTAAAGCTTACCAATCACACAGCATTTGTGCGCTTCATAGCTTATGGACATGAAACTGATTTCCCCAGAATTGATGACTGGGTTAAGCTGATCGGGGGATGGCAAAGCAAGGGACTTCCTGAGATTTATTTCTTCCTTCATTTCCCAAGTGATGCGGCTGATACAAAACTTGTTGAATATGCTGTGGAGAGGTTCGGAAAATTGAAAACGTGAATCTATTTATACCAATGTGATCTTAGTTATTTCAGGCGGGCAGTTTATCCTGATTGGGAGACCGACTGAACCCAGTCCCCGCGAGACATACATATTGGATTTACCTATTTTGTAAAGACCCTCAATATATTTGCTTACGGATGCTGCAAAGGAAAGATTGAAGTTTCCGAATTTTATGGGAACAACCTGTCCTCCGTGAGTATGCCCCGAAAGTATAAGATCAATATTTTTTTCTGCGAGGATATCAAATCCATACGGTTTGTGGCATAAAAGAACTTTTGGTGAATCGCTGAAAGTAGCTTCATTCTTAACAAGATACTCATCCATAGCACCATAGTATTTTAAAACCTCTTCCATCTTTGCGCCGGAACCGATAGTATCATCAACACCCATCATATACAGGTCTTTCCCGTTAATGGTTATCTTCCGGTGTTCATTCCTCAGTAGCTGAACAGGTGAATCATTAAGCAGAGCTTTGGAAACATAATCTGCATCCTGAAAAAAATCATGGTTGCCTAAAGAGCCGTATACTCCGTACTTTGCTTTCATATCACGGAAAGCTCTTGTAACATTGTGAACATCCCGTGAATCAAAGTTGACAAAATCTCCCGGTATGCAGATGATATCAGACTCAAGCCCGTTGACAACATCTGCATATTCACGCATTTCTCTTTCGTTCATATACTGCCCGGCGTGAATATCACTTATGAGAGTGATAGTTGTTCCTTTAAGTTCAGCGGGGAGGTTTTCTATTTTAATATCCTTGTAGTCTATCTGGTATGAATCATGTTTAAGCAGTCCGTATGAAGCGCCTCCGAATGCATATGCAGATATACCCATCGTGGCATAGCGCACAAACTTCCTTCTTGAATAGCTGATGGTCTTAACAGTTCTGCGCTCTCTGAGGTGATGTATCTTTTCTCTTAGCGGACGGAATATCTTCGCTATCCATACAGGCAGCTGGAAAGGCAGTTTGATGACCTTACCTATCAAAAGCCAGATACCGATAAAAAAGGTTGCCGCCATCCATATATAAAACGGATACATGAAATAGGTTCTGAACCATTCCGGCGGTGCGAAATTCCTGCCCCAGACAAGGTTCACAGTTATCATGGAAATATCAAACAGAATAAATGGAGCAAGTGCCCACCACCTGTGTGAAGGTTTATAGAACTTGGTGGTTTTCCAGTAGTTTATAAATGTAAAATAAACAAGAGCTTGCAAACCAAGCAGTATCAGCAGAGAGAATGTAAAGAAAAACTTCATAACGATTCAAAAATAACTATAGTAATATCAATAAACTGTTTCAAATTGTAACTGATTCTGTTATGTAAAACGTTTCAAGGAATTTGTGAATAGTTTTTACAATTGTGAAATCATAACCCGTGGACCTGAACCTCTTTTCAAGGTCATCCATATCCATATCAGAGGAAACAATAAAGCATATCTTTCCTTCAGGCAGAAGGAAATTCTTTGCTTCCCTGAGGAAGTTATCAATTACATTAAGCTCAGCGCCGGCAAGGAAGGCGCGTTCAAAATTATTCTTTGGGATTCCCTTGTAGTACGGCGGATTAAAAAAAATGATATCGAATCCTGATCTAATGAGCGGGTTGTTTCTCACCGATATAAACAAGTCGCTTTCAACTGCAATTATACTGCTTTCAAGCTTATTCCTCGCAGCATTTTCGTTTATGCACCTGATGGCAATCGGATTTATATCTACAGCGGTGCACTTAGCTCCTTTTGATGCAGCGAAAATACTTACTACTCCCGAACCGGAGCCCATATCCATGATATTTTTTCCCCTCAGGCTAAGTGACCTGATGTATTCTGTGAAGATAGTGCTTGAGATAAAATCTTTGGGATTAAATACCGAAGGCCGGACAACAAAAGTATAACCGTGGATCTTCTCGCGGACAACCTTATCAAGCTTCGGTTTTACATACAGGTTGTACTTAAAAAAGTAGCTTATTTTCCGGAGTAACTTCTTAATATTATGATTATGTTTTTATTTAACTTAAACCTAAATACAAACATATTGATTTTTTTGGAATTATAAATGACATAAATTGAGATTTGATGGAAGTGGAGGATATAGTTCGCAGCATATAAAACTGACCGCTAATTTCTCCCACAAGATACACACCCTGTCTTCGCCTGTGGCGAAGCCACCCCTCTCAAGAGGGGAATTTGAAAAACGCATTACTAGAATCTATCTTTAAGGGCGGCTATTGTTGACGTGTATAAGGTGCATACACATTCATGGCAGCGGGTAAGCTCATAGTTGCGGACCTGCCTGCGTGTTGATTTGACGGAATCCGAATTGATGAGTGGATCAAAACCTGATTTGCGGATATTGCCGAATGACGGAAGAAAAAAACACGGGTGGATATCTCCGGTTGAAGTGATAACCGCAGAGACCATTGGCGCATTGCAGAGGTTTTTCGGAAATGCACACTTTCCGAGCAGTGCTTCATAGTAATCTGCAATATGATGGAGCTTTGCAGGTGATTCGGATATAAATCCTGATGAAAAATCATTCTTATTGCTTTCGGCAAGCTTATTAATTATGTTTCTGAGCTCTTCAACTTCATTTTCATTCAGAGCTATACTGTTACTATCACTTACTTTTCCGCGGGTATCCCTGCCGTATGCATCGGATGAGACATCTGCGGCAAGGAAGGAAATGCGCTTCACTCCCGCAGTTTTTGCAAGCTTTATCATATCACCCAGCTCGCGAAAATTATTTTTCTGGAGGAC
This sequence comes from Ignavibacteria bacterium, assembly GCA_030835025.1. Classification (GTDB taxonomy): domain Bacteria; phylum Bacteroidota; class Ignavibacteria; order Tepidaquicellales; family OLB5; genus OLB5. The sequence continues at coordinate 26,088 of JAUQWS010000004.1, read as the reverse complement.
AGTTCTTATCGAAACAACAGGTGCATCTTTTAAAGAAAGAGTTTTTTCAATTCCTCTCAGAATAAGTTCAAATGAATTTACACCGCGAAGCCGGTTATGTGTCCCGGGAGTTCCCCCATCAATTGATACTATAATTTCAGTGAAGTATTTGCTGATATCACCGGCGCGCTTATCAAGGAGGAGTCCGTTTGTAAGCAGTGTCTGCTTTACTTTCATTCCGGAAAATAATTCACAGATATCAGTGAAATCGCGCCTTAAGAGCGGTTCACCGCCTGAGTAGACGATGTGTTTAAGTCCGAATGCCTTGAGGCTTTTTGCCAGGGTTTTTATTTCATCAAAGCTTAGCTCTCCCGGCAATGCATCGCGGTAGGAGCAGGAGAGGCATTTAAGGTTGCAGCCTTCTGTAACGTAGAATATTACAATGGGCAGAGTCCTTGCTGTGTTTGATATTGTATTTAAGAAGGCTCTGAAATTCATTTGTTTACAAAGTTAATAAACAGAAGTATTCAATTGAAGTACTATATTAAAGATAAAAAGAATATTTATTTATCGCGAATTAAAGATTTACAGAGCATTACAGAAATTATCAGGAATACTTTTGTTTAATTATGTTCTTTTTGTCTTGACACAAAAAGAACCAAAAAAGTCAAGGCTGATGAAAATCAGCTAAAACACTTCGAATGCACCAGCGGCAAAAAATAACTCGCCTTCGGCTCAAACAGATTTTTTGCCATCACTAAATGCATTCTCGTGTTTTTTAACGCTGATTTTCATAGGCCGCTTCAAAAGCAGCGAGATTATGGTTTTCGGAATTATTTTCTTAACGGCAATTTTTCAAAGGCGGGCTGTATCTTGATTAATAACCGGGGTTTGATTTGTGAGAAAACCTGTATTCATTGAAAGAATTATCAGCAATATTGCTCCGTAGAGTCTGGGATATGCGAACAAGTATAAGGGGAAATCCGCAAGCTGCAGCAGACGGAAGGGAATGGGTGTAGCAAGTAAAATCACCGCAATGGCAAAACCCACAGTCGGGAAATTGAATTTCAATTGGTTTTCAAAGATGTATTTTCCCGTAAAATAGATGAGAGGGAGATAAAGCAATGAATGATAATCTTCCCCCGAAGGAGAGACCAAGACGTTCATTGCAAAAGAAACGGTGAAGACGATCAGGGAATTTTCTTTGCTGAGTTTTCTTGATATCAAGTATAAGGTGATTAATCCAATAAACTGAACAAAATAGTAAACATATACCTGAGAAGTGTTCAATAATGCGTATGGATTTTTATCAGGATGATAGACCAGCAAATGACCAAAAAAACTGTTAAGTGACTGATATGCAACGTTTGATGCATCGCGCCCGAAGGCTACAATGGAGAGAAATTCCCTGTAGTACATTTGCCATGCCGATAAACCGAATAGCGGCAGAGTAGCAAAGAATACAAGCAGGACTATCCCTGATGTTACGAGTAATGGCTTAAATCTGCGGGTTAATAACAATGCCAGCAAAGGGAAAGCCCCGTAACCTTTGAGCAGAATCAATAGGGAAAGAGGAATTGCAATCAATATCAATTTTTCTCTTTTGAATCCGTAAACTGCAATTGACGCAAGAAGCAGTAGGAATGTATAGACCTGCCCGAGCGCAATATTATAATATAAGGGGAAGAAAAGAAACGCTGCGATCATAAGCATCAATGCCTGAGTGCTTTTTGGGGGAATATCTAACGTAAGAAGAAGGATATAGATAGAAAGCAGAAGAAATATTATTGAGAGAGCGCTCCAAATTATCTTTGCAGTAACCGGTTCAAACGGAGTAAGCGGCAGAAAAATGAAGCTGCCGGTTGGAAGATTGGCAAGATCTTTTATTCCGCCAAGTCCATACTCTTTCATCTTTGAATGAAAATATGCCGTATCATACGCAGCCGTCATATCACCGCCGCTAATAAGAATCTTTGAATGTGTGTAGTACGATGCGAATCCGTGAGTTAGCTTAGGTGATTTGACTACAGTATATCCCGCTAGTAAAAGTACTGAAGCTGCAAGCAATATTTTTATGAGTGTTCTGGGAAGCTTCATTTAGAATATGAACTAATACTGAAAATATATTACAGATTTCGGCAGGCCAGCTGAAAAATTCCCGAGCTTTTCCCGGATTATCTCTTCGGTTGCCGGGTGGAGCGAATAAAACGCAACTGTTTCCGCGCCGCATGCAATATTAAGCTTTGTCATTTTCCACTCACCGATCTTTTCCCAATCGGCCGGCAGCCCGCCGAACCGGTCGAACCAGTGCTCATAAACGATTGCGTAGTTGACTTCCTGTTTTTTGGTAATTTCGTCAATAACAGCAGTACTGTAGCTTCCCTCTATGCGGCGGCGTGCTGCTTTTATATCGGCGAGTCCCCACAGATCAATGATCCTATTGCCGGAATAATAACCCAGCATTCCGATATCATTTGCAGCAATTATTTCACCCTTCAATTCACTATTTACAAATTGAGCCAATTGGTAGTGCTGTTCATAAATATTATTGGCGGCAATTGGCGCCTGAAAAGAAGGTGAAACGCGTATAGCAATTGAAATGATCATTATTATCATTAATACAGGTTTATACCGGTAGTATCCAGCGGGTAATGTTTTTACCTTTCCGGTGAGAGCGGGAGTGTATTCAAAAAGATTTACAAAAAGCACAATTATTCCAAGCGCAATAAGATACGCTTCGTAGCGGTAGAACCATCCCGTCTGTGCAAACATCATATGAAGCATATATGAGGCTGTGAAAATGATGAGCATTATGTTTTTGTATTCCCATACACTTTTTTTGTTCTTGTAAAGAATGCGAAGAGCAAATAAAGCCGGTGGCAGCAGAAAAATTATATCGGGCTCAAGCATTGTCTTAACCGCCCGCGGAATTATCTTCAGCAGTTCAAGAAAATTCAATTCCGGGATTTTGCTCTTTACAAGTATCGGGTTCGGAAAGAAGAGCCAGCCGTTAGAAACGGAGATGAACCCGTAAATTATTACCGGAAGCAATCCCGCGGCCAATATAAAGATTGCAGGAGCGTAACGTTTGCGGATTGCCATAAGTGCAAAAACAGTAAATACCATAAAAATTCCTTCATAGCGTATCGAAGTCATAAGCAGTGATAAAATCATCAGCAGGATCAGGTTTGGTTTATCCCGGGAATCATCACTCAGATATTTTGCTCCGTAATGAATGAACAAAAGAGAAATTAAAATCTGTGCAATGTGTTCCATTCCCGTAAATACAAGCGCAGGCAACGGAGCAACAAATACGAAGAGCAGAAGTGCAGGAAGTGTGTACTTTCCTGTTCCCGAATTTTTGAGAATGTGGCCTGCGGCGAATATACATGCAAGCGAAAACAGAATATTAAGTACCAGCGGGATATAAACATTAGCGCCTGTAAGGAAAAATACACCGGAAATCAGTAACGTCCAAAGCGGTGAAGATGTTGATGAGGAAAAATCCATGCCGTTTGCTGCCCAGCGGCCAAGCTCAGCAAAATTCCGCGCAACTGTCATGTGGATGTACGGGTCATCGAGCACATATACGAATATACCGCTGTTAAGATAAAGAGAGATAATATATATAAGGAAAGCTGCAGCCGCAAAGGCTGAATAGACTAATGCTGTTATTTTATGATCAGAAGAAAGAATAGTTCTGCCGGTTTATCTGCCGGTAAATATACTTTTCGGCAATGACTGATAACAGGGAAAATCAGGTTTAGTATTTCAGCGGGAATAGTATCCATTTACTTAAAAAATGAACATTGCACCAATAGCAGCTATGAATCCGGAGCGTCCGAAAGGCTTATCTTTGTTTTCTGTCAACGCCGAAAACCCTGTCTGGTATTTGACTTTGAAGTTCGGGGGTCCCAGGCGCAGCATAATAACAGGTTCAATGCCGAATGCAGAAGGGAGATAGGGACTGTTTTCGGTTTGAATGTTGTATGAGTAGCTTGTGTATTTAAGGTAAACAATACGCATTGCAAGCGCGAGATCTATCCACCCGATGCTGTATGAAATATCAGGCTGTAAGAACAACTTGTAATAGTTTCCTTTTTCCTGAGCATTAACATCATTGTCATAGGATGTAGCTTCACCGAATCCCAACCCAAAAAATATCTCAGCACCAGATGATTTTGATTTATCAAATGCCTTAAAATATCCCGCGCCAAATTCTCCATAGCGCTGGTAATCCCTTCCGTTATTATCTTTTATGCTCATCCATGAGCCTGAGCCGATAATAGCTATATCCTTTGTAATTGAGTATGCAAGCTGCAGCCCCGCACCGGCTGTGCCGTAAGAAGCGCCTGCTGCAAATTCGCCCTTATTCTTTAATAACGGAGCATTGACTTCCGTGGGAGTGTAAACCGTTGTGCAGGATGAAAAAAACAAACCAAGTAAGAAAATAATTGAAATTATAGCGGGTTTCATATATTGTTTCCGGGTTAATAACAGATGCTTGTTTCAAAGATATAAAAAAGCAATGATTTATACTGCGAAATATTTCGCCCTTTCAGGGCTTTATTATCTTTGTCATTATTCGATGGGCTGCGCCCATCACTGGAGTATCAGGCCCTTCGGGGCTAATCCTCAAAGGCAAAGCCTTCGATCTCAGGCTGACGGTAGCGAAGGAGCTTTTGGGTGAGCATAATTTCATACGGCGCGGTGTAAACGGAGCTGAAATATCTCCAGCTCCCCATAAGCTTTAATACGCTTCGCTTCCATCCTTTTATTTTAAGATCGCTCTTTGTCGGGTAAAACGCATTCAGTGTCTTTTCGAAGTTGCGTATCTTTTTGAAGTGATGCGGCTTAAGCCAGGGTGTTAAGGGATTTTTCCGAAGATCGAAATTCTGCCAGCGCGGCGAAACCCATTCTTCAAGCGTCTTGGGATAACCGAAGCCCTGCATCTTTGCAGCAAGTGACATTTCAGAATCCTCAAAATTTACCGGCGAGTAAGTGTAGATGATTATTTCGCTGTCGGGATTCACCTGTTTGATTTTTTTGATGAACTTAAGGTCGTTATCAATATCACGGGTTACGTGGTCTGTCGGACTCCCCAGCACGAACGAAAACTCCGGTACAATTCCGTACTTTTTCGATTTTTCAGCTAGTTCTATGAGTGTCTCCGCGGTTTGAGTGCCGCCTTTATGCATCAGCTTTAATATCTCTTCGGAGCTTGATTCCGCGCCGTAGAATATCATTTTGCATCCTGCATCAGCCATCATTTGCCACGTGTCGTCTGAGAACTTCATCACGGTATCGGGTCTTGCTTCACCCCACCACCCGATTCCAAGACCGTTAACGGCTTTGGCAAAATCATATACGCGCTTTTCCGCAACAAAAAAATTGTTATCGTGGAATTCGACCGCGCCGATGTTATATTTTTCCTTAAGGAAAATAATATCAGAAACAGTCAGCTCAGCGCTTCTGCCGAGCCATTTGCCTTTGTAAATCCCGGCAACTGCGCAGAACCCGCACAAAAACGGGCACCCTACGCTTGAGTGATAACCGACCGTCCGCGGTCCAAGGTATGTTTTTGATATCTTCAGGTATTTTTCAACATCAACTCTGTGGTATGGGAGGCGCGGAATAAGATCGGGATCAATGGGTTCAGATTTTGGGTTATGGAGTATTTTACCATCAGACTTATATGAAAGTCCCGCGATCTGACCTAATGCTTTTGCACCCGGCTTATTTTCAAGGTTATCTATCAGCTCTTTGAATGATACTTCGGCGTGTCCTTTAATTACGTAATCAATGTAATTGCTTGCAAGCACCGTGTTAGGGTGGAGTGACGGAAAATATCCGCCCCATATTATAGTAAGCTTTGGGAAGCGTGTTTTGAGCGCTTTGGAAATATCAAATGCGCGCCTTAGCTGAAGCGCGGGCATTACGGTAATGCCAAGATACTTTACTCCGCCTTGAGTAACCAGCTTAGCTATTTCATCCTCAGCGTTCAGTGTGATGTTCTCATCAACCACATAGTACTCATAGCTATTTTCAAGGAATGCGCCGAGCGTGAGGATAGAGTTGGGCACACGGAAGCCCCATTTGGCGGAACGCGGATTTAAAAGCGCTATCATATAATATAAGTAACCATTAAGGATGCAAAATTAGCTATTAAGTATCAATAAAAAACCCCGAAAGATAATCTTGAATTTATTCATATTCATCTAAGCATCACTCCTGCAAATTGCTTCCATTTCTTAAGTAACAAATGAACAAAACGATCAGGAGAGTATATTCAATAATGAGACTTGTAATAGCGGCTCCGGTATAACTCATTTCATTTATGAAAATAAAACCAACAATAATATTGAGAATCCAAATAAACGAATGAAGTTTAAAAAGGAGTTTTTCCTTGTGCACTGATAACATATATGACTGCAGAACGGAATGAGTAAGTACCGGGATAACAAAAAACGACATTATCTTCAGAACAGGAACAGATTCAGGGATCCTGAATGTAATGCTTATTAGAAAATCCGATAGGAAAAACAAAATAAGCGATATTACCAATCCGGCACCAAATGCAAAAGCAGATAGTTTTCCGGTCAGCAAATATTTATGTACGGGGTCGGCGTCTTTCTGTGTAAGTACCGGGTAATATGAATTGAAAAGAGCTCCCGAAAGCAGTCCAACACCCCCGGCAAACCTTGAAGCCGCTGAGAATACTCCAAGCGCCGAAGCCGAGGCAAGATAACCGAGCAGTATTGCAGTTACGCGCGGTATTGAAAACGATAGTACATTACTTCCGAAAAAAGGAAGAGATTCCGAGACCAGTGACCCGAAAGAAACTGCGGATTTTCCGGGAACTGCTGCGGGGACATCATTTTTCCATAAACCAAAACTAACTATCCTGAAGACTCCTGCGGTTGCCATTTCTGTTATAAACAGCATTAAGAATAACTCAAACAGTCCATAGCCGTTATGCAGAATCAAATATGCAAGGACAAGCTGAACAAGTGAGTTCATGCTCTTTATCAAAGCAGGTAATTTCTGGTTTAACTTCGCGCGGATTGAAGATTCATAAGTCAATTGGAATGCTTTCGGAATAATCAGAAGGGTTCCGAAAACAAAAGTCAGATTGAAATTCTCTCTTGATGTAAAAAAGAAAATAATAAACAGAAGGATCATAAGGATCATTGAAGAGAATAGTTTAAAACGGTTTATTTGAGCAGTGTAACTTAATGCAAGATGCCTGTTTTCATTTATTTTTCTAATAAGCAGTGTACTGAATCCGAAATCAGTAATAACAGAAAGCACTGCTGAGAATGCAAAAATGAATGTGAATTCACCCAGCGGAGTTACACCCAGAAAACGGCTGACAAAAACTGCTATAATAAAAGTGCTTACGTAGTTTACCAGATTCGAAATTACGATAAGCAGTGTATCTTTGATTATTCTATTTGTATGCTCTTTAATCAAATTGTTTTCAGAAATCCTTCTATTCTTCCGGCTACTTCTTCCATATCAAACTTTGTCATGCAGATCGGCTCGGAATAAATGCAGTTAACGGTCTTGCTGTTGCTTACACTCATGCATGGACTGCACTCTAAACCCCTGTAAAATAACAGTTTTTTGGAGCATAATGGACCGTATTTTTCCGGTGATTCGGGTCCGAAAAATGATATTACCGGGATATTTAAGGCAGACGCAATATGCAGGGGGCCGCTGTCGTTTGTCAACAAGCATTGTGATGATGCGATGAGTTCCGCAAGTTCTTTAACGCTCAGCTTTCCCGAGAGGTTTGATACATTCTTTTTTGTATTCAGCTTTTCATACAGCGCGGCAACATATTCTGTTTCTTCAGCATTACCAGTTAAGGCGATATTATATTTTCCGGATGAAGCAAGACGCTCTATTATAGATACAAAATCTTTTGCAGGCAGGCGGCGCTCAAAGGCTAAAGGACTCGCATTAGGATTTACAACTATCAGCGGAAGGATATTGATCTCTGTGTTGTTGGTTTCCCCAAAGGGGCTTGTAAGACCAACAACGGGGGGAACGGAGTGAAACTTTGTTAAATCGGTAAATTCCGAAGTAAGAGAAGTGCACTTTACTGCTGCGAGATTCAGAAAATTATCTCTTGTATGTTTATGTTCATCAAATAAGATAGTTTGTGTGAACAGCTTGCTTCGGTTGTTCTTAAGATTATTGAAACCTGTGCTTTCCCGGGGTTTAATCAATCTAACAATAAGTGCGGAGTAATATGTATAGAATTCAAAATCAATAGCGATATCTAAATCTACTTTACGCAGCCGGGAAATTGTTTTTAATGTCTGCAGTGTGAAAGAAATTGGATTGTTCAGCCTTACAGTTACAATCTCATCAATTTCACTTATAATGCTGCATATCTCTTTATTGGATTCCAGGGTTAAGTACCACAGTTTTGCATTTGGGTAGTTTTGTTTTATGCTTTTTACAGCGGGAGTTGTGAGAATAATACTGCCCATTCCCCAGAACTTTATAACAAGAATGTTTTTAACTTCTTTTTTTGTACTGCGGGTTCGCCTATTCCCAAACAGATTTAATGAAAAACACAATGTTCTGCCGAGGTATTCATCGGCGTATTTCATTAAAGGGATGTTCATTTATCGCCCGTTAAATTAGCTACATCTATTACATATAATGTTGAAAAGCCTACACCGCGGTTTCTATCGCTTGCGAAAATTATTTTTGTATCGTTATATGAAAAGACAGGAAAAGACGAGATCTGCCTTCCGTGGGTTAATTGCTGTTTATTCCCCGAGGAAATTTCTTCCAGAATAAGTTGCCCTTTCTGAATGAAGCATTTCCACTTTCCGTTTTTTGAAACTGCAAATTCTTCTCCTTTGGTTAAGGTAGATTGCACGGATTCGCGGGTTGAAAGGTCAAGTATTCTTTTTATTGGAATTCTGTTCTCAACGGTTTCATACTCCAAAAGTGATTCATTTATCATCTTTGGATAGAAAACATTCTCGCTATTTATACTCAGCCCGAAGTTTGAACGAAGCACGAATTTTTCATTGATGCACTCTGTATAAACGACTTTTTCCGGAACTGTATTCAGAGCCGAAGGCATTGTTATGAGGAAGTTAGAGCTATGCACCATGGACAGGGCATTATCATCAGCCGGTCTGTTCACAATAACAGAGAAAGCAGTTAGTGCGACAACGTGGATTCCTCCAACATAAAGCAGCGATCTCATCCTTGAGCCAAGCGGTTTTATGCCCGTTACTCTGCCCAGTTCCTTCAAATTTACCAGCCATAAGTATAATAATCCCATAAGTCTAACATATCCCAAAAAGAATAAGGGAGTTTCTTTTACCTGGTCTACTATCCATACCTGCACCGGTGAATTGATCAGTGCCATTACGATAACAATTGAAGCAGGCAGCAGATATTTCTTCTGATCCAGGAAATGTTTACCCATGAAAACGACGGCAGGGATAAGCACAACATACTGGTACGATGCATTGAGCGGAAGCAAAAGCAGCGCAATTATGCAGAAGAGCGAAATTTCGAGCTTAATATTTTCAACAGTTTTTTTTATATATGCGAGTGAAACTGATAATATCACAAATATCCAAAGATACTTGAACGCGTAAAACAGCAAATCACTTTGGAAGAGCGGACCCGGATTCAGCATAGGTTCATAATGAAAGAACCTGTGAAGCAAAGAAATGAAAGATTGATACTCAACAGCATATACCGTCCCAACCCAGCCATCACCAAGCCTAGGCATAAGTTCTGTGAAGTAATAATGATTCAGGTCAAACCCGGTGATGAGAATTACAGGGATGTATAAGAGAAAGCAGAACCCGATACACCAGAAGAGCAGCCTAAGTCTTCTTTTGAAAATAAAAAGGAAGATAAAAAATATTGTGTAGAATTTAAGAACAATACTAAGAGAAATGAAAAAAGCCGAGAGAATATCTTTTCCCTGCATCATAAAATATACAGAGAGCAGCAGAAATAACAAAATCAGAAGGTACGCCTGGCCGAACAGGAAATTATTTGCAAGCGCAAAAGCGGACAGGAAGAAAATTATTCCAATGGTATAAAAACTTAACCGGACCAACTTAGTCAAAAGGTAAATGCAGGCTATCAGCAGGAGCGCATTCAGGAAATTCCACACAAGCTTTGCTTCAAGAGGTGAAAGTTTCGCAATCGGCAGCATCAAAAGTGCATTCACAGGCGGGTAGGGAACAAATGAAACTATTTGACCTTCGATTCCGTACAGCAGCAATTGCCTGTTGAATTCAACGTTATCATATACATCTTTTAGGTCTTTTCCATCAAGCAGCATGTTAGATGAAACGTAGTAGTTTGGGAAGTCAGTATTTACCTTTTTCACCGAAGGCAGAAATACAAATACCGCAAACAGCACTGCAAGCAGGCAAAACGCTATTGCTGAAATAGTTTTGTATTTACCGGTCAAATTGATCTCTTCCTGAATACAATTATGAAATGGTCGCCAAGCCTGCTGAAGGGGAAAATGCCTTTTATGATTTCATCGAGCTTCATCCACAGCTTAACGAGTGGTTTCACTCTGAGGTAAATACCAGACAAATACGGCGGTGGAGTAAAATATCCGAGCGCGTAGATTTTTTCTGTTACAAAGTTATCCGAATATCTTTTGCTGAAATCACCCGGAGTGAAGTAGTACGTAAGAACTTTTCCGCCGTTCAGCTCAGCCATAATTCCGTTCTTTTCAAATCTCCGGAAAGCCTCTGTTGGCTTGAGTTTTAACAGATAATAAAATATCTCCCACGGAACAACTTTATTCATTACAACAGCGATAAACAGTCCGTTTGGTTTGAGTTTATCAGCCACGGCAGCAGAGAGTTTTGAAAAATCATTGATACAGTTGAGTCCCCCGAAGTTTGAAACAACAGCATCAAACCCTGTTTCCTCAATGGTATCAATTTCTCCAAACTGCTTTACTTCAGTTCTAATCTCCTTTTCTGCCTTTTGCCTTTTTACTTTTGCCTTTATTGCATTAATCATTTCCTCCGAAATATCCGTAGCAAGTACTTTCATTCCACGCTCTGCCAGAAACATTGCGTCAATTCCCGTACCTGCATTAAGCTCGAGGATACTGTCACCTTTTTTAAGGTACTTCAGGTAAACATAATGCACAATACCGCGCATCCATAAAAGTATTGGATTTGCATTATCGCGCGTGTCATAATCAGCTGCGATGTTGTTGAATGATTGTTTGGTGTTATCTTGGATTATGGTTTTCAATAATGTTATTAAATCCCCGTCAAGGATTCACGAAGGTTGTAAACGATGTTAAATTGAAGGTATTTAGAATATTCAAAAAATTGTCCCCCTTTAAAAGGGGGAATTAATAATAAAATAATTACCCAGTCAAACTCATCATCAGCTTCGAAACTTTTGCTTTGAGGAAAGTCTTTGCAACCGATGGCAATGAAGAGCTATTTTCTTTTCTCATTTTATGGTAATTAACTTCGTTAACCATGTAGCGGTTTGCATGTTTATAAAATGTATTCGAATACCTTCCCTTAAAATCTAGGTCGCGGTCAGTGCGTTTATCCCATGCAAGGTCCGTAATAATACCGGACTCCACTTCATTATAAAACGGCGTGCCTTTTATTGGATAAGCTACGGTTGTTAAGAAAATATCCGGCATGGAATCCTTCAGGTGCCGAACAGTTTCTTCTATATCAGATTTTTTCTCTCCGGGATAGCCCAGCATTATGAAAGTACCGGCTTCTATTCCGTACTTGCGGGTAAGCTTTATCTTCTCGCGTGTATCGGCGGCGTTAACGCGCCTGTCCATCAGGTCAAGCACATTTTGCGAGCCTGACTCCGCGCCAATCCACAGCCTGAAGCAGCCAAGGGATTTGAGTGTTTTCATTACATCTTCTGTCAGCCGGTCGCTTCTTGAAATGCACTCGAATTTTATTTTAATATTGCGCTTCTTAAAAAGCTCATCAAGCCTGTTGAGCCATTTATGAGAGACAGTGAACACATCATCAACAAACCATAGCATATCCGGTGAATAATGCTCTATAATATGCTCAATTTCTTCCACGGTTTTTTCAGGTGAGCGCCTGCGGTAGCTTACTCCGTAAACGGAGTGCGAGCACCACTTACAAGTGTACGGGCAGCCGCGCATTGTGTTTAGCGAAACTGAGCTGTAGCCATGCGCGTTTTTCCACGCCTTCAAGTAAAGTTCAAGCTCAACTGCATCTCTCTCCGGCAGGGGGAGAGTATCAATATCCTTAACTTTATCACGCGGTGGAGTCTTAACAACGTGTCCATTTTTCAGGAAATGAATTCCGTTAACCTTGCCCAGGTCAGGCAGTGATTTTGCAAGCTCACCACAGAGTTCCTTCATTGTAATTTCGCCTTCGCCTTCAACAATGATATCAGCTCCGTAGTTCAAAAATTCATCTGCGTGGAACGGCGGCTCGGGTCCGCCAAGTATTATTTTAGAATTACTCAAACTGCTTTCGCCTTTTATGAACTTTATCAGCGGCAGTACGTTGAGTTTGGTCATTAAATTGCAGTATATGGCGATCACATCAGGCTTAAGATCAATCAGTGATTGTTTCTGCTCATCAAAAGTCTTAAAGGTTGAATCAAACAAGGTAACATCAAAACCATTCTGTTTAAGGTATGCGGATATATATAGTATTCCCAGCGGTGGATAGGGCTTCATTATCAGCTGTTCCCTGGGATCAATTGACAAAAAATAGCCGTGTGTGAGGAAGATCTTCATAGATTAAGGTCCAGTACGATTTTCAAATTCTCCAATAGCTTTAATCTGTTATCTTTATTAATAGAGCCCGTGCGTTTTATAAGTCTTTTGTTATCTATCGCCCTTAGCTGGTCAACCATTATTGCGGATTTTGCTTTCAATCCCGCTTCGCTTTTGGAGAGGTTTACCCTCAGAATTTCGCTGCCCGATACTATGTTTGTAGTTACCGGGCAAATCAGAGTTGAAGGATGTGAATCATTGAGCAGGTCTGTTTGAACAATTACAACAGGACGTGTTTTTCCGGGTTCTGTTCCGATAAGCGGATTAAGATCTGCTATCCACACATCAAACCTCTTAATTTTTTCTTTTGAAGCTCCGAGCATTAATCTTCAAGATGTTCAAATTCCCGAAGTATTTCCATTGAATCATCTGCAACCAAAAGTGATTCCTTCCCGAGCTTCTTTTTCAGGAGGTTCCGCTTGTGGACCTTGTTATAATGGTCAATTGCCTTATTGATATAGGCATTTCTGGGAATCTTCAGCTTCTTTACGACCTGTTCAGTATCTTCGTAAATTTCTTCTTTCAGCTTCAAAGAGAGATTTTTCATTTTCCTGAAATTTAATTGGTATATACTATTAATATATACTTAATTTAATATATCTTCAAGTTACTCAAAACAGCAAATTGTAGCTTATTTCGTGATATTTAATGAGGTTATAATTCCATAATTTTGATGTGAACTAAACAGATACTCTTTTATGCTTAAAAAATCTTTTTCAATATCTTTGGCATTATTTGCAGTTATTCTTATTTCATCGTGCGTTGATGACGATCTTCCCACAGATCCGGGCACTCCAATTGGTACTGTGCTCTTCAGCCTGGATTCACTCGGAGTAATTATAAGCACCTCAAATTCGTTTGCAATGCAGGAAGAAGCTTTCGGCAGTACAATAAACGCTTCAAAGGTCAGGGTTGAGTACAGGCTGAGGTCAAATCTGGATACTGCTTATTGTTATGTGATGAGGCAGGATTCAACGAACAGCAATACAACTATTCCCCCTGAACCATGGCACACCGGTCCGTTTGATACGAATTACTCCAATGTATTTAATGTTTCTGCCCAGCCTTTCTATTTCAGGTTTAAAGTATGGGCCGAAACATATTCCGGAATACCGAATCCGTACTATATTTATTACTCGAACATCAGGGTGATTAAAGCGGAGTGAGTTTAGTTGTGACCTCACCCCCAGCCCCTCTTCTTAAAGGAGACGGAAGAGATGGATTGAACTTATGGTTTCTTAATTAGTCTTGCGGGAGTGTTACTGTCCGCGTTCGGGATTCTGGTGGTAGAGCAAAAATGCGAAGTGCCCTGTTGAATTTCCTGTTCTGAATTCAACAACTGATATGGTGAACTCATACTGCTCAAACTCCTGCGGGTCAAGCCTGATCAGCGGCCTGTCATCAGAATACTCATCAACAAAAATCCACTCTCCCGTAGTGTTATCCTTTCTGTTCACAGTGATCTTTATCTTGCCCACGCGCCTATCCCCCAAAATGAGTGCATCATAATCAAATGCCGGGTCAAGAAACCGCCATATAGTTTTTTTGCCTTTGTTAACAATAAGGTCAAACGTCATGTTCACAATTTCCTGGTTGCGCTGTTCCTCAAGCTCAACTACCTTCTGCGTTGTGGTCTCAAGGATATCCTGCATGGTGGTTGAGGATTGCGAATATGAAGAGAAATTCATCAGGAGAAATGCAAATGCGGCTAAGAGCGAAAATTTGAGTATTTTCATATTATTTTGTTTCAATTTTATTGTTCTGTTATCCGTGTTATCTATTATATGTCTTAAATGTGTAAAATGTTTCAATCAGTCACTCTTGCTTTGCTAATCCCCGTCAATGTTTTACGGTATGCAGGTGAATGGTAAAGAGTTCAAAAATTCATATCTGTTGATTTACATCCCCCTTTTAAAGGGGGACCGGATAAGCTCAATTCACACCAGTTTCTTTTCAAAACTCTCTACAAAGGAGCGTTTTCCTTTTGTGATGATACTGTGACCTTCACTCTTTAACGCTTCTGACTGCTGTTTAATTCCGCCCGGATATTTCGGGTTCAGCTCGCCGCCGTTCTTTAATGTGCGCCAGTAGGGAGTAATACGTTTCTTGCCAAGGTCTCTGGATTCTTCCGCAGCGTAAGACGCTATCCACGCAAAGATTCCCGTTGTTATGGGGCAGCCTGCATCTGCCTTATAGCGCTTTGCTATCTTCTCCCTCATGCTGTTAATGGTTGTGAGATTCCCTTTGAGCACAGCCCTCATCAGTTCATCAACCTCAATAGGCGAGGGAATTGCCAGCGTGTTTGCTTTGAATTTTGCGCGCTGCTTATCATTAAGCTTAACTACCTTAGGCAGGTCACCTGCAGTATTGAGTTTTTCGTTCCACGTTTTAGTTTTGTGCGCCATTGGTTTCGGTTTTCATCAGTTCAAATATCCTGAAAAAAATCCTCTAAATACAGTTCATAATTTATTTCATTTTAGAGTTATTAAAGGTAAATTTGCCGTACCTAACTGCAATAACGACCGTAATTTAATTCTAAAATCAATAAACAGAAAATGCCCGAGCCGCACAATATAAAATATTTCAGGACTGCAAAAGAGCTAAGGAAGTGGTTTGAAAAAAACCATGATAAGCTTACTGAGCAATGGGTTGGTCTTTACAAAAAGGGATTTGAAACAAAGGGTATAACATACCTGGAAGCGGTTGATGCTGCTCTTTGCTTTGGGTGGATAGACGGCATTACAAAAGGAATCGACGCAGAGAAATTCTGCCAGCGGCTCACTCCGCGGAAAAAAACCAGCACTTGGAGCGCAGTGAATATAGGTAAAGTGAAAGACCTCACCAAAAAAGGACTGATGCATGAAGCCGGATTAAAAGCTTTTAAGGAGCGGGATAAATCCAAAACCAGCCTGTATTCATTTGAACAAAAGGAAATAAAACTTACCCCTGCGTATGAGAAAAAGTTCAAAGCAAATAAAAAGGCGTGGGAATCATACCAGAAAATGGCGCCGGGGTATAAGAGGACTTCTGCGTGGTGGGTCATTAGCGCGAAACAGGAGGAAACACGGCTACGGAGACTTGATACACTGATTGCGGATTCAGAGGCAGGGATAAAAATAAAGCCACTGAGAGAAATAAAGAAGCAGGAGAAGTAAGTATTATAACACACCCCGTCTCCGCATCGCGGAGCCACCCCTCTCAAGAGGGGAATTTTAAATATCATAGAGATGAACAACATAAAATACTTAACAAAGCTTTTTAATGATCATTACGCGGGGAATCCGTGGATCGATACTACTATTATGGGTACGTTAAGTTCACTAACGGCAAAGCAGGCAGCGATGAAGGCGGGGAAGAACAATTCTATATGGCAGATAGTTAACCACATGATTGCATGGCGCAGGGCGCTGTTAACCAGAGTCAAAGGCTCGCCGGTGAAGGTCCCGGGAAATAATTTTTTCACACCGGTTAAGGATACCTCTCCCCGTGCCTGGAAAGATACCCTGAAGAAATTCGAACGCTCGCAAAAAGAAATAATTGCTTTTTTGAAGAAGGCGGATGAATCGGTTTTAGAGATCATTTCTCCAACAAGCGGGTATTCATATTATGAGCTTACTATTGCAATTCTGCTGCATGATACATACCACATCGGGCAGATAGTGCTCCTGAAGAAGGAACTGGAGAAGTGAGGATTTTGTATTTCGCCGCTTCGCAGAGTTTAAGATAGCGATTTCAGTTTACGGGAGCTGGTGAGCCAGCCGGCAGCGTAGGCGGGCAGCTTCCAGAAGGAGGAGAGATGCTTCATCGGCTCGCGGAGCAATTGCCGGGTACGGTACTCCTTATGCACGCGCTTGTGGAGCACGCGGTAGAATTCCGTTGAGTAGGTTCCGTCGAACATCATCTCAAAATCATCTGAAACGGTCCAGTTCTGCTTTACTTTCATCTGCGATGCAACCCTTTCGTAAAACTTTGTTCCGGGAAGCGGGTAAGATACTGATATCCCGATATCATCAGGCATAAGGTCATTAACCATTTTGACTGTTTTATCTATATCATCCATGGTTTCTCCGGTGTAGCCGAACTGAAGGAAAAAGCATGTTTTGATTCCGTGCTTTTTCAACAGGCGGGTTGATTCATAGATCTCTTCAATGGTTGTACCCTTATCCATTGCGTCGAGTATTTTTTGGGAGCCGGATTCTGCGCCCATCCAAACGGATTCACACCCCGCACCTGCAAGATGAGAGATATTATCTTCCTTCAGCAGCAAGTCCGCCCGTGATAAACACTTGAACAGGATCTTTGCATCTTCTTTGTTTACTGCATGGTTGAATTCCGTAGTCCACATCGGCTTAAGACCGAAGATATCATCGCAGAACCAGATATGATCAGGGGAGTATTTTTCCTTCAGCATTTTCATCTGTCGGGTTATGTACGCTGGGGAATGTGAGTTGTACACCTGCCCGTAGATAGGCTTGGCGCACCAGTTGCAGTGGAACGGGCAGCCGCGTGTTGTAACGAGATTCATCGAAAAATACCCGTGATGCTTCAGCCAAAGTTCTTTGTACCGATCAATATCGACAAGCTCCCAAGCTGGAAAGGGGAGGCTGTCAAGTTCCTTTAGTACTTTGCGCGGAGGAGTGAGAGTGATTTTTCCGTCTTTTACATACGCCAGTCCGTTAATATCAAAGAGAGTTTGCTTCGTTGCTTCGCTCCTCGCAATAAAGTCCAGCAGTTCACCAAGTGTTTGCTCGCCTTCGCCGCAGATCGCGTAATCAACCTTATGCTGAAAATATTTTTCAAGATGGTCGTGTGAATCAGAACCCGAGACGATCACCGTACAGCCATATTCCTTTGCGATTTCGCTCATGCGGAAAGCTGCTTCTCGCATTCTGGTTAGGCACATTTTGGTGAGATAATTGAACGTATCGTCATATATCACCATAAAGCGCGGCTTGTGTCTATCCAGCGCTGATTTAAGGTCCTCTTCGGAATCCGCCAGCATTGTATCAAAGAGCGCGGCAGTATAGCCCCTGCTTTGCACATACGCTGCGGCGTAAAGAGTCCCCAGCGGGGCATATAGATTCATGTTCCGGTATTCCTTCGGATCGTGCTTAAGGAAATAAGTATTTGCAAACAGGATATCGGGCAAATTATTTTTTAATGATTTTTAATTTGATTGGTAGCGCCCGCTCTCCGAGCGGGCATTTAACTTAAATCATAATCCTGCTGAATGGATATTTTTCCCACTCATCAACAATCCCTTTTCTAACGGGGTTATTCAGTATGTAATCAGCTATTGTCTTCATGGATTCTTCGTTTCTGACTACATGATCATAATAGTTTTTCTGCCACAGATCAACGATACCAAATCTCTTTTTGCCTTCAACTGAGATATACTTTTTGAAAGTGCTAACCCAAGCAGACAGGGTATTTTCGTATTCTTCACAGATGCTTATAAGCAAATGAATATGATTAGACATAATGCAATAACAATAAACGATCACTTCATTATTCCGGACCCTGTAATCAATTGTTGATGCTACAAACTCGGCTAATTCTTTATCGTAGAAAAAATGCTTCTTATTCTTAGTGCAGACTGTAATGAAATATACATGCCCGGTTTTGTATTCAAACTCCTTCAGTCGCATAGTTTTTCTTTCGAAATCAGGCATTTATCCGGGAAGTTATTTTCTAAATAAATGACCGCTCGGAGAGCGGTCGCTACAAGTTTTCACTACAGGTAATCCATTCACTTACAAATTAAACTCTTTCAGCTTCTCGTTATACATAGCAAGTATCCTCTTCTGCATATTGCCTGGGTGGGTTTTGGATACATCGGGTTTTGTGCGGAACATGTGATTACGCTCGGATTCGTTCAGGTGCGCGTATTTTTTCTCCCAATGCCTTGCGGTGAATTTCATCAGCCAATTGTTGAGGCTGTTACCGATAAACCCGGAGTAAGGCAGCTCAAGAAGTTTCTGGAATATGCTCCTTCGGTTATTCACCCTGCAGCCGGGTGAGTGCAGCATCGGGTCACACAGCATGTAATTAGGGAAATAATCCGTTATCCATTTATTCTGTTCGATGAATTTATTCAGAAGATCTGAATTATAAATAATTTTGATGGTGGCAATTTCAGTGGCGGTGAAAATATTCTTGTCTTCTATTTCAAGGTTAGACTCTGTAATGAAATAATTTATGCAGAAGAACTTATAGCTGTTTAAGAGGAATATTTTCTTGAACAGCATTAACAGAGTCCTCGAAATCCACAGCCTGTTGTTTGCCGTTATCACAAGGAAATCGAGATCACTCTTTTTATCAGAGCTGTTTTTTGAAAGACTGCCGGAAACCATTACTGCACGCACAAACGGAAATCGTTTTATAATGTGTGTAACAAATGAAGCAGAGCGCCACATCTTCTTTGAATATGATTCCTTCTCAAGCCTGCGATTGATACTATCGGCAGCGGGTTTTACATAATAATATCCGTCTCTGCGAGCAAAAGGTGAACTTTCACTTTCGGAGAGCTCTCTCAAATGCTTCACAAACACTTCTTTTGAAATGGAGTTGCGTGCCAGAAATGAAAATATCTCATCTTCTGTCAGAGGATGACCGAAAATATCGTAATAAAGAAGCGTGCGTAATATGTCCTTTTTGAGGTTTTCCACCGGTATAACTGAAATTTCTACATAATTTATCATTTATTCAATATTTATCTAAATCCTACCATTAGCCTGTTTGTAGTAGCGGAAATCACCACAACTTAACCTAAAGTTTTGATATACCTTTTTCTTTTTTTTTGAAACAGGACCAAGATTCTTCACATTTTCATTGGGTAATAATTGCTAATTTTGAAGATATGGACAGTGCTATCCTAAAGAAAGTGCATATTTTCTCAGGGCTTGATGAAGAAGAAATGGAACAGCTATGCAAAATCTGCAGGGTAAAGACCTTCAATAAGGGGGATATTATTTTTTTTGATACAGAGCCCTATTTGGGGTTTTATATTACAATAACAGGACTTGTAAAGATATATAAAATTTCCAAAGACGGACGTGAACATATACTGCACCTGATAAATCCGCCCAACACATTTGCCGAGGTTCCGCTGTTCGAGAATCTTGGCGAGATCCACGAAGAGAGCTACCGCTACCCGGCTAATGCTATGGCGCTTGAAGATGAAACCCGTGTTGTTCTTATTCCTGCAAGGCAGTTCACCGAGCTGCTGGAAAGTGATACGAAGATCTGCATTAAGATGCTTTCAGGTTTTGCCAGGAGGCTGCGGCATCTGAATCACCACATTGAAGAGCTGACACTTAAGGATGTTACCAAGCGCGTTGCGGGATTCATACTTACAGAATACAACAATAACCGTGATCCCAAATCAGAAGCTAAGCAATCCATAAAACTGAACATAAGCAAGAACGATCTTGCGGCCTATTTAGGAACCATAATAGAGACTCTTTCGCGGACCTTTAAGAAGCTGCAGGACGAAGATATTATCGAAGTCGAAGGCAAGAAGATCCTGATAAAGGATATGAAGAAGCTGAAGGAGGTAAGCAAGTAAAGTAAAAAGTAATCCCGCTTAAAAGAAACGCGGGACCGGCAAAAAACGCCGGAAAAGCAAAAGCAAAAAAGAATAAGCTACACACCCCTGCCTGCGCCGGGGCTACGGCAGGCAGGCCGTCTCTGCTTCGCGGAGCCACCCCTCTCAAGAGGGGAATTCTTTAGGAGCATTCGTTCTCTGAAAGAACATTGATTCTATACGGCATTCTTCCGTAGCACGAAAGATTGTTACCAGTCAGGTCCGATGCATCGGATTGCTAAGAAGGTAAAAAGCTAAATATAGAGCAGTCTTTTTGTTTACTGTTTAAATTACACCCCCCGGAAGGGAAGGTTTTCCCTTCGTAAAAAGTGACTCAAGCTCATCCAATTCATCCAAAAATCTAACCAAAAACCGCGTTTTTTTAAAAATTCTGAGGTTTTGACTTAAGTCAAAGGGTTCCGAAGGCCCGTTAGGTAACTTTGTAACAGAAGAAAAAACCAAACGGAGAATTTTTAAAATGATGATACAAAAAGAAAACAGGATCGGTGAAGTTGTAGCTCAGAACTTCCACACCGCCAAAGTGTTTGAAAGCCTCGGGCTTGATTTTTGCTGCGGGGGAAAGAAATCCATTGCAGAAGCGTGCAAGGAAAGAGGAATTGACCCCGAATTTGTAGTGAGCGAAGTATCAAAGGTTGAAACATCTAACGGCGCTGCCGCACATTTTGAAAAATGGGAAGCCGATTTCCTGGCTGATTACATTGTGAACAATCACCACTCCTATGTTAACAACAGCATTTCGACAATTGAACATCATCTTGCAAAAGTAATAGACGCTCACGGCTTGAAGCATCCCGAGCTTGCAAAGATCGACGAGAACTTTTTCCTTCTTAAAGAAGAGCTCCTGAACCATATGGCAAAAGAAGAGAAAATGCTTTTCCCCTACATAAAAAAACTTAACATTGCATACAAAAACACACTTGAAATGTCGGCTGCGCCTTTTGGGTCTGTTCTGAATCCCATAAAGGTTATGGAAGATGAGCACACAGAAGCAGGCAGGCTGATGGGAGAGATAAACAAACTTACCAATACATACTCTCCACCTGCAGATGCGTGCGGAACTTTTAAAGTACTTTATGCAGAGCTGAAGGAATTTGAACAGGACCTGCATATGCATATACATCTTGAGAACAATATACTCTTCCCCAAAGCTGCAGAGCTTGAAAAGAAAATGAACAAAATTTATTCAACGTTATAATATTAATATTAAATGAAAGGTATAATAAAAATGAGATCACACTTAATTGTAAAAATCGCTTTACTGATTCCCGTCTTTATGATATTTGCCCTCAGCCTGAACGGCTGCGGAGATAAAGAAGAATTCGGAGTGGGACCCGTTAAAGATGAAATCAAGCTTGAACCAATCAATGATAACATGGTTAAGCGCGGCAAGGAAATATTCGACGTGAAATGCATTTCCTGCCATAAATTCGATTCAAGGCTTGTTGGGCCGCCGCTTAAAGACGTTACAAAAAGAAGACGCCCGGAGTGGATAATGAATCAGATATTGAACCCGCTTGAAATGACACAGAAAGATGCAGTATCAAAAGAACTCTTTGCACAGTATATGGTACAAATGACATTCCAGGATGTGAACACCCTTGATGCAAGGGCAATTTTGGAGTACATGCGCGCAATTGACGAAAACAAGATCACCCCATAAAATATAAGGAGAAAACTAAAAATGACACTCTCTAAAATGAGATTCAGTTCATTAAAATCTTCATCCATAATTATACCCTTAGTATTATTGCTGATAGCGGGCGTATTTGTTTCCTCAGTTGTTTTCACAGGCTGCGGAAAGAAAGAAGGCAGTACGCTTAACATCAGCGAAGATGCAGCAAACAAAGTCTATGTTCCTGCAGGGAAATATGATGAATTTTATGCATTTGTATCCGGCGGATTCAGCGGACAGCTGGCTGTGTACGGACTCCCTTCAGGCAGGCTGTTCAGGGTAATCCCCGTATTCTCGGTTGACCCTGAAAAAGGCTGGGGCTACAGCGAAGAAACCAAGCCAATGCTGATGACATCACACGGATTCATTCCCTGGGATGACTCGCATCATTCAGAGCTTTCTATGACAGGCGGTGTGCCCAACGGGAAGTGGATATTCCTTAACGGCAATAATACGCCAAGGCTTGCCAGGATAGACCTTAAGACATTCCGCACTGCTGAGATCCTTGAGATCCCCAACAGCGCAGGAAACCATTCATCACCGTTCACAACAGAAAATTCTGAGTACGTTGTTTGCGGAACAAGGTTCAGTATTCCCATAAAAGAAAAAGATGTTTCAATAGATTCATACAAAGAGACATTTAACGGAACTATCAGTTTTGTAAAAATAAATCCCGAGAGCGGGAAGATGAACGTTGAGTTCCAGCTAATGTCGCCTCCTTTCGATTATGATCTTAGCCATGCAGGAAAAGGACCCTCACATGACTGGTTCTTCTTTTCATGCTACAATACAGAGCAGGCTCATACGCTTCTTGAAGTTAACGCAAGCCAGAAGGATAAAGATTTCATAATGGCAGTTAACTGGAAAAAAGCAGAAGAATACCTTGCACAGGGAAAAGCAAAGGATTCTGAGGCAGAATATTATCACAATACATACAGCGACGCAACACACTCCGGTTCATCTGAAGTTTTGAAGACTGTAAAAGTCCTTGACCCGAAAGATTGCCCCGGAATGGTCTATTACATTCCTTGCCCAAAATCACCGCACGGTGCTGATGTTGACCCGAGCGGCGAGTATATCGTTGGCGGCGGAAAGCTGGCAACGGTTATTCCGGTATTTTCGTTTACAAAGATGATAAAAGCAATTGAAGACAAACAGTTCGATGGCGACGTTGCAGGTATTCCCGTTATAAAATACGAAGCTGCGCTTCACGGTGAAGTTCAGAAACCCGGACTTGGCCCGCTTCACACAGAATTTGATGATAAAGGTTTTGCATACACATCAATGTTTGTTTCGAGCGAAGTTGTAAAGTGGGACCTGAAGAAGCTTGAGGTTGTAGATAGAGCTCCTTCATTTTATTCAGTTGGTCATATAATGATCCCCGGCGGTGACAGCAAAAAACCGTGGGGCAAGTATCTTGTTGTAATGAACAAAATTACAAAAGACAGATTCCTGCCGACCGGACCCGAGCTGACGCAATCAGCACAGCTTTACGATATTTCAGGCGAGAAGATGAAGCTGCTGCTTGATTTTCCGACTATCGGCGAACCGCATTATGCACAGGGTATCCAGGCCGACATAATATCAGGGCAATCTGTAAAAATATTCAAGCTGGATGAGAACAAGCATCCGCATATGATAAAGAGCGTGAATGACGGGCGTGTTGAACGCAAAGGAAACGAGGTTCATGTTTATATCGGAATGATACGTTCGCACTTTACTCCCGATAACATTGAAGGCGTAAAAGTAGGTGATAAAGTATTCTTCCACGTAACAAATCTGGAGCAGGATTGGGATATACCACATGGCTTTGCAGTGATGGGCAACCAGAACTCGGAATTACTTGTAATGCCGGGCGAGACTCAGACGATCACGTGGGAACCCAAAGTTGCAACTGTTTACCCTTTCTACTGCACGGATTTCTGCAGCGCGCTGCACCAGGAAATGCAGGGATACATAAGGGTACATCCTAAAGATTCAAATGCAGAGATAAAGTTCTCAATGGGCGGTAAATAAAAGATCTACCAAGCTTCCCTCCCCTCTCCTCTCAGGAGAGGGGGCAGGGGGTGAGGTTATTAACCAGAGATGATATAAACATGCAGGCTTCAATAAAAGAACATAGAAAGATCGACCTCTGGATCCCTGCCTCCGCAGGGATGACAGGGAAGAAATAAAATGAAAAAGATAACTAAAATACTGGTAATTGTTTCATCTCTTGCAATGATAACGGCATTCTTCACCCCGATCTGGGATATAAGTCTGGAAGCACCGCAGTACCCAGAAGGACTTGGAATGCAGATATGGATAAACAAGATAACAGGCGACTTGCAGACTATTAACGGATTGAATCATTATATCGGTATGAAAAAGATCGAGCCTGATTCAATCAAAGAACTTTCAATAATGCCGTATGTGCTGGGATTTTTAATACTTGCCGGAGTGCTGGCAGGAATTGCAGGAAAGAAGAAGCTTTTTGCGGCGTGGGTTGTTATATTTGTTATCGCGGGAATCGCCGGCGGAGTGGATTTTTATATGTGGGAGTATGACTATGGACATAACCTTGACCCGACTGCAGCGATCATTGTGCCGGGAATGAGCTACCAGCCGCCACTTATCGGCAGCAAAGAGCTTTTGAACTTTGTGGCTCACTCATATCCCGATACAGGCGGAATGATAGTAATAGGCGCCGGTTTGCTGGGACTTGGACTGCTTGTATATGAAACGAAATTCAATAAAACAATTAAACAGGTTGTGAAAAATGAACAGGTTAATGCTGAAGATAATATTAGCCATCACGCTGATAACAGGGTTCTCGTGCAGCACTGATCCCGAACCGATAAACTTCGGGAGCGACCAGTGCACTCTTTGCAAAATGAACATTTCAGATACAAAATTCGGCGCTGAGGTTGTTACAAAAAAAGGAAAGATTCATAAGTACGATGCAGCGGAATGTATGATGAATGCGCTTTCACTCGGAAACATCAGCATGGATGATGCAGGCGGATATTATGTGATTGACGCGGCAAATCCGAAACAGCTTACAAATGCCGTTACTGCAGTTTACCTGATAAGCGAAAAGTTCCCAAGCCCGATGGGCGCAGACCTCTCGGCATTTTCAAAAAGAAGTGACGCCGAAAGTTATCAGAAACAATTTGGCGGTGAATTGAAGTCATGGGATGAACTATTGGTGAAGTTCAAAGTGAAATAAGATGGAAGCAAGCTGCAGGTTACAAGTTGCAGGGTAAATAGAAAATTGAAGAACATAATACACATACTGCTGATCCTTACAATAATACAACTGAAAGTTTACGGGAAAGATATTATTGTTAACCAGGGCGGAAGCATTAAAGAAGCGGTTAACAGCAGCAGTGCAGGGGATAAGATCATAGTAAAAGCCGGGCTGTATAAGGAGTCCGGCATACTTATTACCAAAGCTCTCCAGCTTATCGGCGAGGATTACCCTACAATTGATGGTGATGCGCAGGGAGAAATTATCAAGGTTATGGCCGAGAATGTGCTTATAAAAGGATTCTATATTAAGAACTCAGGTTTCAGCGGAATGCGCGATTATGCAGCGATCAGAATTGAAGATTCAAAGAATTGCACAGTACAATCAAACAAGCTTATCAATAACTATTTCGGAATTTATCTGGCAAACAGCAATGATTGTGTTGTGATATACAACGAAGCATACAGTAACGCAATAACCGAAAGTTCTTCGGGCAACGGAATTCACCTGTGGAAATGCAATAACATACTGGTACAGAATAACTACGTAACCGGACACAGGGACGGCATATATTTTGAGTTTGTTACAAACAGCCGCGTGGTGAATAACTCCAGTTACAAAAACATCCGCTACGGACTGCATTTTATGTTCTCACACGGAGACGATTACGAGAACAATGTTTTCAGCTCTAACGGCGCGGGAGTTGCGGTTATGTACACAAAGAATGTTATGATGAAAAACAACCGGTTCGAAGATAACTGGGGACCCAATGCATACGGACT
>JAUQWS010000038.1 GCA_030835025.1 Ignavibacteria bacterium | reverse complement strand
AAAATGGTCCCAGCTTCTCCATTGGAATACTACATTTTTGCTCTCATCAATTTCCTGAACTATTAGTCCCGTAACCATTGCCTGAGGATTCCCTCCTGCCACAATTACGCTCATATCAACGACCTGCTTATCATAACTCATTAGAAGAGCGTGCCGGTTGGGAAGCACCCTAAGCTCATGCAAATCTGTAAAGTATCCGTTACCGGTATAAAAACTGTCTTTTAAAACGTAATTAGTATCCAGTTCGTAATATTTGTTTCTTACTCTGCTGAAGTACGTGAAATTTCCGTTTGGCTGCCTGTCAAAGTTGAATATCTGCCCGCCCATTAATCTGGAAAACACAGGTGTACCGTCATTTTTGAGTACCAAAAGGTATGGGGAGTTTGGTATCTGAAAATTGTATACAATATTGCTTAACAGCAAAAGACCGGGGGAGGGATTATTTGAATATGTGACATTAATTGCCGGAAATTCATCTGTGTTTTCAAAAGAGTTGCGGTTATCGGACCTCATCATTTCCAGAGTTTTCGCCGGAAGCTCATTAACAAGGCCAAGCAACGGATCGGCAGAAAATTCACACACTGAGATCATAAAAGAGAATGAAAAAGGTTCTGCTTTTCTGAACTGTTTCATACGCAACCCGTTTATTGCAGTTACTGTAACCGTTTCTCCGCTTGAAAATATGTTCAAAGGCTTCAGAATAACTTTCTCTCCATCGCCTGCAGCAAGCAAACGGTATTCATGCAAACCGCTTATGCTTCCGTGTATCTCAAATGCATTTTTGTTAAGCAGAAAGCCTTTTTCTACTCTGTCAGAAGGAAATAGAATGATTGAAGTCTCTTTTTTTACATACTTCGCATCAGGCAAAGGATCTATGTAAACAAAAGATTCACCGCTTGACTTTGAATAGACTGTTGAAACTGTCAAAAGGGAAACTGCAATTAAGAGGGCAAGAATTTTCATTTAAGGTTAAGATTTACAATTCATATATTAACTACTTTGTGCAAACTATAACAGAAAGTATGAAAATTCAATACTTATACCCTGCTCAAAGTTAGTAATGGGCATTAGATAAATAATCAGAATAAAGGAAAGTGCTTGTAAGAAATAGATTACTTCTTACTGCAGAATGAAAATCTCAATATGTAAATATCGAACTTATTATTTGATCAGAACCATCTTTTTGGTATCCGTGTACGTACCGCTGTGCGGAGACGAAGCGCAAAACTTGTAGAAATACACGCCGCTTGGAAAATTGTTTCCGTCAAAATCAACTTCATAACTGCCCGGGGAAAGCTGTTTATCCACAAGCACTCCAACTTCTCTCCCAAGAGCATCAAATACTGTCATCTTTATGTATGACATTTCTCCGCCAATGGCAGAATTGACATTTGACATTACATCGAATCCGATCTTTGTTGTTGGATTGAACGGGTTTGGGTAGTTTTGTGATAGTGAGAATCCTGACGGTATCTCACTGCTGATTTGATTAATTCCAACCGGACCGTTATGAACGGATATGCCGCCGTCAATCCTTGCAGCCCAAAGTTTAGTACCTCCGTTTCTGCTCCTGGTGATGTGATTATACCCTGAATTTGTCGGGGCAGTATATTGAGCTATCCAGGTATCTCCATCGTTAGAGGTATAGTATATCTTGTTGGATAGAAACCTGACATACCACCAGTAGTTGCCGGTGCCGGTTATACCTTTTATGATCTCAGGGCCAGTGGTGTTTGGAAGTATTGCCCAGTTCGCTCCGCTTGATTCGGTCCTGATAATATTCCTGTCAGCACTTGAATAACCGTGGGTAGGGTCATCAAACCAAATTGCAGAGGGATATGCATAGCCGGTCCATGTTATATCCTGCAATACCCAGCTTGCACCGTTATTCGAGGAATAATATATTCCTCTGTTTCTTGCACCAAACCAAACCTTGCTGCCGGAATAGAACAATCCGTTCTCGAAGCTCCATACTGACTGGTCAGTTTCGGGGATATACAAACCGGTAGAATCCCAATTATTCCCTGCGTTAGTAGTTCTCCACAGCGACCACCTGCCGCCAACCGGCCAGCCTACCATGAATCCTTCATTGTTTGGTTTTATCCAGATCGCCGATATATATGCGTCATCACCCTGCGAAAAGACCAGTGACCAGTTTCCGCCGCCGTTAGTTGTCTTGTAGACATACGAAAACAGAACAGGTGATCCGTCATAGCAAGAGAAAATAGCAGTATTTGCATCAATTCCAAAAATGCACGGCTGAAATCCATTTGGTTCGGGAACATTTGCGCCAACATTTTCCCAGGTCGTGCCCCCGTTGGTTGTGCGTAAAACATTCGAAAACGATGTTGACGCCCATACAACATTATCATTGGCCGCAGAAAGAGAGAAAATAGTGTATGAGATCCCGGAGTTTTGTTCAGACCATTGACTAAAGAGTGATACTGTAAAGATAAGCTGTACAAATAGTATTTTTTTCATTTTATTTAGACTAAACTATTTTTATTTCCCGATACGATTCACGATCGGGTTGACTGTTTCGTCCAATTTTCATTTTATTAAAACCATTTTTCCGGCATCTTCAAAATCAGAGCCCGGAGAGTTTGCTTGAAGCTTGTAGAAATACACTCCGCTTGGCAGAGCGCTGCCGTCAAAATCAATTTCATATGTTCCTGAAGAGAGCTCCTGATTCACCAAAACCTGAACTTCCCTTCCCACCGCGTCAAAAATTGTAAAGCGGACCAGCCCGAAATCCGCAATCCGAAATCCGAAACGCGTTGTTGGATTAAACGGGTTTGGGTAGTTTTGTAATAGCTCAAATTTATTGGGAGTTTCTGACGATATTTCTTCAATTCCGATAATATCCTGCAAAGGCCTGCGCCAGAGCGAATTGCTGTAAGTTCCAGCGAAAATGTAATTATTTACAATATGTAATGACCTGACTGAAGGAGTTGTGCTGAATCCCTCGTTTTTTGAAATCCAGCTTGCACAATTATTATTTGAAAACCAGACCCCATTTTGATAAATACCGGCTAAAACGTTAGTACCGGATGTCACAAAAGATAAAATGTACTTATCATTAAGCCCGCTTTGAAGCCAGTTTGCTCCATAATTTGTTGATAACCATACCCCGTAGTCATTACTGCATCCTGCATACACATTACTCCCTGAAGCGAAAAGTGAAACTATCCATCGGGAATTCAATGAAGATTGAGTCCAGTTCTGTCCGTTGTTTGTAGAAAGATACACACCATATAAGGTACCGGTAAAAATAAGATTTCCGGAGTTAGCCAGCGAAAGAACTTCTATATTATTTAATCCAATTACTGTCCAGCTGACACCATTATTTGTAGAACGCCATACACCGTAAAATTCATCACCAGCATAAATATTATTGCCAATAATTACCAATGAAGTAATCCAGTTGCTGTTTATCGAAGTCTGGTTCCAGTTTATTCCGTTATTGGTTGAACGATAAATACCATACATATCAGTACCCGCAAAAACATTATTACCCGAAACAGCTAATGATTTAACGGTTCTGTTATTTAATGAAGTTTGATTCCAGTTTAACCCATTGTTTGTAGAAAGCCAAACACCACTTGTGGAAGTTGCTGCAAAAATGTTATTTCCAGAAGAAACAATGGAATGAACATTTTTATCGTTTCCCATTCCGGCTGATGACTGCACCCACTGGCTATTACATTCCGAAATAATAAATACAATAATTAAGGCCATAAAAATTAACCTCAATAACTTTTGACTTTTCATTTTATTAACACCATCTTTTTAGTTTGAGTGAATTCGCCAGCTTTAAAGGTATAATAATACACACCGCTTGGCAGAGCGCTGCCGTCAAAATCAATTTCATATGTTCCGGGAGAGAGCTCCTGATTCACCAAAACCTGAACTTCCTTTCCCACCGCATCAAAAATTGTGAAGCGGACCAGCCCCAAATCCGCAATCCGAAATCCGAAACGCGTTGTTGGATTAAACGGGTTTGGGTAGTTTTGGAACAATTGATATTCTTCGGGAATCCCGGTGTGCAGAATATTAATTCCTATTGTAATAGTATCTCCTCCTCCATAAGCACCCATATCACTTCTGATAATTCCCAGGCCCCAGCTGCAATCCAGTGTACTATCCCATATCACAGGATCACCTGCATCGATGCATGGAGAGTACCTCGGGTCACTGCAATGAATTGAATCCTGAAGATGAAAATCCCCGGTTGCGGTATCCGAAAAGAACGGAAACTTATCAATACAGCCTGTACCAAACCACAGCTGGCCTGTTCCGCCTTTTATATCCGAATAGCGCGCGATCACTGTTTGCATTCCTGAATAAGTTATTGCAGGCTGAGAACTGTTGTATAATATGTTATTGAAGAAACTGCATGAGGATGAAGAGTTGTCAAAATATACATTCACATCACCGCCATCAGCAGATCTGTTTGAATAAAAAGTATTATTGAATATGACTATTCTGCCCGATGTTGTAGAAAAATTTAATCCGCCGCCGGGACCTGAGGTAACGTTTTTATTAAAAACATTCTGATACAGTTTCACTGTACCGCTTTCAAGAAATATATTAGCGCCGCCGCCCGACTCGCCTGAAGTATTATTGGTGAACCTGTTGCGGAAAATATTCATTGTTCCACCGGAATGCTCTATCCACAAACCCCCTCCCTGCCAAACAGAACTATTCCCGATATGCGAATTATTAAATAAGGTAATTGAACCCGATGCAATCTGTATATATGTTCCTCCGCCGCTGCCCGCCACAGTTGTTGAATTCCCGTACAGGTTATTGTAACTATAAATAACTGTGGTACTGCCGCCCGGACCCCTTATCCAGCATCCGCCACCTGCCTCCCTGGCAGTGTTATCAATAAATGAATTGTTTTCAACAATAACTCTGGAACCGCTGCCCAACGGATAGAGCATTGCTCCGGCTGCATCTCTTTGTGCAGAATTATCACCAAATATACAGCTTGTTAGTGTTATAACAGTACTTGAACCGTCCGTCTGAATAAACAAACCTCCGGCAGTGCCGTAAGGGTATCCCGAAGTATTTGGTGATGTATTCCTGCTGAATGAACAGCCGTTCACGGTGATATTACCCGTATTTGAAAAAAGATTCACCCCGCCTGCAACAAAGTTTGCGGTATTATCGCTTATAATACTGCCATACAGTCCTATATCTGCACCCTGTGTTGAGATGTTCAGACCGCCTCCGTAATCCGCGCGCCCATTCCGGATGGTTAATCCATAAATAATAATATCCCCGCCGGAAGCACTGGTTGATAACAGCATTATCTGTCTGGTGCCGCCTCCGTCAAGAATCGGGGAACCAATTCCTCTGATAAGTATGGAATAATTCTCGCTTGAGGAATATGTAAGCACGGGATTAACATTATAGGTCCCGGCCATTACATTTATAGTGTCATTTTGACCGTTAGCCGAGGCAGTGATTAAGGCAGCCTGGAATTGTGCAATATTATTAACAGTGAAGTTTCCAGCAAATACACTTAGAGATACAGCTAAAAGCCAACAAAATGCCAAGATATGTTTCATGACTGTTTGATGAAACGTTTTGTTTTTTGAACTGACCGGTTCACCTAAGACACCCAATTACCTGATCTGTTTCTCTATCGGGATTTCCGCTTCGCTCCGATTTATTTAATAAGTACCATCTTTCGGGATTCAACAAAATTATTTGCCGAAAGTGTATAGAAATAAACACCGCTTGCAAGATCGCTGCCATCGAAACCAACTTCATATGTCCCGGGTGAAAGCTGCTGATTGACTATGACCTGAATTTCTTTGCCCAGAACATCGTAAACCGTGAGCCTTACCAATCCGTATTCGGCGATCCGAATTCTGAAATGAGTAGTCGGATTGAACGGATTCGGATAGTTCTGAGAAAGAGAAAATCTTTGCGGTACTTCTGTCTGAATTTCTTTTATTGGTACCAGCTCTCCGCCGTTTGTAGTCTTAATTACGAGACCTTCAGAGCCTACAGCCCATCCGGTATTTTCATTTATGAATTTTATTTCCGTAATTCCGGTTAAGCCAAGGTCAATCTGCACTTTCCAATTAATTCCTCCATTTGTTGTCTTCAATAATCTGTCTCCGTAACTCCACGTATCCACCCAGCCTGTTAACTGATTGACCATATGAAATGCATAAACTGTGCCCGGCAGCTGCTGGCTTAACCATGTATTTCCTCCGTCATAGGTACTCAAAATTCTGCTGCCTCTCATGACCCACCCGGTATTAACATTCTTAAAATCCATAATATTATATACAATACCTGAATCATATCTCTGTTCTGTCCAGTTGTTCCCGGCGTTAGTAGTCTTAAAGATCCTGCTGTCATTACCCATTGGATAAGTGCAATATGAAACACAAATCCATCCGGTATTAATATCCAGAAACTTAAGAGCCGGTACATCAGTACATGTTCCATATACGCAATTTAATGTATCCCAGCTTTGTGCGCCATTTGTTGTTCTTAAGATCCGTGAGTATGAAGAAGGAGACCCGTATCTGCCCCAGGCATAACCGGTATTAATGTCATAAAAACTGATCTTAGCGCCGCTGGCATTGATGTTCAGCAGAGGCATCTGAACCCAGTTAAATCCGCTGTTAGTTGTTCTAAATATTCCAGTCCCCCGGAAATAATATCCTGTATTAGCGTCGAAAAACTGCAGCTTATCGATCAGGTAGGGCGCACCGGAATAAATCTGTTCCCATGTTGTACCTCCATTAACTGTTCGGTATATTATACCGATTCCGCTTGTTCCCGTTGTTACCCATCCCGTATTGGCATCAATAAAGCTGACCGAGCTGAAAGTCAACTGCGGAATGTGGAATGACCCGGATTCACTCCAGTTGATTCCATAATCAGATGACCTGATCACTCTTCCGCCATAACCAACAGCAACAATATTGTTTCCTGAATAACTGACTGAATTGATATGATATTTCGAAGAAAATGCGGTCAGCTGCCATGAATCACCTGAATCTGTTGACCTGTAAATACAGCCGGGAGGTCCTGAAAATCCGCCGCCAACAGCATAACCGGTAGTTAAATTTATAAAATTTATTGAACTTAACGTTCCCGTTTGCGGATTGGAAAGTTTTGTATTCCAGCTTATGCCTCCATCAGTCGTCTTTCTGATAATACTTCCGGTACCTGCAACAAAGCCGGTATTTGAATTAAGAAAATACAGGTTCGTAAAATCTAAATTCACTGAATCAACACGATTCCAGTCCACTCCTCCATTGGTTGATTTATAAACCCTTCTGTACATGCACAAGTAACCTGTTAGTGAATTGGTAAATTGTATTCCCCTGACCATTGAAGGCAATGCAACAGAATTACTATCCCACGAACTGCCTCCGTTTGTTGTTCTGTAAATGTAACCGCCGGCAGTAACCCATCCGGTAGATTCATTCAGAAACTGAATAGACTCTCCTAAGCCGCCAAATGTTGAAACCAATACCCAAAAGTTTCCCGCATTGGTTGTTTTAAATATCTTTGTGTAAACTCCGGCATTATTTCCTGTCATAAATCCGGTTGAAGGATTTAT
>JAUQWS010000037.1 GCA_030835025.1 Ignavibacteria bacterium | reverse complement strand
AGGGAATAGCGGTATGCTTCACCGTACTGCTTCTTTACATTTGGGTGAGTTGCACCAAGAATTATGTAAGTTACATCAGGATGCTCCTTTACAACTTCCGCCAGCGCATTTATCCCGTCCTCAAGACCTTTTTCAGGACTCAGCAGCCCGAATGTAAGAATTACTTTTCTTTCAGAAAGCTGGAATTTATCTTTATAATAAGCCGTATCCAAAAAAGGTACATCATGCGCACCGTGGGGTATATATTTTATTTTGTCTGTTGATATATTATAGATCTTCTCAAGCATCTGTATAGAACGCTTTGATTGCACCACCAGATAGCTTGATAATTCACCCAATTCCTGTACAACTTTCATTTGTTCATAAGTTGGTTTCTCAAGAATAGTGTGAAGTGTGGTCACAAGAGGTTTCTTTAATCTTTCTATCAGATAAAGAATATTTGAACCGGCATCTCCGCCATACAGCCCGAATTCGTGCTGTATGTTAATGATGTCAGAATCTGAAAGATTCAAATAATAAGCAGCTTCATTAAAGTCGTTGACGTTCTTGTCTTTAATCTCAAATTTAACTTCCGCGGGGTACTTATAACCTTCGGGTATATCATTAAGTGCAGTAACGTTTATGGAATACTCGCCCCCGGTAGAAAGTTTCTTAATAGAAGTAGAAAGATCATTTGTAAAAGTGGCAATTCCGCATTGGCGCGGCACGTATGACGATATAAACGATATGTTCAGTGGTTTGCTCATAATTTGTATGTAATAAATCCTTCAGCTTTTCAGAAAGCATTCCAAAATGCTGCTCATTGATGCAGTAGCAACGCCAATTGTTGTATCAGCTGCTCCGTAATACATATACAGCGTATCATCTTTTACAACAACTCCGCACGGGAAAGTCACATCCGGCACGTCACCGATTCTTTCATACACTTCATGCGGTCCAAATACCCATTCATCGCATCGCTTAATAACTTTCCTTGGATCTTCCAGGTCAAGCATGGCAAGGCCAAGCCTGTATATGTTCCCGGCTGCTGTTTGTCTCACGCCATGATAAATAATGAGCCAACCTTCTGAGGTTTCAATCGGAGGCGGCCCTAGCCCGATCTTATTTGCGTCCCACCAGCTCCCCTGCCTTGCCGGCAAAAGAACTGAGCTGTGGCCCCAGTGTATTAGGTCGGGCGAATAAGATATCCATATATGGGCTCCCATTGCCGGATTAGAAGGCGTTGGCCTGTGCAAAAGCGCCCATCTTCCCTGAAACTTATTAGGGAATAAAGATGCGTCCTTATCATCTGGAGTCATAACGACACCTATTTTTCTAAATGAAACAAAGTCATTGGTCATTGCCAGTGAAACCAGAGGTCCCCCTTTGGAAAATGAAGTATATATTATTGCGTAATTAGACCCGTAACCGTTTTCTTCTTCAAGCTTAACTATTCTTGGATCTTCGATCCCGTAAAATTCTTCAGGATATTTCTCGACCTCTGATTCCATAGTTGGTTTCGAATCAATTTTCCAGTTGGTAATGCCGTCATCGCTGGTAGCTTTGCAGAAATGTGAAAATCCGCGCATATCTTCTACCCTAACCAAAAGCAGCACTTTGTCATTAAACATTACTGCTCCCGCGTTAAAAACCGAATTAACTCTGTAAGGCCAGATTGAAGGGGTAAGTATGGGATTGCCTTCATATCTTGTAAAAAGCTCAATTGCTTTATGGTTCTTATATATACTCATATTTGTTAAGTAAACTTTAACTAAGACCGGTTACACCGGATCATAAAAATGGTAGAATCACCATAATACATACATTAAGTGCTGTATTATAGCCAAAACAAAAAACCTGTACTTGAACATTTTAATAATTTACACAGAACAAATTATTTTCACAGTCGGTATTCAAGCAATTACCTTTTCAGGCTTGAGACCTTTTAAAAGAACAGGATTAACAATGCTTTCGGCCAGATCGAGATCTCTCTCGTGTTCATTTTTTGCTTTAGAACCCGCCAGCTTCACAATTCCGATTTTGCTGAAAAAGAGAATAATATAATAAGTTATGTCAATTTCAAACCACCTGACACCCATGTTAATACTCGATGGGTTCCTGTGGTGATCATTGTGATATGATTCACCCAGAAAGAAAATATCGAACGGATACAAATTAGTGGAAGTGTTCTTCAATGCGTAATTCCTGTAGCCAATTTTATGACCAAACCAATTTACCATTACTGCATGAGCAGGATTCATCAGGATTGATATAGGAAGTAACAAATATAGCCACGGCGAAGTTGCAAAAAAAATGTAAAAGGCAACATAAAACAAAACCCATATCACTTTTGCAATTCTTGAATCCGCCCATGCATCAAACCAGGGCCAGTCAGGTACATCTTTCTTAAACCTTTTTTCGACTTCGATATTATCCCAATAACATGCAGTGTACATTTTCCTTGTGTTTTCCATCATTGCAAACATATTCTTGTGATTAGACGGCGAGTGCGGATCTTTGGGTGTATCAGCGTATGCGTGGTGCATTCTGTGCATTACAGCGTAAGCACGGGGACTCATATAAGTAGCTCCCTGAGATATCCACGCAAAAACATAGAAGAATCTTTCCCAAAACCTGTTCATAGTAAACGATCTGTGTGCTGCGTAACGGTGCTGAAGAAAAGTCTGTGAGAATATTGAAAAATACCACTGCGCTATAAAGAAGATGACAATAACCATAGAAGTTGATCCGTTTTAAGTTAGAATGAAATGCTTGAAGTTTGCTGGAAGATAATCTAAAAAGAAAGTTGTCAGGCGGTCTTTCGGATCATTTGGTGGAACATTCCATAAACAAGTTACAGATAAAAAGTGAGACTAAATACTCTAATCAAAAAGCAAAATTCCTGATGTTCGCTTTTATGCCAAAATTAGAGCAGGAACCGCGAAAAGGTTAAACTCAACCTCTGAATATAACAAACAATATTCAACAAAGGTTCTTTTATGAATTTACTATTTGGCTTATTTTAGAGATGATTCAATATTATATTTGCATATTCAAAACACATTTAACAATCTAAATAAATAAATAATGAAAACAGAGATAAGATCAAACTATTTCGTTTCATTGATTTTCACATTGCTGCTGGTATCTTTCATATCCTGTACAAAGAAGGATGAAACTACAACAAAACAGGATACAACTCCGGGCACTGAAACAACGGAATTTACCGAAACTAACGAAGATTTGTTAAAGGTTGATTATGACTACTTCTACAAAGAACTTTCTCCACATGGTGAATGGGTTGAAGTAAGCGCAAAGGAGCTTGGGCTTGACATAAAACTCGGCACAACATTGAAGGAAGGAAAAACATTCTACGACTTTGCTTTGGATGTTTTTGCCGTAAAGACTGCAAATGCACAAACAGATGAACAGTTGTTTAATATTTTCGTATGGCGCCCTGCAAATGAACTTGTTTCAACAATGGTGAATGAAAGTCCGGAGAAACAATACACTCCCTATAATAACGGTCAATGGGTTTATACCGATGGAGGCTGGTATTTCAAAGCAAATACTCCGCAGGAAGACATGACATCACATTATGGCAGGTGGGCTGAGGACCCAAGCCTTGGCTGGGTTTGGCTTCCCGGAAAAGTATTTGCACCGGCATGGGTCGATTGGCGTGAAAGCGAAGACCACATAGCATGGGCGCCCCTCCCGCCGGGTTCTTATATTGAAAATGACGGTGTGAAGGTTCAAAGCACAATTAATGACAACCGTTACACAATTGTTGAAAAAAAGCATTTCATAGATCCCTCTGTTTACAAGTATAGATACCAGTATGTTGAGAACAAG
Source organism: Ignavibacteria bacterium (assembly GCA_030835025.1). Lineage (GTDB taxonomy): Bacteria > Bacteroidota > Ignavibacteria > Tepidaquicellales > OLB5 > OLB5. Next base: position 1,724 of record JAUQWS010000037.1, on the reverse strand, counting down.
AACAAGATAATGATCAAAGAGATGATTAAGAAAGACGGTGTGATCATTAAGAACAAGACGGTCATAAACAAAGGTCCCGATGTTGAGGGTATAGAGAAGAAGTCAAACAAGAAAATCGATCAGGTCAAGATAAAGAAAGTTGGCAAGAAAGATGAAGCTGTGACCGAAGTCAATACTATCGGAGTATATACTCCTGAGCTGAAAGAAGTAAAAGAACCCGGGAAAGAGCCCGTTTCCAAACCCGAAAAACGTGTTTCATATAAAGATGCGAAGAAGATAACAAAGGAAGAAAAGGAAGAGCTGAAAGATCAGGACAAGCAGCAAAAAGAGCAGGAAAAAGAAATGAAGAAGGAAGAAAAGAAATCTGATAAAGAGATGAAAAAAGAAGACAAGGATAAAGATAAGAACAAAGACTCAGATAAAGATAAAGGAAAAGATAAAGAAAAGAAGAACGATAAAGATGATAAAGATAAAGGAAAGAAAAATGATGATGCGATGAAGAACAAAGGTAACGATGACAAAGTTAAGGATAAACAGGATAAAGGAAAGAAGTAATAGCATTTGATAGTTAACGTAATCTAAAAAGAAAGCCGCTGAAAATGCGGCTTTCGCTTTAACACTCTTACATAAAACATATTATTTTCACTATCTTCTGCCTTTATAAATGTAGGTGCAATTCTTCTCGAAATCAACACTTGTAGCATATGCCTCTGTGGTTGAGCAGTATATTAGCTTAGTAATTCCGGTGCGGTAAAACTGGCACTCCCTGCTCCAGCTAAGACCGTTCCAATGCATGATATAGTCTTCCCTTGTTTGAAAATCATATCCAACCGTAATAAGATCAATTATGGAAGAACCCTTGACCTCGGCATCAAGTCCTATGAAGTTCTTCATGGGAACAGCAGGAATGAAATCAGAACCGTTGAATTTGTACAAAACATCACTACCTACGGCTACAATATCTTCTCCTGCATTCTGCGGAAAAAAATATGTCCCGCCCCCATGCCACATACTTCTGTAGGCAACGCTCCATGAAACATTATTATATTTTTGGAATTCTATCAGCATTGAATCGACTGAAGGCTCACCATAATAGATCTTACCTGTAAAATAAAGGTTATCTGCTTCATCTCTTATAAATGGCATGATATACCAATAGCTGGTATCAAATCTGTATGGGTGATAACTGCTGCCGTCAAATCTATAGACTCGTCCTTTTGTGCCACCCAGCCAAACATCATCTCTGTTCATTGCTATTATCCCGTAAAAGTTATCAGCAGGTTCCGCAGTATCGGTGACTATATAATCGCTGAAAGATGAGCCATTCCATTTGACCATCATTGCCCTATCATAGGTGTATCCTCCAATATAAACATTATTCTCATCATAGCCGCTAATGCAATAAGAACCAAAGTAATAAGGTGTGTAATTCACTTCATAATCTTTGCCGTCATAAATAATAAGCCTATTGCTTGTCATATAGAATACTTTGTTTGAATCATAATACCAGCCATCATAGATCAATCTGTTATACAAAGTATCAACCTCCCATGTGTATCTCGCAGATTCAAACTCTGCCTGGTTAGTAACTGATTCGTGCAAAAAATCACATGAGAAAAAAGAAATTGACGTAAGAACCAATACTATTGAGTTGGCTATAATTTTCTTCATCATCTGCAAGTTAGAGATTATTAATGTAAAAGGATGAAAGCTTTACAAATATA
>JAUQWS010000036.1 GCA_030835025.1 Ignavibacteria bacterium | reverse complement strand
GTAACGGGATTGAATGGGTTGGGATAATTCTGAAACAAACTGAAAACCTCTGAATGCAATTGACTTGTAATGCCGTTAACCGGTGGTAATATCTTAATTATGGCGCCATCACCTGAAAATCCGTATCTCAATGCATAGATGTTGCCGTCCGAACCCTGTTGAAGTGAGGTAACTCTGCCTGTATAAGCCCAAGGAACAGTGAAATCAACGGAATCCAATGCACCAGTAAGAGTTGATATATATAAAGATTGGAAATTGAAGCTTGCAAAAATCACTTTGCCTGAAAGTGAAGGGAAAGTGCTGCCGTTATAAACAAGTATACCGGTAGGAACAAACCCGCTGAGAGCAGTCATTGGCTGCCTAAGGGAATCTACGTAGGGACTGCAGTAACCTTCGCAGACGGGCCAGCCGTAATTCTTTCCTTTTCGTATGAAATCGAGCTCATCGATAGTTGAGCCGTTTTCTGCGGCATAAATTGAATCATTGAAAGGACTGAAGCAAAAATCAAAACTGTTTCTCAAACCCCTAACCCAAATACGGTCGTCCCTTCCGGTTAGCGGGTTACCATCATCGTAAAAGGGATTATCAACCGGAATTGTTCCATTGCTGTTTATACGCAACATTTTTCCTCTCGGAGTATTCAAAAGCTGGGCATCAGAGTTTTGAGAGCCCGTTCCTACACTGATGTAAAGTTTGCCGTCACTTCCGAAATGCAGATTCCCACCGTAGTGAATTCCGGACTGAGCCTGTTGATGATTGAAAATGATAACAGGATTTGTACCGGTATTGTTTACTTCTGTAAATCTGACAACCCTTATTGAGGAAGGGCTTAGATGTGTATAATACATATAAACATAATGATTAGAAGCAAAGTTCGGGTCAACACAAACTCCTAGCAAACCGCTTTCCTGCCCTGCTGTATACAGCGAGTCTCTGAAATTCCAGAATGTGCCAAGGAAGTTGTTATTAAATTGGTAGACTCTGGCAGTGCTGTCCTTTAGTGTCACAATCACTTTGTTGCTGGAGATAAAAGCAAAAGAAACCGGTTTTTGCAGGCCGGTTACAAGGGTGTCTATAGTGTATGGCTGGGAATTTATGATTCCGCAATTGAGCAATAACACAAGTATGAAAAAAATTCTTTTCATTTGGACTTATTCATTACATGTTTATCAAGTCTGGTAAAGGCGGTCCTGAATTAGATATAAGCCTCCGAATAGTACCAGCAATGTTTAGATGTATAAATGAACTTTGAAAGATCTTTACTTTGCTACTTAATCAAAACCATTTTCCTTACTTCTGAGAAATCACCTGAAACCAGCTTATAATAGTATACTCCGCTTGGATATGATGCAGCATTCCAGCTTGTTTCGTAATTGCCCGGTGTGAGTTTTTCATTTACAAGTACAGCAACTTCTTTTCCAAGCGCATCGTATATTACAAGTTTCACATCATTGCTTAATCCGGATAAAGCGGGGATTCCGAACCTTATCTTAGTAACCGGATTGAAGGGGTTAGGATAATTTTGGCTAAGCGAAAATTTAGAAGGAATTTCTGTGTTGATATTATTTACCGGGTCGCCGCAATCATAACTCACGGTAATACACCATGACTTTAGAACTCCTGTATCATCGGCAGCAGTATCCCTTATCGAAAGTATCCAGTTCCCTCCGGGAGGGGTGGAGAAATTAAAAGCATTCAGCGGACTTTCGGGTCTGAACTCACCGGTGAATGGGGCGTTCCCCGAAGATATCGGGATAACCGCCGAGTCGTTCAGCCTTGTACCTATAAAATTACTTCCGCCTGCTCCCCGCTGGTTAATAAGCATTACGGTTTGACTGCCTTTTGTTAATCTAACCACAAGATCGCTTATAAAGCTGTGAATAACTGTATCAATCCTTACATTAACATCGGTCAGAATGCAGGTTCCCGAAATTGAAAGATTTATTGTGTCCCTGGTCAGAATAAAATCAGGAATTGTCTTATTTATTCCCGTGCGGCAGACTGTGAGGCTGAAAGCATTTGGCGCGGAATTATGCTGAATATTATCCTGAAGGTAAGAATACCTTGGTAGCAGTGCAATAGAGCCAATTATTACAAGCAGCAGAAGAGATTTCTTCATTTATTTGAGGTTTGTTAGCTTAAATGGATGAAAGCGTGTAATAATAAGATTAACGGACAAAATAAACAATCACTAATTGCATTACCAAAAGTTTACCGGATACAAAAAAAGGGGCTCAAATGAGCCCCTTAAAGAATATCATGAATTCAGAATGTTATTTCACTAACATCATCTTTTTAACTGATGAGAACTCGCCTGCATCAATTCGGTAGAAGTAAATTCCGCTTGCGAAATTAGAAGCATTGAAATCCACTGTGTGGAATCCGGGCTGTTTCATTTCGTTAACAAGTGTTGCAACTTCTTTTCCGAGCACGTCGTATATCTTCAATGTAACATTCGTCGGTTTTGGAACCGAGAATTTGATCGAAGTTGACGGGTTGAACGGATTAGGATAATTCTGAGCCAGTGAATAGTAGTTTGGAATCTCAATTGTTCCGATTCCGCCTACAAGTGTCTGGTAAACAAACTGCAAACACCATGCTCTTAATACACCAGAATCTCCTGCAGCTCCATCTGTGATCTGAAGCACCCATGAACCGTTAACAGGAAGTCCGTTGAATGCTGCAAGCGGGGATGAAGGCTGGAATGTTCCTGTGAAAGGAGGTGTTCCGCTTGAAATAGGTAAAGAAGCAGAATCGTTCAATATAGTACCTATGAAGTTATCACCCGAGCCGCCAACCTGTGAAATAATACCTACAGTTGTAGCACCATGCCTCAAACTGAAGGTCAGGTCTGAATCCCATGTATGGAATACTGTATCGATCTTTGCATTAACATCAACAACATTGAAAGCGTTTCCGCCAAGGTTTACAACTATTGAATCCGGAGGTGCAGAACCGCTTGAAGGAATAAGTATATTCAACCCGTTCCTGCAAATAAATCCGGTCTGGATATTAACCAAGCCGGCCGGTTGAACAGTCACGACTGCAGTAATTGTATCGTTATTTCTGTTCTCATCTACTGCTGCACCGCTGAATAATTTAAGTGTATATGTTCCTGTTGCAGTTGGTGTCCAGTTGAATGATGAAGAATCAACAGCACCTGCGGGTAAA
>JAUQWS010000035.1 GCA_030835025.1 Ignavibacteria bacterium | reverse complement strand
TATACTGAAGGACTTCATGGGTGATGTTCAGTTCAAGAGGTCATTGCAGGAATATATTAAGCGGTGGGCGGGGAAGCATCCTACTCCCTATGATTTCTTTCTTACTTTCGAAGATGTTACCGATGACGATCTTGACTGGTTCTGGCAGCCATGGTTTTTCCATCAGGGTTACCCTGATCTTGCTATCGATTCAGTTATTGTCAAAGATGAGTTATTGAAGATCGAAATAACCAGGGAGGGGCTGCTGCCCGTTCCAATTGCATTAACAGTTAAGTTCAAGGATGGCTCAACCCGCCGCGCATACCGTTCTGCGGCGGTGTGGAAGGCTGAGGACGAAGACGCGATTTGGATAGAAATGGAAACAGATAAGAAACCGGCAATGATAGAGCTTGGGAATCTTTACATTCCCGATGTTGATTCAACCAATAATATCTGGCTCTTTAAATAAACTGCTTTTTGAATCATTTCCCAAACTGAAAGTCCTGAGCGAAATGGCTAAGGCTTTACCGAAGGCAAAGAATTCATGTTATTCATCAGGTAACGGAGTCTTTGCCGTAATGATAATCCACATTTTGGAATTGGAAAGGTGCAATAATGTTTAAGCCCATGTTAACATACATAACTCTTATTGCACTTGTCTTTTGTATTATTTCCTGCGGAGACGACCCCCCGCCCCCCGGAGGCGGAGGTAATGAAACCGATCCCGGGATCTTATTCACAGATGAATTTGGCAACATTACCGGCGGTGATACTACTGACTGGTGTCTTAACAACATGAACGGGTTTTCCTACGGGCCGGCTTTTCCAAATCCCGCAACAGTCAATAGCATCTCAGTTAAGATGCAAACACCTGTTGCAGATACTATTAAGATATATTTCCTCAGGAATAACATTGATACTGTTATTTTTTATGATGGGATAGTGAATCCCGGTGCGTATACTTTCCAGTACCTGGATTCAATGAACCAGTTTGCCAATTCATATCAAAGGCTGTATTTGAAGTCAAAACATTTTGCTTCATCCCAGTACTGCAGGTTTTATGGTGATGTAAAATTTGAGCCTTAAGAAATGAAGTTTTTCAAAGAAAAGGATTTCCCCGAAAGTCTTCCGTTGCTTCTTATACTCGGCCTTGTTTTTATATTTATCCAGCTTATAACCGGCGGCAACTATCCCCTTTTCAGGGACGAGTTTTATTATTTAGATTGCGCCGACCACCCGGCGTTTGGCTATGTTGACCATCCTCCGCTTTCGATAATAATTCTGGCTATCTGGAAAGCCATATTTGGAACTTCGCTCTTCAGCCTCAGAATACTCCCTGCATTAAGCGGTGCATTGCTGGTTATCCTTTCAGGATTCATAACAAAAGAGCTTGGCGGCAATAGATATGCCCAGGTACTCACGGCACTGTGTATACTGGGAGTCCCTTTTTATTTGGGTGTGACGGGTTTCTATTCAATGAACTCATATGAACTTCTTTTCTGGACAGCATTATACCTCATCCTGCTGAAGATCATCAATTCCGGCAGCAGCAGGCTGTGGCTTTTGTTTGGCTTAACTGCGGGATTCGGCCTGATGAATAAGATAAGTGTTGGTTTTTTTCTTGCATCCGTGTGTGCAGCAATTATTTTCACACCGGAAAGAAAGTTCTTCAAAGATAAATTCTTTTGGGGCGGTATGGTTCTTGCGGGACTTATTTTTTTGCCGTACGCAATCTGGAATGCTTCTAATGATTACCCAACCCTTGAGTTTATGCAAAACGCGATCAAATACAAGATCTCTGAGATGACTCCTCTCGGGTTCTTTTCAGAACAGATAATCAATATCAATCCATTCAGCTCGTTAATCTGGATAGGCGGTCTCCTTTACCTTCTTTTTTCGAAAAGAATGCAAAAATTCAAAGCAGCGGGATTCATTTATGTTTTCGCTTTCCTGTTCCTTGCTCTTCAGAACAGTAAGCCTTATTACCTTGCAGCGGCTTATCCTCTTTTATTCGCTTCCGGTGCTGTAGCAATATCGGAATTTGCAGAACGAAAGAGTTTCAAATGGTTAAAACCTGTAGTACTCATTTATGCTGCTGTTGCAGGATCGATAGTAATGCCTCTTGCAATACCTGTGCTCTCGCCGGAAAGTCTCATAAAATACAGTGCTTCACTTGGAATAACTCCGGGAAGTGCCGAAAAAAGCAAACTTGGAGTATTGCCTCAGCATTTTGCAGACCGCTTTGGATGGGAAGAAATGACGGAAAAGGTGGCGGCAGTTTACAATTCCCTCACCCCCGCCGAAAAACTGAGAACCGGGATTTTTGCACGGAATTACGGTGAAGCAGGGGCTTTGAACTATTACGGTAAGAAGTTTGGTCTGCCACGCTGCATGAGCGGACACAACAGTCATTGGTTGTGGGGACCTGTTAGAGACTCGGTTGAAAATCTCATAATAATCGGTGATTTCGAAGCGGATGAGCTGGAGGAATCTTTCGGTGATTTCAGGCTGATCGACAAAACTTCAAATCCCTATGCAATGCCATACGAAAATGATCTGCCCATTTTTCTTTGCCGGAAATTGACGAAGTCTATCCGTGAACTTTGGCCCGGCACTAAAATGTATATATAAGAAAGGGACTGCATTTGCAGTCCCTTTTCTTTTTTCTATTTTGCGTTTGCTTTATTACTTAACCAGCACCATCTTCATCGTCTCTGTGAATCCCTCTGTTTCCATCTTATAATAGTATACGCCGCTGGCAAGCCCTGTTCCGTCGAAGGATACTTCGTAAATTCCTGCCTGCTTTACTTCATTTACCAAGACTTCAACTTCCCTGCCTGAGACATCATAAATTGTTATCTTTACTAAACCGCTTGCCGGAATTTGATACTTTATATTTGTTGAAGGATTGAACGGATTAGGATAGTTTGCATATAATGCATAGCTTTCGGGTATGTTAACACCCGGATCTCCTGAAGAAACAACTGCATCGGGATTGTAGTAAGAAAGATACTGGAAATTTGCCCCCGTCGTAACTGTCCTTACAAGTGTCCCGGTTGCTGAATCAAGCTCATGAACACCTGTGCTGTTTGCAACGAGATAATGCCCGTTCCCAAGCAGGTAAACTCCCCTGTTGCCTGTTACTGCGGCCATTGTTCTGATATAATTTCCGTTCGCATCAAGAAGTGCAAGCCCTGAGTTGGGAGTACTGAAGCTTGATACTGCAATTAAACCGTTAGGAAGCTGATGCATCTGCTGGGCGAATGAGACATTTGTACCTGATTGGAAGACTGAAAGGAAGGTGCCCGTGAGAGAAAACCTTGTAATATCGTCACCGCTTGAATTGGAAACAAGTATATCATTTGCGCGAAACAAAATATCAAACGGGCTGTTTACATTGCTGCTGATAAAAACCCCGATGTGATTTCCGCTTGAATCAAACTGCTGAACTGTATTTGCATTGCTCCCGCTTCCAACAGTTACCAAGAGGTTATTGTTGCTCCTGAAAGCAATTCCTCTCATATTATCTACAATAGTAAGATTTACACCCGTTTTGGGCGCGAAAAATCCAAGATAAGTTCCGTTTGTATCGAATCTTTGAACCACATCGCTAAGCTGATCGGAAATTACTATCTGCTTATAATTCGGATGCTGCAATGCATGTTTCGGGCTCTGCAGCTCGGGATTTGTTGTTGGTATGAATGAATTTTCAACAAGATTTCCGTTTGCAACATTGAACAGATAAACCTGGTCGCCCGTCCAGTCAGGGCACATTAAATACCTGTCAGTTCCGGAAAACTGCTGGTAAACAGGATCAAAGTATCCTCCGGTGTTATCAACAACTCTTCCGTTGCCGTAATCAAATCTGGAGCTTGCCGGGTCTATTATCCTGAGTGCTTCTTCATAATAAGCTGTGTACCCTCCGTTATAAACATCCAGAAGATCAGTAAAAACTGCATAAACAACTTTGCCATTCTCAATTGCTTTGGCATCGATCATTATTTTGCTTGTGGAAAGAATATTCACTGCCTGTCCTTTTGCTATTGCAAGTCTTCTGGCTTCCAGCTGAACTTTTGGATTCAGCTCCGCCTGCATAAGCAGATCCTGAAAGCTTATCCCGGGTGAAGCAAACAATGAACTGATTGATACGGTGATAAGGACAATAATAAATGTACTGAATTTCATGAAAAGGACCCCCATTTAATGGTTAATAATTACCAAAAATTACCTGATAATTTGCGCAATATATAGTGAAAAAAACGGTTGCAGTTCATTAATTCAACTTCGTAGTTTTTTAGTTGTTTATTTTTTGCTGTACTTAACTTATCCCTTTAAACTTCCAGGCGGATTTGTTAACTTGCGTAAATTCAATCCGAAATAATCTCAATCACCGGAATTATCGATTGTCTCCTTGCGGCAACTAATAAATGATCACGAACCGGTTCTATTTAAATATATGACAGACCAATCAAAAGAATATACCGAAGTACCCGAACAGAATCCTGTTCTTGAGTCACTTGAACGCCCGGGAGTTCCCGCACTTGATGAAGTGCTGGGCAAACCCTTTAAAGTGCTCGATGACGGATTTATCAGGGTAATTGATTACATGGGTTCTGATGAATCAATAGTTCAGGCAGCCCGCGTATCATACGGCAAAGGAACAAAGAAGGTTCACGAAGACCGCGGGCTGATAAGATACCTTATGCGCCATCATCACACTACTCCGTTTGAAATGTGCGAGATAAAATTCCACGTGCGCGTGCCTATGGATTGCTGGCGGCAGTGGATCCGCCACCGCACCGCAAATGTGAATGAATATTCTACCCGTTACAGTGTAGCTATTGATTCTGCACAGACTACTCAGCACAGTGAGTGGCGCCTGCAGGCGACAGGCAACCGCCAGGGCTCAGCCGGGTTTGCCGGCGGTAATGAAGGCAAAACTCTCACCGAAAAAGAGCGTTACCTGCAGTCTCTTGCACGCGAAGTATATGAAGAACGGCTCAATATGGGGATAGCCCGAGAACAGGCGAGAAAAGACCTTCCGCTGAGCACTTATACCGAAGCATACTGGAAGGTGGACCTCCATAATCTGCTTCACTTCCTCGCTCTCAGAATGGATCCGCACGCGCAGGAAGAGATCAGGCGGTATTCCGAAATTATCGGGAATGAGATTGTTGCCAAATGGTGCCCGTTCACTTGGGAAGCATTTATGGATTACAGGGTGAATGCAGCAAATCTCACAAGGCTTGAAATGGAAGTGCTTACTGCTTTGACACAAAACAAAACCCGGGAAGCAATTGAGCTTGGCAAGAAATTCAACTGGCTTAAAGAGGACGGAACCCCGAAGAAAAACCGCGAACGCGCTGAGTTTGAAGATAAACTTAACAACCTCGGAATCAAAGCTCCATGGTAAATTAAAATCCCCGCCAAAAGCGGGGATCCAAAATGCATCTCTTATAAACTTTCAACTATCCTCTATCAAGTGTCCTCTATCAACTATCCTCTATCAACTATTTATTAGCTCTATCACATATTTAAACGCTTCAAATCCAACCCTGTTGTATCCAACAAAAGGTTTATCAAGGAAATATATCATATACAAAATTATTGAATTCAGCACGGCGAGCCCGGAAGTCATGAAGAATTGCGGCAGGAATTTCCTTGTGCTGAAAAAGAAAGTGTAAAATACTGTCATCACCGCACCGAACAGAAGCACTCCCCAGATAATTCCCGGTACATCGCTGGAGGAGTCAAATACTCTTGCACGTCTCATTTCACCCAGGTCGTTCAGGTGCTTTAATGACTCCCTGTAAACCGGTTCATTAGTCAGTTTGCTGATATCAACAGTTGTATAAATATCGCATAACTTCCTGTAGTTTACCTCTGCGCGGAGACTCGATCTTCCGCTGCTCATCTGCTGCCATTCGTCTTCTGTAACGCTTTTTGAATACTCAAGAATTGCTGCCGAGACCGCTGATTGCATTTCCGGTGAAAATGTTTTTGACATGTGATAAAGGTCCGTTAGCTCACTGGCTTCTCTATCTATGTTAAGACGTGAATCGTTGAATTCACTCCACGTAGCGTAAACTACAAAGGCTATAAGAACAGCATAAATCAGCCCGAACGCGTTGAAAATAAATCCTCCAACTTCGTGATTTTCTTTTAGGGAATCGGTCTCAAACCTTCGCCTTACAAGCCTCAGCCCAACATACGATACCGTAAGGCTGAATGAGCAAAGCAGTGTGATAGTGACCGCCGGATGCCAGTTAAGCAGAAATTCCATTAACAAAAATATATGTAAATTAATACTTAAGCAACAGATTTCTCCATTTGGCAACTGACTGTTCAACTTCCCGCTCGGCAACTTATTAACAATTAACTGATTTTCTAATTAACCAATCCACTGATCAACTGATTAACTAATTCACTATTTTACATGCCTTAGTCCACTTACCGGTTTTCTCCATTTATTATTCAATCATTTTCCGTTAACTTACCCCTCTTAAACCATTTGGTGCAATATCATTGTCATTCTTAGATAAAATATCCATACAGGGCGCCAGAGTCCACAACCTCAAAAACATCGATCTCGATATCCCGCGCGATAAGTTCGTAGTAATTACCGGTATATCCGGCTCAGGGAAATCCTCGCTCGCTTTTGATACAATTTACGCCGAAGGGCAGCGCCGCTTTGTTGAAACACTTTCAGCATATGCGAGGCAGTTCATCGGGGGAATAGAGCGCCCTGACGTTGATAAGATAGAAGGATTATCTCCCTCTGTATCCATAGAACAGAAGACTATCTCCCATAATCCGCGCTCAACAGTCGGAACAGTAACAGAGATTTACGATTTCCTGCGTCTATTGTATGCAAAATGCGGCATTCAGCATTGCACAAATTGCTCTCAGCCGGTTCAGCGGCAAACAGTCCAGCAGATAATAGACCACATTCGCGAAAACCTCGACAGCAGAAGGATAAACATACTTGCTCCCGTTGTGAAAGGGCGCAAAGGACATTACCGCGAGCTCTTCGAGCAGATCGAAAAAGACGGCTTTACAAAAGTGCGTATCGATAAGCAGATAAAAGAAATCATCCCGAAGATGAAGCTTGACAGGTATAAGATCCACGATATTGAAATTGTTGTGGATAGAATAATGGTCACTAAAGCTACTTCGATCAGGCTTACGGATTCAATTGAAACAGCCCTGCGCTTCGGCGGGGGAATTGTTATTATCACTGAAAGCGATAACGACGGCTCTAAGGATAAGCTCTTTAGTGAAAAGCTGGCATGCCCAACATGCGGGATCGGCTTTGATGAGCCAGCGCCGAATTCCTTTTCTTTCAACTCACCCTATGGCTGGTGCCCTGATTGTCTGGGGCTTGGAGCGCGCAAGGAGCTTGATGAACGGCTGATCATTACCGATCATGACCTAAGCATTAATGAAGGCGGCATCGCTCCGCTTGGTAAACCGCGAAGCAACTGGACATTTAATGTTCTGAAACAGCTTATTGATAAATGGGGCTATGATTTTGATACGCCGCTTAAAAAGATATCAAAGGAGCATTTTGATATTATAATGAGCGGCGATAAAGAGAAAAAGGATTACAAGTATATTGATTCACGCGGAGTTGAGCGCGAGTATTCACACCGGTTTGCAGGCGTTAAAAAGATCATTCTTGATTATTACCGCAACCAGACCTCGGAATACATTTCAAACTGGGCAGAAAGCTTCATGACGTCTAATGTATGTGATACATGCAAAGGCGGAAAGCTGAAACCATCAAGCCTTGCAGTACTGATCGATTCAACCGAAGGCAAAAAGAATATTTTTGATATTTCACTTCTATCCATAACAAAGGCTAGAGCATTTTTTGACAAGCTTATTCTGAATGAACGGCAGGAGATTATTGCCAAACAGATCCTCAAAGAAATAAAGCTCAGGCTGGAGTTCATGCTTAACGTGGGGCTTGATTACCTCACTTTGGATAGAAACGCACGCACACTCTCTGGCGGCGAGGCACAAAGGATAAAGCTGGCAACTCAGATCGGGTCGCAATTAAGGGGAGTCCTTTACATACTCGATGAGCCAAGCATCGGACTTCATCAGCGTGATAATGAGCTCCTTATAAGATCATTAAAGAACCTGCGCGATATTGGCAACACTGTAATAGTTGTAGAGCATGATAAACAGATGATGATGGAAGCAGATTATCTTGTGGACCTGGGTCCGGGAGCAGGCGAGCATGGGGGAAATATTGTTGCATTTGGCAAGCCTCAGGGATTGAACGGCAACTCCGTAACATCGCTCTATATTTCAGGTAAGAAAGTAATAGATGTGCCCGCAAAGCGCAGACTTGGCAGCGCAAAATCTCTTTTTCTAAAAGGCGCTTCGGGAAATAATCTGAAGAAGGTAGATATTGAAATTCCGCTCGGTAAGTTCATTTGTGTAACCGGTGTCAGCGGTTCAGGTAAATCTTCGCTCATAAATGAAACACTATACCGCGTGCTTTCGCGTAAGTTCTTTAAAACTCCGGAGCCGCCCCTGCCGTACGAAACCATTGAAGGACTAAAGAATGTAAATAAAGTTATTGAGGTTGACCAGTCACCGATAGGACGGACGCCGAGAAGCAATCCGGCTACATATACTGGGCTATTCACTTTCATACGCGACCTGTTTGCAACACTTCCTGAAGCAAAGATCCGCGGATACAAAGTCGGCCGCTTCAGCTTTAACGTAAAAGGCGGCAGATGTGAAGCATGTGAGGGCGGCGGATTGAAAAAGATAGAGATGAATTTTCTTCCGGATGTTTACGTAACCTGTGACGTCTGCCGCGGTAAACGATACAACCGCGAAACTCTTGAAGTTCGCTATAAAGGAAAGAATATCTCTGATGTACTTGAAATGACCGTCGAGGAAGCTGTTTCTTTCTTCGAGGCAATTCCTTCACTGAAAAGAAAATTACAGACTTTGTATGATGTTGGAATGTGTTATATAAGGCTCGGGCAATCAGCAGTAACACTTTCGGGAGGTGAGGCGCAGAGAGTTAAGCTTTCAACAGAGCTTTCGAAAATACAAACCGGCAAGACGATCTATATACTGGATGAACCTACAACCGGCCTGCATTTTGAAGATATAAGAATGCTGCTTAAGGTGCTTAGCCAGTTAGTGGATAAAGGCAATACAGTGATAGTAATTGAGCATAATCTTGACGTAATAAAGACTGCTGACTGGATAATTGATCTCGGTCCCGGAGGCGGCGAAGCCGGGGGGAAGATAATTGCTGAGGGTACCCCCGAAGATATTGTCAAAAATTACATCAAGACCTCAGAGACTGCGAAATATCTTAGGCACGAACTGAAGTAATAATTGTTGCAGCTGCGGATTTGCGTCTTCGGGTATTTGCCTGTCTCAGAAAACGAATTATTCCCGGGGTTAAACTGATCTTATCATCTCTTCCATCATCAAAAATATCTCATCAATTTTCAGATCCTCCATGCACTTAAAATGTATCTTGGGGCATTTATCTCGCCCATGATCGGTACAAGGTCTGCAATCTAAACTATCGTTTTCAATAATTTTATGAATAGAAGTCAACGGGTAGAAGCCGAAGCGCATATCGGTGGATCCGTATATTAGCACTATCGGTGTATTACTTGCAGCTCCAAGATGCTGAGCGGCTGAATCAACCGTTATCAGCGCTTTTGATTTCGTAATTAAATAATATGATTCAAGCGGGCTAAGCTTGCCGCAAAGATCTATCAATGAATTATCTCCGGTTTTTTCTGCAAGTTCTCTGCAGTATGCTTCATCGTCTTTCCCCCCGATCAAAGCCACATTATAACCTTCAAGTATCAATTTGTGTATAAGATCTTTTGATCTGTTCAATGTGAGCTGCTTAGTGAACCACCTTGAGCATGGAGCAAATACAATCAGGTTTGAGCGATAAAGCAAATGATCCACCCTCTTCATGCTTTCTTCTGATGGATACAGATGCGGTTTCATGGAAACTTTGCTTTCGTCATATTTCAAACCCGGCAGAGCTTTAACAAGATCAAGGTTTCTGTAAATTTCATGCCTGTCCTGAACATATTTTACTTTATCAGTAAGCAAAAATGAAAATGAATTCTTATCAAACCCAATTCTTGCTTTGGCTTCGGAGTAATATGTCAACAATGCGCTTCTTGAGTATCTGTGCGGGCAGAAAACAATATCATACTCAACTTCACGGATCTCTGAAAGCACTTCAATGAACTTATCAAGCTTATCGCCGCCCTTTTTATCATACGGAAAGACAGTATCAATATCCGGATGGCCTGAAAGCACGTCGGCAGTCTGCGGTATGCACAAAAAATCTATCTTTGCATCCGGCAGATGCAGCTTCAAAGTCTGCACCATGGGCAAGGCGAGTATCACATCACCAAGGAATGCAGTTTGTATGATAAGAATTTTCTTATCCTTCATCAATTGAGTCCATATTCTTGAACCTCCTGTGAAACCAAAGCCAGTGATCAGGTCTTTGACTGATATACTCAACAAGCAGGTTAACGTGGTCCTGTGTTAAAGCCCTGATGTTCTCATCTGTTGCTTCTTTATATTTCGAAGTATCGATCTCATGCAGTGTGAGTGAATAAGTCCCGTCATTATTTCTAACAGATACTCCAAACAAAACTGCCGCCCCGGTCTTCAAGGCAATTTTTGCAGTCCCTTCAAACGTCGGTACATCTTTCAGAAGGAAATCTACTTTCATATTTTCCTTAGGGGCAGCCTGGTCGCCAAGCATTGCAACTATTCCGTTACCGTTCAGCACAGTCAGTATTTCCCGTAAAGAATTCCTCATATCTATCATTCTGTTTCCTTTTGCACTTCTCATCCTGTTTATCGCATCATTGACTTTCCTGTTAGTTTGTTCTTTCACAACCACATTGAACGGCATTTGTATCATTTGACTTACACCATAAGCAGTCAGTTCCCAGTTCCCATAATGTGCGCTTATCATTATCAAACCCTTCCCCGGTATCAACTTTTCCTTCATCAGTTCAATATTAGCAACTTTTATGAATTCTCTCAGATCCTCTGTGCTGAGTTTCCTCATATAAAAAAACTCCGCAATAACGGTGAGCACATTAACGTAGCACATCTTCACGATCCCGCGTATTTCGCCGTCGGTTTTCCCGGGAAAAGCCAGTTTAAGATTACCTGCAGCTGTTGACCTTCTTATTGGCATAATGTAGTAGAATAACTTGCCTTTTATCCGGGCTATAGATTGTATGAACTTCAGGGGAAAGAGCGGAACTATGCCTTGCAGAAACAGGAACAGAAGATATACCAAAAAATTCATTAACAAAACTAACTAAAAAACATAGTTATATCAATTTACTTAAATGATTTTGGCAAGTATACCATTCGGTTATAATACATTTTGCATTGGCTATAATTAGGTATGTAGATTTAGTATATTTGTGACTCACTTTCAGAACATTATGAAATACAGACAACTCGGAAAAAACGGTGTCAAGCTTTCCGCAATTGGCATCGGCAGCTGGCTGACCTACGGCTTGGGAATCGATTATAAGACAGCTTTAAGTTGTTTAAAAACAGCATTTAACGAAGGTATAATTTTCTTTGACACGGCTGATATTTATAATAAAGGTGAAGCTGAAAAGACTATGGGTAAGGCACTGTTCAAAGAAATTGAAGTAAAGCGCGAAGATATTGTGCTTGCTTCAAAGTGTTTTTGGCCGATGTCCGAAAACCCGAACGACCGCGGTCTTTCCAGGAAACATATTTTCGAATCAGTCCACAAATCCCTCAAACGGCTTAAGACTGATTACATAGATCTGTACCAGTGCCACAGGCATGATCCTGAAACACCAATGGAAGAAATTTGCCGTGCGTTCAATGACCTGATAATTCAGGGTAAACTTTTGTATTGGGGAGTTAGCGAGTGGTCAGCTCAAAATATTATTGAAGCAAACGAAGTCTGCGAAAAACAAAACCTCCACAGACCCGTAAGCAATCAGCCGCAATATAATATCATACGCTCGCAGATCGAGTCCAATGGCGTAATGGCAGCATGCGAAAAATACGGAATGGGCGAGGTTGTATGGTCACCAATTGCACAGGGTGTGCTCAGCGGCAAATATTCAGGAGGAAAGATCCCGGGGAATTCCCGCGCAGCTCATGAAAGAATGGGACTCTTCATCAAGGATAGCGTCAGCAATCTGGAACTGCTTGCCAAAGTTGACCGCTTCAAAGAGATGGCTGAAAGTTTGGGACACACGGCCTCACAGCTTGCACTTGCATGGTGCTTAAGGAAAAGTAATATCTCGAGCGCAATAACAAGCGCATCTAAAAAACAGCAGGTCATAGAAAACGCAAAAGCGGCAGATATTGAGTTCACCCGTGAGATTGAAGAAAAAGTGAAAGAGATCTTTGCATAATCTGAAATTGGCAGTAATTGGCGAGCCCTGCATGGATTATATTCACCGCGGCGCTGAATCTAAGGAAAAACAGTTTGGCGGAATTTTATACTCGCTTGTTTCACTTGCAGTGATCTCACAAAACGAAGCTGAGATCTACCCGGTAATGAATCTTGGCAGCGACGAGTTTGAAAATCTCACCGGTTTTCTTTCCGGCTTTCAGAACATAAATGCGGACTGCATAAGAAAAACGGAACATAAAACCCGCATTGTGAACCTGTATTATAAAGATAAGTTATCCGTTCTGAATATTTCAACGAAGAAAACTTATGACCGTGAGGAGAATTCCACTGAGCCTACTTTACCAGTTGAGTACGAACTGATCGTAGATAAGCTGCAGGAGCTTAACGGAATACTTGTTAATATGGTTTCGGGCGTTGACCTGGAGCTGCAAACATTTCAGAAGATAAGGGAAAATTTCGGCGGGCATATACATATGGATCTGCATAATCTTGTTATGCAAACCTTTGCTGACGGAACAAGGAAACAAATGCCGGTTAAGGACTGGCAGAAATGGATCGATTGCTGCGATACTCTCCAGATGAATGAATCAGAATTTGCTTTGTTTTCCGGCGACAACTTGAACGAATACGAAACGGCGGATAAGATCTTATCACAGGGGAAAGTTAAAGCAATAGTAATTACACGCGGCAGGCTTGGGGTAAGTCTTTATGAAAGAAAGAAAAAGGATGCTGCGGGAGAAACGTATTTTGACCTTGATAGGACTGATATTCCTTCTGTTGAAAGCTCCGATTTCGTTGACTCAACCGGCTGCGGTGATGTGTTTGCATCAGGTTTTTTCTTCAAATACCTCTCGGGAAGAGATCTGAATAAAGCATTGCATTATGCAAACCGCCTGGCCGGGAGAAATGCCTCTTTGCATGGTGTGGAAGATCTTCGTAAACTGAAATAGAGCACAATTGACAAATCATAAGAAAATACTTGTAACAGGTGCTAACGGGCTTCTAGGGCAGAAAGTCACAGAGCTGTTCCGGCACGAAACATCACACGAACTTGTGCTGACTGATTTGCATGAAAATGCTTTTGAACCGAAGGGATTCGATTACTTCCCGATGGATATCACCAAAAAGGAGGACGTAAAGGATGCTGTCAAACGTCTGATGCCGGATTATATAATTAACACGGCGGCTTATACAAATGTTGACGGATGCGAAACAGACCGCGAACTTAGCTGGAAAGTGAATGTTGATGCCGTTAAACATTTCATTATTGCTTCCCGGGCTAACTCAGCCAAAATAATCCATATTTCTACCGATTATGTATTTGACGGGAAAACCGGTAATTATGATGAGAGCTCCAAACCCTGCCCGCTTAGTTATTACGGCAAAAGCAAGCTCGCAAGTGAAAATGCACTGTTGACAAGCGGCGTTGATTTTGCCATAGTGCGAACTATGATCATTTACGGTACCGGCAAGAACCTGAGGCCTAATTTTGCCGTATGGCTTGTTAATATGCTTTCGGAGAAGAACAGGGTAACAATTGTTGATGACCAGTTCGGGATGCCGACTATGGTGGATGATCTTGGCTGGGCACTTGTGAAGATGGTTGAACTTGATAAATCCGGAATCTATAACATATGCGGCAGCGAATACCTGAGCCGCTATGAATTTGCCGTTCGCCTTGCCGGCATTTTCGGCTTCAACGAAAACCTGATACAACCGATCAAAACAGCTGACCTTAACCAGGCAGCGGCAAGACCTATGAACTCCAGTTTCATAACGCTCAAAGCCGGATCTGAGCTTGGGCTTAAGCCACTGAATGCCACCGAAGGGCTGCAGCTTTTGAAGACTCAGCTTGGTATGTAAGAAATGTATTTAAACAATAAAAGAATATGCTTGATATAAAACTAATACGTGAAAACCCTGAACTTATAAGACAAAAGCTTGTGATCAGGGGTATGAAATCTGATTCCGTTGAAAAAATACTCGAGCTTGATAAGCAGCGCCGCGATTATATAGGCGAAGTTGAAAAGCTCAAGAGCCTGCGCAATACTGTTTCACAGGAAATTGCCAAAATGAAAAAGGAAGGCGCAAATGCTGATTCAAAAATAGCAGATATGAAGAAAGTATCAGATGATATCAAGGCTATTGACGAAAAGCTTGCACTTGCCGAAAAAGAAATCGATAACGCCCAGCGCGATATTCCGAATATTGCTGATGACTCCGTGCCTGAAGGCAACTCAGCTGACGATAATGTGCAGTTCAGGATATGGGGTGAGAAAGCATCGGGCGATCTCAAATTTCTCGATCATGTTGAGCTGGGTAAAAAGCTTGATATCCTTGATTTTGGTATAGGCGCAAAGATATCAGGAAGCGGTTTTCCCTTTTACAAAGGCAAGGGTGCTATTCTTGAGCGCGCCCTGATAAACTTCATGCTTGATTCTCACAGGCTAAACGGATATGCCGAAGTGGGCATGCCGTATCTTGTGAACAGGGAGTCCATGGAAGCTGCCGAGAAGGTACCCAAGTTCGAAGAAGACATGTACAGAACAGATCCTGATGACCTGTTTGCAATCCCGACAGCAGAAGTACCTATACTCAACATTCACCGTGATGAAATGATGGATCCCGCAAGCCTGCCTGTGAAATACTGCGGTTACACCGCATGCTTCCGCCGTGAGGCAGGAAGCTACGGTAAAGATACAAAAGGCTTTTTAAGGGTACACCAGTTCAATAAAGTTGAGCTTATTAATTTCTGCCTCGCTGAAGATTCTTACGCACAGATGGAAGAAATGCTCAACCACGCATGCGGTATCCTCGAAGCACTTAATATTCACTACCGGGTGGTTAATGTCTGCACGGGTGATATGGGTTTTGCTGCAAGCAAGCAGTACGATATCGAAGTATGGTCGCCGGCCGAAAGCAAATGGCTCGAGGCCTCAAGCGTAAGCAACTGCACTGATTTCCAGTCCCGCAGAGCAATGGTTAGAGTGAAGCGCGATAAGAAGACTGAATTCGTGCATATTCTAAACGGAAGCGGGCTTGCAACATCCAGGCTGTATGTGTCGCTGATCGAATCAAACCAGACACCCGAAGGGAAGATAATAGTGCCAAAGGTACTGCACAAGTACACCGGATTTGAAGTTATCGGATAGTTCCCGTTATGTGGTGCAGAATATTCTTCTCTAACGAAGCTTAACTTAAGGTTAATCTAACAAATAGAGGTAACTTAATTTACTATACTCATAGTAATAATTACTAAGTATATTACACAAAAGTTATGTTGTATAATAAGACAGGAATCAATAACTTACCGTGTTCTAATCCATGAACTAATCCTGATAAGATGAGCAAAAAACTTACCTTCTTTTTGGTTCTTTGTTTCTCAATTTCTCTTAGCGTCCCTCTTCAATCCGGAGTTTACGTTGACCCGAAGCCAAACTCCGAATTCGTAAGTATCTATAATTCGATCGTTATCGGGCTCAAGAGCTCATTTAACAGCAAAAAGCGGTTTGATGGAGAATCAATAAGGGTTAAGGGAAGCATTAGCGGTATTCACAGCGGAACTATCAGAGTTTCCGATGACGGATTGAAAGTTATCTTTGAACCTGCTGTACCGTTTAAATGCGATGAGACCGTAGTTGTTACATTAAGCGGTTCTCTAAGACAGCTCTCAGGTGTTAGTGATTTTTCGTTTCATACCCAGAAAAAGGTTCTGAATTGTGATCCTTTCAGGATCATGGTAAAAGAGCGAACACCCCTTTATGGCAGGATTGAGGAACCTCACATTTTTCAGAAGGACGAGGCTCCCGAACTGAATATTAGTATCTCAAATAATCCTTCCTCGGGCAAGATTTTTCTGAGTAACTTTCCTTTCAATCCAACCATTCCAAACACTCCGTATCTTATCATAGCCGAAAACAACGGCTTGCCGTTTTACCTAAAAAAGATTCCTAGTTACGGCCTTGATTTTAAGAAGCAGCCAAACGGAAATCTTACTTATTACCTAAATGATAAGTACTATGAAGTTGATATGAATTACAATGTGATAGACAGTTTTTATTGCGGTAATGGTTATTCCACCGATCTGCATGAGCTTGTAGTCTTGAATAACGGCAACGCTCTTTTAATGAGCTATGACCCGCAGCTAGTTGATATGTCGCAAATTGTAACTGGAGGTAACCCTGCTGCAACTGTGATCGGGCTTGTAATCCAGGAGATCGACGTAAATAAGGACGTTGTTTTCCAGTGGAGAAGCTGGGACCAGATACCTATAACTGACGCTATGCACGAGAACCTGCTGGATTCTGTTATCGATTATGTCCACGGCAATGCAATTGATCTGGATAATGACGGAAATATTCTTATCTCATCCAGACATCTTGACGAGATAACAAAGATCGACAGGACCGAAGGCGATATTATTTGGCGGCTCGGCGGAAAGCAGAACGAATTCAACTTCACAAATGATCCCGAGAAGTTTAATTACCAGCATGCAATAAGAAGATTGGCAAACGGAAATATTATTCTTTACGACAACGGCAATTTCCACTCTCCGCCGCACTCCAGGGCGGTAGAATATACGCTTGATGAGGTCAATAGAACTGCAACACTTGCCTGGCAGTACAGAAACTCTCCCGACAACTTCGGGTTTGCCATGGGTTTTGCACAAAGACTGGAAAACGGAAATACGCTTATTTCCTGGGGTTCAACAAATCCAACACTGACCGAAGTTACGCCTCAGGGTCAAATTGCACTCGAAATGTCTCTTCCACCCGGTGTTTTTACTTACCGGGCATTCAAATACGATTGGAACGGCCCATCATATATCGATCCAAATGCCAATTACTACCCCGCAGATTTCAGTCTCGGGCAAAACTATCCAAATCCGTTCAACCCGGTTACAACTTTCACATTTACTCTTTCCGAAGTACGTGATGTGAATCTCAGCATATACGATCTGCTCGGCAGAAAGGTTGCGACTGTGGTGAACAAGGAGTTGAAACCAAGAAGATATAATATTGAATACAACGCCTCAGATCTTGCAACAGGGGTCTATTTTTATACTCTCAGGAGCGGCAGCTTCGTTCAGACAAGGAAAATGATCCTGGTAAAATAAGCTGTACATTGATATATAGTTTTCAAACAAGGGGGGCAAGCCCCCTTGTTTGTTATATATAATGCTTCAACTAACTTTCCTGATTATTGCTTTTTACCTTAAATATCACCAAATTATGAGGAACATTTTCATGCTTTAGAAGGTTGAAATATCATAGGGTTAAGAACAAAATAGATCATAATTGAGAAAGAATGTATATATACTGCTCATAGCAGTTTTTGTATCAGTATCGGGATTTGCACAGGATAAAACAGAAGTCTACCGAAAGACCGTTGCTTCCATAGGACTTATAACAGACAGAACAGGTGCAGTTGCCAGCGGTTTTTTTGTAAACCCGAAGATATTTGTAACAAATCACCATGTGACTCACGACCTTGACCTAAGATCTGCCAAAATTGAAATGAAGGATGACAGAGTATTTAAAGTTAAGCGAATTGTTACGGAACTTAAACTAAACGACCTGGCAATCGTGGAAATATCAAGTGAGTGCGACGATTTGCTGGAGCTTGCAGACGGGGAACGCATCAGCCGGAACGATGACGTTTATTCAATCGGCAATCCGACAGATGAAGATATGAATGTCGATTATTTTCACCTTACAAAAGGCAGGATCAAGAAGGTTGAAGATGATTCGTGGTTTTATGATACGGAAGAAAATTATACCCATGAGGCCCTTGTGATTCAGCATACTGCTATTATCAAACCGGGAAACAGCGGCGGACCGCTTTTGAACAATGACGGACAGGTGATCGGAGTGAATACATTCTTTTACGGAGACTCCCTGAACTATGCCATCCATGTTGATGAACTGATTGCCCTGCTGGATAAGAACGATATTGCCTACAATAAATCCTCATTTACAGAAAAGAAGTTCACTAAAAAGGAAAGAAAAACAAGAACACTTGCTGAGAAGGTTGAGCACGTTTTCCAGAGACAATCAGAAGTACTCGAGGATTATTCTATAATTTTTATTTCTCTGTTATTGCTCTACTACGCCGCCGTTTTCTTTGGTGCTTTTATGATTACAGTTTATGTAATTTCATATAGGCCGAAACCGCGCAGGATCACATAAAATAGCTTATATATGAATAAGAACATCTGGATCGCAGCAGGCGGTTTATTCGGGCTGATCGGTGTTGCGCTCGGCGCATTTGGTGCTCACGGTCTCAGGAACATTATCTCACCGGAAATGCTTGAGACTTACAAGACGGGTGTTTTGTACGAACTCATTCACGCGCCGGTGATTCTTGCAATAGGACTTTCCGGAAACACCAGATTTTTTAGATCTGCAGTATTCCTCAGTATCGGTATAATACTCTTTTCTTTTTCGCTTTATGCGTATTCGTTAACAGGTTTCAAATTCCTTGCAATGATAACTCCCATTGGCGGAATTTCATTTTTGATTGGCTGGCTTTTGATAATAGTTGCAGGCTATTCAATGAATAAGGAAAAATAATATCCTGCCAACAAAAAAGGCGCCATAATTAGCGCCTTTGAAAAACTCTCCAATCCCCGAGTCCCGGTTATTTCTTCCCTACTTTATCTATAAGCCACTTAGCCATTGCATTGGCTTCTTTCTTCTTCAGTCCCTGGTTTGGCATTGGGGGGAACGCAGGGTCTATCTTTTGCGGATTGAAAATATAATCAGCCAGCTTCTGAACATCACCGTTGTATTTCGGAACCGTTTGGTTATATGCAGGTCCTACAACTTTGACATCAAACTTGTGACATGCAGAGCATTTCTGCGTAAATATAGCCTCGGCATCAATTCCTGTTGTGCTTACCGTTTTGTTCCTTGCTTCCTTTTCGTGTTCTTCGGCTATCTTTGTTATCTCAATAGTATTTTCGTGAATTGCATTGCCAAACGCTGCCTGATCTTTAATAATATTTACGGTAATAAGAACGATTATCAGTACAAAAACAGTCGTTGCAGAGCTTGTATCTGAATTCTTAACCATTGAATAAATAAAACTGCCGAGAATAAGCGAAATTATCAGCACTACAACCATATAAAAGAATACTCCGGGTGACTGCGCAACTGCAGGCAAGTATGCATAACTTATCATCAAAAAGAGCGGGAAAAGTATTCCCGACCACAGCGCAACTGAACCCGCTGCTTTTTTAACAAGAGCGGAATACTCATCGGTCATATCTTCTATCCCGCCGTTCCAGCTGAAAAAGTAGAATATGATCGCGCCTCCCGTAACTATACCTGCCAGTGAGGCAAAAGCAAGAAAATTAAACAATGTCTGCATGGAAAATATGATCTGCAGAACATTATTTACCGAAGCCCACCTATCCGGATTTGATGCAAGCGCCATTGTTCCGGCAAATATATATACTGCAGTCAGCAGAAGCCATTTGCCTGCATTTCCCGTACTGCTGTTTGAACTTTCTACACTCTCTTCAAACTCTTCGACGTGTTTAACGTTCTCATCTGTCGATTCAAGCGCGTCTTTGCCTGCAATTTTCCTTAGAGAATGAAGTACGCTTCCAAGACGGAAAGTGTTGCGGTATTTATAAAGGAATACGAACGATACGATAAAAAGCACTACTGCAAGTGCCATCATGCTCATAGTTATTGTCTTTGCCGTGTATAAAAGCTGGGCATACGCAAAGAATGCAGATATAACCGGTATTGACCCAAGGGCGAGCTCTGCACTTGGAGCAATAGAAAGTTTCTCTATAATATCCTTGGCGAACCTTAAGTAAAGATTATTCCCTTCGTTCTTCCCTTTCTTATTATAATAAGTGGAAATGAACGAAGCTCCAAGCATCATGCATGTGTACGGAATAAACAGCAGAAGCGATATAATCAGCATGTACTTCACAAGCAAAACATGGTTTGCCGATGCCGGAATTACAAATTCATCAAAAACATTCATCAGAATACTCTAATTAATTTATCCGCTGATAAGATGGTTATCAGCAGCAATGTATAAAAATTTATTGCTATAAACGTATTTCTTATTTCTTTTCTTTCTGAATTACCCCTTAGGAACTTCACCGAAACCCAAAGCATCCATGCTGAGACTGCGGCAAAAAGATAAAAGCTTGCGTCAAAGTTCATTTGTATGAACATGGGGATTATCATAGCCGTAATTACGTTTCCTACAAGCCACGTAAAAGTGATTCTTTTAAGCTGCGCTTCGGAAAATATCCTGTTCAGAGTCGGGAAACCGCCTTTTTCGTAATCACTGCCATAGAGCATCAGCAGAAGCCAGAAGTGCGGTATCTGCCAGATGAAAAAATACGCAGCTACTGCAAGTACTCCCGCGTCAAACAAACCGCCGCCCGCAGCCACCCATCCTGCAACTGGCGGTAAGGCTCCAACCAGCGCACCCGGAATGATCGCAAAAGCGGTCTTCCGCTTTAGGGGAGTGTACACAAAATTGTACCAGAAGAACGTAAATAAACCTACTGCAAAAGTCTCAAAATTTGTTGCACCAAGCAGCAGTACTGAACCACACACAAGCAGTCCTAAAGCTATCCATAGCGCGGCATTTGGCTCAAGCCTGCCTGATGGTATCGGACGGTATTTTGTGCGGTCCATCAGCGCATCGGTGGATTTTTCCTGCCAGTGGTTAAGCGCAGAAGATGCGCTTGCAAGCAGAAAGATCCCCGCAATTACATAAAACAATGTAAAGTCTATTTCACCCGCCGCCAGTATGTAACCCAGCCCGGTTGTGAATGAAACCAGCGCCGTTATTCTGAACTTGGTAAGCTCTGATAAAATTTTCATAGTATCGGATAGTGAAAGCTTTCCGATGGATGAAATGCGGCCCGCCTGTATTTTGCTGCTATTCAAATATTAGTACTTGTTTTATTTCTCGTAGTCGGCTGGCTTGCCTGCCGCAGACGATATCATGTCTATATCTATAAGCTCAACATTTGACATTTGAGCTTTGTCATTTGACATTCTTATTTATTTTCTTTTCTCATCACGCTGTCTTTTTTTACCGTGCGAGTCGTATCTTTCCTGTTAACAGGTGCTTTTGTTGTATCAGTTTTAGTGAGTGTTGTTTTCAGCGAATCTGTTTTGGGTAATACTGTTTTAAGCGAATCCGTTTTAACGGAATCAACTTTTTTAACTGTATCAACCTTATTTACCCATGCCAGGTATTCGCTCTCGGGAAGCACTATAACTTTGCCAAGCATGTATGAATGGTTCAGACCGCAATACTCAGCGCACTCAATATCATACGTACCAACCTGTGAAGTATGGAACCACATGTAATTCGTCCTTCCGGGTATGCAATCCTCTTTTACCCTGAAAGCAGGTACGTAGAAGCTGTGGTTAACATCAACCGACTGGAGTTCAAATCTGACATCTTTATCTGCAGGCAGATAAAGCAGTGTATCGCTTGTCTTTTTGTTTTCGTATTCAAAATGCCAGAACCACATCTTCCCTGTTACTTTTACCACCATTGCATTTGGCGGAATACTTCTCATTTCCTTAAAGCCCGCATAACCGTAAAAGAACATTGCGAGTACCAGAAGCAAAGGAATTACTGTCCAGAGAATTTCGAGCGTTGTACTGCCGGTTATTGACTGGTCAGGCTTTGGATTATTCTTTTCGCTGTAGCGGAAAACAAAATAGATCATCGCTGCGGTTATTCCAACCAAAAGAATAACCGAAATGCCCACTATAAATATAAAAGAATCGTCTACTAGTTCTGTTATTGGATTCATTGTTTATTACCTGAATGAAAGATCGCTGAATGTTAAGATCCAGAAAGTTAAGAATATTACAATACACACAAGGATAAATATTTTAGTGATAGCATTATCGTACTTAATATGCATAAAGTGATAACCCACAAGAGACGTTTTAACGGCAGCTATTACAAGAGCCGTAATAAGTGTCAGGCTTCCCAAATGTATCCCCGCAACCGTTACGGTTACCGCTGTTAAAGCAACAAGCCCAAGCCATACCAGAATGTACGTGCCGTAACCTGTAATATGCGCGTGCCCGCCTTCAGTGTGATGCGCAGCCTGTGCGCCTGATGCCTGTTCCTGTGAGTATATCTGTTCGCTCATATGAAAAATTAATGTAATAAATAAAATAGTGGGAATAAAAATATCCAGATCACGTCAACTAAATGCCAGTACAGCCCGGCATTTTCAAGTTTCTGGTAATTTGAATTCGTTATAATGTCTTTCTGAATAAATGCTATCATAACTGCAAGAAAAACCATTCCGACAATAACGTGAAGCCCGTGCAGTCCTGTCATAACATAATAAAGCCCGAAGTAAATCACCTGTCCGTTTGACATTTCCTGAAGTGCAGGGCCGCCCGGGTATATGCCGTTAGAGATCTCATGGCTCCATTCAAAATACTTGTTAACCAAAAATCCAAGCCCGCAAAGCAAAGTAAACCACAGCATTGCAAGAGCCAGTTTTTTTTGGTTGCGCTGAATTGCACCTATAGAAAGCGCCACTGAAAGGCTGCTTGTGAGCAGTATTATCGTATTTACCGCCCCTATGAATGAATTCATATCTGCAGCGGCTACTTTGAAACCGTCAGCATACTGGAAACGGTAAGCGCCGTATAAAAGGAACATGCCGCCGAACAGTAAAAGCTCGGTGAACAAAAACAGCCACATTGCCATTTTTGAAGCTTCGTCATCACGGTGCATATGACCTGATTCGTGAACGTGTTCTGCAGTCTCAGTATATTCTGTCAATGACTGACCCCCTCCTTCTCTGCCTTTTTGGCATCTCCATTCGTATGCTGAATTTCTTTGCTTGGATGCATAATATAAGTCGGCCTGTCATGAACATAAGGTCCTCCGGTTACTACGGGGATCTCTTCAAAATTCTCAAGCGTGGGAAGCCCTTTAATTCTCCACTCAAGCGTAGTCCCGCCCCACGGATTATCGGGTGCTTTGGGCCCTTTTAACAGCGCATAAAGCAGGTTGCCGAACATAAATACAATACCTGTTACAAGTATCCAAGAACCGACTGTCGAAAGTATATGCCATCCCTGGAACTGCGGAAGGTAGTCATAATACCTTCTCGGCATCCCCATATAACCCATTATGAACATCGGGAAATAAAGCATATTAAAGCCTATGATGATCTGTGTGCATGCAATTATAGCGATCTTTTCGCTGTACATCTTGCCGAACATTTTGGGGAACCAGTAGTGCATGGTCGCAAAAAACATTATGCCCATTCCGCCAAACATAACGTAATGGAAATGCGCCACAACAAAATATGTATCGGTCACGTGAATATCGGTTGCAAGCGCTCCAAGAACCAAACCCGTCAAACCGCCGATGCTGAATATAAATATAAACGCCAGCACATAATAGAACGGTGCGCTGAACTTAATAGATGCCTTATAAAGTGTTGCAACCCAGTTGAATATCTTTACGCCCGTTGGAATAGCTACCAGAAATGTAAGGAGCGAGAAAACTATTCTTGATGCATCGCTCATACCGCTTACGAACATATGATGCCCCCAAACAAGGTAACCTATGAAGGCAATGCCAAGCGATGAAATTGCGATCTGTTTATATCCGAAAATATCTTTCCGCGCAAAAGTGGGGAGTATCTCCGAAACTACACCCATCGCAGGAAGTATCATAATATATACTGCCGGGTGAGAGTATATCCAGAAAAGATGCTGGTATAATATTGGGTCTCCGCCAAGTGCCGGATCAAATACTCCGATACCCAGAAACCTTTCAAGCATTATCAAAGCAAGTGTAATACCTATTACAGGAGTAGCCAGAACCTGTATCCAGCTTGTAGCATACAATCCCCATGCAAACAGCGGCATGCGGAACCAGGTCATTCCGGGTGCCCTAAGGCGGTGAATCGTAACAACGAAATTAAGTCCCGTAACAATTGAAGAAAATCCCAGCACGAATGCAGCCATTGTAGTCATGGTAACATTTTGCGCTGAGCGTATGCTGTATGGCACGTAAAATGTCCACCCCGTATCTGCAGCACCGCTTCCTGAAAACAGAGATGCGACTGCAAGTATTGCTCCAAGTATATACAGGTACCACGAAAAAAGGTTAAGCCTGGGGAAAGCAACGTCCTTTGCACCAAGCTGTATAGGCAGAAAGAAATTACCGAAGACTGCTGGAATTGCAGGAATGATAAAAAGGAAAACCATTATAACTCCGTGCAGAGTGAAAACGGAATTATATGTCTGCGGCTTCATTATAGTTTCGCCCGGTGTTAACATCTCCAGCCTCATCAGCACGCCAAGCGTCATTGCCACAAAAAAGAATACCATAATAGCCATAAGGTACATCAGCCCGATCCTCTTGTGATCAAGCGTCAGCAGCCATCCGGCTATCCCCTTGTGCTTGCCCTGGTATTCCAGATAATTGGGCTCTCTTGCTAATATTTCATTAGCCATTTTTTATACTTCCTTTCCCGTCAAGGATCTCGGCGGGTATGTTTTGATTGTTTTTTTTCTTTTTCAGTGTCAGCACAAGGGCAAATCCTATAATAAGAATAAGCATTCCGCTGCCTATAATTCTTGTAACGTTCAGCACATATTTCCTGCCCTCAGGATCATAACTGTAACATAGCTTAAGCAGTTTGTTTATTGCAGGAGTCGATCTACCCTCGGCAGCTTCTGTGACTGCAAGCTTAACATCAAGCGGAAGAAAATCAGTGCCGTATAGATATCTTGCAATTTTGCCGTTTGGAGTAAGAACCGTCAAAACCGCGCCGTGCATAAAATCCTGACCTTGCGGCTGGTAGCGAAAACCCACTGCATCGGTTATCTTCGCAATGCTTGTACTGTCGCCCGTCAAAAATCTCCAGCTTTCCTGCGGGATCTGCTTTTTCATCATTTCCAGGTAATTTTTCTTCTTCTCCTGCGCCATTATGTAATCTTCTCCTGGATTAAAGCTTATCGTCACAATATTAAAATCTTTTCCCGCTTCAAGGTCCATTTTTTCAACAACACTTGCAACGCCGTTCATTAACGGACTGCAAATGCCCGGACATTTATAATAAACCAGAGTCAAAAGCGTTGGCTTTGTAATAAGCTGCCTTAAGCTGACCGGCTTGCCGTATTCATCAAGGAATTGCAGCTCAAGCGGAACCTGTCCCTCAAGCTTCTCGTCTATTCCCACCTGGCTTTTTTTTGTATCTTCAGAGTGTATGCTTACGCTCATTACAAAAAATACCAGTAATGCCGGTAATATGTTTCTTATTTTTCTCAACTGCTTTTTAGAACTTTGTCTTTATTATCTTTCAATTATCCTATGTCAACTATCTTCCATCAATTGATTAACCAATCCCGAACAGTTTTCTCAAATACGCGTGAAGCACATTTAATTGCTGCGCATTCAACAGATAAGAAGCTCTGGCTTTAAAACCGTTTTGTACAGCATCAGTATCAAATATTTTAACCAGCGCTGCCGGATTATTATTCCATGCAGAATCTAAAGCAAGAACTCTCAATGATTTATTCAGGTTAATTGTAATACTCTTAAGCATTACCGCACCGCTATCCATCTTGTTCTCATTTACTGCCTTAACCATTGACTCGATCTTCTGGTCAACCGTCAATCCCTGCTGAAGTATCTTTTCCATTGCAAGTTTTACGGGGATCTGGTTCGGCATCTTAACTCCCTTGGTCAGGCTGTAAACAACATCAAGTGAATCAAGCTGAACCTGCGATATTGGCGGATAACTGGGAACGAATGACCTGATATACATTATGATACTCAGCCTGTCATCGGGGGGCAAGTTAGCATACGATGCCATTCCCCTGTTTGTTATGCCTTCCTGAAGCGTTTTGTACATCATTGTAAGCGATGGGCCGTTTGTCCAGCCGTTCATATCGTGGAAATTCCTCGGCTTGGGGTTCAGGCTTGCACCTGCAACTCCGTCTCCTTTGCCCTGTTCTCCGTGACAGCTTGCGCAGTTCAAGGTAAAAACGGACTTCCCTTTTTCAACTATCTCAGGAGTTGGATTCAAAAACTTCATTACATCTACCGGCGGCGAAAGTGTTCCCTTTATCATCGGCAGATCAGCCTGCACTGTGGAATCTTTCGCAGTATCCTTAACAACAACCGGTAAACCGCCGATCTTTTCTTTCATTACATTCGGCAGGTCATTAATATACATCGTCCCCATAACAATTATTGCTATTATGAAGATCAGATACACTACACCGTAATATTTTAAAGAATCTTTCATTATGTTT
>JAUQWS010000034.1 GCA_030835025.1 Ignavibacteria bacterium | reverse complement strand
CAGTCAATGTGAAAGTGAAAGGTAATGAAGTTGTTGCGGTCGATCTTGTACTTCAGCCGGAAGGAACCACAACCGACACCGTGACAATTGAAGCAACCAGAATTGATAACAACGAGGCAGCACTTCTGCTTAAACAGCAAAAGGCTGATAATATTCAGGACGGGATATCAAGCCAGCAGATCAAAAGAACCGGTGATGCAACAAGTTCTGATGTACTGAAAAGAATTGTTGGAGTCTCAATTGTAGATAACAAATTCATCTTTGTAAGGGGAACCAATGAAAGATACAGCGCAACAACTCTAAACGGAGTTGTATTGCCGAGTACGGACCCGGATAAAAAAGCTTTTTCATTTGATCTGTTTCCTTCCAGCCTGCTTGATAACATAATTATTTCAAAATCATATACCCCAGACCAGATAGGGAATTATTCCGGCGGACTTGTACAGGTAACCACCAAGGAATTCCCCGATAAGCTTTCGCTTAATTTCAGTACAAGCAGTTCATATAATTCAATAACAACCGGAAGCGATTTCCTTTCATACAATGCAGGTGAATCAAAGATACTCTTTTTTAATTCAGGAAGAGATGACGGGGGCAGGCAGCTTCCATCAGTCATTCCGAATAATACTGTCATTTCATCTAACTATGACCGCCAGGAACTGAAGGCATTCAGCAGGGCATTTTCAAATAACTGGACTCAATCAAGTACATCTGCCCCAATGAACGGAGGATTCCAGCTTTCACTTGGGAATAATTTCACAATCGGCAAAAGCAATAACCTTGGAATATTTGGTGCATATACATACACTAATTCATTTAGCACTAAAGAAACCGAACGGCAGAGCTTTCAGACGGATAATACACTTGAAGGAAAATATTCAGGCTTGCTTTCGGAATACTCGGTTCTTTGGGGCGGACTCCTGAACCTCAGCTTCCGGGCAGGCGAAAATAACAAGTTCAGCGTAAAGAATACTTATGTATTCAGTTCTGAAGATGAAACCGAGTATCAGGAAGGATTTAATAATATACAGACCTCTGACAGGAAGCTTTATTCCGAGAAATTTGTGGAAAGAGGAATGCTGTCTTCTCAGGTATCAGGCGAACATTTCATCAGCTCACTTGGAAAGCTCAGAATTACCTGGAGAGGTGCATATTCAGAGGCAGACAGGAATGAGCCTGATTACAAGACCTTAAGATATCAAAGGGAAATCGGGACCGATCTTCCGTATTTCGCTTCCATAAGTACAGTACCTAATCCGGGAGGGGGCGGAAGGTTTTTTTCAAACCTTACAGATATTAACCGTTCTGCCGAATCAAACTTTGAATTCAGCTTTAAGCCGCTGAAAAAAGTTGAAGTAAAATCCAAATTCGGTGTATTTTATAACAGGACAACAAGAGACTTTTCGGCAAGGCTGTTTGCACCTGTTCTTGCTGATGGTAACAGCTATCCGTTGACGTACTTATCCATTGATTCGATTTTCATGCCCGAAAATATTGATACAAACAAGATACTTTATGAAGAAGTTACGCGCCCCTCTGATACTTACACAGGGAGCGATGAACTTGCTGCGGGCTATCTGATGCTTGATATTCCAGTCGGAAAACTAAGGGCAGTCGTAGGCGCAAGGCTTGAATCCAATCTCAATAAGCTGAATTCGTTTGACCAGACAGGAAATCCTGTTAACCGGAATGTTAACAAGAATGATATTCTTCCGTCTGTGAATCTGACCTATTCACTTGGAGAAAAGATAAATCTCAGGGCAGGATACTACCAGTCAGTTTCAAGGCCCGAGTTCAGGGAAATTGCTCCGTTCAGTTTTTATGACTTTGCAGAGCAGGTATTCACTATTGGGAACCCGAACCTTGAAAGAAACCTGATAAGAAATTACGACCTTAGATTTGAATATTTTCCCAATGCAGGAGAAATAGTTTCATTAAGCATATTCTACAAGAAATTTGATTCACCGATCGAGGAGATATTTGTTCCGAATTCAGGAGGCGAAAACTCAGCTAAGAGCTTCCAGAATGCAAAAGGCGGAGCCAACAATTACGGTGTTGAGCTTGAGTTGAGGAAGAACCTTGGGTTTATCGGTAAGTTTATGAAATCATTTTCGGTTAACGCAAATATCTCGGTTATTAACTCCAAAGTAAATCTTGAAGGAATTGGCTCAACTGTTACAAACCTCGAGCGGAGGCTCCAGGGACAATCTCCCTATACAATAAATACCGGCCTGTATTACGATAATCATGATATCGGCACCAGCGTCAATCTTTCGTACAACAGGTTTGGCAAACGTATCTCCGAAGTGGGTCTTGACGGGCTGGAAGACGTAGAAGAAAACGGAAGGGATGTTATCGATTTTTCTGTGATACAGAAAATATTCAAAAATTTCGAAGCGAAGTTCACCGTAAAGGATATTCTTGCGCAGGACTATTTATATACTCAATTGATTGACGGCAAAGAAACAACATTCAAGAAATTCAATGCAGGGACAGGCTATTCGCTCAGTCTTTCATTCAAGTATTAAGAATTCATTAAGGTGTTAAGCAAAATCCCGTCAATATGGCGGGATTTTTAGTTTATTCTAAACTTTTATTCATAATACATTAACACTTCCTTATCAAACGACTAACACAAAGTCCTTAACTTTGTTAACTAACATTAAAAAATCAAGAATAGAAAATCAAGAAAGGATTCAAAATGCTGAAGTCATTCATACTAGCTATGGTTTCGCTTATTGTTTTAAGCACCACAGTTTTTTCAGTTACATTTGACGACACACTCCAGGGTAGCATTACCTCAACTGAAACATTGCAGAACACTAAAAGATACCTGATGCTTGGGACAGTATTTGTGAAAGCAGGGGCTACACTTAATATCCCTGCCGGAACGCAGATATTTGGTGATAAACTCACAAAAGCCACTCTGGTTATAGAAAGAGGAGGCATGATAAATGCCACCGGAACCTTTGATGCGCCGGTTATTTTTACAAGCTCACAGATCGTTGGAAACAAATCAGCAGGTGACTGGGGAGGTATCGTGCTGCTTGGCAGAGCAAGGATCAATACCGCTTCAGGCTCGGATACGGCAGCAATAGAGGGTATTTCTCCTTCAGTTTATTACGGCGGACAGAACGATGCGGATAATTCAGGTACAATGCGATATGTTAGGATAGAATATTCCGGCATAGCGCTTTCAGCTAACAACGAGATCAACGGCCTGACAATGGGCGGTGTTGGTTCAGCAACTACAATAGAGTACATTATGGTGAGCTGGAACGGTGATGATTCATTTGAGTGGTTCGGAGGAACTGTTAATGCAAAGTATCTCATTTCGTATAATCCCGTTGATGATGAATTCGATACTGATTTCGGATTCAGAGGAAAAGTTCAGTTTTGTTTGGCAATAAGAAAACCCTCAGTTGCAGACGTGAGCGGCTCAACTTGTTTTGAATCAGATAATAATAACGGGCCGAATTACAATACTCCAAGAACACAGCCGATCTTCACAAATGTTACATCTATCGGACCGAAACAATATGATACATCAATAGTTAATCCTTTGTTCACAAGGTCTTCGCATATCAGAAGAAATTCACTTCTCAGTTATTACAATAGCGTTATAATGGGATGGCCTCAGGGTTTACTTTATGACGGTTCAGGTGTTACCTGTGCTGTTCAGAATGACACGTCAAGAGTGAAGTCAAATATCTATGCAGGATGTTATACATTGGCCGCTTCAACAAATGCAGGCTGCAGCTTTGATGCTCTTGCCTATACAAACGGGAGCAACACAGTTTTTGTAACAACTGCCGGTGCTCAGATCACAAATCCGTATGGGGGAGTATTGAACGGAAATTATTCTCCGGCAAACTTTTACCCTGTTGCCGGCTCGCCGGCTCTTTCAGGTTCTAATTTCACCTATCAGGGACTGAGTGATCCGTTCTTCACTAATACAACATACAGGGGTGCTTTTGACCAAAACAGCACATGGCTTAACGGCTGGACGAACTTCAGGCCTGACACCGTTAATTATCAGGTTGTTCCCATTGGCATTCAGCCGGTAAGTAACATAGTTCCAAAATCATATAATTTACAGCAGAACTACCCGAACCCGTTCAATCCTTCTACAACAATCAAGTTTGATGTAGCAAGAACGGGATTTGCAAGGCTTGTGGTATTTGATATCCTTGGCAGGGAAGTGAAGACCATAGTCTCTGAGAACGTAAAAGCAGGGCAGTATGAAGTCAGCTTTAACGCCTCAAACCTGCCGAGCGGCGTGTATCTGTACAGATTGAGCGTTACAGATGGTCCTGCAACATGGTCAGCAACTAAGAAACTGATACTGGTTAAATAAACAAAGAGTTCCGGTTAAATAGCTTTAAATGAAGTAACAGAAACCCCGTGAAAGCGGGGTTTTTTAATTGCCTGATATTAATAACGTTAATGTTTGTATTTATTCAAAAAATCTTGTAATTTCGTATTGATAGTGAACACATATTAACAAAAATTCAGGGGAGAAAACAAATGAAACTGATCAAGTTTACAATTTTTCTGTTGGTTCTGTCATTCATTGCATCTACAGGCATTGAGTCGCAGGTCAAAACGAAGAGGACGTCTTTAAGCAGGCCGCCCGCATTCCTCGTTGAATTCAATTTTTCGTATAATCAGCCGCTTCCCCAGTTAATGGGAGACATGACTGAGCAGTTCAGTTTCAAGAATTACGGAGTTAAGTATGGTGTTGGAAGTGCTGCATATTTTAAGCTTGTTACCGATAAGAAAGGAAGAATAAGGCCTTATTTTACATTTGGATATGACCTGTTCTTAAACACAGATAACAATAATGCCTACCTTAAGAATAATATTACGACTGAGTGGCCGGTTAAGGATTCAACCGGAGTTGTGGGTGCAGTTCCCGGCAAGTCCAAAATGTACTTCCACAATTTCCATGCCAGCCTGGGTTTTGAATATGCTTTTGTAAACAAAACACGGTGGACACCATATGCAAATTTTGATTTCGGTATGAACATAATGTTTGGTACCTATAAGCAGACACCTAATTCTTCCGGTGACGAAGTGGAATTTACGTACAAATCTGCAACAAGGCTGGGACTCGGACTTGGTTTCGGCGTGAACGGAAGATTCACTAAATCATTTGGTATTGCTATCGGTATCAAATACAAGCTTCCGAACCTTCTGTTGAAAGATTCCAAGTATTCAAATGAAGTTAATAAGTTCTATATTAACGATAAGGAAGATACCGGTTTAAACTCCGGCTTGAACAAAGACAGGAACAT
This sequence comes from Ignavibacteria bacterium, assembly GCA_030835025.1. Taxonomy (GTDB): domain Bacteria; phylum Bacteroidota; class Ignavibacteria; order Tepidaquicellales; family OLB5; genus OLB5. Next base: position 510 of record JAUQWS010000034.1, on the reverse strand, counting down.
GATGTACTTGCAGTTCTATCTTGGTGCCGCATTCTATATCGGCAAAAAATAGACTTTCCTGCTCAGGAATTTGGAACCCCGTCCGTTGTTTGGGCGGGGTTTTCTTTTACTTTTCTGAAGAAGAAATATCCCGCCGCAAAGAATACCAGTATTGAAATAACTGCATACCTTTGATTGCCTGTTAGCCAGGAGACCAGTCCGAAGGTAAGCGGCCCAAGTATCGTAGAAGTCTTCTCAAATAGACTGTAGAAACCATAAAACTCCGTTTTTTTCTCATCAGGTATTAGTTTTCCCATAAAACTTCTGGATAATGCCTGGGATGAACCAAGAAACGTACCCGCAAACGCTCCAATTACAAGGAAAATCAGTTTTGTATCCGCAAAGAATACCGCTAAGGTCAGCACGGCCCAGCTTATTATTATGAAAGAGATCGTTTTCTTATCACCAATCTTATCAGCTATCCACCCAAACAGGAATGAACCTAATAACGCCGTTACCTGTACGATGATG
>JAUQWS010000033.1 GCA_030835025.1 Ignavibacteria bacterium | reverse complement strand
AAAGGTGAGGTCTTGAGGATTTCGAAACCTTCCGAGTATGACTGCATTAACCCGTATTCAATACCGTTGTGTACCATTTTAACGTAATGGCCGGCACCGCTGTCTCCGCAATATGTATAACCTCCTGCGGGTGCAAGCGATTCAAAGATCGGATAAACGTAATCCACTGAGCTTTTTTTACCTCCGGTCATCAGGCTGTAACCGTTCTTAAGACCCCAAATTCCTCCGCTTGTGCCGCAATCAATAAAAGAAATCCCGTTTTTTTCCAGAAACGCAGCTCTTTTCCTTGTCTCTTTCCAATTGGAGTTTCCGCCGTCAATAATTATATCGTCTTTCTTGAGCAAGGTTGCTAACAATTCAATATTTTGGTCAACCGGCTTTCCCGATGGAACCATTAGCCAGACAACTTTCCTGCCGGGGAGCTTGCTTACAAGATCTTGGCATGATACTGCTGCGATGGCACCCTTTTCTGACGCAGCGTCAATTTCAGGCTTGGTTAAATTGTATACAACTGCTTCATGGCCCGAGCTCAGGAGCCGCTCTACCATGCTGCCGCCCATCTTTCCCAGTCCGATAAATCCGATTTTCATATAGAACCCTTTGTGCAAGCCGGGGTTTATCCGGCCCCGTTATGTTATTTTTCTGAATGCGATTACTTAATATAAACTAACTTGTTAAACGATAAAAGTCACCTAATTTAAGAGACTTGAACGGATCAAGAGAGTTTTATCAAACCCCGCGCTGACAAAAATCATTGTATTCGCACTAATTGATGTTTTATATTTGAGTCTAAATCAATTCAGGTAATACTGTATCAGCCCAAGAGGCCGGAAAGGGGTAACAGTAATATGCCAATGAAGATCTCGAACAACTGTGATAATTGCGGCACCTGTGAGATACTATGCCCATACAATGCAATTTACCCGGGGGGTGTAAATTGGAGGAAAGTTCACAACAAGTATTTCGTATTTTGTGATGAGCCGCTCATCTTTGATGATTTCTGGTCAAGGGATCATTACTACATAGTACCGGATAAGTGTACAGAGTGTATCGGCAAGTATCCTAAACCGATATGTGCTGCGGCTTGCTCTAAAAGCTGTTTCGATAAGGATGTAACCCACTGGGAAAGCGAAGAACATTTGTTCGCAAAAAAAGAATACCTGGAAACAATGCCGGGTTTGGTATAGAGATGCAGTATGCAAGTACAAAATCTGCGCATCTGAACAAAAGGAGGATAATCCACAGGAACGAGAAACATATCCTGTCAATAATTTTTGACGAGATGAATTGCACTGATGAAAAATTTACTAATATCAGGAAAACTATCAAGGTAGTTCCGCACCATTTTATATATCACGTGAATAATCCAGCCTGTGAAATATTTGGAAGGCTCAGTTGATAGAGCTCCGAATATCTATTAATGTTCATTTAGGAGCAGAACCTGTGACGGTTCCTGCAGAGTAGGGGAGACGTATTAGTTTAGATCCTTGCAATTATGCCTCTTGAAACTCAATCCAGGCTTAATGGCTCAATATCCCATATATCCCTTGAATATTCTTTTACAGCTCTGTCACTTGAAAATTTCTCCATTCGGGCAGTATTTATTATCGATTTCCTTGTCCACAGATCAATATCACTGTATATATTCTCTGCCTTCTGCTGCGAGATGCAGTATGCTGCAAAATCAGCCATTACAAAATAATAATCCCTGTTCAATAGTTCATTGACAATCGGTTCAAAAATACCCGGTTCAGATTTGTTGAAATAATCGGTTTTCAGCATGTCAATAACCTGCTTCAGCTGCGGATTGGTTTCATAAAATGCAACTGGAGAGTAACCCGATCTTCTTCTTTCAAGGATTTCCTCGTTTGTGAGCCCGAATATAAAAATATTCTCATCACCCACTTCATGCCTTATTTCCACATTGGCGCCGTCAAGAGTGCCTATTGTCAAAGCACCATTAAGCGCAAACTTCATATTGCCGGTGCCCGAAGCTTCAAAGCCGGCGGTTGAGATCTGTTCGGAAAGATCACTGGCCGGTATTATACGCTCGGCAAGCGTAACGCCATAGTTCTTTATAAAAAGGACTTTAAGCTTGTCACCGATTTCGGGGTCATTATTTACTTGCTCAGCCACAGAATTAATCAGCTTTATGATAAGCTTAGCTATGAAATAAGAAGGGGCAGCCTTGCCTCCGAAGATCACAGTTCTTGGAACAGTCTTTTCGGCAGGGTTTGATTTTATCCTGTTGTATAATGATATTACATGAAGTACATTTAACAGTTGCCTCTTATACTCATGGAATCTTTTCACCTGTGAATCGAACAATGAATCCGGGTTGACCTTAACCTTATGATTACGACTTATGAATTCAATTAACCTAAGCTTATTGTTTCTTTTTATCTCTCGCCATTTTGATTTGAATTTGTCATCCAGCAGGAATTTTTCTATCTTTCTTAACTCACTCAGATCAGTTATCCATTTTTCGCCGATTCTCTCTGAAATGAGAAGTGATAGCCCGGGGTTGGCCTGAAGCATGAACCTCCTGATAGAAATTCCGTTTGTTTTGTTATTGAATTTTAAGGGCTGAAACTTGTTCAGGTCGGGGAAAATGTATTTCTTCAATATATCAGAGTGGAGCTCAGCTACTCCATTTGTAGAATGACTGCCTACTATGGCAAGGTTTGCCATTTTGATGCTTTTCACATTGTTTTCATCTCTGATAATCGACATCTTTGAAACCACAGTTTCATCTTGTGAATAAGATGACCGAACATCTGAAAGGAATCTTCTGTTGATCTCATTAATGATCTGAAGATGCCTTGGAAGCAAAGCGCTGAGCAAACTTTCGGACCATTCTTCAAGAGCTTCAGGAACGATAGTATGGTTTGTATACGCAAATGTTTCGGTTGTTATTTTCCATGCGTCTTCCCACTCCAGACCCTCTTCATCCATTAAGATCCTCATCATGTCCGGTATAGCAATTGCAGGGTGTGTATCATTCAGCTGAATTGCTGCCTTTTGCGGAAGTGCTGAAAAATCCTTGTTCTCAAGCTTGAAATTGTAAATTATATCCTGCAAAGTTGCGGAAACAAAGAAATATTGCTGCCTGAGCCTTAATATTTTCCCCTGGGGAATGGAGTCATTAGGATAAAGGACCTTTGAGATTGTTTCAGAAAGGTTCTTGCTTTCCACTGCCGAAAGATAATTCCCCTGGTTAAAATTGCTGAGATTGAATTCATCCGTTGATTTGGCCTGCCAAAGCCTAAGAGTGTTTACTGTGTTGTTCTTATAACCGGGAACCGGGACATCATTCGCGATTGCCAAAACGTCATCAGTATTTACCCACTGGTATCTGGTTCTTCCTGTGGAATCAGAATAAGTTGAAACTGAGCCGTTGAACTTGACTTTGTATGTCAGCTCAGGCCTCACTACTTTCCACGGATTGCCGTATCTAAGCCAGTGGTCAGGTTTTTCTATCTGGTAGCCATTTTCAATATCCTGTTCAAAGATCCCGTACTCGTACAATATTCCGTATCCGTATGCCGGCAGTTTCAGTGTTGAAAGTGACTCAAGATAGCACGCAGCAAGCCTGCCTAGGCCCCCGTTACCAAGACCCATATCCGGTTCTTCTCTTACTATCCTGTCCAGATCGTAGCCATATCTTTCCAGAAGTTTGGCGCATTCATTATACAATCCAAGGTTTATTAGTGAATTTCCAAGCAGGCTTCCCATCAGGAATTCAAGGGACAAATAGTGAACTTTCTTGGCGTTGCTTTCACTATACTCACTTTGAGTTTTAAGCCAGTTCCTTGCAAGCCTGTCTCTGACAGTCAGCGATATTGCTTCAAGTATATCGTGATCGGTAACGGTTGACCTGTCTTTGACAAGATCAAACTCAAGTCTTTCAGCAAACTGTGTAACCAGTGAGCTTTGTTTTACCTTGGCTCCGTCAGTGAAGAATAGTGATTTAGTTGTCATTTAAATGTGTTATCAGTCCGCGGATTGATGAATCAGGATCAAGGTATCAGTAAACAAAGTCCTTACCTATATCCTTAAATTGAACAGCCTCCAGATCTTTAGCGGATACAAGCGGTATATTTACGTTCCAGTCAATGTTCAAAGTGCTGTCATTGTAAAGGATTGCCCGCTCGTCTTCCTTACTGTAATAATTAGTGCATTTGTAATGGAATATAGCTTCTTCCGAAAGAACCGAAAAACCGTGAGCAAAACCAGGGGGGATCCAGATCAGATCATGGTTGTCTTCTGAAAGTTCAGTTGCCACATATTTCCCGAAAGTGGGTGAACCGAACCTGATATCGACTGCAACATCCAATACCCGGCCGAAGAGTACCTGGCAAAGCTTACCCTGGGCAAATTTGCCTGCCTGGTAATGAAGACCCCTTATTGTGTTTTTTCTGGATTTTGAGATATTATCCTGAACGAATTCAAGGTTGATATTCCTCTCAGTGAATACTTTCTTTCTGAAAGATTCAAGGAAATACCCGCGGTCATCTTTGAATACTTTTGGAGTGATTATAAGGACATCCTTAATCCTTGTTTCCTGTATTTCCATTATCCGATCTTGTCATCATGAATTTTCTGCAGATAATCTCTGTAGGCACATTTCGGCATATTCTTTATAACTGACTCAAACTGTTTGATGTTAATGAAATTTTTATGCAGCGCAATTTCTTCTATGCAGGCTACTTTCAGGCCCTGCCTGTCTTCT
>JAUQWS010000003.1 GCA_030835025.1 Ignavibacteria bacterium | reverse complement strand
GGTGACCGACGGACAGATGCGGCTCACCCCCAATGCCAAGGTGATGGAAAAGCAGAGACCGGGGGGCGGGGACCAGGGACCAGCAAAATCCGGGCAGGCTACCGGCCAGTCTCCGGGTAGCCATCCATGAACATAGCCGAGATCTTCATCCGGCGGCCGGTCATGACGAGCCTCGTCATGCTGGCCGTCATGCTTTTCGGTCTCATCGCCTACAACAAGCTGCCGGTCAACGACCTCCCCACCGTCGACTACCCCACTATTCAGGTCTCCGCCAGCCTCCCCGGCGCCAACCCCGACACCATGGCCTCGTCGGTGGCACTCCCCCTGGAGCGGGAGTTCTCCACCATCGCCGGCGTGGACTCCATGACCTCCACCAACGGTCTCGGTTCATCCCGCATCACCATCAAATTCACCCTTGACCGCGACATCGACGCCGCGGCCCAGGACGTCCAGGCGGCCATATCCCGGGCCCAGCGCCAGCTCCCCCAGGACATGCCGGCTCCGCCGTCGTTCCAGAAGGTGAACCCGGCCGACCAGGCGGTCCTCTACCTGGCCCTCAGTTCGCCCACGCTTCCGCTCTCCACGGTCCACGAGTACGCCGACACCATGATCGCCCAGCGGATCTCCATGGTCAACGGCGTGGCCTCGGTGCAGATCAACGGCGCCCAGAAGTACGCGGTGCGGGTTCAGGTGGACCCCAAGGCCCTTGCGGCCCGCAAGATCGGCATCGATGAGGTGGCCCAGGCCCTGGAGCGGGGGAACGTGAACCTCCCCACCGGCACGCTGGAGGGGAGGCACGAGGCCCTCACCATTCAGACCAGCGGCCAGTTATACACCGCCAGGGAATACGAACCGCTCATTGTCGCCTACCGCAACGGCTCGCCGGTCCGCCTCGGAGAGATCGGCACGGTCATCGACAGCGTGGAGAACGACAAGATAGCCGGCTGGTACAAGCAGACCCGCGCCATCGTCCTCGCCATCCAGCGCCAGCCCGGCACCAACACCATCGAGGTTGTGAGCCGGATCAAGGAGCTGATCCCGCACTTCCGCTCCCAACTCCCCGCCTCGGTGGACCTGAACATCCTTTTCGACCGGACCGAGGGGATCAAGGAGTCGGTTGCCGACGTGAAGTTCACCATGATGCTCACCATCTGCCTGGTGATCCTGGTGATTTTCCTTTTTCTGCGCAACCTGCCAGCCACGGTGATACCGAGCCTCGCCCTGCCGCTTTCCATCGTCGGCGCCTTTGCGGCCATGTACCTGATGGGGTTCTCGGTCAACAACATAACTCTCATGGCCCTGACCCTCTCGGTGGGCTTCGTGGTGGACGACGCCATTGTCATGCTGGAAAACATCGTCCGGCACCTGGAGAAGGGTGAGAACCCCATGGAGGCTTCACTCCGGGGCGCCCGGGAGATCGGCTTCACCATTGTCTCCATGACGATTTCCCTGGTGGCGGTTTTCATCCCGGTACTCTTCATGAAGGGGATGCTGGGTCGGCTCCTCCACGAATTTGCCGTCACCATCAGCCTGGCGATCCTCATCTCCGGCTTCGTCTCCCTGTCGCTCACCCCCATGCTCTGCAGCCGCTTTCTCCGTCCCCACGCCGAGAAAGAGCACGGCCGGTTCTATAATTTCATGGAGCGGTTTTTTAGCGGCATGTACCGCTTCTACGAAGTGACCCTGGCGCAAGTTCTGAGGCTCCGCCGGACAGTGCTGATCGGCACGATCGTCATGACGGTCATCACTATCTGGCTCTTCACAAAGGTTCCCACGGGCCTCTTGCCCAGCGACGATATCGGCGCCATCTTCGCCATGACCGAGGGGGCCCAGGGAATCTCCTTCGAGGAGATGAAGGCAAAGCAGCAGCAGTTGGCGGCCATCGTGCTCCAGGACCCGAACGTGGAGGCGTTCATGTCGTCGGCGGGGGCAGGGGGGAACCGGGTGTCGTCCAACTCGGGCTTCATGTTCATCAAGCTCAAGCCCCGCCACGAACGGAAGCTGAACGCCGAC
>JAUQWS010000032.1 GCA_030835025.1 Ignavibacteria bacterium | reverse complement strand
TTGATGTTAGAGTTAAGCTCTGAAACTGTAAGTATTTGCGGTAGTTCTGTTTGCATTAATTCATTTTGATACACAAATATATGAAAGTTGCAGCATAATTCATTGCCATTTCCAGATAACCAACTCAGTCAGAACTTACCTGCTATTAACTTGAAAACACCTTTCTTTTTTAGGATATTTACACTTTGAATTTACAGGAAAATGAATTGAAGAGCATACAATTCGCTATTATTGGCTGCGGCAGGATCGCCGAAAGACACGCTGAGATAATTAACAACATTGCAAAACTAACTGCTGTTTGCGATATAAAACCCGAACGCGCCAAAGACTTTTCTGTTAAGTACAACTGCAGGCAATATAACTCGATCGAAGAACTCCTTAAGAACGAACCGGATATTGATGTAATTTCCGTTTGTACTCCTAACTCGCTACACTCTGCACACACAATACTTGGATTGAAGTCAGGTAAGCATGTGCTCTGCGAAAAGCCGATGGCTATTTCGGTAAGTGAATGCAAGCAGATGATGATCGAAGCCGATAAATCAGGCAAGGACCTGTTTATCGTGAAGCAGAACCGCTTCAATCCGCCCGTTGCCGCACTAAAGCAGGTGATATCCGAAGGCAGGCTTGGAAAGATACTTAGTGCAGAGCTCAACTGCTTCTGGAACAGGAACGATGAGTATTACAGGCAGTCAGACTGGAAAGGAAAGAAGGCCCTTGACGGCGGAACACTCTTCACTCAATTCAGCCACTTTATTGACCTGCTCTACTGGTTAATTGGCGATGTTACTTCACTTAACGCATTCGGAAAGAATTACATCCACAACGGCCTGGTGGAGTTTGAAGACACCGGTGCCGTGATTCTTGAATTTGCAGGCGGTGCAATCGGAACGATAAACTACACGGTGAACAGTTACAAACAGAATATGGAAGGCTCGATAACCGTATTCGGTGAAAGAGGCACAGTGAAGATAGGCGGACAGTACCTGAATGTGCTTGAGTACCAGTCTATTGAGGGATACGAGATCAAAGGTCTGCCTGAATCACGCCCGGCAAATGATTACGGCTTCTACAAGGGATCAATGAGCAACCACGAGCGCGTTTACGAAAATGTAATTGATGTCCTTACAGGCGGCGGCACCATAGCAGCGAATGCGTTTGAAGGAATGAAAACTGTTGAGATAATCGAGCGCATTTATCAAAGCATGGAAAAAAACAGAACTTCAGCTTAAGCTGTTCATTCTAAAACACAAAATTACTTGCATCATTCGCCCGGCCGCGGCCGCTTGCCGAATTTATCCTCGGTGAATTTCTCGCCGCCCCTGATACCGAACTCAGGCGGAATATCCCTCAGGAACTCGAAGTACCTCACCATCTGGTAAGCAAGCTTATCTACAGAAAACCTGCGCACGGTTTCTTCATCAGGTAACGGCATCATCCTTTTTTCCCACAGCCCGTAGTACTCAATAATAAGCTTGGCTATTTCTTCAGGCTCATCAGGCTCAGATATCCTCACGGCTTCATATCCCTTAAGCAATTGCTTGGCGGCACCATCGGGAACACTTGCAAGTATGGGTTTCCTTGCGCCAAAATATTCGGCAAGCCTTACGGGAGAGACAACTTCATCACCCGTGCCTTTGCCAACCATAAACCATAGAACATCAGAGGCAAGCATGTATCTTATGGATTCAATGTGGTCAACATAGCCGGGATTGATTATGGAATCTGCAACGTTGTTCTTCTGGATAAGCTTCAGGTTCTCTTTCGAAAGCCCGCCGACTATGCAGAACTCGATCTTTCCCCTGATATCGGGCCTCTTCTCAAATGTGATCCTTAGCGCTTCGAAGAAGCAGGCCGGCGAGATAAGATCGAAGAAGCTGCCGACGCTGGTAAAGCGCATCTTAGGTTTTTCAGGCAGGGGAAGCGATCTGGCAAGGGTGATATCTTCTTCATCATAACCGTGGTTGATGATGTTGATATCTTCATGCTTTAAGTAATCATACTCTTCTATCAGGTATTCTTTGATCCTGCGGTTAGTTGTGATTATTTCATCGCTTACTCTTATCACTTCCTGCTCCATTTTCATGTTGCGGAGGCGGTGATAACCGCGCGGTATATAGCCCGATGAGGAGTGAAGCCATGAATCCTGGTAATCCACAACAAGCGGAATCTTATATTTTGCCTTTAACTCTCCGGCAGCTACCATTGCGGTAAATGAGGGTCCGGTTGCATATAATATCTCGATCTTGCCGGATTCAATTATTTCCCTGCCAAGCTTAACGGCTTTTGCTATCCAGCTGTTGTGTTCATCGGGCAGCTTCCTGTAGCGCACTATGTTGCGCTTAAGTATCCGGTTGGATTCACCCGGAAGATCTTTCAGCTTCCTGCCTGTAAGCAGGTTATTGCTGCTGCTTTTGGTCCTGAATATCTTTATGCCAAGGTAATCAGCTTCACGCAGGAGTGATTCATCCCTGAAGTAATAGGTTTTGGGAGTGGATGTAAGCACAACCGGCTCCCAATCATTCCTTAAGAAATACTTTGCCAGCTTTAAAGGCCTGAGTACACTGCCCTTGCCAAGCGGCGGAAAGTCATGTGTTATTATTAATACTTTCTTCAAATTATTATCAGTTCTTTTGGTGATGCATTCAGCACTTCGCATTTGCTGCCGCTGAGCACAACATCATCTTCTATCCTCACGCCGCCAAGACCCTCAACATAAATGCCGGGCTCTATGGTGAAGCACACGTTAGCCGGAATATTCAAATCCATGCGCTGGCTTACGCTTGGCAGTTCGTGGACTTCGATGCCCAGGCCATGGCCTAACCCGTGCCCGAACTTTCCCTCATAGCCGCTTTTGTAGATATGCTCACGCGCAGCACTATCCAGTACCTTTGTGTTGATTCCCTCTTTAGCCGCATCTATTGCCTTGAGCTGGGCTTCGAGAACGATAGTGTATATTTTCTTCATTTCATCCGATGGCTTGCCAACAGAAACAGTGCGCGTTAAGTCAGAGCAGAAGCCGTCATATACGCAGCCGAAATCCAGCGTGACCATATCGCCCTTTTCGATCTTCTTATCCGATGCCCTGCCGTGCGGCAATGCACCGCGCCAGCCGCTTGCGACTATGGGGTCGAATGAATCGCCCTCGGCGCCGTACTTTTTGTGCCAGTATGAAATTTCTGCTGATACTTCGTTCTCGCTCAT
>JAUQWS010000031.1 GCA_030835025.1 Ignavibacteria bacterium | reverse complement strand
GGCGCAGAGGTGAAATGGTCATCATGCAATATTTTTTCTACACAGGATCACGCAGCAGCAGCAGTAGCTGCAGCAGGAATACCTGTCTACGCATGGAAAGGTATGAACGAAGAAGAATTCAACTGGTGTATTGAGCAGACTTTGTTCTTTGGTTCATTCGATAAGCCACTTAATATGATACTGGATGACGGCGGCGACCTGACTAACATGGTCCTGGATAACTATCCCGAGCTGATAGCCGGCATCAAAGGAATATCAGAAGAAACCACTACAGGCGTTCACAGGCTGTATGAAAGAATGAAGAAAGGCACATTGCCTCTTCCGTGCATTAATGTGAATGATTCTGTCACCAAATCAAAGTTCGATAACAAATATGGGTGTAAAGAATCACTCGTTGATGCAATCAGGCGCGCAACTGATATTATGATGGCAGGCAAGGTCGCAGTTGTAGCAGGTTACGGAGATGTTGGAAAAGGCTCTGCACAGTCACTCCGCGGTGCCGGTGCAAGAGTAATGGTAACGGAAGCTGACCCGATATGCGCCCTGCAGGCAGCTATGGATGGTTACCAGGTCACCACAATGGATGAAGCCGCAAAGGTTTGCGATATACTGGTGACAGCAACCGGCAACCTTAATATAATCACCGAGAGGCATTTCAGATCTATGAAAGATAAAGCCATAGTTTGCAACATTGGGCATTTTGATAATGAAATTGATATGGCATGGCTGAATAAGAACTACGGAAACACGAAAATAGTTATCAAGCCGCAGGTTGATCTTTACAACTTAAACGGCAAAGAAATACTGGTGCTTGCTGAAGGCAGACTGGTAAATCTGGGCTGCGCAATGGGACATCCTTCATTTGTAATGTCAAACTCATTCACAAATCAGACTCTTGCCCAGATTGAGCTGTGGAATAATCATACCAATTACGAGAATAAGGTTTATGTACTTCCAAAGCATCTTGATGAGAAAGTTGCAAGACTGCATCTTGACAAAGTAGGTGCTAAGCTCGAGAAATTAACCCCTGAACAGGCTAAATATATCGGCGTCGAAGTTGACGGTCCTTACAAGCCTGAGTGGTACAGGTATTAGTACAATGATCAATTTACAATGAGCAATGAACAATTGAGAATTGTAAATTGAATAAGCTGGTGTAGCTCAGCTGGTAGAGCAGCTGATTCGTAATCAGCAGGTCGGCGGTTCAAGTCCGCCCACCAGCTCAATAGATCTTGTCATTTATCAGGGATAGTATTCTTTCCTGATATCCGAACAATTCCTTATTTCATAGATAGCAGTGTTTGATAAGTATACTTTGTAGTTTAATCTAGATCATTGGATAGCTCAAGAATAAAATACATTCTGTGGATAGTTGTGCTCACCGTTCAGGCAGTGTGGATAGCGAATTCTGATGGATTCTATTTCATTGACGACTCAAGCCATTTCAATTATAACCGCCACTATTTGGATTCATTTGGTCAAAGCATCGGTGCATGGCACAGGATGGGCCGTGTCCTGCTTTTCGCACTGCCGGCTAAGTTAGGGCTAAAAGGAGTGCAGATAGCCTCGGCGCTCTTATTCATTCTTACTATATATATAGCGTATAAGATACTCGATCTAAAAGGCGTAAAATATGCTGAGTGGGTAATACCGATTATCGGATTTCAGCCGGTCTTGTTCAATGTATCATACACATCACTTGCAGAGCTTCCTGCGGGACTCCTGATCATCCTCTCATTCTATTATTACATTAAGAACATGCCCAGGGCGGCTATGATATCTTCATCGCTAGTTTTCATTTTCCGCACGGAATATTTTTATGCGGCAGGTATTTATTTCCTAATATACGCTTACAGGAAAGAGTGGAGAGTTTTGCCATGGGTACTTTTTGGACCTGCGGCATGGTACCTTTACACCACTATAATTACTGCAAACCCGTCACAGTTTTTTTATGATATGACATTGCACACACGGCTGCTCAAAATAGATGCCGGCGTTGACTGGTATTATTACCTGCTTCACTCTGCAAAGATATACGGATTCCTTCAGGCGGCGTTCTTTGCTGCCGGAAGTATTTACCTGTTACTTAAGAAACAGATGAAGGATTATTCGCTTCTCATATTATATGTTTTTTTAGGAATAGCTCTCCAGACTCTTCTTGCGCTTAAAGGGCTGAACCTTACATGCAGTATCGGGCAGCTAAGGTATATAGCAGTAGTGGGTCCTGCATTCGGGATCATCTCGGCAGTTGGCTTAAGCTTTATTTACACATCTGTTCGGATAAGTGCCGTTAAGTATATTCTTATGGCAGTTTTTCTTTTCCTGATGTTCACACTCGGCCCTTATTCAACACCGTTCCATAACAAATTCGAAATTGAAAAAGTATCCGATAACATCACAGAGTTTGCTGCAGAGAATTACCCTTCTTACAGACTTATATCGAACATGCATCAGCTTGCAAATGCACTTGATGAATCCCAGACCGGCGGCGAGAAGTTCACTCTATTATCACAATCAAATGTGAACAGGTATGATAAAGCACTGATAATCTGGTGCAGCTATCTGGAAGGCTCGCCGTTTGTTGATGAAGATGTTACTTTAAAGGAAATAGAAAGCATTCCGGGAATAAGACTGGTAAAGGACTACAAGGATACTGTCAACAATTGTACAAGTGTACCCATTTATGCATACAGAAAAGAAGGCGATGAATACAAGACTTCCAGAGATATTATTGATTACCTGATCGCAGATCAAACCACGTGGGAAACAATAGATATCAGGGTCTTTCTAAAGGAATAGTAAATAAGGCTTTTTGATGTCTTGATTATTTGTTTATTATAACAAAAATTGTATCAGTTCTTCCCTTCCGGCATGCCGCAGCAAATTTTGAAACGTAATCTATTTAACATAACACAGCAGCGTGAAATGAAAAAATTAAGCAAAGTATTGCTGTTAATTATTACCATGACACAAATTCTCTCATCACAGGAGCATGATAAGAAACTCTGGCAGATCTTTGATGATTACGAAGAGTATAACCGTGTAAATAATCCCGAAGGCGCCACTTACGAGGGTGATCACAGATTCGATGACAGGCTCTCCGATAATTCAGATAGCGCAAATACCATTTATTACGAAAAGGTCCGTTATTTCCTCGGGCGGCTGAATGAAATTGATTACACCACGCTGACAGAAGACGACAAGCTTAACAATGACCTCTTCAGGAGGTCACTGGAATTATCGCTTGAGGGCGAAAAGTTCAAATATCATTATATGCCGCTGGGCCAGCAATGGGGTATTCATATCGGTTTTCCGCAGATTGTACGCGTTCAGCCGCTTGTCACCAAAGAGGAATACCTGAAATATTTCAAGCGCCTCAGAGCCTTCAAAAACCAGGTGAATGATGCAATTGACAACATGAAAAAAGGTATGGCTTTAAAACTTATGCCGCCTGATTTTATTATTGTACAGACACTTCCGCAAATGGAAAACATTTTCAATGTTCCTGCCGCTGAATCTATTTTCTACAAGCCCATTGACGGCGAAAATTCATTGACATCTGAAGAGAAAACCGAGCTCAAAGACTCACTCAAAAATCTGGTAGAAAACGAAGTTTATGCTTCATACCGGAGACTGTATGAATTTGTGAAGACTGAATATCTTCCTAATTGCAGAAAAGATGCGGGCATTTCTTCGCTCCCTGACGGCAGGGAACGTTACCAAAATTCAGTGAAATATTATACAACGCTGGACATGACTGCAGAAGAGATCCATAACCTTGGAATGAAAGAAGTTGATCGCATCCGGGGGGAAATGGAAAAGCTTAAAAATGAAATTGGTTTCACTGGCAGCCTTGATGAGTTCAATACGTACTTAAAAACAGACAGCAAATTCTATTATTCAAACAAAGATGACCTTCTGAACGGATTCAGGTCGATCCTTTCAAAAATGGATACAAAGCTCCCCGGTCTTTTCGGCAGATTGCCCGAAGCAAAGTATGACCTGTTTGAGATGGAGGAGTTCCGTGCAAAATCTGCCCCCGCGGCTTATTATTATTCGGCGCCGGAGGACCGCTCAAGGCCCGGGTATTTTTATGTAAACACTTACGATTTGCCTTCGCGACCTATTTATACCATGACAGCTCTTGCGCTCCACGAGGCAGTTCCGGGTCATCATTTGCAGATCTCAATAGCGCAGGAACTTAAAGATCTTCCGAAATTCCGAAGAGATTATTCAGTTACAGCTTTTGTAGAGGGCTGGGGATTATATGCCGAGTATCTTGGATACGAATCCGGTATGTATGAAGATCTGTACCAGCGTTACGGCGCATTAACATTTGAAATTTGGCGTGCATGCAGGCTTGTAGTTGATACCGGAATTCATGAAAAAGGATGGACCAGAGAAGAGGCTTATGAATTCATGAGGAAGAATACTCCGAACTCAGATCTTGATATTCGTTCGGAAATTGACAGGTATATATCCTGGCCGGGACAGGCTTTGGCTTACAAAATCGGTGAGCTTAAACTGAAAGAGCTTAGGAAGAAAGCAGAGCGCGAGCTTGGCAGCAAGTTTAATGTGAAGGATTTTCATGACAATGTTCTTAAAAACGGCGCCATTCCGCTTGGTTTGCTTGAAAAGAAAATTGATGAATGGATTGCTAAAACTAAATGATATTGGGCATATTTATTTGTATTAGTTCACTGATAATAACGATGTATTTAACTAATTTTGATTATTAATGAAATCGCTGCTTCTGCTCAGGCATGCTAAATCAAGCTGGGAATCGCCCGGTGTTGGTGATATCGAAAGACCGTTGAACAAGCGAGGCAAAAACGATGCTCCGCTAATGGGAAAGATACTTGCAGAACTTGGTGACAATCCCGGACTGATAATTTCGAGTCCAGCCAAAAGAGCTTTCAGTACGGCAAAGAGAGTAGCCCGCGAAACCGGATATGATGAGAAAAAGATCTTGCGAAACGATAAGCTTTACATGGCAGCAATTGAAGATTTTGCCGAGGTGATCTCGGGGGTTGATCACAGCATAAAGAAGCTTATGTTAGTCGGCCACAACTACGGCATTACTGATTACGCTAATTATTTAGCAGGTGAAGAGATATCCAACATGCCGACATGCTCAATAGTAAGAATAGATTTCACCAAAGGCTTTGATTGGAACTCGATCCAGTCAAGCAAAGGAACGCTGGCTTACTTCAAATATCCAAAGATGTATTACTGAATAAAGGAATGAAACAAGGCGCATAATGGAATACAGGTTTTTTAACAGAGAGATAAGCTGGTTATCGTTCAACCACAGGGTACTGCAGGAAGCCGGCAACCCTGAGGTACCGCTTTATGACAGGATAAAATTTCTTGCGATCTTTTCATCTAACCTTGATGAGTTCTTCCGCGTAAGGGTTGCTTCGTTAAGAGCACTCGTCAATCTGAAGAAAAAGACCCAAAAAGAACTTAAATTTGATGTCAACAAACTTCTCGACAGGATATCGAAGACAGTTTTCAGGCTGCAGGAAGAATATGGCGGTATATATACAAAAGGTATCAGACCTGAGCTTGAAAAGAACAATATTTTCCTTGTGGATCATACTCAGTTGGATCCTGTACAAAGGGATTTCGTTGCCGAGATATTCAATGAGCAGGTTGTCCCTCATATTATGCCAATGATAATTGTAAAGAAAAAGATCACACCGTTTTTGCGTAATCAGCGGTTATATCTTGCAATAAAGCTCTCTGCAAAACTGCCGCAGGGAAAGGCAAAAACAGAAAAGCAAAACAGGTTCAAGTATGCAATTGTAGAAATACCAACGAATCATATTAACCGTTTCATTCTGCTTCCCAAAATAGGCAATAACAATTATATTATATTTTTGGATGATGTAATAAGGCTGTTTTTGCCGCAGATATTCTATGGATATAATATCCACGAATCATATGCCGTCAAACTGACACGCGATGCAGAACTTTATATTGAGGACGAGTTCAGTGGTAATCTTCTTGAAAAGATAAAAAAAGGTTTGGCAAAGCGCGGAAGCGGGGCTCCGAGCAGATTTCTTTATGACAGTAATATGTCTTCAAGTTTTTTGAGATACCTTAGGGAAGCATTGCTCCTGGCAGATGAAGATCTCTATCCGGGGGGGAGATATCATAATTTCAGTGATTTCTTCAGGTTCCCCAACCCCGGGATAAAAAGCCTTGAGTATACGGAACTTAAACCGCTTAAACACAAAGACTTTGAGACACATACAAACGTTTTTACTGCATCAAAAAAGAAAGATCATCTGTTTTATTTTCCATATCACAATTACGATTATGTAGTTAATGCAATAGCGCACGCTGCAAAAGACCCCGCTGTTAAATCTATCAAAATAACCCAATACAGGGTTGCAAAGGATTCGAGAATAGTGAATTCTCTTGTAAAAGCGGCTCACCGCGGCAAGGATGTTACTGCATTTGTAGAAGTGAAAGCCCGCTTTGATGAAGAAATAAATATACAGAGTGCCGAAGAAATGCAGAAAGCAGGAGTAAAAGTGCTCTACAGCCTCCCGGGTCTGAAAGTGCATGCAAAGATCGCACTCATAACTAGGCTTGAAGCCGGAAAGCTTAAAAAGTACGCATACCTTTCAACCGGTAATTTCAACGAAAAGACTGCAAAATTATACACTGATTACGGTTTATTTACTGTTAATGAAGAATTGACTGAGGAGGTTGAAAAAGTATTTGAATACCTTGAAGGCAAGGATCCCGGGTATCAGTTTAAACACCTTTTAGTTGCCCAGTACGGCATGAGGCAGGGTTTTCAGGCGCTGATTGAAAATGAAATTGAGAATGCGAAGAAAGGATTGCCGGCTGCAATTACTATCAAACTGAACAGCCTGGAAGACGAAAGGATAATTAAGAAATTGTATGATGCAAGCGAAGCCGGTGTAAGAGTACTTATGATAGTGCGCGGTATCTGCTGCCTGATCCCCGGCATGAAAGAAATGAGCGAGAACATTTCCGGTATCAGTATTGTTGACAGATTTCTTGAGCATGACAGGGTATACATTTTTAATAATGCAGGTAATGAAAAAATATTCCTCTCCTCGGCTGACTGGATGAAAAGGAATTTGAGCAGACGAATAGAAGTGGCATTCCCAATATATGACCCGGATTTGAAAAAGCAGGTAAGAAACATAATAGATATCAAGCTGGCAGATAATGTGAAAGCAAGGGTCATTGACGAAAAGCAGCAAAACCTCTTTAGGGAACTTCCGGAATCTGAGAAACGTCGGTCACAATACGAAATCCACGAGTATCTCAAATCATTGAAATAGTCTCAAAAAACCCTAAAAATCCTCAAAATTCATCTATTATTCTGTAAAGAGTCTAGATTCCACTTTGGCCCCCGAATGCCGGAACTAATTGCATTTGCTTCAGTATAATCAGAAACGAAAGGAGGATGGCATCATGAACGACGGAATAATCCTCATAAACAATGATAATTACGGAGCACCTGAGCTGAAAAAGCTTGCTCAGGGATTAACAATGAAAGGTTTCATAATTGCGGTAACTCTTCATATCGGGCTGATTGCTGCTTATATGCTTTTCGCTTACATAAATGAGTCAAAGGCAAAAGATATTCCGAAGAATCCCAATACTCCGATCTTTTTCGTTGATATTGATTCCCCACCACCCGTGGAAGATAATGATATCCCTCCGGTAAAACAGGATGACCCCGTTTCCAAGATCAAGGACCTATCTTCGCTGGAGCCTCAACCCGTCAGAAAAGAGATTGCTGATGATATTGTCCTCAAGACTCAGGACCAGTTAAATGATATTACGGGAACTACTTCAAGAACCGGCGATAGTCTAGTGATGAGCGATAACAACAACATTAAGATCGACGATAATGTCATCAAGGATAAACTGGATGACATTGTTGTGAAAGACCCTGTGAAGGACGTTTTTACGATAAGTGAAGTTGATGTAGTTCCTGACTGCATAAATCTCCAGCAGGTTAAGGCAACTATGGAGTACCCGGCACTTGCAGTTGAAGCCGGTATTCAGGGAAAAGTAACCATTAAAGTTCTTGTCGGTCCCGACGGTAATGTTCTGAAAACCGGAAGTTTAACAGGACCAGAGGTCTTCTACGATGAAGTGAAGAATAAAGCAAGAGACCTTCAATTTACGCCCGGATTGCAGAGTAACAAACCTGTAAAAGTTTGGGTGAATGTTCCCTTCAATTTTAAACTTCAATAATTCCCCAAAGTACATTTCAATTATTCTTTCAATAATCTTAAGTATTTGTGATTTAAATACTTAAGATTCTTTCTTATACCAAAATCACGTTAATTACTTTGCGTAAATTATTGTATAAATTGGATTTCTAATCAGATAGGGGTATTTGAATGGAGTCCGATTTATCAGCATTAATTAATCACAGAGAAGACAGATACAGGAAGTTAATTGAGGGACTCAACGTAATCACTTACGAGTTTGACCTTCAGGAACGGCGCTTCATATATGTCAGCAAAATGGCTGAAGTCATTCTTGGCTATCCTGCGGAATTTTGGACGCAAAAAGGATTTTGGATAGACCATCTTCACCCTAATGATAAAAATTGGGCACTCCAATTCAGCCGCGAAAACACACTGAAGCTTAAAGATCATGAATTCGAATACAGGATGATAGCAGCAGACGGTTCTGTAAGATGGTTTAAAGATATCACTTCTGTTCACATTGAAAACGGGATTCCCGTTACGCTTCAGGGCGTTATCATTGATATTACCGGACAAAAGAATACCGAAGATGAACTCCTGAAAAGCAAAGAAAGATACAAGGCACTTGTAGAACAGCAGACTGAAATGATCACGCGCTGGAAACCGGACGGCTCTTTTACGTACGTCAATGATATATTCTGCAGGTTCTTCGGAAAGAAAAGAGAAGAACTTATCGGCAGAAAGTATATACCTGAGATGCCAGTTGAAGACCTTGAAAGATTCACCAGATTTTTCGCCGGGTTGGATAAGAATAATCCGATCGGAAATTTTACACACAGGGTTGTGATGGAAGACGGCGAGGTTCGCTGGCTGAGATGGACCGATACTGCTATTTTTAACGAAGATGGTGAAATTGTAGAATACCAAACGGTCGGAAGAGATATCACCGCAAGGAAAAAAGCAGAAGAAGCTTTGAAAGGCAGCGAGCAGCAGCTCCAGATGATCTTTGATAATGCTCCGATAGGCATGGCAATAACAGATCTTGACAGATATTTCGTCAAGGTTAACAAGGCTTTCTGTGACATTGTGGGCTATACAAAAGATGAACTGCTTAAGACATCATTCCCGGAGATATCACACCCCGGAGACAGAAAAATAGATGATTACGTTTTCAACCGAACCCTGAAGGAAAACCAGCCGGGAATACACTTCGAAAAAAGATATATTCGCAAAGACGGAAAAACAGTATTTGTTGAGCTTCATATAACAGTTCTGAAAGATAGTGACGGCAAGCCTTTCAGACATATTTGCCAGGTAGTTGATTTTACAGAACGGAAAGAGTCAGAACAGAAACTGAGGCTTACTCAGGCAAGGCTATCGACAATTCTAAATAACCTGCCAAATGTTGCCATATATGAATACGGCGAGGGCATCAATTTTGTATCAGAGAACATCATGGATATATTGGGTTATCCTGCCGAAGAATTCATGAAAGATGAGCACCTTTTCAGCAATCTGATGATTTCAGAAGACATTGGCAATTATGACAGGAAAGTAACAGAATGGAGAAAGACCGGAGCCAAAGGTGTACTTAGCAATGAAGTCAGAGTGAGGAACAAGAAGGGTGAAATTGTCTGGCTGGAAGACCATATGTTCGAAGTTGTGCCGGCAGTCGGGAAACCGTATTTTTCAGGTATTATGATCGATATTACCCAGCAGAAGAATGTACAGGAACGCATTCAGGAAACAGAAACCAGACTTTCAGCAATTCTGAAGAACCTTCCGAAACTGGTTGTTTACCAATCCGGACACGGCAAAGAGTTCATTTCGGATAATTTTGAAAGCATGACGGGTTATACAACATCTGAAGTTCTCAAACAGAAATACTTCTTCGGCAGCATTATTCATCCTGATGATGTTCCCAAAGTGAAACAATCCTTAAGCGATTGGCACAAGCGAAATGAAGTTGGGATGCTTGTGATGGAATTCAGACTGAGGAAAAAGGACGGGTCATTTATGTGGATCGAAGATCATATGTTTAAAGTCAGTTCGAACGGCAATAAATCATTTTTATCGGGAATACTTATAGATGTAACTGAAAGAAAGCTTGCTGAACAGAAGATCAGCCAGTCACTGGAAGAAAAAGAACTCCTGCTGAAAGAAATTCACCACAGGGTTAAGAACAACCTGCAAGTAGTCTCAAGTCTATTGAAACTTCAGGCAGGAAATGCACCTGACGAAAATACGCAGAATATTCTGATCGACAGCCAGAACAGGGTGCGCTCGATGGCGCTTGTACATCAGAAGCTTTACCAATCCAAAGATCTCTCGCAGATCGATTTCTCCGAATATTTGAAACAGCTTTCTGACCAGCTTTTTAATGTTTTCAAGGATCACAACGGCTTGATCGATCTTGATATAAATGTTAAAGAGCTAAACCTGAGTATTGATCTTGCAATACCTTGCGGACTAATCATTAATGAGCTTATCTCTAATGCTTTTAAATATGCCTTCCCCGATAAGCGAAAAGGCACTATAAAGATCGAGCTTGATACTAAAGATAATTGTGATTACTCTCTTACAATAAGCGATGATGGCATAGGTTTCCCGAAAGGAGTTGATTTTAGGAATACTAAATCCCTTGGTTTACAACTGGTGAACACTCTCGTCGGGCAAATAGACGGCACAATAAACATGCATAACCATTCCGGTACAACCTATACGATCACGTTTACAAAAAGAGAATTCAAAAGAAGAACCTAATGACTCTTACTGATATTTTCATATAGCTTGGCAAATTCGGTCCTTATTTCATCTCTTATTCTTCTGTATTCAGCCAGAATTTCTTCATCACTTCCCACGGCATCAGCCGGATCGTCAAACCCGATGTGAAGCCTGTTTCTTACTTTGCCTGTGAACACAGGACAGATTTCCCTTGCATTATCACATACTGTAATAACATAGTCGAACTCTTTGTCAGTGTATATATCCACGTTTTCCGGTACCTGTCCGGATATATCGATACCAATTTCTTCCATTACCCTAACAGCGTATGGATTCACTTTCCGTGCAGGTTTAGTTCCGGCAGAAAATACGTCAATCCCGGGATCAATAGACCGTAAAAACCCTTCAGCCATCTGGCTTCTGCAGGAATTGCCCGTGCATAATATCAGAAACTTTGCCTTCATAATAAGTAAGATTTGTAGAACCTAAATATCATCTGATTTTGTTATATTATCAAACCACGGAATAATGACCAAAATCCTGATAATATTGATATATATTGCAATAGCCATACTGGTTGCCGGCTGTTATGATTCTGAGGCGCTCTCTGTCAAGAAACAGGCTGATTCGCTTAATGCTTCTGATACAAAGTATGACCTTAATTCCGCCGAAGAAACATTTGCCGGTTTTGATTATGAAACGGTGATTTCAGATTATTCGCCGATCCTTCCCTCTGGTTTCAAAGCAATAAGATACAGATATTTTGTGATCTTTTCTGAACTGGATGAGAAACTGACAGCAGATCTGATAGGCAGCGATATTCGTAATGCAATAGATGCAATGACCGGCAATTATGTAAACAAAACCCCAACTTCCGTTACTCCCCTGATCATTTTCAAAGAGATAGGTGCATACAAGAATTTTGTGCTGAAGAATTTCGATATTCCCGAAGATGACATTTCGCCATACGGATTTTTCAAGATATCGAAAAATGTCATCATCATTCGCTATGTGAACTGGAAAGGAAGCATTCCGCATGAAGTCACACACAAGTTCACAAATACTGATTTCCCTGATATGCCCTCATGGTTTGATGAAGGCCTGTCATCACTCCATGAAAAATCCACTTTTAAGAACGGTGACCTTGAAGGCGATTTCAGTCTCAGGATAATTCCGCTCAGAAGGGCAATTGATGAAGATACTTACACCGGACTTGAGCACTTAATGAAAACAAACGATGATGAATTTTACGGCAAAAGATCACCTTACTACTACGCGCAATCCAGATACCTGCTTATGTATCTGCAGCAAAATGGATTACTTAAAGACTACTACAGAACATTCAGAGATACATACAATAAAGATAAAACCGGTATCAGCCAGCTTGAGAAAATTACCGGCAATTCAATTGAAACACTTAATGATGAAGTGCTGGCTTTTATCCGGAGCTTCGATAACAATTAGCCCGCTATTTCATCGGCAGCTTCTTCTCCTGTGTTGATAGCTCCTTCCATGAATCCCTGCCAGTCTGCAAGATGCTCCCCGGCAAAAAATGTACTCATGAATTTCTTTTTTAAGATGGGCATTATTGTGTACCACTGCCCTACTCCGTACAGCGCATAACCGCCTTTTGAATACTCATCAGTCCCCCAGTAATAATTGAGGTGGTTTACAATCTTCGGGCGGATATCTCCGAATGCCGGCTTAAGTGAAGCTGTTATCATATCAGACTTGAATTCATCGTTCTGCCTGCCAATAATATCTGCCTTATCGCCAATTGTATAAGAGATAAGCGCACCCTTAGTTCCGGGCTGGTTCTTTGTTGCATGGTAGAAGTAATGCCCGTAAACATCGGTTACCATATCAAACGCTTCATCATTCCAGAATCTATCGGTAAACAATACTGCATGTTTGCTTATCCTTGCATACTGGAGCGCATTAAGAGCGTCAATTTTTTCTTCAGGCAGCCCGGGCTTCCATGTTATTTTTGAAAGCGCATAGGTCGGAGCAGTGCAGATAAGATTATCAGCTGAAAATACTTTCCCGTTTTCGCAGGTTACAGTGACAGTCCCGTCGGTCTGACTTACTTCTGTTACTTTGTGCTTAAGCATTATGTTCTCTGCACCGATTCTTTCAACCAGTGCCTCTGTAAATCGGCTGTTCCCCCCTTTGACCTTGTAGTCCATTTCATTCTTCTCGCTTGATTCAGCGTATTCGGCCAGAGCTGCATATGCAGAAACGTGGCGGATACTCTCTCCAAAATCGGTGCTGTCCAAAAGGTCCCTTATTTGAAGGTCCCTTTCCTGAATTCCGTTGTTAACAAGATACCGCCACCAGTCCATTCTATCAAGCTTCTTCTTATCTTCTTCCCTGAAATTAGCGTAATCCTTGATTATCTTCTCAAATTTAGCTTTCCAATCAGTTGAATAATCCCAGCCGCCTTTAGAATAATACTGCCCTGCATATGTCAAGTGTGATTCGAACTGGTTGTTCTGCAGCTCAAGCCCGAACTCCTTGCACATTGCTATTAATCTCTCGTGTGAAGCGCCGACCCATTCTGCACCAAGTTCAATTACCAGGTTCTCGTCCTTATCAATTGTATGACTGAATACTCTTCCCCCGGTTCTGCTTCTTCCTTCCAGAATTACATACTCAATCCCCTTTTGCTTCAGCCTGTAAGCTGCTGCCAGTCCGGCGAACCCCGCTCCGATTATTATTACTTTCGGTTTTTGTCCGGCTAAAATACTGAATGAATTAGGGATAACCGCTGTGCCGGCGGCAATTATTGCCGATTGTTTCAGGAAATCTCTGCGTGTTGTCATATTGTTATGATTTTAAGATTAGTCAATTGTTCTGATTACAAAGATCAATATCAATATTATATATGTTACGGAACAAATAAAGAAACTGTACCTGTCAAGTTTTTTTGATTTATCCACCCTGTTGGTTTTTACAAGGTGAAGTGATATTGTAGAAACAAGAATACACATGAATATATAAATGAACGAAATATCGTGCAGAATATCAACAAGGGTCAGGCTCTCATTCTGCGGCAGAGTCGATGTAATTACATACTGACTCGCGATTGCCGCGAAAATAGCGCCGACAGAAAGCCCGAACCTCGGGTCAAGATCAAGCGGATTCACAAAGAATGTGAGAAGCGAGATCAGAACCGAAATAAACAACCCGATAAAAAGCTTGAAGAATAATCCTTTGCCCTCACGCTCAATTGTAAAATAAACTATTGCACGGGAGTATGATGAATAACCGTCAAGGGGAATTTCGGGATTGCCGTAATTAGTTTCATACGTGTGGTCAACCGTTTTTATGCCGAAATCTTTTATCTTCCATCCTTCTAAGCGGACTTCCTTATCGATCTTGCTTGCAAGTGTATCCGGTATCAGCACAAGTTTTGAATTATCCTTATCGTAATCCTCTATATGGATCTCAATCTTCTGTTCATCAAACGGAAAGCGGTCTACATTCCACTGCTGTTTTATTGTGCTGTTAATTCTGACGGTCTGGTAAACAGAGCCGTCCTTTCTTTCATTTGTCTCTGCTGTTTTGTTATATCCGCTTGAATTGATAAGTTCCAGATACTCCAGCATGTTAATACTGTCATTAGTTGAATTGTACCATAAATACAGATCAACATTAACTTTATTGCCGCGAAAATCAAGATCGTAAACTGAAAATATGTATGCTCCTATCTTAACAGTATCAGCATACCCGTCCTGCTCTTCTCCAAGAGAATCTGTTTCGCTTTCTTTTACTTTCTCCTGCGGAACTTCGGTCCTGATCTTTTGAGTGTTATCCTGAAAGATTGTTCCTGAGGCAAATATAAGGAAAAGCAAAACAGGCAATATTATCAGTATCCTTCTGCTTTGACTTAACAACACATAATTCTTTCTCATCAGTTTATTTAAGTTTTCCTGAAAGCCTGTAGAGCTCAAGGCACAGGCGTTTAAGTCTTCTCTTTAACTGGTCGCTTGATCTATCCCCGCCGTTACCTGCAAGGCTTCCAGCAGAACCAACTGCAATACTTCCCGGAACTACTATACCCCTTAAGCTGTGGACTATGTTCATCATTGCGTTAAGAGTGCCTGAACCGGCACTTTCTGCTCCGGCAACGGCAATAAGTCCGGCAGGTTTGCCGGTTATGTAAGGCGGTTCATCTTTTGAAAGATATTCCAGATAGTCCAATACGTTCTTAAAAGCCCCGCTGATTGTGCCATGGTACTCGGGTGATGCAAACAGGAATCCGTCTGCAGTTCTTATGGCGGAGAGCAGTTCTACTATTTTGCCTGCGTTCTTACCTCTAACAGCCTGGTATCTGAAAAAAGGAAGTTCAAGATCTTTGATGTCAAATACATTGACTTCGGCGCCAAGCGAGGTAAGCTCTTTAATGGCAAGTTCCATTAACGCCTTTGTTGAAGAAACGGGCTCAAGGCTGCCGCCGATAGCTGTTATTCTGATTTTTTCGGGCATGAAGTTCAATTATAATAATACTAAAATTAATAATTTAGTCATTGGGCAAAAAATATGATCATTTATTTTGCCACAAAAATGTCATAATAAATCCACAGATCCAAAACCAACCAGAGCGAAACAGAATCATGCCGCTCCTACGGAGCTCGTGTGATTCTTTTTACTAAATACTACAAACATAACGTCCCTACGGGACTAGATCGCAAAAAACTTTCAGTGACGTAGTTTTTAACTCTGTAGGAGTGATTTATGACCTTCGTCACCCTGAACTTGTTTCAGGGTCCTAAAGATACCGAAGCAAGATTCCGAAACAAGTTCGGAATGACGAAAAAGTGTTTGCATCACCCTTTTTCTCTCTTTAATATTACCCTAAAATTGAGTATTTTTGAGGATTATGACTAAGGAACAATTCGCAAAGGCAATAACTTCGCTTCAGAATCTTTCGATGGATTTCAGGATTGACTATTTTTTCTTTATGGGAATGTGCCAGTTAAGAGCTATTGTACTTAACAATCCGGAAGAATTAAGCAGGGTCAAGAGCATCCTTGATTCGGATATCTTAAAGCATTTTAAAGTGAAAAAAAGCAGGGAGTGGTACCTTGGCGACCATAAGGAAGTTATTTACCTGCAGCTTAAGAAAAGAATTGAGATCAGTATTCCCGAGTACGAGGCGTTTCTGGTCAACAATTACGCATAATATAATTCCCTAAGCTAAGCACACCTGCTTCATCAAAATCTTTACCCATTACCTGCAGCCCTATCGGCAGGCCGTCAGAATCTTTTCCAACAGGAACGCTGAGCGCGGGAATTCCCGCCAGATTTGCTGTTGTTGTGAATACATCGTTCAGATACATTGCAAGGGGGTCATTTATTTTCTCTCCTATCTTAAATGCAGTTGTCGGTGTGGTCGGGGTTATTATCAGATCAGCTTCGCTGAACACATTATGGAAATCGTCTTTGATTATCCTTCTTGCCTTCTGCGCTTTTTTATAATACGCGTCATAGTATCCCGATGAAAGCACATATGTGCCGAGCATTATTCTTCGCTTCACTTCCTCGCCGAATCCTTCTGTCCTAGAATTAACATACATATCCTCAAGCACTGCGGAATCTTTTGACCTCACTCCGTACCTCGCCCCGTCGTACCTTGCAAGATTGCTTGAAGCTTCGGCAGTTGTTAAGATATAATATGTTTGAATTGAGTACTCAGCATTGGGAAGTGATATCTCTTTTACTTTCACTCCTGCACTTTCGAGGTGCTTTGTAACTGAATGAACCGCATCAACTATCTCTTTTTGAACACCGTGATCCAGAAACTCTTTCACTATACCAACAGTAAGCCCTTTTTTGAGCGGCTTTGAAAGCTCTGCGTAATAATCAGTTTTATCATGCTTCACTGATGTCGAATCATTTTCATCATGTCCTGCCATTTCATAAAGGGCTCTTGCTGCATCTTCAACGTTTTTTGCAAAAGGTCCGATGGCATCAAATGATGAAGCAAATGCAGTAAGTCCATAGCGTGAAATTCTGCCGTAAGTCGGCTTCAATCCCGCAATACCACAAAATGCAGCAGGCTGCCTTATGGAGCCTCCCGTATCGGTTCCAAGCGAGACCATGCACATGTCCGCCGCTGCTGCCGCAGCGCTGCCGCCTGAAGAACCGCCGGGTACTCTTGTAATATCATGGGGATTCAGCACTGCACCGTATGCTGAGTTCTCGTTGGATGAACCCATTGCAAATTCATCGCAATTGGTCTTGCCGATTATTATTGCGTCTTCATCAATTAATCTTTGTACTGCAGTTGCAGTATAAAGCGCCTCAAAATTCTCAAGAATTTTCGATGAACATGTCATTCGTTTCCCTTTAACGGAAAGCACATCCTTGACTGCTATTACCATACCTGCCAGCCTGCCTGCTTTGCCCGAGGCTATCTTCTTATCGATCTCTGCTGCTTTGGCAAGAGCCTCATCTTCAAAAACAGAAAGGAAAGCGTTCAAATGCTTTCCTTTATTGATATTATCAAGATAATGCTTTACAATTTCAACCGCAGAGACTTTTCCTGAATCAAGTCCGGAACGTAAAGCAGAATAATTATCGAACATACCTTAGCTCTGCTTCTTCTCCTCTGTTGTTGAGCTCGAAATTTCAGTCTCAATGTCCTTTGATGCTTTTTTGAATTCCCTTATACCCTTGCCCAAACCGGACATTAAGTCAGGTATCTTCTTGGCACCGAACAGGACTAAAATTACCAAAGCTATTAAAACTATTTCCTGTGTTCCTAATCCGAACATTTTATTGCTCCTTACGCCCGCAAAAGGCGTATTTATTAATTAAAAATCTTTACAGTCTAATTCATTGAGCTGATTATGCTCTCAAAGACATATCTTCCGTCACTGCCGCCTACAATACCTTCACTAGCTCTTTCAGGATGCGGCATCATACCCAGCACATTGCCTTTTCTGTTGGTGATGCCTGCAATGTTATCAAGCGAGCCGTTTGGATTATCTTCATACCTGAAGACGATCTGGTGATTATCTTCCAGCGATTTAAGCGTATCTTCGTCGCAGATATAATTTCCGTCACCATGAGCAACCGGAAGTGATATCTTATCCGCAGCATAACTGCCTGTATCATAAGAACGTGTGAATATGGTCTTTTTATTTTCAACCTTCAAGGTCACATTTCTGCAAACAAATTTCAGGCTCGCATTTCTTAAAAGAGCGCCGGGAAGCAGTCCTGCTTCGCAGGCAACCTGAAATCCGTTGCAGATACCAATTACGATTCCGCCGTTATTTGCAAAACGCACGACATCATTCATAATTCCAGAAAATCTTGCAATTGCGCCGCATCTCAAATAATCGCCGTATGAAAATCCGCCCGGAAGTATTATAACATTTCGGTCACCAATGGATGAATCCTTATGCCAAAGAAACTCTGTATCCTGATCAAGTACATGCTTCAAGGTATTATAAGCATCGTGATCGCAATTAGAACCGGGGAAAACGACTACTCCAAACTTAGGTTTTGTCATTTCACCCCATTCAGCTTAGTAACTTCAAAGTCATAATCTTCCATTACCGGGTTTGCAAGCAGCTTGCTGCAAATTTCATCGGTTATTCTGCCTGCTTCTTTATCCGAAGCTGCATCTATTTTAAGCTCTACAAATTTGCCTATTCTTGTGTCCTTTATGTTTCCGTATCCCAAACTCTGGATTGAGTGTTCAACGGCTTTTCCCTGGGGATCAAGAATAGATTTGCGCAGTGTTATCTTTATTTTTGATAAATACAATTCTTTATATGTTTAATTTGTTATACAATCTTTTCGCAGAGTAAAAAAACAAGAGCCCCAGAAGCAGAACTGATATTACAGGCATAACGTTCAGGTTTGCTTCTACAAGCATTCTCCTGTTAACATAACCTGTGTGCAGCTTCGATTTCACTTTTGCAAAAACGATCCTGCCATTATCAGCCGACTCCCAATTTTCAACATAAACAAAATCACCGCCTTTTACTTCTGCATTTGAGCTTTGATAATCATTCGGATCGTTGAGAAGCGGCACATATCCGTAGGGAGTGTATCTTAAAACAGCCTTATCGTATACAAAGTTGTTGTATATATCAAGCGAGCTGTTTATAAGGGCATATGTAGAAATTCCCAGAATTATGTAACCAAGGGCTTTTGAAAATATTCTGACTGCCCTTCTCATTTTAATTAGAGCTTAACTGCTTCTGCACTTTATCTTTATGGTCTCTGTATAATTTTCTGTTAAATATCTTTAATGCTTTATCAACTGACTCCAGTGCCTTTGAATATTCTTTTAAATTATAGAAAAGTTTTGACTGTATGTAATATGAACTTGCCTCATTTACCGAACCCAGCAAATACGGCAAAGCTGCATCAATGAAGCTTAATCCTTTTTTGTAATCCTCTTCGCCCGTGCCTTTTTCTGCAAGACCGGAAGCGCGCTGATTGAGGAACTGTCCATAGCTTGAATTTACATTTTCATCACTCGGGAATTTGCTCAGAGTTTCTTTGAACCATTTTTCGGATGTTCCAAGATCGTTCAGATCATAAAAATACGTTTCAGATAGTGATACATATGCATCTCTTAGCTGATCGCTGTTTGGATTATCATTTATGAATGACTCAAGGTCTTTTGCTTTCTGTTCTTTTTCGCTGAAACCTGCAAGCCGGAGCTTAGCATCATCTGTTTTGCCTTTGGAGTTTGCAGGGTCAAGCTCAATAATTCTTGCAAGCAAAGCTTTTGCTTTATCACTCTCGCCGTACATTGAGTATTTATCGGCCAGCTTCAGGTTTGTTTCTACGTTATCACCGTCTTTTGCGACTGCATCCTTAAGGTATGCAAAAGTATTGATTCCTTTGTTGAAATCTGTCATCATTTCCTTGAAATCCTTTACCGGTACATAGCCGTATATCCTGTCAACTTCATTTCCATCGCCATCGAGGAATAAAATGGAAGGATATCCTTCTATCTTATATTTCTTTGCAAATTCAACACCCTCACCCTTTTCAGCATCGATCTTGTAATTTATCTGGTTAGCATTAGCAAAATCAGATATTTCAGTCTTTGCATAGACCTTATTATCCAGTTCAACACACCATTTGCACCATTCTGTCATAACATCCACCATAACCAGCTTGTTTTCGGATTTGGCTTTTGCCAGCACTTCTGCAACAGTTCCATTTTCAAAATTGATCTGGGAAAATGCCGTTTGGACTGCAAAAACGAGGGCAAAGAGTAACAAAGCTTTTTTCATTTATTTCTCCGTGAAATTACTTAAAACTGCTAATCGGATTAAAATAACAATTTAAGTTCAAATCTAATATGGTTATATTTGTATATATTTAAATGAATAAATACCTAAAAACGTTTCTTGGCTTTCTTGTTGTTTTCCTTCCTGCACTGCTTATCCTTGGATTGCTTTTCAACAATTTATCAAAAAAGTCCTTTTACCCGACTTCCGGGGAAATAAGTGTATCGGGGATAAAAAATCCCGTAAATATCAATTTTGATAATTACGGCATTCCCCATATTTACGCAAGAAACGAAGAAGATGCTTATTTTACGCTTGGTTACGTGCATTCAAGGGACAGGCTTTGGCAAATGGACCTGACAAGGCGTGTTGCACAGGGCAGGCTTTCGGAGATTTTCGGGACAAAAACGCTTGATTTCGACCGTTTGTTCAGGACAATAGGAATACACAGGTTCTGCTACAACTGGTATAACAACATCAGCCCTAAATCCAAACAGATCCTCGATTCATATTCAGCCGGAGTAAACAGGTTTATTGAAGATAATTACCGCAACATGCCGGTAGAGTTTGACGCGCTTGACTACAGGCCCGAACCGTGGAAGCCTGAACACTCATTAATGCTTGCAAGAATGATGGGCTGGGACCTGAACATTGCGTGGTACACTGATTACATTTTAGGCGAAATTATTAACTCTGCAGGAATTGAAAAAGTTTCAGAGATTTTTCCCGATACAAACATAACTATCTACAAGAAACCCGTTCCGGAAGCAGATGAAGATTCAACCGAAACTGATGATAAGAAGCAGACCGGTATGACTGATCATTTGCTGAAGATTGCAGAACTCGGAAACGGGTATTTCAGGCTGAATGAAAGTTACAGAGAGTTCTTTAGTATTAACGGTTCACATATCGGAAGCAATTCATGGGTAGTATCATCGGATAAATCCTTAAGCGGCAAACCAATTCTGGCAAACGATCCCCATCTGGCGATGCAGGCACCATCGCGGTGGTATGAAGTGAACATTAAAGGCGGTGAGCTTGATGCACACGGTATGACTCTGCCCGGTGTACCGGGTATTGTGATCGGGAATAACAGGTTTGTTGCCTGGGGATTAACGAACCTAATGAATGATGACAATGATTTCATTATCCTCGAAAACGATTCTGCTGACAGCAGGAAATATGTTTACTCAAACAGATCTTATGCTCCTGATTCCATAAAAGAAAAAATATATGTTAAGGATTCCATGGAATCCGACTATGTTGTAAGGACTACAGTGATAGGTCCCGTTTTATCAGACCTGAAAGTACGCGGTTTTGCATACACCGAAAACAAAGATCTTAAGCATGCACAGGGCAAGTTAATGACATTTCGCTGGACAGGTTTTGAGAATTCAGATGATGTACTCAGTTTCTACAGGCTGAATATTTCGAAGAACTGGGATGAATTCAAAGCGGCTTTGAAAGATTTTGGCGTACCTGCACAGAATTTTATTTATGCCGATATATACGGCAATATAGGATATCATGTTGGAGGGAAGATACCCATAAGGCGGACAAGCGACCCCAACAACTGGCTTTTCCCTTCTGACCGGGAGCTGGAATGGACAGGGTTTGTTAACTTTGAAGACCTGCCTAATACTTTCAATCCAAAAGAAGGATACATTGCCACTGCCAATACAAATCCGTTTGACTGGCTGAAGGATGGAAAGCCGCGGTATTACATATCTTACCTTTGGGAATCATCTTCAAGAATGAATAAGATAAGCAGTTTCCTTTCATCAAGAAGCAAATACGATATTGATGATTTCATGCTTTTGCAGAACAATTATGAATCACCTTACGCCCGCCGCATTGCAGGAATTGCATCTAAAGATCTGGATAGTAACAACAGCAATGCGGATATCAAATGGGCTGCGCAAAGATTCAGCTATTGGAATGGCGAAATGCTGCCCGGCGAATCGATCGGTTCGGTTTACAATGTTTTTCTCACTTATCTCATCAAAAATACATTTGCTGATGAGCTTGGCGAGAGTGTATTCAGCGATTTCCTTATAGTACAGAACATGCCGTACCGCTCGCTGGAACTTATAATTGACAAAAATGAGAATATATGGTTCGATAATATAAATACACCTAGAACCGAAACAAGGGCTGATATAGTAAGGCAAAGCATGGAGGAAGCAATTGAATTCCTTAGATCCAGATTCACAAACCAGGATATAAATACCTGGCATTGGGGAGAGCTGCACCGTGTAAAATTCCGCCACCCGCTTGGATTTGTTGAGGCATTAGATAAGACATTCAATATAGGTCCATACTCCGTTGGAGGGGACCAGACGACAATAAATAACACTGAATACAGGTTTGAGGGCTTTTTGAAGAACAAGGAGTTTGATGTAGTTGTCGGACCATCTATGAGAATGATAATTGATCTTTCGGATATCGAACATCCTTTGATGATAAACTCCTCCGGCCAGTCAGGCCAGCCGGTTGAAGATAATTACAGTGCAGAATCAAGAAAATGGCTTTACGGGGAGTACAGGAAGAACACAATGAGTGAAATGGAACTTTTGGCTAAAGAACACAGCATGCTTGTGCTTATTCCCCGCTAAAAGAGTAAATGTTTTGAACGCAAAGAAAAATTACCCTAAGAAATCACTCGGACAGAATTATCTTGTTGATGAGAACATTTGCAGAAACATTGCTGCTTCTTTTAATATTTCTGAAAGTGATCATGTAATAGAAATTGGCGCCGGCCAGGGAGCAATTACACGGTTCTTGCTGGAAAAGACAAAGAACCTGAGTGTGATAGAGATCGATAAAAGCAATTGCGATATCCTTAAGGAACGATTCCCCGGCCTAAGTATATTGAACGTTGATTTTTTGAAGTACCGATTTGAAAATAAAAACGGCAAGATAAGGGTCATAGGCAATATACCATATAACATAACCACAGAAATTATTTTCAGGCTGATCGATTTCAGGGAAAATATTTCCGACGTTCAGTTAATGATACAGGAAGAGGTAGCACGCAGATTCGCCTCGGGACCGGGCTCCAAGGAATACGGAATACCATCTGTACTGCTGCAGGTTTTCAGCAAGCCTGAGCTGAGATTCAAGGTTTCAAAGAACTGCTTTTATCCAAAGCCTAAAGTGGATTCAAGGATAATTTATTTTGATTTTTCCGTTAGCAAAGAAAAGGAAATAAAAGACATCGATTTTTTCAGAAGATTCGTTAAGACTGCATTCGGACAGAGAAGGAAAACACTTAGAAACTCCCTTAAAGCTATGGAGCTTGACCTTTCAAAGTCAGATCTTGATTTTTCAAGAAGAGCTGAGACTCTTTCAATAGATGAATTCATAGAATTGAGCAACTGTTTTTGTTAAAAGGACTCGAAGAGAAAATATTCCGGTCAGATAATTTCCGGCTGCTTTCTGAAGCAGGCGGGAAAGACATGTTCATTACAGGGCTCCGCGGCTCATTGAACAGCCTTGTAATTACCTGCATGCATAGCTTTCAAAGCAAGGTCATTTTTGTTTCAAATGACACCACAAAGCTGTTCAGGCTTAAAGATGATATAAACTTTGCTGCGGGCAAAGAGATAGCTTCGATTTACCTCGGAAGTTTTGACGAAGAGTTTGAGCCTGATGTTACACCTCTTTCGGGGGCCTTAAGAAGGCTATCGATGGAAGACAGTTTTATTCTGCTCACAAATCCTGATGCACTGGAAAAGCAAATAATCTCCGAAGATGCATTCAGGAAGAACATAATAAACCTGGTGCCCGGAAGCGAATTTATTTTTGAAGATCTTGTCAGGAAACTCAGCGAATTCGGATTCACCAGGAAGAAAATGGTTGAAGAAGAAAATGACTTCGCAGTCAGGGGTGGTATTATTGACATTTTCCCGGAGAATCTGGACCAGCCGGTGCGGGTAGAGTTCTACGGCAATACGATAGAATCAGTAAGGGATTTTGATGTTGTCACCCAGCGCTCGATCTCAAAATTAAACTTAGCAGAGATACTCCCCTCTCTTGAGCTTGAAACAGGCTATACATCACACACTGATAAGCTTATTGATTACGTGAAAAGCGATACGATCCTGTTACTGGATGAACCTGATATCATCAGGCACGAGAACGAAAGGCTGTTTCATTCACTCTGCAATTACAACCGTTCTTACTTTTCCGGATTCCCGCTGGTGAAAAGTGAATCGATCAGCGATGATGTCAAGCCTTCTATTAAAGAGATCGTCTTCGAAGTGCGCTCTCAGCCGCCTTTTCAGTCTAATATCAAGCTCTTTTTAGAGGACCTGAGATCTCTTGCAGCACAGAGCTACTCCATCTTCATAACCTGTACTGATGATTACCAGGTGAAGCGAACTAGGGAGCTCATTGAGGAGCATGATGAAGAAGGCATTCTTTCAGTCATAACATACCTCGATAATTCATTCCACGAGGGTTTCATACTTCCGCAGAGTAAGATCGCCCTCTACACCGAGCATGAGGTATTCGGGAGATATTTCAGAAGGACAAAAAGGAAGCGTAAACTCGGCGGTATTACCTTTAAAGAGCTAAGCTCAGTCAATTACGGTGATTTTATGGTGCATCAGAGTTTCGGTATCGGCAAATATGCGGGGCTGAAGAAGATAACTACTGGCGGGGTTGAACAGGAAGTCGTAAAGCTGCTTTACAAAGATAACGATATGGTCTTTGTAAACCTGAATTCACTTAACCAGATCAAGAAATTCTCTGCTCAGGAAGGTGTAACGCCAAAGCTCAACAAACTTGGGGGAAGCGAATGGGACAGGATAAAGCAGCGCACAAAGAAGAAAATTCAGGATATTGCCAAAGATCTGATACTTCTTTATTCTAAGCGCAAGGCTCAAAAGGGATTCAGGTTTTCAACAGATTCGGTTTGGCAGAAGGAGCTTGAAGCAAGCTTTATGTATGAAGATACTCCGGACCAGATATCCGCAACAGAGGCAATTAAATCAGATATGCAGTCCGACCACCCGATGGACAGGCTTGTATGCGGTGATGTTGGATTCGGCAAGACTGAGGTTGCAGTAAGGGCTGCATTCAAAGCCGTACTTGATAACAAACAGGTTGTTGTGCTTGTGCCAACAACAATCCTTGCCGAGCAGCATTACAATACTTTTAAAGACAGGCTTTCGAACTGGGCAGTTGAGGTAGATCATCTCTCAAGATTTAAGTCAAAGAAAGAACAGAAAGAAATTTTGGGAAAACTGGAAAGCGGCACGATGAACATCATTATCGGTACTCACAGGCTGCTCTCGAAAGATATTAAGTTCAAAGACCTGGGACTGCTGGTTATTGATGAAGAGCAAAGATTTGGTGTAAAAGCCAAAGAAAAGCTGAAACAAATGCGTGAGAATGTTGATGTACTTACACTCACTGCAACGCCGATCCCAAGAACTCTGAATTTTTCATTAATGGGTGCGAGGGACCTTTCTATTATTAACACTCCCCCAAAAAACCGTCAGCCCATTCACACAGAAATTATCAACTTCGATAAGAAGGTAATATCGAATGCGATAATACGTGAACTGCAAAGAGGCGGCCAAGTGTATTTTGTCAACGATAAGATCGCCCGGCTTGCAGAGCTTGCATCTATAATTGAGGAAATAGTACCGTATGCTAAAGTGGCAATTGCGCACGGACAGATGCAGCCTTCCGAGCTTGAGAGAGTCATGATGCGGTTCCTGGAAAGAAAAACGAACGTACTGCTTTGCACGAAGATAATCGAGTCAGGGCTTGATATTCCCAGTGTTAATACGATAATAATAAATCGCGCTGATAACTTCGGACTGGCAGAGCTCTACCAGCTGAGGGGAAGGGTCGGCAGGTCAAATCTCAGATCATTTGCTTACCTCATCACTCCACCGCAGAGCACTTTGACCAAGCAGGCAGTCAGGAGGCTCCACGCGCTTGAGGAATTCACGGAGCTTGGCTCAGGTATGAATCTGGCATTGAAAGACCTTGAGATCCGCGGGGCAGGAAATCTGCTCGGTAAGGAGCAAAGCGGATTTATTTCTGAAATCGGGTTTGATATGTATATGCAGATACTTGATGAAGCGGTTAGTGAGCTTGATATCGAATCAATCCCCTCAGAAAATATCCCGAAAGAAACCGTACAAAAGCTTACCCAGCTCAGGGAAAAATCAAAAAAACGGCGCGAAGTTGTACTTGAATCGGATATCAGTATGTTCATTCCCGAGCATTACATTGATGACGAGAACACAAGACTTGAAATTTACCAGAGGCTTTCTGAGATTGATAACCAGTCTGTATTAAGCGGTATAAAGGATGAGCTTATTGACCGTTTTGGCAAGCTTCCCTCTGAAGTTGAGTCGCTCTTTAAACACCTTGAGATGAAATTCATGCTTGGAGAAAAGGCTTTTGAGAAGATCATAATTTCGGGAGATACTGTTGAGCTTTTCATTGACCTTAATGTAGAAGAGACATTCACAGGCGGATTTTTTGAGAGGGTCGTAAATTACCTTAGCTCAGCACTGAATAATTCAGCAAGAGTAAAGCAATCTAAAAAATCCCTTTCAATTCAGTTCAGAATAACCAATTCCGATAATTCACCCGAAAAACTCACCGAAATCTTCGGATTAATTCAAAATATCAGTAATTTATAGAATTACTATTGCATAATTGTTGAAATTTCAATAAGTTTAGTATCATAATAATCCTATTTCTATACTTAAGATGAAGACTATATTCTGCTTTATCATAATGCTTTTCACTCTTACCATGATTACAGAATCCCAGGTTACTACCGTTTGGGAAAGACGTTATAACGGGACAGGTAACGGTTACGATAACGCTTCATCGATCTTTGTTGACGCTTCAGGGAATGTAATTATTGCTGGCTCCAGCACTGGAACCGGCTCAGATCTTGATTACACGGTTATCAAATACGGAGGCGATGGGAATGTACTGTGGACTGCCCGCTATAACGGACCCGGAAACGGAGAAGATAATGCTTACCTGGTCAAGGCGGATAATTCCGGCAATGTGTATGTAAGCGGTTCAAGTACTGGCACCGGGAGCGGCTTGGATTACTGCGTGGTTAAATATAATTCCTCCGGAGCTTTCCAGTGGGCTGCAAGATATAACGGACCGGGCAATACAAATGATGAAGTATATTCGCTGCAGGTTGATAACAGCGGGAATGTTTACATAACAGGTTACAGCAACGGCGGTTCATCAATGGATGATATATGCACCATCAAATACAACTCCTCGGGGGTACAACAATGGTTAAGGACTTATAACGGCTCCGCAAATAATGATGATTATGGCAATTCCATAGTAATAGATAATGCAGGGAATGCTTATGTAACGTGCGCAAGCACAGAATCAAGCTCTGATATTGACTATGTGACAATAAAATACGGTCCTACCGGGTCACAATTGTGGATGACTTTTTATGACGGACCCGGTAACAGCGAGGACTTCCCTTCTTCAAATGCAATTGATGCTGCTGGGAACATTTATGTTACAGGTTACAGTGTTGGAAACGGATCTGAGCGGGACTACTGCACCATAAAATATAACAATAGCGGGCAGCAGCAATGGGTATCAAGATATGATGGTCTGGACGGCTGGGACGAAGCATTTAATGTTATTCTGGATAATTCCGGTAACGTATATGTAACAGGCAACAGTGCCGGAACAGGTACGGGAGATGATTATTGCACAATAAAATATAATAATAGCGGGGCTGAACAGTGGGTTTCAAGGTATGCGGGTCCCGGTATCAGCAATGATTACTGCAACTGGGTTGTTGTTGATCCGACCGGAAATGTTTACGTTACAGGGATTGTCGGTGACGGCACCGGCAATCCGGAAAACATTGTTACTATCGGGTATAATTCCGCCGGAGTTCAGCAGTGGCTGCAAACCTATAACGGACCTGGCAATGAGTTCGATAGCGGCAACGCCCTTTGGGTGGATGGACAGGGAAATGTTTATGTAACAGGCGGAAGCGACAATGCTGAGAACACTGATTTTATCACTATCAAATACTCATCAACTATTGGTTTGCAGAATATTACAGAGTTGATCCCAAAAGAATATTCTCTTGAGCAAAATTACCCTAATCCTTTCAACCCAGTGACAAAGCTCAGATTCCGGATACCGGCAGGATCATTCGTTAGAATAGCAGTGTTTGATATTCTGGGGAAGAATGTTGATGTTCTTGTAAATGAAGAGCTGAAAGCCGGAAGTTATGAGGCAGACTGGAACGCATCTCAATTCCCAAGCGGTGTATATTTTTACACATTAAGCGCCGGGACTTATACCGAAACTAAAAAAATGATACTGATAAAATGATCAAAGGATCAATCTGCATAACAATTACCATTTTACTGACTACAGCAATTAGCATAAATGCACAGTGGTTTCAGCAGGTAAGCGGAACAACACAGCAGCTAAAAAATGTAAACTCACATCACGGAAATGAAAATATTGCCTGGGCATGCGGAGTAAACGGTTTAATGCTGCATACATCAAACGGAGGCACGAGCTGGGTTCAGCAGAATACAGGAACTGCGAACGACCTGTATGCAGTTTGTTTTATGGAAATTTCCGGCGGACCTGTATTTGCAGTTGGTGAAGGCGGAACAATACTGAGAACAACTAACAACGGGCTTGACTGGCTGAACGTACCTTCACCAACAACGCGCACACTTAGGGATATCAGTGATTTCAATTTTGTGATTGTAGGCGATAGCGGTACAATTCTGAAAAGCTCAAACCAGGGATTGAATTGGACGGTTGTAACAAGCCCTGTTACACAGAATCTGAACGCTGTTGCCTGTACTTTTTCATACTACGCAGTTGGTGATAACGGAACGGTGCTAAGATCCCAATCCCCCGGCACAAACTGGGAAGCTATGAACGGCGGGACTTCTGCCAATCTATACGGCGTGCCGCTTTTCGGAAGCAGAGATATAACAGTTGGCACTGCCGGCCTGATATGGAGAAGTACAAACTTCGGTGTGAACTGGTTCTCGCAAAACAGCAATACTACTTTTACACTCAGATCGGTGGAGTATTCAGTAAATAATACAACGATAATCTTTGTTTGCGGTGCGGGCGGAACAATTTTAAAATCGACAAATTCCGGCACTAACTGGGGATTCCAGAACAGTACAACTACGCACGACCTCAACTCTATATTCTTTTACCTAAGCAACACGGGATATGCCGTTGGAAATAACGGTACCATAGTTAAGACCACAAACGGCGGTGGAACTATATTTCTTGGATTAAATTCCATAAGCGGAGAAATTCCCCGGTCTTTTGAACTTCACCAAAATTATCCAAACCCTTTTAACCCAATGACAAAGCTCAAATTTCAAATGCCGGAAAGATCATTCGTAAAACTTGAAGTGTACGATGTTCTCGGAAAGAAAGTTGCAGTTCTGGTAAATGAGGAGCTGAATGCCGGAAGTTATGAGGCAGGATGGAATGCAGGTCAATATCCGGGCGGTGTATATTTTTACAAGTTGTCCGCAGGTGAGTTTACAGCTTCAGGCAAAATGGTTCTTGTAAAATAACTGCCGTTTACTTTTTGTATATTTTGTAATGGAGCTTCAAGAAAGTCCTTTTCCAGATAGTCAAAACATGATCTGTTCTCAATACTCCCTGTTCATCAGTGTAGACATGTATCCTTTCCCTCATCGTTCTCACAAGCCTTGCGTAGGTTTTCCCGCCTGGGGTTCTGCAGGTGAAATAAAATCCGGGGTCACCAAACCTTTTTGCGTCCGACTCCAGTAAAAGTGAGCCGTCAGTTCCTACAGTTGGTTTCATCGTTACAATACAATTCCCGTTTGGCAGCGGGAATACAACTTTAATGCAATTCAGCTCGTAATTCGGAGTCTTCGTCCAGCCGTAACAACCTGCATAGATAACCTGTCCTTCTGCGATTTTCTTTCTCATCCATATCCTGTATTTCGTTTCGCCTGTTTCGTTATCTTTTAGTAAAATGACTTCGCTGCCGACTCCCCTGCTTGTATCCATCGGGTTCAATGGAACGTTCAGCTGCTCAAGTCTCCTGGAAAAGATAAATGCAAGCAGCCTGCCGAAGGGCTTGAACATCCCGCTCCATTCTGACCACACGTCAAAACCGAAATTAACAGTATTTTCATAAAAATCCTTTACT
This sequence comes from Ignavibacteria bacterium, assembly GCA_030835025.1. GTDB lineage: Bacteria > Bacteroidota > Ignavibacteria > Tepidaquicellales > OLB5 > OLB5. Next base: position 20,129 of record JAUQWS010000031.1, on the reverse strand, counting down.
GCGGCATTAAAAGTATCAGGCGAACCGTTTCTAAGAATGTCAAGGTTCTCAAGCAAACCGGTGTTTTCTGCATTCTTAAGTGCTTTCAGAGAGTGTGATTCAGGCGTATGAAGATAGAAATCTTCACCAATTGAGCGTGTGCTGCCTCTCAATCCCTGAAGCCATTCTTCGGTTTCGGGGTCAATTTCCCTGCCTGTTAATATCACCCATTTCTGCGTGATCCAATCGGCGAGGTATCCTCTTTTTTCTCCTAACCAGATGTTCATATATGCCTGATAAAATAGTTATATTTGTTAAGTTATTCCACAGTCATATTGGAACTTTTCGAGAGTTTGTATACGTTCTTTCTGGTATCTCATCTTAATTCAACTGATCAACAAAATGAAAACGCTTTTTGCAGCATTGCTGTTATTCCTGTTTGCTGTTTCTGCCTCCTCCCAGGAAAGAGGATTACTCACCGGGATTGTCGTAGATAAGTATACCCAAAACTTACTCCCGGATATTAATGTAAAAATAATCGGGACCGGTCTCTTTACAAAAACAAGGGAAGACGGCAGTTTCAGAATAACCGGCATTCCTGTTGGAGATTATGAAATTGAATTCACTTCGGTATCATACCAGCCGTACATCCAGACCGATGTAGTTATTTCAACAGGTTCAGAAAGAGAGTTATTCATTGAACTTATCGGCGTATCAACTGAGGAGGTTCTTGTTGAAGATGCGCGCTTTCAGAAGCCGCAGGATGTTTCAACCTCATACAAATCACTCACATTCGAAGAGATAAGACGTTACCCCGGCGGACTTGAAGATATAGGCAGAGTGATCCAGTCACTTCCGGGAATCTCGCTGTCATCAGACGGAAGGAATGATATACTGGTTCGTGGAGGCTCGCCATCAGAGAACCTATTTGTGGTGGACGGTTTTGAAGTGAATAATATTAACCATTTCGGCTCACAGGGGGCAACGGGCGGTCCCGTCAGCATACTTAACCTGGATTTTGTCAGGGAAGTAAATTTCCTTACGGGTGGTTTCAGCGCAAAATTCGGTGACAAGCTTTCATCTGTTGTAGAGATCAATCAAAGAACGGGAAATTCAGAGAAATTCTACGGCAAGATAAATCTCAGCGGAACCGGATTCGGGGCTAACTTCGAAGGTCCCTTGCCTTTAAAAACCAAGTCCAGCTGGCTGATCTCAGCAAGGCGAAGTTACCTGGATATTATTTTCAACGCGGCCGGTTTTTCGTTCATTCCCGAGTACACTGATTTTCAGGCAAAAGCAGATATTAAGCTTAACGACAGGAATTACATTGAGTTCAATTCCTTTGCAGCGCTGGATAAGGTTCGCTTCAACAACAATACAGAAGAGAACAAGCAGGATAACCTGAGAATCCTGACGAATAATCAAAACAGTTATTCCTCAGGCATTGCATGGAAATCATTGATCAGCAGCAGTTCATACCTCAGAACATCAGTTGCAAGAAACTTCACAAAATATTTCTTTTCAAAAAGGGACTCCAATTTCACCGAAACATTCAGGAATTCTTCCAAAGAAGGAGATGTACAGCTTAAACTTGAGTATTACCATACCCTGAAGAACGGCACACTCTTTTCAGCCGGCGCAACTTTTAAAACGATCCTTCTGAATTACGATATCAACAAATCGGCGGATACCCTTTCGGTTATTGACCCTAATACGGGAAATTATCTTGTACTGCCCGCTGTATCTGTACTGCTGAATGAAAGGACTTCCAAAGCATCGGCGCATTTTGAATTAATCCGGACTCTTTTCGGAAAATTAAAATTTACCGCGGGCATCAGGTACGATTTTATTGAAATGCTGAACAGGAAAAACTATTTCTCTCCCAGAACAAGCATTTCATTTACAGCGAGCCCAAAACTTACATTCAATCTGGCTTACGGAATTTTTCACCAGGCACCATCATACATATGGATCGCTGGAGTTCCGGGCAACGAAGAACTGCGTGATATTAGGGCAGATCATTATATAGCAGGTATGGAATATCTGTTTGATGAAAGCACGAAATTAACATTTGAAATATATTATAAGGATTATAAGTATTACCCTGTCAGCGAAAGGAGACCATACGTAATCCTTGCCAATAATGCGAGCTTTGAATCTGAAAATTCATTTGGATTGGAAAAACTCCTAAGCGAAGGTTCGGGGAATGCGAAAGGATTTGAACTTTTCCTGCAGAAGGCTTTAAAAAATAACTTTTACGGAAGCTTAAGCTTTTCATACAGTGATGTTAAGTACAGGGCGCTTGATGGAATTGAAAGACGTTCTGACTGGGATAACCGTTTTGTCTTCAATATTAATGCAGGATATAAACCCGGAAAAATGTGGGAGCTGAGCGCAAAGTTCAGGCTTGCAGGCGGCAGACCGTATACTCCGATAAATCCGGCTGACGGCAGCATAAATTATGATCAGTACAATTCTGAAAAATTCCCCGTTTACCACAGGCTTGATGTGCGCGCAGAAAAGAAGTGGATGTTCAATGCATGGGCACTTACAACTTACATAGATATTCAGAATATTTATAACAAAGAGAATCTGTTTGAGTACAGGTGGGATCCTTTTGAAAGAAAGGTTATCGAAAACAGGAACCTTGGAATCTTGCCAACAATCGGAATTAGCGCGGAATTTTGAGTTGCCTTTCAATTGATGCATTAAAAGCCGGGATTGATTCCCGGCTTTTTCATTTAAATTATTAATTTTTTGCTGTTTATACGGCTATTTTAATCATATTTAAATATGCAGTAAATCATAGGCTATTTTTCTGCAAAACGGTAATTTTATCCTTAAGGATAAGTGTTTTTTATAATTTCCAAAAACTACTATGAAAAATTTGATGATTTATTTATTTTGCACAGTTTCTCTTGCGCAGTTCATTTCAACACAGGATATTACTTCCGAAAAGACCAAAGCATATCAGTATCTTGAAACCAAGGGAGAAGTTTACTTTTCATTTGAGGTATTTGATAAGGCAAGAATAAATGAGATATCAAGGATCATTTCTGTTGATAATCTGAAGTCCGGTACTGTCTTCGCATACGCCAACGCAACTGAGTTTGAGAATTTTCTTAAACTTAACATATGCTTCAAAGTTCTAAAGCACCCCGGAGAAATTGAGTTTGACCCGAACATGAAGAGTGACCCGGATGAAATAATGGAATGGGATTCATACCCTACTTATGAGGCATACGTTGCGATGATGAACCAGTTTGCCGCAACTTATCCAAACCTTTGCAGAATTGTTAATGCAGGCACAACCGTTCAGGGCAGGCAGATAATTTTTGCAGTAATCTCTGATAATGTAAATACTCCCGAGCCCGAGCCAAAGTTCATGTACACATCAACAATGCACGGTGATGAAACAACCGGTTATGTATTAATGCTGAGACTGGTAGATTACCTTTTGACGCAATATCCGGCTAATCCAAAGATTGCTGAGCTTGTTAACAATGTTGAAATATGGATAAACCCGAACGGCAATCCCGACGGCACTTACCGCGGAGGGAACGGGACCGTAAATGGTGCCGTGCGCTATAATGCAAACAATGTTGATCTTAACAGGAATTATCCGGGAGTTGATTACCCCGGCAATCCGAATTTGCAGGCTGAAACACAGGTTTTTATGAATATAGCCGGAACCAATTACTTCAGGCTCTCGGCTAATTTTCACGGCGGAGCAGAAGTAGTAAATTATCCCTGGGATAGCTGGGCAAGGCTTTCTTCAGATGACGGATGGTGGGTAAGAGTAAGCAGAAAATACGCTGATACGGTCCACGCGCATGCCCCTTCAAACTACATGAATGAATTTGTAAACGGAATTACGAACGGTTATGCGTGGTATTATGTTCACGGCTCAAGGCAGGATTACCAGATCTATTACAGGCACGGCAGAGAAGTAACAATAGAAATTTCAGATACAAAGCTTCTGCCCCCGGCACAGCTTCCCGCTCACTGGGAGTATAATTACAGGTCACTGCTTGGATACATAGAACAGACTCTATATGGTATAAGAGGAACAGTTACGGATTCCCTGACGGGTTTGCCTGTGAAAGCAAAAGTTACAATTCCCGGTTTTGATATGGACAGCTCCGAGGTATATTCGGATAGCTTATTTGGCAGGTACTACAGAATGATAATCCAGGGAACTTACAGCCTGTCGTTTTCAGCTCCAGGGTACTACACAAAACAGGTCAATAATGTTTTCGCAAAGAATGATTCCGCAACAACGCTTAATGTGCAGCTAAGACCCATCACAACAGGTGTTACTTCAAATAATGAGCTGCCGGATAAATTTGAGCTGTATCAGAATTATCCAAACCCTTTCAACCCTTCTACAATGATAAGCTTTGATATTCCAAAATCGGACCTTGTTAAATTGTCAATATTCGATGCTCTTGGCAGGGAAATTTCCACCCTTGTTAACGAACAATTACAGCCGGGGACTTATGAAGTTGAGTGGAATGCAGCGGATTACCCCAGCGGTGTATATTTTTACAGGCTGACCGCAGGAGAATCAGGACAAGGTTTTTCAGAAACGGAAAAAATGATTTTAATCAAATAGTAATTAAAAACTTTAATCTAATTACAATGAAATATTCTACACTTATTCTGGCTGTATTAATAACTGTAAGCCTTAGCTCACAGCCGTTTATCAACGTTATGATAAGCAATACAGGGGGACCTGAAGAGGTAAGTATTTGTGTTAATCCCAAAAACCTGAACCAGCTTGTTGCAGGGGCTAACATTAACTTCTTCTATTATTCCACAAATGGCGGATTCAACTGGACGAGCGGGACGCTTGTTTCAAGCCAGTATGGCGTTTGGGGTGACCCCACAATTATATGCGATACTCTTGGAAATTTTTACTTTTTTCATCTTTCAAATCCTTCTTCAGGGGGAAGCTGGATTGACAGGATAGTCTGCCAGAAATCAACTAATGCAGGCATGACATGGAATAATCCGGGAAGTTATATGGGTTTAAATCCGCCAAAAGACCAGGATAAACAATGGGCTTGTGTGGATTGGACAGGAGGTACGAGAGGTAACTGGCTCTATGCAACATGGACACAGTTTAATTCCTATGGCTCGGCGGATAGCTCTAACATATTGTTCTCGCGTTCGACAGATGGCGGAATTTCATGGCTTGACCCCGCGGTTAGAATCAACCAAATTGGGGGTGACGGAATTGACGGTGATAATACTGTAGAAGGCGCTGTTCCAACTGTCGGACCTAATGGTAATTTGTATGTTGCATGGGCAGGACCAAAGGTTAGAAATTCCATTTACGGAATTTTCTTCGATAAATCATCGGACGGGGGAAACACATGGCTCACAGATGATATTTATGTTTGTGACCAGAAAGGCGGCTGGGACCAGGATATTGCTGGCATACAGCGTGCAAACGGAATGCCTGTAACCATTTGCGATATCAGCAACAGCCCCTACAGGGGAACGATTTACATAAACTTTGTGGATTCAGTTGCTCCCGGTGATCATGACGTTAAGCTGATTAAATCCACAAACGAGGGGCTGACATGGTCAGCGCCTGTAAAAGTTAATTATGATGAAACCGGAAAGGAACAATTCTTTACATGGATGGCAGTTGACCAGTACACAGGCTATATTTATATAGTATTTTATGACAGGCGCAATTACAATGATACCCGGACAGATGTGTTTGTTGCCCGTTCAACAAACGGCGGAGCAACTTTTTCTGATTTCAGGGTAAGTGAAACGCCTTTTACCCCATCGTCAGGTGTTTTCTTCGGTGATTACATTAACATCACAGCGCACAGGGGTATTGTCCGTCCTATCTGGACACGGCTTCAGTCAGGCTCATTAAGCATATGGACTGCTATTCTTGATTATCCTGTACCGGTAATAAGTACGGGCTTTAATATTGTCCCAGTCTCATATTCATTGTACCAAAATTTTCCAAACCCTTTCAACCCTTCTACAATGATAAGCTTTGATATTCCAAAATCGGATCTTGTTAAATTGTCAATATTCGATGCTCTTGGAAGGGAAATTTCCACCCTTGTTAACGAACAATTACAGCCGGGAACATATGAAGTTGAATGGAATGCAGCAAATTACCCCAGCGGCGTATATTTTTATAAATTAACATCAGGGAATTATTCTAAAGTAAATAAGATGGTTCTTCTAAAATAATACCAAATATATGAAACAGATAACCGGCTTTATACTTGTTCTTGTTTCAATATTCTTCGCTTCATGCGCTTCAGAAAAATTCACAGAAGAGCAAAAGAGTTATACTTTACCAGATAAATATGAAAAGATATCTCAGCCCGGGCTTATTTATGTTTCACATATATCGAATGATTTTGTTACTGTGCTTGATCCCGCCGAAATGAAGATGATTGGACAGATACCATGCGGCAAGGGGTCTGATGTATCGATCGTCTCAAGTGACGGCACCAGGGGCTATATTGCAAATTTTAATTCAAATGATGTGACAGTGTATGACACGAAAACAAATAAAACAGTGGCCACTGTAAAAACAGGTGAAAGACCTTCAGCACTTCTTGAGCTTCCGGAGCAAAAAAAGGTACTGATAACCCACCAGTCAGCAAGCGGACTGTTTATTTTAAATACCGAAAATAATTCCGCTTCAGAATCGAGTGAATTTTGTACTGGTCCGATGTACTACCTTAAAAATAAAGGTAAAATATATATGCCGCAGATATTTAATCCCTACATTTATGTTCTGGATCCTCTCACAAACAGAATTACGGGTAAAATTGAAACAGGCGGAAGACCGATGGCAATGGCTTTCACAACGGATAACAGATTCGGTTACCTGGCGAATTATGATTCTACTGAAGTTGCTAAAATAGATATAGAAAAGGATTCCGTAATATTTAAAATAAAAAATATCCCTTCCCCCCGCGGAATCACTATCACTCCGGATAACAGGTATGTACTGGTAACCAATGTGAAAGATAATTCACTGACAATTATTGATGCTCTTAAAGACGAGGTCTATAAAACAGTTCACGGCTTGCTTATGCCTACATTTGTTGTCATAACAAAGGATGGTAATTTTGCAGTTGTATCAAACCAGGGAGCGGCAAAACTTTCAATAATTGATCTTAAAGAATTTGAAATTGTAAAAAGTATTGATGTTGCCTCAAATCCGATAAGCATGTTTGTTGATAACAGGTAAATCAGAATATTCAAATAATTTATTTATAAAGGTGATGTGATTATCACCTTTTTTTATTTAATGTTCATTTATCGGTGGCAACACTCAACAAACACAGGTATATTTGTGAAAATAATCAATCAATGAAGAAAAAATCTGAAGAATATATTCTGGGTATCAGCGAATACGAACTTGAGCGCCTGCGTTTTCAGCACGGCGTGTGGAAAGGGATCACAGAGGGTTTTTTTGATAAACTTGGGATTAAAGAAGGCTGGAAAGTACTTGATGTGGGTTCCGGACCGGGGTTTGCGGCTTTTGACCTAAGACAAAGAGTTGGCAGCACTGGTGCAATTACAGCACTGGAGCCTTCGGAAATGTACCTGGACTATTTCAGGGGTGAATGTTTTAAGAACAACTGGAATAATATGCACGCTGTTTTGGGCACGGTTGAAGATTCCGAGTTTCTTGATAACCAATATGATATGATATTTGCCAGATGGGTAATTGCATTTGTCCCCGATCCGGGCCTGTTTCTGGAAAAGCTAACAAGAACACTGAAGCCCGGTGGTGTTTTGGCAATAATGGATTATGCTTACGAAGGGCTCTTGCTTTACCCCAATGGAGGTGCGTTTGATAAAATGGCTGAGACTGTCAGGTCATACTGGAGGCACGGTGGAGGAGACCCTTATATCGGGGCGAAGCTGCCGAAAATGTTCAAGGAAAGGAATCTAAGCGTATTTGAGTACTATCCCGTAGGCCAGTGCGGCGGACCCGATAGCGGTGTCTTCAGGTGGGCTGATAAGTTCTTTACTGTTCACGTTCAGCAAATGGTTGATATGGGTATCACTACACAGGAGCTCGGAGATGAAATGCTGAAAGACTGGGTTGACCACAGGAACGATCCTGACTCAGTATTCTTTTCTCCTACCATAGCAAACATTGCAGGAAAGAAGAATTAAGAAAATGATACCCTGCCGCTTGTGAAAAGAAAATACAATGCAACTAGTCCGGTAACAAGCAGCGAAAATGTTATATAACTCAGCGCAACAGCAAAGAACCCTTTAAGCAGAGAAGAAAAGTTTGGGGAACCCGAAAACTGGCTGAAAGCGAACATAAGGTAAATAAGGTTCACAAAAAACCGCACGTTCCAAATCCTTATATCAATATATGCAAGAAGCATCAATATTATTCCGAAAACAAGTGTAGTACCAATCCAGTAAAGTGCTGCGGCAATAAACTCCGCATAATTATAACCGGTCTTCTTTCTAAGGAAAAGCCAAAGGTAAAATGCAAAGACCAATGGCATAAAATAATTGAGATAATTAACATACGTGTTGATGATCTGCTGAAATCTTGAGGCTGCTTCCTGTATGTTCTGCGGATTGTTCATCGCCAGATTCAAAAACGCGAAGAATTTGCCGCTCATCCAGTGAAACACAATAACATATACAGTCTGAATAAAAATGAAATATGTAAAAGGCTTTACAAAGCTCTTTCTCGCCCCGTTGATATAACCTGAAGCAGTCTTCCCCGGGGAAAATACGAGGTTCTTAAATGTTTTCAGAATACTGTTTTCCCAGTGGATAATTCCGTGGGTAACATCATTCAGGATAGTTCTGACAGCAAGCCTTTTCGGTTCCGTTTCCTGGCCGCACTTAACGCAATATTTTCCCGCGGATTCAGCACCGCAATTCCTGCACTTAAGCATTTCCAAATATAAAAGATATTTCATTGAATTACTTTATATTTAACAGGATATTGCAGAATGAGTATGATTCCTGAACATCGTAAGGGCCTTATCTATATCTCGTTCACAGCGTTTTTATGGAGCACCAGCGGCTTCTTCATCAAGTACCTTACCATAAATGCCTTCCAGATATCATTTTTCCGTTCGCTGATAGCCGCACTGACGGTTTATGCAATTACTCTTATCCGCAGGCAGCACCTTAAATTTGAGTTTGACAAGGTCTCCAACCTTGCTGCGGTTTTTTATGCAGGTATATTGATTCTTTTTGTGATTGCGACCAAAATGACGACTGCCGCAAACGCAATCTTCCTTCAGTTCACAGCTCCGGTTTACCTTGTAGTTCTTGAACCACTGGTGTTGAAAACAAAATTCGAGCCAAAGAATGTCATAACCATTCTGATTTGTATTGGAGGAATGATACTCTTTTTCTTCGGCAAACTGGAGCTTGGAAATATCTACGGCAACCTGTTAGCTATCTGTTCAGGTATCTGCTTTGCAATGTTCAGTCTGCTTCTTAAATACAAGAAAGTTAAGCATAGATCAGAAAATACACTGTATTTTGTTATTACAGGCAATACACTTGTTGCAGTAATTGCTTTCTTTATTATTTTTCCTGATTTCACGCTGGATGTAACACAATCACTCATACTTCTTTATATGGGAGCAATACAAATCGGAGTGAGTTACATAATATTCAATGAAGGAATAAAATATGTCTCGGCTACAGAATCGATGATAATTGCCACACTTGAAGCTATGTTTAACCCGATATGGGTATTCATAGGGATCGGCGAGACTCCCTCCGTATACTCAATAATAGGAGGAGCCATAATTTTCGGAGCTATCATCTGGCGCAATTTCAGCAAACGCGAAAAGACTTTAATAATAGAATAAATATAATCACAAATGGATCTGGAAAAAATTGAATGTACTCAATGCGGTTCCAATGAATTGAACGAGCTTGAAGAGAACAAGATCAAATGCAGTTACTGCGGAACGGTTTTCATGGTCAAAGGCGTACAAACCGAGCAGCCCAAAGTCATAATAGGCAAAGGCGCAAATGTAGTCTTTGGAAAAAGCTCCAATGTGACCATAAAAGGCGGAGTGAAAATTGAAAGCGGAGCAAATGTTGAGTTCCTTGGAAAACTGGAGGTCATCGAAAAAGGTGATGAAGAAAAGATTAAGAATTCTGCTCTATATAAGTCCAAGAATAGCTGAAAAGCAAAGCTTAAAAAGCCATAAAAGCGTTATTATATTGTAACTATCTCACATTTTCTGTATTTTTGCTAATTAATTAAGCAAAATCAGTTTATTTCATGTCAGAATTGCCTGCCTACAAAACCATAATAGTTACAAAAATCGATAATTCTGCCGGCCTAAAAGTCGGGCAGATCCAGTTCAACCGCCCTGATGTTTTGAACGCGCTGAATATTGAACTAATGGGTGAGCTGCTGGACGCCTTACAAAAATTTGATAAAGATGGTGAAACAGGCTGCATAATCATAACAGGCAGCGCAAAGGCTTTTGCGGCAGGAGCAGATATAAAAGAAATGGCAACTCAAAGCGCCATAGATATGCATATCCGCGACCAGTTCGCAGTATGGGATAAGATAAGGAAGATAAAAAAACCTGTAATTGCAGCGGTATCCGGATTTGCTCTCGGAGGCGGATGCGAGCTTTCGATGGCGTGTGATATGATCGTCGCCGCAGAGTCAGCTAAATTCGGACAGCCGGAGATAAAGCTTGGTGTCATTCCGGGAGCCGGGGGAACGCAGAGATTGACACGCGCAATTGGCAAGGCACGGGCAATGGAAATGATATTGACAGGCAGAATGTACTCAGCACGCGAAATGTATGAAGCCGGGCTTGTAAGCCGCCTTGCTGATGATGAAGTTTTTATTGAGGAAGCCGTTGCGCTTGCAAAGGAAATTGCATCAATGCCTCCAATTGCCCTTCAGATGGCCAAAGATTCAATCCTGAAAGCGTTTGATACTACAATCGAAGGCGGGCTTGAATACGAAAGAAAAGCATTTTACCTTCTTTTTGCTTCTGAGGATATGAAAGAAGGCATGGGCGCTTTTGTTGAAAAACGCAAACCGAAGTGGAAAGGTAAATAGAAGATTTCCGCTTTTTACATACGAACTAATTAATATCAATTTGACAAGAAATATTATCACAGCAGTACTGGCAATTGTTTTGATGTTTGCGGTTTCAACAGCACAGGATAAAAAACAGGAAGCGCCTCTGCACAACAAATCCCTGAAGGATACAGCGCATTACTTCAACGCTGAAGAGATCATAGAAATGAATAAACCTGCGCTTGTTTCTATTTGGTATCATACTAATAATTATTACTCCTATTATTCATATACAACAATTGATACTACACTGCTTAACGGCAGCGGTTTCATATTCTCCGAAGACGGACTTATTGGAACCAATTACCACGTAGTTGACGGTATAGACAGTCTATTAATTAAGACAAGCGACGGGAAATTCTACGATGCTGAGCTGCTCATAATAGATGAAAAGAATGATATGGCGATTTTGAGGATAAAATACTCCAATGGCGCTAAATTCCCTACAATAAAGATCGGCAATTCAGACGCACTTAAGGTGGGGCAGGAAGTTTTTGCAATAGGCAGCCCGCTGGGATATGAATATACGATATCACAGGGTATTGTTGCAGGCATCAGGGAAAATGAGAAGGTGTCTTTTACAGACCCAGTAACTTATATGCCCATCGAAAAGAATTTTGAGAAAGTCATACAGATAACAGCTGCAATTTCACCGGGTAATTCAGGCGGGGCGCTCTTCAACCGCAAGGGTGAGGTAGTCGGTATCACAACATACACATACACAGGTTACGGCAACCTGAATTTTGCAATAGCTTTGAACAGCTTTGTTTATTTTATGAATTCGGTTGATCTTGCCAACATTGATAACAACGAAGAAGCAAAGAAGAAACGCGAGGAAAGCCTTTATTTCTCAAATCTAAGGCTTGCAAATAACTACAAGTCAGAGGCTACTTACAATTGGTACTATGTGAAACAGAAGGACACAATGAAGGTCCTTGATACGTTTGTAGTGAAGCAGGATTCAATTGCCAGAATGAATTTCAACAAAGCTGAGAGCTTCTACAACAGGTGTTTAAGCATTGCACCCGATTCATTCAACGTATACAAGGAAATGATGGACCTTTACGTTTACTGTGAGAGTTTCAACAAAGCAGAGGGGCTGTACGACTCGATCAAGACCCGTTTCCAGTCCGATAGTCTGTTGAGTCTGTTGTCATCAAGCCTGGCAAGCGCTTACACGTCATCAAAGGAATACAAGAAAGCTCTTGAGTTTTACGAAAAAATGTCTGCAAAAGACACTTCAGATATTTACCTCCGCTATCAGATAGGCACTATTTACGAAAGCATGGGGAAGAATAAAAGTGCCATCAGAGAATACAGAAAGGTCCTGAAAAAAGACCCGTCTTATACACAGGCTTATATTCAGATCGGCTCGATCTATTATAATAAATACAACGATTACAGAGAAGCAAAGAAGTATATTGAAACGGCGTATGAAAAAGAAATGACCCTTTACGGTTCCACTTATTTTCTCGATATTCCTTACTATCTGGGAATGATAGCCGTTAAAGAGCGAAAGAAGTTTGAAGCTATGATCTATTACATGGATCTGAAAAGCATATATTCATATTCACCCGAAGAGAACAAGAAGAAAGCTGACCTGCTTAAAGCGATCAGAGAATTAAACTAATTTTTTTACTATAATGATACACACATTTGATGTTGTAATAGTTGGTGCGGGCGGTGCAGGACTCCGTGCAGCGGTTGAGATCCCAAAAGAATATTCCTGCGCAGTCATATCAAAAGTTTTCCCGACACGTTCGCATACAGGTACTGCACAGGGCGGTGTTTGTGCAGCACTATCCAACGAGGAGCCCGATTCATGGCTTGATCATGCGTTCGATACGGTAAAAGGCTCAGATTACCTGGGCGACCAGGATGCCATTGAAATAATGTGCCAGGATGCACCCAGGGCTATTATTGAGCTGGAGCATATGGGTATGCCCTTTTCAAGAACTAAGGAGGGAAAAATTGCACAGCGCAAATTCGGCGGGCATACTAAGCTAGAAAATCCAAATGACCCTAATTCCAAGAGAATTCCGGTTAACCGTGCATGCTATTCAGCGGACAGAACCGGGCACGTTATGCTTCAAACTCTGTATGAGAACTGCATAAAAAATAACGTGAATTTCTATTCAGAATATTTCATTACAGATCTTATAATTGAAGACGGTGTTTGTAAAGGGCTCACGGCTATTGATATGGCGACCTCAGAGATTCACGTCTTCCACGCAAAAGCAATTATGTTTGCAACAGGCGGTTTCGGAAGAGCTTTCAGGATAACCTCAAATGCCCACGTTGGTACGGGTGACGGCTGTGCCCTGGTTTACCAGGCAGGCTTGCCGCTTGAAGATATGGAGTTCTTCCAGTTCCACCCGACCGGTTTGTGGAGACTTGGAATACTGGTTTCAGAAGCTGCAAGAGGCGAAGGCGGAATACTAAGGAACAATGCTAACGAACCGTTCATGGAAGTCTATGCACCAAGCGTGAAAGACCTCGCTCCCAGGGACATGGTTTCAAGGGCAATTATATCTGAGATCAGAGAAGGCAGAGGCATACTTGGCAGTGACGGAACGTATTACATCAATCTTGATCTTACCCATTTGGGTAAGAAGGTCATCGATGAGAAGATCCCTGAAATAACTGGCTTTGCAAGAACTTACCTGGGTGTTGAGCCCACTAAGGAATGCGTGCCTATCCAGCCTACTGCACATTATGCAATGGGAGGAATTCCAACGAATTATGATACGGAAGTATTGGCAGATAATACCGGTAAAACAGTTTCAGGATTTTATGCAGCAGGTGAATGCGCCTGTGTATCTGTACACGGCGGAAACAGGCTTGGTACTAACTCGCTTCTTGATATAGTTGTCTTCGGCAGAAGAGGCGGCAAGAAAATAGGAGAGTTCCTTAAGTCAGCAGAGTACAGCAAATTCAAGGCTGACCCGTTTGAAAGGACGAAGGAATTGAAAGAGAAGATTTTGAACCAGAGCGGAAATGAAAAGGTCCCGGTAATAAGAAGAGAACTGCAGCAGAACATGATGGATAAATGCGGCATTTTCAGGAATGAAAAAGAGCTTGCAGAAAACAGGATTCATATCAAAGAACTGAAAGAAAGATACAAGAACATCTCCATTCAGGATAAAACAAAGGTATTTAATACAGATCTTATTGAAGCAATTGAGCTTGGCAATTTGCTTGATATAGCAGAAAGTATTAATGACAGTGCTTTAAACAGAAATGAATCACGCGGAGCACATACCCGCGAGGATTTCCCAAAAAGGAATGATGCTGAGTGGATGAAACATACTTTCATTTGGAAAAGCGAAACGGGCAAACCCAAAATAGAGTATAAGAAGGTCAAAATAACGCAGTTCCAGCCGATGGAAAGAAAATACTGAACCGGCTTAACATAAAATCAGAATAAAGAGAAAATTAAGTCATATCTAAAATGGAAGTAACATTTAAAATACTCAGATTCAACCCTGAAAAGGATAAAGAGCCTCACTACGAAAGTTACAGGTTCGAAGGACAGGATAACATGACGGTTCTTGACTGCCTCCATAAGATAAAATGGGAACATGACGGAACGCTAGCGTTCAGGCGTTCATGTGCGCACGGAGTATGCGGCTCTGACGGAATGAGAATAAACGGCAAGAACCACCTTGCGTGTTCTACTCTCCTTAAAGACCTTAATACAAAAAAGCCGATCGTGATAGAACCTCTGCCTTCAATGCCTATCGTAAAGGATCTTATCCTGGATATGACGGATTTTTATGACAAGTACACTGCGGTAAAACCATACCTTATCAATAAGAGCCCTGTACCTTCTGATTCCGAAAGACTGCAATCGAATGAAGATGCCGAAAAACTGTTTGAATCCGCAAAGTGCATTCTGTGTGCCTGCTGTACAACAAGCTGCCCTTCTACCTGGACGAACGAGAATTACATCGGCCCCGCTGCACTTTTGAAGGCATATCGATTTGTATTCGATACAAGAGATGATGCTTCTGACGAAAGGCTGGATATAATTGATACTCCCGACGGAATCTGGAGATGCCATACCATATTCAACTGTATCGAAGCATGCCCCAAGGAAATCAACATAACATGGCATATTTCTCAGCTGAAAAAAGAATTATCCAACAGAGAGCTGTAAGAGAGATATATCATCATAAGGAGGTATAACCGGTCAGATGTTCAGGGATTTCGCCGATAGGAAATTTGATGATTACATTGCTTTGCTTGAATTTCCGGCGGGCAGAATATCATTCAGCCAGATCGGGAATTCATCTCTCCCGCCTTTTATCATCAGCTTTGTAGAGTATTACGTCCCGAATCATGACATTCCGCTTAACAAGATCGATTTTGAAGATATCCTCAGGAAAGCCATTATCTTCAATATCAATTATGTAATTAAGCCAAAGAATACAATACTCAAATTCCTATTTGGAGATGTGGAAACGCGTCCGGTTAATTTCATTTTTCACAGGCTTGAGTATTTCCAGTTCTATGGTTATTACACTATGCAAATAGCGGACTTCATAAATATGAATTCCCTTGAGGTAGTATCTTACGGACAGATAGAGCATCTGCTGAATGAAGTGAATAATAAGCTGCACGAAGAGATCACCGGTGCGAACAAAGATTCTCAGAGGATGAATCTTGTAAAGCTTCTGTATTACTTTTTCCATGATCTTGGCGAAAACAACCCTATAAACATCAAGATACCGAAGAAAATACTATCGGTCTATTTCCAGGATAAGGGATTTCCGGAGATCAAGAAAAGAGTTGACGGATTTTTCAGCAACGAGATCTTTATTCAGGAAGCTATCAGCCTGATGAACCCTGAGACACAGAAAGCACCAAAACAAACTCAGGATACCGATGTTTCGGAGGAGAAAGTTAACAGAATAATTTCGGAGGCAAAATCTCTGCTTATTAACAAGGATGCTTCAAACCAGGAAGTTGAAAAAGTATTGCAGGCAAAAGAACAGATCCCGCTTGATATCCCTGAAATAAACATCAGGCTGATTCGCGAGAATGAATCAATGATGCCGGAAATAGAGAAGAGAAAGCTTATTATTGATGAAGACATTTATTCCAATGACCTGATGTTTGTATCGCAGTTCAAGGACCTTGTTCCGCCTGTACAACTGACTGAAGAACAGAAGCTGCAGAACAAGTTCGATGACCTTTTCTGTGAAGTAACTTACAGGAAAAAGATCCAGAGATCTATATTCTCAAAAGATCAAAAACTTTTTTTAGAGTCGGTTAAGTCGGTACTGAATGAGAAGAACTGGCTTGACGCTTCAAACGTAATTGAAGATATCTTCAATAAACAGAAGGTAGATTATTTTTCAGAAGAAGCGGTGAAATTTGTAGACATACTTCACAATCATTTCGTAAAAGACTACCTAAAACCCAATAACAGCAAGGCAAGTTAGTGTTAATAGATAATGTTAAGATAAAGATCAGAAGCGGAGACGGCGGAAACGGCTGTGTAAGCTTCCGAAGGGAGAAATACGTTCCCAAGGGCGGACCCAACGGCGGCGATGGCGGTAAGGGAGGGAATGTTATTTTTAAAGCAGATAACTCGCTTGCTACACTGATAGATTTCAGATATAACCGGATTTACAAAGCTCAAAACGGCAAGCACGGGCTCGGCGGCGATAAGACCGGCAGAAGCGGTGATGATATTATTGTTCTTGTCCCGTGCGGCAGTATAATCAAAAACGCAGCAACAGGTAAAGTACTTGCTGACCTTGTTGAAAACGGTGATTCGTATCTTGCGGCACTTGGCGGAAAAGGCGGAAAAGGAAATGCAAGGTTTGCTACCTCCACTAACCAGGCTCCCCGTTTTGCAGAACCGGGTATTAAGGGTGAGGAAATGGAGATCGAGATCGAGCTGAAGCTAATCGCCGATGTTGGGCTTGTTGGGCTACCAAATGCCGGCAAATCTACCCTTATCTCAAAGATATCCGCTGCCAAACCTAAGATAGCTGACTATCCGTTCACTACACTTCAGCCGAATCTTGGCATTGTTAAGTATAAGGATTATCAGAGCTTTGTTGTCGCAGATATTCCGGGACTGATAGAAGGAGCTCATACCGGAAAGGGTCTTGGTATCCGCTTCCTTAAGCATATTGAAAGGACCAGAGTATTGGTATTTTTGCTCGATTCTTCCACTATCCCGTATAATGAAAATAGGAAGGAAGATTATGAAGTCCTGATAAATGAACTTGGAAGTTACGACAAAACTCTTCTGGAAAAACCCAGAATAATCTGTTTCTCGAAAACCGACACGCTATCTGACGAGCAGAAAAAGGATTTGAGCAGGATAAAGTTCACAACTTCCAAATCGAAAGTCAAGATACCGATCCTTAAAATATCGGCTGTAACAGGCGAAAACCTAAAAAAACTTCTCGACGAAATCTGGATGCTTTTAAGACAATGAATAGTAAACCAAATATACTTGTATCAAACGATGACGGGATAGAAGCCCCGGGATTGCAGAAGCTTGTAAAAGAGCTAAAACAATTTGCAAATGTCTATGTCTGCGCTCCATACAGGCAGCAAAGCGCTGTCGGACACTCAATAACCATTTTCTACCCTATCAGGGCATATAAACATTATGACGGTGATGAATTTGTCGGAATGGCAATTGAAGGCACACCTGCTGATGCTGTGAAAATAGGAGTACTCTTTTTCTACAAGGATGTAGAATTCGATTTGGTTGTATCCGGTATAAACCACGGAGCAAATACTGCCATAAACATCATCTATTCAGGTACTGTTTCTGCTGCAACTGAGGGTGCGATACTCGGAATTCCCTCCATAGCTCTATCCCTCACAACTTTTGATAAGATCGATTTTACATCTGCATCAAAAGTCGCAGGCAGGATAGTAAAAAGCATAATCGTAGATAAGAAGATAAATATCCACAGGGGCACACTGCTGAATATCAATATTCCAAACGCCGTCGAAAAGGATATTAAAGGTGTCATTGTAACCAAACAGGGCAAGTCATACTGGGAAGATGCATTCGAAGTCCGCGCCGATCCCAACGGAAGGGATTATTACTGGCTGACGGGCAAAATGGTATACAGGGATGATTCCACGGAATTTGATATTGCCGCAGTTCGTGAAAATTATGTATCAATTACTCCCCTGCACTTTGATCTTACAGATTACGATACTTACGAAGAACTGAAAAACCTGAAATTTAAACTCTAAGAATATGCAAAGCGAAGTTGTAGTTATCAAGCACTCAAGCAGGATACTCAAAAACAATCCGCTTAAAGATCCTTACCGGAGAAATCTGCTGGTTTATCTGCCGCCATCATACCGCAAATTCAGAAAGAGATATCCTGTTGCTTACTTAATAATGGGATTCACCGGTTTCGGGGCTATGAACATGAATGTATCTGCATATTCAGAGAATATTCAGCAGAGGCTTGACAGGCTGATAAAGACAGGCAAAATTAAAGAAATGATAGTTGTAATGCCCGATTGTTTCACAAAATACGGCGGCTCGCAGTATGTGAACTCTTCGGCAACCGGAAGATATGAAGACTATCTTGTCAGGGAAATTGTACCGTTTGTTGATTCAGTATTCAATACAATACCAAAAGCTGCTTCACGCTGCATAGTAGGCAAATCTTCGGGGGGCTATGGAGCAATGTGGCTTGCAATGCGTCACCCTGAAGTATTCGGTTTAATGGCTACCCACTCGGGTGATTCAGCCTTTGAATACTGCTATAGCTATGGATTCGCACCTTTTGTGATACAGATCCAGCGTTACGGCAAGGGGCATAAGGCTGTTGCGAATTTCATCAAAACCCAGCTTGATCAACGGCAGCCGAAAAACAGCGATTTTCATAACGTCTTGAACACTATTGGAATGGCAGCATGCTACTCTCCTAATCCAAAAAGAAAAGAATATAACTTTGACCTTCCGTTTGATATTTACACTGCAGAGATAATCCCGGAGATCTGGAAAAAATGGCAGAAATTTGACCCCGTCAGGCTTGTTAGCAAGTACAAAAAGAATCTCGGGAAGCTTAAGCTGATTTACGTGGATTGCGGAGTGAAAGATGAGTTTAATCTTCAGGCAGGGGCAAGAATATACTGTTCGAAACTGAGGGAAAACGGCTTCAAATATACTCATCTTGAATTCAACGACGGGCATATGAATGTGCAGTACAGGTATGATGTAAGCTTTAAGTATATTTCGGATCATTTTTCCCACAGGTAATTGGAATTTAAGGACCACTTTTCGGCACAGGCTAAGGAGTACTCCCGTTACAGGCCGGGCTATCCGCCTGAACTTTTTGAGTATCTCAGTTCACTGGTAACTGCTCATGAAACTGCATGGGATTGTGCCACAGGCAGCGGACAGGCAGCTATTGGCCTCGCACCGTTTTTCAAAAAGGTTATTGCAACTGATGCAAGCTCCTCGCAGCTTGAGCATGCTGTTCCGCATTCTAAGATTGAGTACAGGGTTGCAACAGCAGAAAACAGCATGCTGGAGACCGGTTCTATTGACCTTTTGACCGTAGCTACGGCAATTCACTGGTTTGATACCGATAAGTTCTACCAAGAAGTGAAGCGTGTTCTGAAGCCGGGGGGAGTTATTGCAGTTTGGGTGTATTATGACAACATGATAAGCGAAAATGTTGACCGCGTTTCAGCAAAATACATCAACGAGCTTGTGGAAAGTTACTGGCCTGCAGATAACAAAAGAGCATTGGATTTTGAAAACAGTATTTCATTCCCTTTTGAGTTAATTACAGCCCCGGAATTTGTACTCCATATGGAGTGGAACCTTGAAGAATATCTGAATTTCCTTTATACATGGTCCTCAACACAAAACTATATTAAGACAAACGGAACTAATCCGCTTGACCTGATATCAGATGAATTTGAAATTGCATGGGGAAAAAAGGAAGAGAAGAAAGACGTGAAGTGGAAGTTAAAGATGAAAATCGGAAGAGTCTGAATCCGTTCAATCTATAAGCAAGTAATACAAAAGAGCACCAAGTCC
>JAUQWS010000030.1 GCA_030835025.1 Ignavibacteria bacterium | reverse complement strand
TCCCTGTGGGGATGATGCCGCTTATTGGCACGGTTGTTACCGAGGTACAGGCACTCACGCTGCTTGGCGCGGAGGATGTCTTCCCGATAGGTGCTCGAGGTATAAACGGGGGAGAGGGGTCGGTAACTCTCTGCGTTATCGGGGAAAGAGCGGATGAGATTTTTGAACTTGTGCAGAAGGTGAAAGAGAAAAAAGCGGAGCTATAAGAATCGTGTTTATCTGCGGTTCCTCCAAAATCCATATTCGTCTATGATACTTCACTTCAATTTAAAACTACACCGGACACACAGGCGCAGCGCATCCGCCTGCGTATTCAGCATCTGCAGATACATATTTTTCCAGCCTATCTCCAAGGTACAATACTTGCTCTTCCTTGCTTCCGTACCTGTAAACTGTAATTCCCTTGCATTTCAGTTGGTAGGCAAGCATATACGCTTTCTCAACTTCCTTGACATCCACGTCATTAGGATTAGTGTCCAGAGACCTTCCGCAGTAAAATTATGTATAGACTATTTGTATGCCAAATTCAAAATAGGGCAAAACGATGTGTTTTCATATTAAAACTGTCTTAAATTTTGGACTCGTTTTACTGCACAAGGTCTGTGGACATGAAGACTAGCTATAATCTTCTGACAATAACTAACCTCAAGAATACAATGGATTTGAGGCGTAAATAGGTTATGTATAAGAGGAATTTTTCTGTATATGGAAGATGGGTTGTACCGACATGTGCGACAAGTTAAACAACTTTGAAAATCTTTAATTTTTCTTACGTTCCACATTATGGATTAATCGACCGATTACCTTCAATAACGTCTTCAGGTTTTCGGACCACTCCATCATAGCCGCTTTCTTCAAGCTTGTACAGCCTCGGGCCAAGATGTTGGCACTTGAATCCATCCCGCTTCTTCAGCCGCCTGTGACTGCATCCATTCCTATGCAGCAATCGCAATTTATTGTCTCGCCGCAATATGGACAGGCACAATTACAATTTTCAAACGGATTTCCACAATTTTCGCATATGGCCTCTAACAGAACAATTCCTCCACTAAATTTTTATAGATCCCTGGTTAAGTAGTTTGCGGTTATAATTCCGTTATTTTGATAGCGCGAACTGGATACTGTAATTCACATGCCCTGCAAAAAATGCAGTCAATTTCATTCACAGGATCTGATTTCTTGCTGGAAGTCGCATGCAACACTGGTGCCGTGTATGCCAAGTTTTCCCGGTGGCTTAACGTCTCCACTTACCTTGTGCGCATCATGTTCACCAACGACTGGTTTTTTCATGAAATCAGGATATATAGTAATATTTCTTTCCTACTTTATAGCTTCAGGAAATGATTTTCAAACCGGACAAAAAAAATAAACATTGTCAACAGATCAGCATCATCGGCTGCTCACAGCAAATGATAGATCCGGCGCTATCTGAAACACAATCCATCTCGCATCCGCAGATTTCACAAATATATGACATGCCTTCTTCGGCTTTCTGCGCTTTCTTTGTCTTGACAACCTTCTTTGATCTCGGTTTTTCAGTTTTTGATTCTGTTTTCATGGCCATGATTTTTCCTCTCTCTTTCCACCATGAAGATGCAGTTGATTGTTCCTTCTTTGGCATTTGTTTACCTCCACTCAATATATAGGTTAATAGTAATGATATTTAT
>JAUQWS010000029.1 GCA_030835025.1 Ignavibacteria bacterium | reverse complement strand
GAGAAATCGTCATCTTTGTTCTTTGATACTATCCTGAATTCGTTCTTATTGATGTTGAAGTGAACTTCCTTCCAGCCTGAAAAATTCATGCTGAGCGGTTTTGATTCAAGCCTTGCATCCTGCAATTCATCGTACTTGCCGTCGTTATTCATATCAAAAAGCACCTGAACAGTCACAGTCATATCGTTATTGATACCCTGTACCATCACTGAAAGGATATTATCCTCCGCAACCTGCATTTTGTTGTCTTTGCGAACAAGTCCAGCAAACGAATTCGGTGTAATTACTTTTGCTGAAGATGAAATTACGCCATATCCGTTTTCAAGGTTATCTTCTTTGTGAGAATACTTCATAGCAAGATCGCCGCCTGAATACCATCCGGGCATAGTGTGATCTCCGAAGCTATCGATTACAAAGTAATTATCTGACTGTGAGAGTACTGCTGAAGCTGAAAACAAAATTGCAAGAATTATAAACACAAATCTCGTAATGATCTTGATCATTAATTGAATTACCCCCTGGTAAAGTTAATAATATTAGATTGTAGGTATTCTAAGCTCTATTTGACAAGCGTCATCCTCTTAACAGAGGAATAGTTGCCGACCTGGAGCTTATAGAGGTAAATTCCTGCAGGAAGTTCGTTTGCATCAAACATAACTTCATAGTAACCGGCTGTCTGGTAGCCGTCCACAAGCAGGCGAACTGACTGTCCGACTACGTTAAACACTGTTAATTTAACTTCGCCGTCGACTTTCAGCACATACGAAAGCTGTGTAGATGGGTTGAATGGATTGGGATAATTCTGATTGAGTTCGAACTTATCGGGATTACCCTTAAAATCCACAAGCTGTTCTTTATTATCGGCGCTTACCCTTAAAGTACCGAAGACAAAGAATAGACTAAATATGGCTACGTAAACTTTCGTCATTTACCTTATAAAATACTTATGCAAAGTTAAAAATAAATGTTTTTAATGTCAATATAATATATACTGGAAACCCGTGATGCCAAAAATACAGAAAACGGCGACGAATCGCCGTTTTCCTACAAAATGTACTATATTCACTGAAGCTTAACTGCAATGATACGTTCAGTGCCGCTTTTATCCATGACTTTCAGCAGGACAGAGTCCCCTGACTTTTTGTCACTTATCGCACTTTCCAGATCAGCCGAATCATTGACCTTCTTTTTATTCGCCTCAATTATCACAACTCCCTCCTGGACTCCCCTTAAAAATGAGTCCGAAAATTTATCAACCGATGTAACAAGTACACCGCCTGAAATGTTGAGCTTTTCCTTCAAAGATGACGGTGCATCCTGTACACTGATACCGAGGGTCTTGATTGTTGTTGATGAAACACCTTTATTTCCGGTTTCATCCTTCTTCTGCATATTATTCATCGTTGTCTGGTTGCTATCTTCCTGGCGCGGTTTTAGAGTTACATCTTTTTCCATAGTTTTGCCGTCGCGGAAAATTGTGAGCTTTGCTACATCACCGGGGCGTTTGCTGTTGATTATTACCTGCAGCTCGTTCGAAGCGTTTACTTCCCTGCCGTCAACTGATAAGATAACGTCACCGGCTTGAAGGCCTGCTTCATCACCGCCGCCGCCTTTTTGTACGCTTTGAACAAGTACGCCTTTGGCTTTATCAAGTCCAAGCCCTTTAGCCATTGTTTCATCAACAGTCTGGATCTGAACTCCAATGTACCCTCTTACAACTTTTCCTGATTTTATAAGCTCTTCAGTAACGTTTTTAACTATGTTAACGGGAATCGCAAATCCATATCCCTGATAATAACCTGTATTGGTCTTGATAGCGGAGTTTATTCCGACAAGCTGACCCTGAACGTTTACCAGTGCACCGCCTGAGTTGCCCGGATTGATAGCGGCATCGGTCTGTATGAAATTCTCAATTGCATAACCGCCTCCGTTGATACCGATATTCCTTCCAAGCGCACTGATTATACCGGCAGTCACAGTGTAATTAAGTCCAAGCGGATTTCCAATAGCAAGCACCCACTCACCAACCTGTATATTATCTGAATTACCAAGCGACATAACCGGTAAGTCGTTTGCTTCTATTTTAATCACTGCAAGATCTGTGTTTTCATCAAGCCCGATCACTTTTGCATCAAACTCTCTCTTATCCGTAAGCACAACTTTTATTCCGTGGTCACCTGCTCCTCTAACAACATGATTATTGGTTACAATATAACCATCTCTGGATATGATAACACCAGAACCGCTTCCCATTTCGGGACCCGGGTCCGGCATCTGTCCGTCAGGTCCGAAAAAGAACTTGAACGGGTCATTTCCCTCCGGCTGCTGCTGGTTATCCTTTGGGCCGGATTTGACCTGGATATAAACCACTGTCGGGGTCACTGTTTTGCTTATTTCAACAAATGCATCGTTGAGGCTTTTAACCTCAGGGTTTATTGTTATAGGCGGAGTTGTGTTGAACTCTATCTGTGAATCGGAGTGCACCACTTTTACGCCGCTGAAGTTGGCTATCAGCACTGCACCGAAGATTATTGAAAGCAGCACAACGAATCCGGCTGCTATAATAGATTTTTTAGGCATATGATTTGTTTCTCCTCTTTAATTTCTTTACAATTTTGAAATAAAAAATAGTAAGAATGGAATTATAAGATCATCTCCTTTGATTCAAAGACCCTTTTTGATTTAAGATACCCTGCATGTTCAAAATGATCTCTCACGTAATTCTCAAAAAACCTTTCAAGGAAAATTTCCTGTGATTTGGATATATTAAGTGTCATTAAACTATTAAAGTTCCCGCTGCTTAATGCACTCATAATTTTCATATCACCTGCATCAATTCTTGTATCATAAACATACTTGTTTCCCTTTGATTTTTCAACACTTCCTTCCCCGTACAACTCCGCGCTAACTTCAAATCCAAGTATTTTAAGGAGCCTGAACTCAAAGTTAAATAACACATTTACATAGTTTTTAGTTGCATCATTCAGCATTTTAAGCGATTCTGTAAGTAATCTGAAGAGATCTTTGTTTTCGTGATGCTCCGGTGTAGTTTGGTTTACGAGTTCTACTATCCTGAAACCGATTCTCATTTTATCATAATCATCAGAAATGTTCTGTATTTGCCCTGCATGTTCAGCTCCCGAAATCAAATGCAGCGTCCTGTTCTCTTTTAAATAGAATATCAAGTTCACATAAGCCATTGATTGCAGTGCTCCGCCCCATTTTGTCTTTGAATTCCGCACACCTTTGGCAATACCTCTCAGCTTTCCATATTCCTGAGTATAGAATGTTACAATCTTACTCGTTTCCCTGTAATTATCACACTTCAGTATGACCGCTTCAGTTTTTACTATTGCCATTTATTCTTCGTCTTTTCTGATGGTCTGAATGTAGCTTTGGAACATTTGTTTAACTCCACCGAAATTATAAGGAGGGTAATGCACTTTATATTCTGTAACAATAGCAGTAATTAGTGATGCGGGGACGAGGTCAAATGCCGGATTCATTACCGGTACACTACCTGTTATCTTCTCACCTCTGATCTCTCTTATCTCATCAGCATCGCGCTCTTCAATTTCTATCAAATCGCCGCTTGTGATATCAAAATCTATAGTGCTTCCGGGGGCTGCAACATAGAACGGTATCTTGTGAAATGCGCAGTTCACTGCAAGCGAGTAGCTCCCCACTTTATTAACAACATCACCATTGGAAGCGATCCTGTCAGCACCAATTATCACACAGTCGATCTGCTGTTCTTTCATCAGGTTCGCGGCCATTGAGTCAATAACCAAGTCAAACTCAATTCCATTCTTTTCAAGCTCGTACGTTGTAAGCCTTGCGCCCTGCATGAGCGGGCGTGTTTCACAGGAGTAAACAAAAACATCCTTGCCCTGCTTTGATGCTGTATAGATAATCCCGAGCGCTGTTCCAATACCTCCTGTTGCAAGTTCACCTGCGTTGCAGTGAGTTAACACACTTGCCTTCTCGCCTATCAGGTCTGCGCCATTTACCCCGATGCGGTTGCACATTTCAACATCTTCATCAAAAATCGCATCGGCTTCTCTAAGAAGCTGGTCTTCAATCTCAATAAAGTCCTTACCTGAGTTCTCATCGTAAACCCTGCTCATTCTTTCAATGGCATAGAACAGGTTCCTTGCAGTCGGTCTTGAATTCCTGAAACTTTCAGCGACCTTATGGAAATGTATCTCAAAATTCTTCCTGTTCTCTGTCCTGTAATGATGCACTCCAAGCACTATGCCATAGGCTGCAGCTATTCCAATAAGCGGGGCACCGCGAAGTTTCAGCTCCACGATCGCATCCACAACATCCTTGTAGTTCTTTGTCTTTACGTACTTTTCTTTTAAGGGAAGTAGTGTCTGGTCTAAAAATATAAGCTCGTGTTTGTTTGTATATTCAAGCTTATCGATCATTAATTTTTTTAGAATGTTTACAGCTCTGCCGGCTCAAACGCCGAAAAGCGGGTAAATTCATTAAACCTGTCTTTGATTACTAAATGAGAAAGATCGCGCGTTCCATCAAGCGAGAATTTCTCAACGCAAAATGATGCAATTGTACTGCCGAATATCACGGCGCGTTTCATATTTTCGAATGAGATATCATCGGTCTTTGCGATGTACCCAATAAAACCTCCGGCAAAGCTGTCACCGGCGCCAGTCGGGTCGTATATTGATTCCAGGGGATATGCCGGGGCACTGAAAAGTTCATCTTCGTAAAACAACAATGCGCCATGTTCACCCTTTTTGATTATCACGATCTTCGGGCCATAACTCTGGATCTTCTTTGCAGCCTTGAATAAATTAGCTTCCTTTGAAAGTTCTCTTGCTTCAGAATCATTTAGTATAAAAACATTAATATGCTGTAGAACATCTATCAAAGCTTCCTTCTTTCCGGATATCCAGAAGTTCATCGTATCTGCCACTATCAGCTTCGGATTTTCCATCTGCAAGTAGACCTTTTTCTGCAGCTCAGGATTGATATTCCCAAGGCACAGATAACGGCTCTTTCTGAAAGTATCCGGTATTATCGGGTCGAAATCTGCAAATACATTCAGCTCAGTTGTTATGCTCTCACGGTTATTAAGATCGTAATCATATTTGCCGTGCCAGTGAAATGTTTTCCCGTCTTCAACGATCTGCAGACCTTCAAGATCAATCTCACGTTCTTCGAAGTATTCAAGTTCTTTTTTGGGGAAATCGCCGCCAACGACTCCTACCAGCCTTACAGGCTGTGTAAAATATGATGCAGCCACCGAGATAAAGGTTGCAGAGCCGCCTAGCGTGCGTTCCGCTTTTCCGAAGGGTGTTTCAATGGTATCAAGTGCAAGTGAACCAACAACAAGTAAAGACATTTATTCTCCTTTATTTTATAAACCCTGATAAGCGGGTATCCATATATCCTGCAAAATTAGCGATATGAGTTATGAAATGAAAGAAACTTATTTTTGCCGTTTTCCGCATTTACAAAACAACGACCTGACAATCATGTGATTTGAATATATGCAGTTGTTAATTGAAATCAATTGATTCTTAAAAGAGCAAAGTTAGATATATTCTGCAAACTAAATGGTATATTGTGATGATCCGGTTTCAATAATGTCAGTTCTTTAATTATTGCAGAAAACAAGTTTGTATTCTTAGCAAACAAATAATTTTGAGACTGGTCCATTATTTGCAGCGTTAATTTCCTACCGTATTTGCGTGATTGAATACTCGGGTTTTTTAGTATATTTTTATCGGTAATTAAATGAATACAATACCAGAATAAAAGCTTATGCATTATTTTCCAAAATTAGGAATCCTGAAATGAAATTCACAAATATAGTAACATTGATGGTTTTTGCAGCTTTTCTGGCTTTTGCCGGCTGTAATTCCGCAGTATACGAGATAATTGAAGTTGAAGAACCGGTTGAGTTTAAAGAAGAAGTAAAGCAGCCCGAAAGTGATATCAAAACCGATACAGACTCAAAGAACGAAAGTATAGGCGATAAAAGCGTTGTTGAAGAAACAAGATCTGTTGAATCCAAATACACAGAGAAACAAGTTATTTCGCGCACATACGTTGTACAGATTGGAGCTTACATAAACGAATCTTCCGCTGAGAAGCTTATCAGGAAGGCTTCCGCCAGAATTGCCGATCCTAACATTACCTATAAGCTTGTGGACGGGCTCTATAAAGTGAGATTAAGCAGAGAATTCACCGACAAGAATGAAGCAATTGAATACCTCAAAACGATTTGGGCTTTACGATTTGGAGATTCATTTGTTGTTGAAGTAACTAAAGTCAAAGCGGAATAGCACATATCTGGATTCCCCTCATATCGCTTATCTTCAGTTTTAAACTATTGTTTTTATATAATTTTAAAGATAAATTGAGGTATGAAAAATATTTTTCACCCAAAAACCTCAAAACCTTAATTTAAATCAACTTTTCTCTAGCTACTTTCGTTATATTTTTTAAAAGATTATAAACTACTAATTACACGGTATTGATGATTCAGGCAGTACACGCTATTTTGTAGTTAAATTGACTACAAATATTTTCAAAAATATAACCAGAGAGCGCTCAATGAACTTAAGCTTCTTAAAATACTTTTCACTTGTCTTACTCTTTGCCGGAATCCTCATTGGATGCGGTTCCAGCGAAGTTGATGTGACCGTTGATGATGAAGGGTTAGTACAGGAAGACCTGGATAGCAAGCTCCCGGGCGGGCAGGCAATACAGGACGACGTAAAGTTAGGTGATAAGATCACGGAAAACTCAGACAGCAGTTTTCCTGAAAAGAGAAACACGGAAGAAACAAAATTCTCAAATTCACTTAGCAATAAAAAGATGTTTGCAGTTCAGATAGCTGCTTTTAATGATGAAGAAAATGCAAAGCAGTTTATTGAAACAAATAAAAGCCTGGTAGAACGCTACGGCATATACTGCAAAAACCAGGATAATCTGTACAAAATTCTCATCGGCAGCTTCAGCTCACTTGATCTGGCAGGTAACAGATTAAGAGAAATCTACTCATTAGGATACAACGATACTTTCATACTCGAATTGCAGTCCGCTAAATGACAAGTAAGTAAAATTACTTGAATTTATTGTTTTTTTTGGATAATTTACGGAAATTGTCCGGTACAATTGATCTTGTATTGAGATCTTTTTTACCTATTTAATTTTAGCGGGGTACAGACGTCCTATGAAATTATCTCATTTTACTGCTGCATTGATGGTTGCTCTGGTTCCCTTTTTGTTTGGCTGCGGCTCCGGCTCTTACAACATAGAAAAAGGCGATTACAAGGATACAACCAAGTATAAATCAACCGGCGCTAAGCTAAAGAACTTTTACAGAATTCAGACTCCACCAAGATTCACGCTTCAGTTTTCCGGCTCACTGAATTTGGGAATGGCTGAGCTTTCCTCCAATTTTCAGAACGTATTTGATTCACTTCAATTTTCAGACGGGCTGAATTTCGGAGTGAAAAACGGATACGGTTTTATGCTGATAGGAAAAGTGCCGCTTCACAGAGAAGGCAATATCAGGCTGAATGCTTCTGTTAACTATAACACATTCAGCAGCAATTTCCTCGCAGATGACTCTCCCTTTGGCAATGTTAAGTTCGAAGTATTTGCATTCGGAGCAGGCATCGAAAACTCGTTCAATCCCAGTTTCAGGCTTAAGCCTTTTATTGCCGCAGAGATCCAGGCAAATATCATAAAGGGTGAAGCTGAAATGACCACCCTTTCGACAGGCAGTACAAGGCATGTTAAGTTCAAGCCTTCTTTCAGGATAGGGTACATGGTTTACAGCGGACTGGAATACATGTTTACAAAAAAACTTGGGATCAACGGCGGATTGAAGCTGACCAATTCTAACCAGGTACTTAAACAAACAAAAGATAGCAGTGATCCTAACGAAGTACCGCTGAGAGATAAAAAGAACGATTACCTGATAGTCGAGTTCGGCGGCTTTAAGAACTTCATATTCACTTCATTTTTCCTTGGAGTGAACTACTATTTTGGTGTCAAAGATATTGTCTATCAGTTCAACAAATAATCTGACCTATGATAACAAACTGCTATAAGTTTTTTTTCTGTGTTCTTGTGTTCCTATTCGCCCTGCAATCTGAAGTCTTTTCACAAAAAACGGTCATTAAGAGATACATGATAGTCAGGAGTGCACCAAAGTACACGATCCAGGTAAACTTCGATTACAATCAGTCTGTGCTGGAGCTTTCCGGCGCTTATAATGATGACTACCAGTCCGAAAGTGTGTACGACGGCCAGAGTTTCGGAGCTGATAAAGGCTTTGGCGGAACAGTAATGTCAAAGATCGGTTTGAACAGCAAAGGAAGCATCAGGTTTACACAGTCATTAACATACAACAGGATCCTTTCATATACATTTGGCGATAAAACAACAGTTGCCGATAACGGAAAAGCTAATTACAACTGCTATTCCGGCGGGCTGGGTTTGGAATACAATTTCACTCCAGCTCACCGCTTCAAAATGTACCTTGGCGGAGAGATAAATGCCAGTATGATCAACGGGTACACCAAGATATGGTTTGATAACGGCGGTGAACCTTCTACAAATGAAGAGTTTAACATCAAGAATACATTCAGGATCGGATACGCATTCCAGTTTGGATCCGAAATACTCACTTCCGACAGGTTCGGCCTCAATCTGGCTGCAAGGCTGTTTAATGCAAACGGTCTCATGAAGAAATCTGAAGGCACAAATACAGATACCGAGTTCAAGCTTCGGGATAAGGCTAACCCAAACCTCAGGTTCGCCGGAAATAATGATAAAAACTTCTCATTCTGGAGCATAATGGCCGGAGTCAATTTTTATTTCGGAATAATCGAAAAAAGATATAAACTCAATTAAAACAACATCAGAAATTTTTTTTTACGGCTAACTGAATTGGTTACTTCAGCTAGCCTTTTTTGTCTAAATTTTGAACTTTCTGAATCTGACTGTGACCGGTAATGATATTATTTTAAAGCAGTTACAGCCTTTTTATAAATTAACCCTTTACAAGTCTTGCATTAAATAAGAATATGAGTTATATTAATTTAGGGATGATGACTGAAAAACTGAAAATATACTCTGTTTGTATATTCATTCTTAGTGCTCTTTACTTCGGGGGATGTTCTTCGGGAGAGTATGAGCTGAATGAATACCGTATTGATTATGTCGAAACCATCATCACTGCCGATACGATAAAGAACGTTGCCATAAAAGAAGACAATACTAAAGAAGATAAGATCAAAGAAGATAAGTTCCTCACTAAAGAATCATATAATTTCTCTGTACAGATCGGCGCATTCCTCAATCCTGATTTCTTTGCCAGGTTTTTGCAGGCTGCAAAAGCAAGGCTTGGTGATGAAGTATATTATGACCTCATCGGGAACATGTACAGAGTCAGAATTGGTGCATTTACAAACCGTGCAGAAACTATGAGGTTCATCGAGTTTGTAAAATCCAAAGGTTATTTTGATGCATTCATCATAACTAAGAAAAGGTAAGAATCACGCATATGAAATTCAGATATATAATATTGATCGTGCTGGTCTTTACTTTTGCGGGCAGACTTGCTGCACAGGATGTAAATCCAAAGGTTACAAAGAAAGATACCTCTTACAACTTCATTGCCAATAACACGATACTTAACATGCTTAAGCCGGGTAAAGCTCCGAGGCTTACCCTGCAGCTTAGTTTTGACTATGATATCGGCCACATGGATCTTGCCGGCGATGAAAACGCTTACTTCAGAAGAGCAGACTTTGAAAGCGGCGGAACATTCGGCACAAGATACGGCTATGGTGTTACTCTGACCGGCAAAATAGCGCTCCACAAAGCCGGAAACATGAGGGTTAACATCACTTCAGGATTCAACCGCTTCCAAAGCAGTTTTGTTATCGGTGAATCACCCGAAGGCGAAGTGTCTTACAATGTATTCAGTGCAGCAGTCGGTATTGAAGACAATTTTATGCCGACCAAACGCTTTAAACCGTATATCGGTCTTGACCTGGTCTCAAGTTTCATAAGCGGAAAAGCCCTGCTGAAAAGTGAGTTCGGCGATACTGAAGTGAAGATAAAAAGCGCTGCAAGATTCGGCGTTCGTTTTAATCTTGGATTTGAATACGCCTTCAGCAACAGGGTTGGGATCAACCTTGGATACAGGTTAACCCACGCCAATATCATCGGCAAAGAATCAAAGGCGTCCCCTGTTTCGGGTGAAACATACCTGAACGATGAAGAGACAGACCTCTCACAGCCAATTTCATATGCCGGGTGGAAACAGTTTGTATACAGTTCATTTTTTACGGGCATAAATTTTTATTTCGGGATGAAGAACAAGAAATAGAAACATGAAAAGCACTATTTTGAAAATATCAGCATTATTCATCCTGCTTTCATCAGCTATGGGAAGTGTTACTTACTCGCAGGATAATGATGTGATCATCAAATATGATACGGTTAAGATCAACAAGACCAGGATAATCAAAATAGTAACCACAAGGACACTCCCTAAATTCATACTGCACGTAAGCGGCGGACTTAACGTAGGTGCCTTGGAGCTGACAAGCCATAACGGCGGATTCAGCAGAGAAGACTACAATACCGGCAAGAACTTCAGCGTCAGGAACGGTTTCGGATTCAGCATGATCGGCAAGATACCGCTCAGCAAGAAAGGAAACTTCTGGCTGGATATCATAACCGGATTTGACCGCTTCCAAAGCGACCTGATGGCCGATAACACCGGTGAAGGAAAAGTATCGTACAATAATATCAACTTCGGACTGGGTATAGAGTATAACTTCACGCCCACCCATAAAGTCAAATACTATTTTGGGGCAAATCCCCTCTTCAGCTTTATTTCGGGTGATGCACAGCTAAGCAACCCCGATAACAACCGTGTAGATGTCAACATCACAAGCAGCTTCCGTATGGGTTACCAGGCTTTCCTTGGCATGGAGTACGCGCTTGCAAAGAATGTAGGCATTAATTGCGGTTTAAGATTCACCCACGCGAATCTCCTGCTTAAGCATACTGAGATTCCCATAGAAGACCCCGATGAGTTCACGCCAACATCATCTGTTCCGCTTAACGATGATTCAACTGTTGACCCTATACAGTTCGGCGGGTGGAAACAGTTCGCGTATTTTACCGGCAATGTTGGTATCAGCTTCTTCTTCGGGACCAAAGAGCGCAAGTACAAGCTCCCCTAATAACAGCACAACCACAGCTTAGAGTTCAGGCGGCAATAGCTGCCTTTTTTTATTGCATTCACCCGCGGTGAATTATTACCTGTATCGTCTGCTCCCCGAGCAGACACCGGCAAAAAAAATGCCCGTTCGGGGAACGGGCACTACAAATACTGTTAACTGTTCAAAAGCAACCCCCGTTAATGATTCCCGAAGGTTTATGTTAATTGTTTAATTTTTGTTTCACTAATGATGGGGTGCATACTCCCCCCTTTAAAAACAAGGGGGGATGAAATTTTATTTCCTAAACTTCTTCTTAAAGATATGTTTCACTGCGTCGTCTAATTTTTCTACTGTCACTAACTCCAGACCTTTTTTTATCTTATCAGGGATTTCCTTCAAGTCTTTTTCATTTTCCTTTGGTATCAGGACTTTCTTTATTCCGCTGCGCTGGGCTGCAAGCAGCTTTTCGTTGAGTCCCCCAATTGGCAGTATTTCGCCTCTTAAGGTTATCTCGCCTGTCATCGCAACATCGCTGCGCGTTGGATTGCCTGAAAGCGCTGATATCATAGCGATTGCCATTGTTATCCCCGCCGAGGGCCCGTCTTTAGGTATGCCGCCTTCGGGAATATGGATATGTATTTCCTTATTATTGAAGAAGTTATTTGCCAGACCGAACTTCTTTGCGTTTGAGCGGATAAACGAGAATCCCGCAAGCGCTGATTCTTTCATCACGTCTCCAAGCTGACCGGTGAGAGTAAGCTTTTCTTTTCCGGGCATAACGCTAACTTCTATATCCAGTATATCGCCTCCCATAGAGGTCCACGCCAGACCAACAGCCGTGCCAA
Organism: Ignavibacteria bacterium; assembly: GCA_030835025.1. Taxonomy (GTDB): domain Bacteria; phylum Bacteroidota; class Ignavibacteria; order Tepidaquicellales; family OLB5; genus OLB5. The sequence continues at coordinate 37,906 of JAUQWS010000029.1, read as the reverse complement.
CTTTATCTTCCTTATCCGCCTGCTTCTCTTTGAACTTTGGGACGCCGAGGTATTTTTCTACAAGCGCGGGAGTTACCTTCATCGCATCACTTTTCTTAGACTTCACCCCGTTAGATTTTATCTTGCTGAGCACATGTTCTTTAGTGATCTTGCGCATCAGCGATGCAATCTCGCGCTCAAGGTTTCTTACGCCTGCTTCGCGGGTGTATTCATTGATTATCTTCTTCAGTGCTAATTCCGGAATTTCAGCTTCACCTTCGGATAGCCCGTGTTCAATTAACAGCTTCGGGATAATATGGCGTTTTGCAATTTCAAGCTTTTCATGCTCAAGGTATCCCGGCATCTGGATAATTTCCATCCTGTCCTGCAGCGGAAGCGGTATCTGGTACTGAACATTAGCCGTTGTTATAAAGAGCACCTTCGAAAGGTCGTAATCAACATCCAAGTAATGATCATTGAATGTATTGTTCTGCTCAGGGTCAAGAGCTTCTAACAGCGCGCTTGCGGGGTCGCCGCGGAAATCCATTCCCATCTTATCAATTTCATCCATAAGTATCACGGGATTGCTTGTGCCTGCCTTGCGCATTGATTGAATTATCTTGCCCGGCATTGAGCCGATATATGTGCGCCTGTGCCCGCGAATTTCGGCTTCATCCCGCACTCCGCCAAGCGATATCCTGACAAACTTACGGTTCAGCGCGCGCGCAATTGATTTGCCAAGCGATGTTTTGCCAACTCCCGGGGGACCCACAAGACACAATATCTGAGCTCTTGCCTTAAGGTCTGTTTTTACTTTTTTACCTTTGTTCTTGCTTTCAAGGTTATTCAGTATTGCAATATGCTCAAGAATCCTTTCCTTTGGTTTTTCAAGCCCGAAGTGGTCTTCATCAAGGATCTCTTTTGCGTGAACAATATCAAGGTTATCTTTTGTGAATTCATTCCACGGAACACCAACCATCCAGTCAAGGAAGTTCCGCGAAACAGTTGCCTCGGGAGACATCTGGGGAATTTTCTTCAGCTTCTGAAATTCCTCCATTGCTTTTTCCTTAACATCCTTCGGCATCTTTGATTTCTTTATCGCATCTTTCAGCTTCACAAAATCGGGGTCGGTTTCATCTTCATCGTTTAATTCATCCTGCAGGATCCTTATCTGTTCCTGTACAATAAACCTTCGCTGGTTCTTCTGCATGCTTTGGTTTATCTTGGTCTCAATATCTTTTTCAACTTTAAATATCTCAATTTCTGAACTCAGGATATTAATAAGCTCGTAATACTGCTCAAGCAGGGTGTTAAGCTCAAGCAATTTCTGCTTCCTTTGAATTGATACAAGAATAGTTGATGCTATGTAGTAGAGTTTTCTATCGGGCTCCTTAATGTTTTCATAGGCCATAAGTGATTCCTGTGCCACTCCCCTGTTGTTTTGCACATAATCCGTGAACAGTTTGGTTGCCTGTCGGATGACTGCTTTAAGCTCTGTATTTTCTTCGATCTTCGGGAAAATGTATTCAATATCGGCTTCAATAAATACATTCTGTTTGAACTCAATTACTTTAGCCTGAGTAATTCCGTCAACAAGCACTTTGATAAGATTATTCGGGAGCTTGATTACCTGCAGAATCTTCGCAACAGTCCCGAAAGTATAAAGATTCTCGGGGCTTGGATCTTCAACGCGTGAATCTTTCTGCGTGACAAGCATTACGTATTTCTCTTTTTCCAGTGAGAAATTTATTGCGCTGATCGTTGATTCTCTTCCGGCAAGTATCGGATACATCATATAGGGAAATATTACAATATCCCTTAAGGGCACAATTGGCAAGTTGGTTGGCAAATCCTGTTTATTCTGCAGAATTTCTTCTGTTTTACCTGTTTTTTCGGTGATTTCATCCATATAAAGGTAAAAATAGCTCATAATTTCAGTACATTCAATTCAGCGTTTTGTCACACAAAAGTCCGGCAAAGTAATAAAACCGGAAGAAACTCGGGAGCGAATGTTATCTGTTTCTGAATGTTACCCAGTCTGTATGTTATCTAAGCCTGTATCTTTTTTCGCTTATTCCGAAATAGAACGATACACCTGTTCCGATGGAATAGAAAGAGAAGCTCTTATTTCCTGAAAAGAGGAGTGCATCACCGGAGCTACCGTCGCGAAGGCGGAATTCCTTATCTTCACTTTTGCCTTCGGAATATCTGACAAATGCATTTAGATTGCTTAACTTGAAGAAAAGATTTATCCCGACTTTTTTGCCGATCATATATGTACCGCCTCCAACCAGTCCGTAACCCATCCTGAAGCTGCTGAGAACTTTGTAGTTTTCAATATACGAGTCTCTTCCGCTCGGGAACCATATCTCCATATTTCCGCTTATTGAACTTGCGTTGAGTTCTGCACCGGCAAATATCTTTACGGAATAGTTGGGTGTGAAGTTATATTCTACTCCCAATCCGCCTGTAATGCAGTTAAATCCTGCCCTTCCCTGATCCATGTTCCCTGATTTATCCTCGAGGAAATAGCTCTGAACCCTGTGATATGAAAGGCTTTGCGTGAACCAGAAATTTGACCTTTCATCAAGTGACAATTTGGAAACCAGTCCGCCTCCGAATCCGTAATGCGCTCCAAAGGTCTCACCCCTTGTAACAAGCTCGGAATGAAAATCGGAATTGTACGTTCCCGAAAGCTCGAGTATTGATTTATCATAATACCCGTTGATCTGAATCACATATTTGGGCACACCAAGTACAACCATATATGTGTTATTATCCGCCTGCTGCGAAAAGAGCATATTTGATGAAAACACAACCGGTAACAATATCAGCAGGGCTGAAATGTAATCAAGTTTTTTCATTTCAATAATAATTAAATTGGATAAAGGAAGAAGGTGACCTGCTCTTTAAGATAATAGCTGCTTATTATTCAGCATCGTATCTCTGATAATCCGACGGGCAAAATGTGTCTAATTCAACAGCCTAAAAATAAGCTGAAAATGTAGGTTTTCCAATACAAATATTCATTTAAACACGTTTGCCTGAATTTTGATTAGTAGCTTTAGTTAAGTGGAAATAACCAACATTAGCCTTTATATTTTGCTCATTTTTCAATAGTTTTGCAATATGCATTTACAAAATATTGTATTTTTAATACTCTTTCTCGCCGCACTATCTCTATTTGCATACAATCTTCTCCGGATCCGCTCATATTTAATGCTCGGCAGAAGTGAAAACCGTTTCCAGAACGCAGGAACGAGGATAATGAGAGTACTTGGCATAGGTATCGGGCAAAGTAAGATACTCCGTGAACCTGCTGCCGGTTTAATGCATGCATTTATTTTCTGGGGCTTCCTTATACTGATAACTGCAGTGCTTGAAGCATTTATACAGGGATTTTATTCAGGTTTTTCGCTTACATTTTTGGGATCTTTTTCGAAAGTGTTCTTTTTTTCTCAGGACCTCTTCGGTGCACTTGTAATACTCAGCGTTATCTACGCTTTGTTCAGAAGATATATTCTCAGGCCTAAGAGACTTCAGGGCGACGGCTCTACAAATGCCGATGCAACATTTATCCTGATGATGATAATGGGTGTGATGATAACAATGTTCGGAGTGAATGCGTTGAAATCTGCGATGCATCCCGAACATTCAGAATATTACAGGGCACACTTTATTGCTTCACAGCTTTCGGATCTGTTTGCAGGTTCAAATGCAGGAGTTCTTTACAATTTATTCTGGTGGGGACATATCGTTATCATTTTGACGTTCATGAATTATCTGCCATATTCAAAACATTTCCACATTGTAACATCGCTGCCGAATGTTTATTTATCGAAGCTCGGGCCGCAGACGCTGGATACAGAAGAGATCGATTTTGAAAAGGAAAATGTTTTCCTTGGAGCGGGTGATATAGAGCAGCTCACATGGAAAGAGATGTTTGACGGTTACGCGTGTACGGAGTGCGGGAGATGTACTTCCGTTTGCCCGGCAAACCTTACGGGCAAGCCGCTCTCTCCCAGAAAGATAATAATGGATATCAGGGAAAGGACTTCCGAGAAGGCTCCCCTGCTTGTGAATAAGAAAGAAGTTTCCGCAGAAGTTGAAAGCAAAAAACTGGTATCCGAGCATTACATAACAGATGCAGAGCTTTGGGCATGCACAAGCTGTATGGCTTGTGTTAATGAATGCCCTGTTAATATTGAGCATGTAAACCCGATAGTTGATATGCGGCGCTTCCTTGTGCAAAGCGAATCGCGTTTCCCCGAAGAACTGATGACAGTATTCGGGAACATGGAAAATAACGGTGCGCCATGGGCTTACCCGCAGTCAGAGCGGCTCAAATGGGCTGAAGGCTTAAGCAATCCTGTTCCGGTTGCCGCAGAAAAGCAGGAATTTGATGTTTTGTACTGGGTAGGCTGCGCCGGTTCGTTTGATGCACGGTATCAAAACGTGTCACGCTCTGTAGCAGGTTTGCTTGATAAAGCCAAAGTGAATTATGCGGTACTTGGTACAGAAGAAAAATGCAATGGTGATTCCGCCCGCAGGCTGGGGAATGAATTCCTTGCCCAAACAATGATAAAAGAGAACATTGAGACGATGAAGAAGTATAAGTTCAAAAAAATATTAGTAAGCTGTCCCCACTGCCTGCAGACAATAGGCAATGAGTATAAGGAATTCGGCGGAGATTACGAAGTTGTGCATCATTCAGAATTCATAAACGAACTGGTAACAGAGAACAAAATACAGATTGACGAAACAAAGAAGATTGATAAGAAGATAACCTATCATGATTCATGTTATCTTGGGAGATATAACGATATTTACGATGAGCCCCGTGACCTTTTGAAAAAAGTCAATACGGGCGAAATGCCGGAAATGAAAAGAAGCAAAGACCGCGGTTTATGCTGCGGCGCAGGCGGCGGAAGGATGTGGATGGAAGAGAAAATTGGGAAAAAAGTGAATATTGAGCGTACTGAAGAAGCACTGGAATTGAAGCCTGATATAATCTCGACAGCGTGCCCGTTCTGCATGACAATGCTGACAGACGGTGTTAAGGAAAAAGGAAGAGCCGAAGAAATAAAAGTGAAGGATTTTGCGGAATTAGTATTGGAATCAAGTAAGTAATAAACTAAAAACATACTCAGGAGATAAAAAATGTCTTATTTTTTCACGTCGGAGTCAGTCAGCGAAGGACATCCGGATAAAGTATGCGACCAGATCTCGGACGCTATTTTAGATGATATACTTAAACACGATAAATATGCGCGCGTTGCGTGCGAAACGTTCTGCGCTACGGGTCTTGTATTAGTAGGCGGAGAAATTACTACTACGCATTATGTAGATATTCAGAAAGTTGTGAGGGGCGTAGTAAAAGATATCGGATACACAAAAGGCGATTACAGGTTCGATTTTCATTCCATAAATGTAATGAGCGCCATTAACAAACAGTCACCCGATATTGCAATGGGAGTTGATACAGGCGGTGCAGGCGATCAGGGTATGATGTTCGGTTACGCTACGAACGAGACTCCAGAATACATGCCGATGGCTCTGGTATATGCACATAAGCTGGTGAAAAAGCTTGCCGATATCAGGAAAAGAAGTCCGCGCTTAATGCCGTATTTAAGGCCTGACTCAAAATCACAGGTAACAATTGAATACAGCGATGACAATAAACCGATGAGGGTTGATACGGTTGTTATTTCAACTCAGCATGACCCAAGTGTAACACAGGCAAAGATAAAAGCTGATGTTATCAAGAACGTGATAAAGAAGGTTATTCCCGCAAGGCTCCTGGATAAGAAGACGATATTCCATGTTAATCCGACCGGCAGGTTTGAAATAGGCGGACCGCACGGCGATACAGGATTAACAGGAAGGAAGATAATTGTTGATACATACGGCGGAAAGGCTCCCCACGGCGGCGGCGCATTTTCGGGGAAGGACCCTTCCAAAGTCGATAGAAGCGCAGCTTATGCAGCAAGGCATCTTGCAAAGAACATTGTTGCAGCAAAGCTGGCTAAGGAATGTATGATACAACTATCATATGCGATAGGAGTTGCACAGCCGGTATCGATCTATGTTAATACTAACGGAACAGGCAAGGTTGCTGATAAGAAGATAGCGGCTTTCATAAAGAAGAATGTTAACCTGACTCCGAAAGGAATTATGGAACGCCTGAATCTCAGAAAGCCGATTTACAGGAAGACTGCAGCCTACGGTCATTTCGGAAGGAACGATAAAGATTTCACATGGGAGAAGCTTGATTTGGTAAGCTTGTTCAAAAAGATAAAGTAAGATGAAGGATTTTCTATTCGGTTTTACTTACCCGTTTAGGAGCATAAATTTCTTTTTCTCGCACCCGGTACTGATAAAGTATTCTATCACTCCCATGATAATTAATCTGGTTATTTACGGGAGTGTTTTCTTTTTCACATACCGGTGGCTTACTGATTCGCTTGAAAGCTGGCTCGGTGTAACTGACCCGGCTGCAGGTTTTTGGCTAAGGTTTTTGCATATAGCACTGTTGATAATAGGATTTTTGCTTGTTCTTTTTGTTTGTTACCTGCTGTTTACAATTTTGGGAAACCTGGTTACGGCTCCCTTTAATGAAGAGATATCCCAGCGAGTTGAAGAGATCGTCTCAGGCGGCATGCAGCACAAAATGGGATTCTGGGAAGATGCATATACAAGCATTATGGGTGAGCTTCAGAAGCTGATATTTTATCTTGTGATATTACTTTTCATCTTCCTGCTGAACTTTGTACCGCTTATAGGGAATGTTTTTTCTGCGGTACTCGGTACGATATTTTCGTTCTATTATAATGCTTTGGACTTTCTTGATTACCCGATGACAAGGAAGAAGATGAAATTCAGGCAAAAACTGAGAGTGACTAACTCAGGCAGAATGCTCACTTACGGATTCGGCTGTACGGCATTTTTGCTGATGTTCCTGCCCATTATTAATGTATTTATGAAACCGATACTGGTTGTTGCGGGCACAAGTTTGTATTATGAAAGAGAGTACTTTCAAATATCCAGTCAATTCACAAAAACGAGTAAAACTTAATTATATCCGAGAAAACAGATTAACATGAACGAACCCGAAGTAAACGCAGCGCTAGCAAAGACATTTGGACTTACAGAAGAAGAATACGGCAGGATACTGGGTATCCTAGGCAGAACACCGACCTATACTGAGCTTGGAATTTATTCCGTTATGTGGAGCGAACACTGCTCATACAAGAACTCAATCCTTGAAATTAAGAAGCTCCCCCGCTCAGGCGGAAGGTTGCTGGTTAAAGCGGGTGAAGAGAACGCGGGACTTGTTGATATCGGTGACGGACTCGCCGTTGCATTTAAGATAGAGTCACACAACCACCCTTCGGCTGTTGAGCCGTATCAGGGCGCCGCTACGGGAGTAGGCGGTATTTTGCGTGATATCTTCACCATGGGTGCAAGGCCCATTGCTGCGCTGAATTCGCTGAGATTTGGTTCAATTTCCAACGGGAACGAACGCACAAAATACCTTTTCAAAAACGTGGTGAAAGGAATTGGTGATTACGGCAATTGCTTCGGGGTTCCGACGGTTGCAGGAGAAATATATTTTGATGAAAGCTACAGGGATAATCCTTTAGTAAATGCAATGGCAGTTGGTATTGTAAAACATGATGAAGTCGCAAAGGCTACTGCATCGGGAGTCGGAAATCCGGTATTTATAGTAGGTTCATCTACAGGACGTGACGGAATTCATGGTGCAACGTTCGCATCAGAAGAAATATCCGAGGCATCTGAGGCAAAGCGTCCTTCGGTACAGGTCGGTGACCCGTTCACAGAAAAACTATTGCTTGAAGCATCGCTGGAGCTTATCAAAAGCGGTGTAGTTGTTGGCATGCAGGATATGGGCGCGGCGGGCATAACATGCTCTACAAGCGAAATGAGCGCCAAAGACAGAATGGGAATGGACATCAATCTCGATTTCGTACCTGCAAGGGAAGAAAACATGTCTGCATATGAACTGATGCTTTCTGAATCCCAGGAAAGGATGCTTGTTGTTATTCAGAAAGGCAAGGAAGATACTGCATTTGAGATTTTCAAAAAGTGGGACCTTAACTGTGTTCAGATAGGCACAGTAACGGAAGGACCGAATGTAAAGGTATCGTATCACGGAAGTGTCGTTGCTGAAGTCCCTGCGGTAACTCTTGTGCTTGGCGGTGAAGCTCCGGTTTATAAGAGAGAATCAAAGGAACCCGGGTATTATAAAGAACTCAGGAAGTTTGACCAGGACTCGCTTCCGGAAGCAAAAGATCTGAACGAAGTACTGCTTAGGCTTCTTTCATCTCCAAACATTACAAACAAAAGCTGGGTTTATGAGCAGTATGATACTCAAGTCAGAACGAATACAATAGTAATGCCGGGCGGTGATGCTTCGGTTGTAAGGATAAAAGGAACAACAAAAGCCCTTGCTATGAAGACCGATTGCAACGGAAGATATGTGTATTTGAATCCCTACCGCGGCGCGGTGATTGCAGTATGTGAATCAGCCAGAAACGTTGCTTGTACCGGAGCTGAACCGCTTGCAATTACAAACTGCCTGAATTTCGGCAATCCGTACAAGCCGGAAGTTTACCACCAGTTCCGGGAAGCTATTCGCGGCATCGGTGATGCATGCAGAACACTCAACACTCCGGTTACAGGAGGCAATGTGAGTTTCTACAATGAATCACCCGATTACGCAGTTTACCCTACTCCGACAATAGGCATGGTAGGACTTATTGAGAATATTGAAAGCGTTACAACCTCTTACTTTAAAAATGATGGAGATATTATTGCAATTATAGGTGATGCATCGGCTCATGACGGTATTGGCGGAAGCGAATATCTGAAACTGATGCATAATTTGGTAGCGGGAGATGCCCCCGAAATAGGCCTGGAAAGTGAGAAAAACCTGATCTTGGCTCTTCTGGAACTCACCAGGGGCAAACTTTTGAACTCAGCTCACGATATTTCAGACGGCGGGCTGGCGGTTGCGATTGCAGAATCATGCTTAATAAACAGAACCTTAATGCAGGGCTGCAATGTTAATATCACGTACAAGGGAAGGAAGGATTTCGCTCTATTTAATGAGTCCCAAAGCAGAGTGCTCATCTCATACGATCCTTCAGAAGCTGAAAAGATCAGGAAGATTACAAAAAAACTCAGGCTTGATTACATGGAATTGGGTATCGTTGGAGGAAATTCAGTAAAAATTGGCAATGAGATAAATGTCAAACTTGATATTGCCGCTGATGCATATTATAATTCTATATCGGGGATAATGAAAGATTGAGCAAACAGGTTAAATTAAGTTGCCGGTCCTGATGTGATATGTACCATTTCTTCAGTTATTCAGAGATCTTAATTAAACTATATGATAAAAACGTACAGGCATTCGGTTTTAGTTATAGTACTATTGCTTGTATGCAGCATATGCACATTCACTCAGTCATTTTTTAAAGAGCTCAAAAACCCCTATAAGAAAAGCAGTACAACAAGCTCGGTCTTGCCGATCTCAATCGGAGTGCTGAGCGTTGTATACCTTCTGAACCCCATTATTGAATATACTGAAAAGAAAATATACGCCGGTTTTACCAAAGAAATATCCGTAGGCTGGGGCAAGCTGGGTGAACACCGTACAGCGATCGAATATTCATTAATACTTGGGGGTAATGTAAGGCATTATCTCAGGCTTTCATACAAATATGATTTTCTTCTTGCTGATGATATAAAGCCATCGCATATGCTTCAGGGTACCGGTGTGTTTTCGGCGGGCGGCGGATATTTTACTGATTTTAAGGGTAAAGGCGTTTTTCCGGAATTTACTTTTGGATACTCTATCAGAAATCACAAATTGTTATTTTATCCTCACATAAAACTCAGGCACACTTTCATGCTGACTGAAGGAAAAAGTGATATTACGGATTTTTCGTTCGGAATAATGCTCGGTATCGCTAATCCCTTCATTGATGTCGAGATCAGAAGAAAATATTGAAAATGAATAGGAATAACATAAGATACAGCTTTGAAACTTCACTCCATTAAACAATAAAGTTTTGCTGGAAAATATAATACCAAGGTCAGTTCAGAAAGTACTCATAGAAATATGGGGAATGGTCAATTTTTCCGGAAGGTATTTTAAACACGTACTGGCACCGCCGTACGAACTGAATGAGCAATTAAGGCAATTCTTTGAGATCGGTTACAAATCACTTGGTTTAGTAAGTATAACGGGTTTCATAATAGGATTTGTACTAGCCCTGCAGGCTATACCAACTTTAGAGCCTTTCGGTGCAACCGCATTAGTTCCCGCAATGATCTCGATCGGAATAGTCCGTGAGATCGGGCCAGTAATAACCGGGCTTATTTGTGCAGGTAAGATCGGTTCTGGAATCGGGGCAGAGATCGGTTCAATGAAAGTTACTGAACAGATAGATGCAATGGAAGTATCTGCCTGTAATCCGTTCAAATACCTTGTCATAACCAGGATTACGGCAACTACACTTATGATACCTCTATTAATAGTCTATGCCGATACGATTGCATTGCTCGGAGGATACCTTGCGTTATATCTGGTAAGTGATACTTCATTGCAGGTTTATTTCTCACAGATCTTTGATACGATAGGTTTCGAAGACGTGGTCCCTGCAACAATAAAGACCTTTTTCTTCGGATTTACAATTGGAGTAGTAGGCTGTTATAAAGGATATACCGCAGATAAGGGTACAGCAAGCGTTGGAGTAGCCGCAAATACTTCAGTTGTGATTGCTTCACTTATGGTCATAATATGGGATATGATAGCAGTGCAGATCACAAACTTATTGTTTTAGAATCTTGGACAGAAAAGACATTGTCATAAATATTGAGCATTTGAAAAAGTCATTCGGCTCAAGCGAAATTTTGAAGGATATCAATCTTCAGCTGGAGCGCGGTGAAACTATTGTAACTCTGGGAAAATCCGGCACGGGCAAATCTGTTACATTAAAATGTATAGTCGGTTTAATTACACCCGATTCCGGCTTAGTCCAGGTATTAGGAAAGAATATCCCTGATCTTTCATATAACGAACTGCAGGAAGTACGCAAAAGAATCGGATTCATATTTCAGGGGGGAGCACTTTATGATTCAATGTCTGTAAGGCAAAACCTGGAGTTTCCGCTTGTCAGAAATTCAAAGCTTAACAGGCAGGAGATCGACAAAAAAGTTGAGGAAGTATTAAATGATGTTGGTCTGCTTGAAGCAATAGATAAGATGCCTTCAGAGCTTTCCGGGGGAATGAGAAAGAGAATAGGTGTTGCAAGAACGATCATAATGAACCCTGAGATCATGCTTTGGGATGAGCCTACAACAGGTTTAGACCCCGAAACTACCCGTGATATCAGCCGTTTGATTGTGAGTATGCAGGAGAAATACAAAGTTTCTTCAATTGTAGTAACACATGATATGATCTGCGCAAACATGGTTGCCAACAGGATCCTTGTGCTTAATGACGGAGCTTACGGATCTTCGGGTACGTATAAGGAACTTGCAGATTCAACTGATGAATTTGTACGTTCATTTTTTGAAGAAGTATAAAAATTATTATAAAATAAAAATATAACATCATGGAACCCGGAAAGAGTAAGAAAATAATTGTAGGATTATTCATTGTTCTGGGATTTATTCTCTTTACAGTTGCAATATTTGTAATAGGAAGTAAAGAGAACCTGTTCACTCCCACATTTAAATTGAATTCTGAATTTGAAACGATAAGCGGACTAAAGCCGGGGGCTTCGGTCAGAATGAACGGCATTAATGTCGGAAAAGTGGATAATGTTGAGATAAAAAGCAAGACCACAGTACTTGTGGAAATGACACTCGAAAAAGGAGTTCAGAAATTCATTAAGAAAGATTCAAAAGCAACCATAAATTCCGAAGGACTTGTAGGGAATAAGATCGTTGAGATAATTCCGGGAAGCTCAGAAGCTCCAAGCATTATTGATAACGAATTTATTGTTTCGGTCAAACCAATTGAAGTGCAGGATATTATCTCCGGTCTAAAAGAAACCAGTGACAACGCAACTTTGATCACTAAAGACCTTTCTGAAATTACGGGCCGTATAAATAACGGCGAAGGAACCTTAGGGCAGCTGGTAAATAATGACCAGCTTTATAAGAGTATTGATTCCAGTATGCAGAGTTTCGTCGGCATTTCGGGCAACGTAAACCAAATATTGTATAAAATAGCCGGTGCAGTTGACGGTATGACAGGAGACGTCTCTCAGCTTACAGTAACGATAAGAAATATTACAGCCGATATATCCGAAATTACGCGAAAGATGAATTCCAGTGAGAGTATTGTTGGTACACTGCTGACAGATACTGTATTTGCCAACAATCTGAAGTCTCTGATGCAAAACGCAAATATGACGACAAAAAACCTTGAAACCGGCTCATTCAGTTTTGCGCAGAATATGGAAGCATTAAAGCATAATTTTCTTTTTAAAGGTTATTTTGAAGATATAGGCTATTGGAGCCAGCAGGACTGGGAAAAAAATATGGATAAAAAAGCCCTTGAATTAAGAATAAAAGAACAGGAACTTATAAAGAGAGAAAAAGAATTAAAAGACTTAGAAGAAAAATTAAAACTTGATCGGAATATTGAGAGCAGATAACAGATTTTTGTTTTTAGCTATTTTAATCAGCCTGTTTTTGTCTGCGGGCTGCAAAGAAGACGCTGTTAATAGCAAGCCTGAAGAGAATGATCCCCAGGTACAAAACGCTCCACAGCTTGTACAGCCGTATAATAACGCAACCGTTAATAACCCTGAACAACTTCTGGAGTGGGAAGGATTAAGCGGAGCTGTTTCTTACAGGGTGCAGATTTCAACGGATGCAAATTTCATTACATCGGTCAATGTAGATACAACATTGAACGGAACCTCGCTTAACCTTCGTGATGGTGATATAGGAACTAATTCTTATTATTACTGGAGGGTGATTGCAGAGTATTCAAATTCCACATTCAGCCCATGGTCCGCCGTGTGGAGATTCCGCCTGATACTTGAGCCGCCAGCCGCTCCAGTTCTTCTTTCACCGGCAAATAATTCCTCGAACATTGATTTCAGGCCTTTATTTGACTGGGAGAATACGCCCAGAGCTCAGTACTATAGTTTACAAATATCGGGAAACCAGAATTTCTCAGGTTTGGTACTTAACGAGCAGCAGATCCTGCCCTCGGAGTTCCTTTGCCCGCAATTTATTCTTGAATCAAATACACAATATTTCTGGCGTGTTAATGCCTCCAATTCCAACGGTATAAGTATAGGCCCATGGTCACAGGTTTTCAGTTTTACAACTGTTGATTCGCCGGAGCCGGGTTCGGTAAGCGGCACGATCAGATTTGTTGATAATGGTTTTCTCACTAACGGGTCATATTTTCTCGCCGGTGCCTATACGTTGAACCGCTGGCCGCCCGATCAGCAGATGCCTCTTCGGTTTGATCAGCTTGAAATACAGTTTGTAAATAATGAGTACATTGCCAATTACAAGATCAGGGCACTTCCTGAAGGTGATTATGTTATTGCAGCTCTTTTGTTTGATCAGAATTTTGCAAACTCGCTGGATACTAAGGGAGTGTTCGGTTGTGATACTGCCAGAATACAGTTTTCGAACTGCGCACTAAGTAACCCAAGCCTTGTGCAATTAGGCACAACTCAGGGGATTACAGGCATAAACTTTCTCTCGTGGGCAGATACTTCAAAAAACATATTCGAATAATCAACGCTCAGGATTTGAGCAACTCAACCAAAAAGATCCTTGGTACTTTCCCCGGCACACAAACAAATGTTTTTGAATTAATTATAAGCATTATCCTTTCTGCTTAAAGCAGTTCTGGATTAACAAAAAGTAAATGCGTATTTTTGCAGTACTAACAGGACAGTTTTTGCAGCTTCGATCTAAATAGTTGAGTAGAGGCCCTCTCTGCAATAGATTTTAATAATTTAATTTAATTCTTCAAAATGACAGGAAAATTAAGATTTTCTTCAATTCTTTTATTGCTGCTTTTGTTTGTTATTCAGGCAGCTTCACAAGTAGTAACCGTTGATGAAGGCAAGTATTCATACACAACGGTTCACGGCGACCCTATGAAAACAAGAATTTATAAACTGGATAACGGGCTAACGGTTTACCTGACAGTTTACAAAAATGAGCCGAGGATTCAGACGTACATCCCCGTGAGAACAGGAAGCAAGAATGATCCTCCTGATGCTACAGGCCTTGCTCATTACCTTGAACACATGTTATTTAAGGGAACAGATAAGTTCGGAACAAGGGATTATTCCAAAGAGAAACCTTTGATAGATGAAATAATCTCGCTATATGAAAAGCACCGAAACACTAAAGATGAAAAGAAACGGAAAGAAATATACCGCCGGATAGATAGTGTCTCGGGTATTGCTGCAACATATGCAATTGCCAATGAATATGACAAAATGCTTAACATCATTGGAGCTAAGGGCACTAATGCATATACCTGGGTTGAACAGACTGTATATACCAATGATATTCCTTCGAACCAGCTTGAAAACTGGGTCAGGATCGAAGCCGAGAGATTCCGCAACCCGGTAATGAGGCTTTTTCACACTGAGCTTGAAGCGGTCTATGAAGAAAAAAATATCGGGCTTGATGATGACGGAGATAAGGCCTGGGATGCGCTTTTCCTTGGCTTGTACCCAACTCACCAGTACGGAACTCAGACCACAATAGGAACAATTGAACATCTGAAAAACCCCTCCATAAGGAAGGTTATTGATTACTATAATACGTATTATGTTCCAAATAACATGGCAATTGTACTCTCAGGCGATCTTGATCCCGATAAGACAATTGAGCTCATCGATAAGTATTGGGGAAATAAGAAACCGGGAAATGTACCTGAGTTCATTCCGGCTGTTGAAAAACCAATAACCGCTCCTGTTACAAAAAGCGTTTACGGCCAGGATGCAGAATATTTGTATTTGGGTTATCGTTTCCCCGGATATAATACAGCTGAAAACGATCTTGTTACAATGGTGGATATGGTCCTGGCAAACAGCGGTGCCGGTCTGCTTGACCTGAATCTGAATCAAAATCAGAAAGTGTTAAGTTCAGGTTCTTTTGTGATGAATTTCAGGGATTACTCTACTCACATACTTTCGGGGAATGCAAGGAACGGACAGACACTTGAGGAAGTAAGGGATCTACTGCTTTCACAAATTGAATTGTTGAAGAAGGGTGAATTTCCGGACTGGCTGCCGGGTGCCATTATAAGCGATCTTAAGCTTTCAGAACTGCGCAGGCAGGAAAGCAACAGGTCAAGAGCTGATGCGCTGGTCAATTCATTTATAAAGCATGTACCCTGGGAAGACCAGGTGAGCAGAATGGAGAGGCTTTCAAAGATAACGAAGCAGCAGATCGTTGACTTTGTTAATAAAAACTATGGATCGAATTATGTTGTTGTCTACAAAAAAACAGGCGAAGATAAGAACGTAAAGAAAGTCGAAAAGCCTCAGATAACTCCCGTTGAAGTTAACAGGCAGGAGCAATCACCGTTTCTGCGTTCTATAGCTGAATCAAAAACAGAGGATATAAAGCCGGTTTTTGTTGATTACAGCAAAGATCTGACTGAAGCGAAGCTGAATAATGACATTCCGATGATCTATAAGAAAAATGAAGAGAATGATTATTTCAGTCTTAGCATTGTTCTTGAGCTGGGTTCATCGAATGATAAGAAAATCCCGCTTGCGGCCTCATATTTTTCTTATTTGGGAACATCCCGTTTCACTCCGTCTCAGCTTAAGGAGGAGTTTTACAAATTGGGATGCAATTACAGTATTTCTTCCGGAAACGAAGAGACGACTGTTAGCTTGAGCGGACTTGATGAAAATTTTGAAAAAGCCATTGAACTGCTTGAATCAGTCTTAAGGGAGGTTAAACCAAACGAAGAAGCATTGAAGAATCTGGTTTCGGACATCCTGAAAGTGAGAGCTGATGACAAGTTAAGCAAGGAGAAGATACTGTGGAATGCAATGTACAGTTTCGGAGTTTACGGAAAGAATTCACCCTTTATGGATATATTATCGGAAGCTGAACTGAACTCGATCTACGGAGATGAATTGACAGCAATTATCAAAGGATTGCCTGATTACAAGCAGAAGATATTGTATTACGGACCCCTTGAGACATCTGTTATATCTGAAAAACTGAATTCAAGATATATTAAGAGCACAACCGGAAAAACTGTTATACCGCCACAAAAGAAATTTGAACAGCTTTCCACGCCTGAAAACAGGATATTTGTGGTCAATTATCCCGATATGGTTCAGGCAGAAATACTTATGCTTTCAAAGAAAGAAAATTATAATAAGGACCTGGTACCATACATATCCCTTTATAACGAATATTTCGGAGGCGGAATGTCAGGAATTGTTTTCCAGGAATTAAGGGAATCTAAAGCTCTGGCTTACAGTTCATTTTCTGCATACACTAATCCGGATAAAAAGGATGAATCACATTATAATCTTGCATACATCGGCACACAGGCCGATAAGCTGCCTGAGGCGATGGCGGGATTGTTCGGGCTATTGAACGATATGCCCGTTTCAGAAAATACCTTCAACTCGGCTAAAGAAAGTATTCTGCAGAAGATCAATACAGAGAGAATCACCAAAGCAGGGATACTTAACAGTTTTCTGGCAGCACAAAAACTTGGAGTGGACCACGACCTTAGAAAAGATGTTTATGAGAAGGCCATGCAAATGTCCATTAATGATATTAAGAAGTTTCAGAATGACAACATTAAGGATTCCAATTACACTATCCTGGTGCTTGGAGATGTGAACAAACTTGATATGAAAACTCTTGAAAAGTACGGCAGTGTTAGCACTTTGACATTGGAAGAAATATTTGGATATTGAACAAGATTTCGTTTCTGTAAAGAAAGAGACTGATCTACAGACCAGTCTCTTTTCATTTGAATTAGTTCATAAGAATTTGTGCGAAAACCTATAGATAACTTAAAAAACTAATTCGGGCTTATAGGACTTGATTAGTCCGATATTTATTTTTATGTTTGTTAATTCTAGAAATCAAAGGGGCAATATATGCAAGAAAATTCAGAAAAGAAATTTGTGGCGATAAATTACATCAGCTGCAAGGGACATTACAGAGAAAGATTCGAGGAGCTTTTCGCGACAAGGGCTAAGGCAATTGACAAGATGCCCGGATTCAAACACATGGAAGTACTTAAGCCTCAGGATAGCGGAGATAATTACCTTATTGTAAGCCATTGGGATAGTGCAGACCATTTTAAGGAATGGACAAAGTCACCGGAATTCATCGAAGGCCACAAACGCGGATTTGAAGATATAAAGATCGCCAGGGAAAAGGGAGAAGAACCTCCAATGACCTCCAGTTTTAAGACCTATGAAGTCATTGCAAGATGACTAACCATGCATTTGCGAAATGGGCCAAGAAACTGGGATTTTGGGGCTTTTTGTTCTTCCTGATAAAAGGACTTCTTTGGCTGCTTGTTCCTACGGTTGCAGCATATTTCAGCCTGAAATAAGAACCTGACACCCCGGAAATACGTAAAAACCTTAAAATGACCAAAATCTTGTACCTGTATGATAAATGTCATATTTTAATATGACCTGTATATTTAACTTTGTAGCAAGCAAATGAAATCTTCTAAACAATTCTAAATAACATAAAATGAACAAATCTTTAAGAAACAACATTATTCTATTTGCCTTCGTTGCTATTACCGGACTTCTCATAAATAGTTGTGGGGAAGATACTGTAAACAATCCGAATAATCCACCGTCTGCAAATCCTTGTGGCGATACTACTTGTATTGATACCCCATATTCTAACAATACAATTTACGGTAAAGTATGTTTTGTTGACACGAATTTCATTCGAACTGGTGGCACATATTTGATTTCAGCATATCCAGAATCTGGATGGCCACCGATGGGGCCACCTTCATCATATGATACAATTCGTATTGCTGGTAATAAATTATCATATTGTTACAAGTTGGTCGGTTTAAACAGTGGAAATTATGTCGTTTCAGTTGGTTTCAGAAAATTCTCAGGCGGACAAAGTCCGATAATGGGAATTTATGGATGTGACACTGCCAGATTCCCGGCCTCCAATTGTTTGCTTAGCCCAACACTAAAAGCTCAAATTATCAATGAAGCTGGGGTGGGGAATATTGATTTCCTCAGCTGGGCAGATACAACATACAAAATATTCTAATGCACCGCGTTAGTTCAAAGCATTCATCAAGTAACACGCTGCTTTATTTGAGCAGAGTGTTACTTGTGTTTTTATCCTTATCCGGAGTTCTTATTGCCGACGAGCTCACAGGTTCCTTAGCGGGTGTAGTCATCGATAAGTCAAATGACGGAATTGTCAGCTATGCAAAAATATTGCTTTCTGCAGCGGACCCGAAATCGGGATTCAGCGCAGAAACAAACTCTGACCTAGTTGGTAAGTATGTTTTCAAAGGTATCCCGGCTGGCACCTATAATATATCAGTCAAGCGCCTGGGGTACCAAAAAGAAGATATAGAGGGCATCACAGTCACAGCTTCTGAAACACAAACAGTGAATATTTTCCTTACACCTGTCAACATTGAAATAGATAAAATAAATGTAACAGCAACAAAGACAGAGCTCACCCTGAAGCAAACTCCGTCTTCCATCTCAGTAGTGAACGCAGAGGAGATTCGCAACAGGAATCCCCTGACTTTTGACGAAATACTAAGTGATGTGCAGGGCGTAACTGTCTTTAAGACAAGCGGTATCAATGTTCAGAGTCTTTCCATACGCGGTTCATCAGATGTAGCAGGCGGCGGTATCGGCAACAGGGTGCTATTGCTTCTGGACGGAAGGCCATCACTTACAGGTGATTCTAAAGGCGCGCTGTGGTCGCTTATCCCGATATCTATTATTGACCGGACCGAGGTTGTTAAAGGTGCATTTTCATCGTTATACGGCTCAAGCGCAATTGGCGGTGTCATAAACGTGATCACAAAGAAGCCGACATATAAATCATTCACAGGCATAAATACAAATTTTGGTTTTTATGAAAAGCTGAATGACAGCCTGAAGTTCTCCAGCGGTCTGCGCTCATTTAAAGGTGTTGACCTGCTTCACAGCAATACAATTAATAAGCTCGCCTATTTGCTGAACTTCAACTATAAGCAAAACGACGGACATGCCATGCAGACGGGATATGAGTTCTACAGCGGGATTGCGAAGCTTATGTATGATGTGATAAATAACAGGGACCTTGAAGTTACCCTGCAGTATACAAAGTCCAAAAGCGATTTCCCCCATTACTGGAGAAAAGATGCAGGTGGTTACTCAATGCCCTACAGAGTTGCAGAACATTACATTGGTGATAAGATCGACAAGGAAACACACAGTTTTGATGTGTTTTACACTGTAATACCTTCTGTAAAGACAAAATATACCTCAAGATTTTATTATTATAAGCTAAAGAGCGTATCTTTTTACAATCCGAAGAATCCTGTGACACTGCAGTTTTCACCTGATCCTTCAAATGGCTTTGAAACATTTATCACATCATATAATTTCGGGAATATTTCGCAGATCGATTACCAGGTTTCCAAAAAAAATTATCTTATCACCGGTACTGATCTGCAGTGGAATGTTGTCAGGTCAAATCCCGAAGATATCCTTTACGGCAACCAGCAGGTTAACAATTTTGGCGTCTTTGTTCAGGACCAGCACAAAATAATAACCGATAACAGCGGCAATTCAGTACTTTCAACAACGGCAGGGATCAGGCTGGATTACAATAAATTCGTCGGGATGAACAGGTTCTTCCAGTTAAGCCCAAAGCTTTCATTCCTGTTTGCGCCGCAAACCGGAATTGAACCGCTGAAGAACACTTCTTTCAGGTTTTTGGTGGGAAGGGCATTCCGTGCACCTTCAATAGCAGAATTGTATTTCAAGAAAGAACTTTTCGGGGGATTTGATTTCATCTTTAATCCGAACCTGAGGCCTGAAGAAATGGTATCACTTGAGCTTGGCTTCCGTAAACAATACGATAGAAGGTTTACGCTTGATATCAGCGCGTACATTAATGAATATGATAATCTTATCCAGTATGTTAATGTAGGAGGCGGATTATACGGCCCGTTCCAGGTTCAGAATATTGCAAAAGCTCAGATCAAAGGGCTTGAGTTTCTGGTTGACTATACCTCGGGATTCAAACTTCTTGGAGAGAATTTCGGATATTCATTAAGCTATAATTACAGTTTGATCGATGCAAGGGATCTATCAAGCAGCCGCAAAGATGAGTTTCTTCCATATAAGCCGCGCGACATAATGAATTTTTCTGCTGATCTGAATTGCTTCGGATTCAATTTCAATATAAACGGCAAATACGTTAGCAAGGTCGAAGAAGATCTGTTCTATAAGTTTGAAGAACCTGATGAATATTTCCTGATGGATATGAAATTAAGCAAAGAACTATTTGCAAACGCAACCATATTCGTTGCAGTCAATAATGTGCTGAATAAGTCTTACCAGGAGCTCGAAAGAACACAGGCACCCAACCGGAGCTTTAACTCAGGCATAAGAATAGAGTTTTAACTGCTTGATCCAAATCTTAGCATCCGTTATTTCACAAGCATCATTTTCTTGGTTTCTGTGAAGTTGCCGCTTACCAGCTTATAGAAATATATTCCGCTGCTGAGTTTATCACCGTCAAAACTCACTTCATAGGCCCCGGGCCGGATATCACCTTCAATAAGCACATTCACTTCCCGTCCAAGAACATCATAAATACTCAGCTTTGCGTAACCCTGAATTGGCACATCAAAACTGATCTTTGTACTTGGATTGAACGGATTCGGATAGTTCTGTCCAAGTCTGTAAGCTCCGGGTATTTCAGATGCAGATGGCTCGATGCCGACCAATGGATTATCTCCGTAAACTCCGTTGTGCCTGCTGTTGTATTGCCACATTGCAATGGTTATTCTTAAAGGATTGTAAGGAATAGCAGAATTCCACAAATACGGAAAATTGGTACCCAGTGGCGGCGGGGTTGGAATACTGCCAGTTCCGGCTATGTCGAGTAATCCGTCACGGTTTACATCCCCTAACATAGGTGTGCTGAAGAAGGTAGAGCCGTCGGTATTAACATCCCAGCCTGCAAGCGGCGTGCCGTTGTGATTGAAAGCAAGATATTTGCCCCTGCCGTTGGAGCTAGTATTGTCATCACAGATAAGCTCCATATTGTTATCATTATCAATATCACCGATAAGGATCTGGGAATTAATTGCCCAAAGCGGTCCGATCGGGAAGCCGGTCAATTCTGTACCGTTTTTATTCCATGCGGAGATGTAGTCAGAAGGAGAGCCGCTTAAGACCTGGTCTCCAACTGCAATATCAATGATATTATCCGAATCAATGAAGCCAACCGATGGCGGACCGTATATCCACTGTCCGACTGCTTTTGGCCAGCCGCTCATAACCACAGCGTTGTTCTTCAAAAGGTATACATAACCTCCGCCGCTTAATGAATGAGTTCCGAATACTATTTCCCTGATATTGTCACCATCAACATCTGCAAGCACAGGCGAGGAATATGAATTTACATCTCCATTTGGCATTGTGAAAGGGAAACCGGAAATTGCATTTCCATTCCTATCCCATGCAAATAGTGAGGAATATGATTCTGAGACTATTTCAACAAAACCGTCGCCGGTGATATCTCCAACTGCAGAGCTTGATGCAGGTACATGGTTAATGGTCTTTGGCCAGCCGGGGTAAACAATACCGTTTCCGGAGTAAACCCAGACTTCTCCTGAACTAGAAAGCCTTTTGTTAACAATTATTTCCAGTCCGCCTGTATTATCCACATTTGCAAGAACCGGTGTCCTGGTGTTGTAACCGTGATTGATCGGGAACCCCGGCACGGTTGTTCCGTTCTTTCTGAAAGCGAATATGGATCCACCGGAAGTAAGGCCATGATTGGTTACAACAATCTCACCCTGTCCGTCACCGTCAATATCGCCAAATGCAGGTGCACCTTCCAATACATAAGTAGGAACTGTCTGCGGCCAGCCGGGGACATCTGAACCGTCGTAGTTCCATGCCTGAACGGTGTAGCCCATATTATATACTATTTCAAGATCATTATCTGAATCCATATTGCAGTAAATTCCGCCTTCAAAAGGACGCCCGGGAAGCGTTTTGGGAAAACCAGAGAAGAGCGGGAATGAATCTACATTATATACAGCCGTGTTTGAAGTGATACCGTCACTTTCAATCACGTTTACGTAACCCATCACATCCGGTATTACGGGATTAACATCTGTTACGTATCCGCCGTAATGAGGCTGAAAGACAAAACCTGAATATACAATTGATATTATGAAAGCAATTATTAAGAATGTTCTTTTCATTTGTATTGAGTGTTTAAGATAAAACTTATTCGATTAATTTGGTTGCAGTAAACTGAAGGAATTAATTCTTTTTATTTTTGATTAAACTTATGAAACCAATTTAGCTTTAAAATGAGATTTATACACTGTAAATTTTTGATATCAGGTACTATAGCCCTTTTTTTACTTTGTTATTGAGAACAGATAGGGCTATATTTGAAATTCCAATGAAGAGAATTTTTGTCGTTTTTATACTATTTTTAGCGGTTTTTCATCAAACCAAAGCGCAGGATAAGCCCGCAGATCCTAAGGCGCTTGAGCTATTTATCGAAGCCAAAACCTTTGAGCTTAAAGATAATTATCTTGCTGCCATCAGCAAATACAATGATGCTTTAAGGATCGAGAAAGCCCCGGGGATCTATTTTGCTCTTTCAAAACTATATTCTAACGTAACGCAGCATCAAAAATCTTTAGAGTTCGGGCTTGAGGCAATAAAGCTTAATCCCGGCAATCTGGATTATAAAGAACACGTTTCAGATACTTACATAATTCTTGGCGATTACGCTAATGCCCTTAAGTACCTGAAAGAGATCTCCGAAAAGCGGCCGGATGACATTAATATACTCTACAATATCGGCAGGATGTATGAGGCCACTAAACAGCCTTCAGAAGCCATAAAATATTATGAGAATATCACCGAAAATTATCAGTATGATGAGACAGTTCTAATCAGAATGGCAGATATCTATGAATCGTTCAATGATTATGCAAATACAGCAGCCACTGTTGAAAAACTCCTTGTACTGAACCCAACAGATATTAATCTCAAATATTCTGCTGCTGCTGCGTATGTCAAAATCCCTGATTATGACAATGCTATAAGGATCTATGAAGAAATTCTGAGTACAAATCCGGGTAACCGTGACGTTCAGACAGAAGTGATAAAACTTTATTTCAGGCAGAACAGAAACAACGAAGCTTTTGAGAAGTACAGCAAGTTGATCAACAAAGACAGTGTTGATTTCATGACGAAAATGGACGTTGCCATTGCATTTATGCAGGCTTCCGCTGAAGATAAAGAAGCCTTAAACGTTTCGAGGAATATTCTGCAAAACCTGCAGGCAGCTTATCCCAATGAATGGATGCCTGATTATTACCTGGCGTACATGGATTCGCGTGATAATCCCGATGAAGCAGAGAAGAAATTCAGTGACCTGCTTTCAAGAGTCGATACTTCAGCTGAGCTTTACGTTCAGGTCGGATTTTATTATTACGAGCAGAGAAAGTTCAAACCTGCAATGGAAGTGTTCAAACAGGGAGCGGTAAAATTTCCGGAAGATTTCAGGCTGAATTACCTGACGGGGAACTCATACTATTCGCTTGGGCAGAATCGCGATGCACTTCCTTACCTTGAAAAAGCATTTGAAATAAACCCGGCTGACTTGAATGTCCTTTCTAATCTTGGACTGGTGTATGACGACCTGAAAATGTACCCGGAAACAGACAGGCTTTATGAGGTTGCCTTCAAGCATTTTCCGGATAATATTCTGCTTCTGAACAATTATGCGTACCATCTTTCAGAGCGCGGTGAAAGATTGAAAGAAGCACTTGAAATGTCAAAGAAGACGATTGAAAAGGAACCGGAAAACTCATCTTACCTTGATACATACGGCTGGATACTTTATAAGATGAAGGATTATAAAAATGCTGCCATTTACATAGAAAAAGCCATAAAATCGGGAAAGAATGCAACGTTGCTTGACCACCTTGGAGATGTTTATGAAGGAATGGGAGAGGTTGTGAAAGCTCTTAAATATTGGAACGAAGCATTACAGATGGAACCCGATAATGTTACAATAAAGAGCAAAATAGATAAATTCAAATAACCCAATAACATTAATATTACTGAATAATTCAAATGAGTGACAACATTGTACACAATGTAATTATAATCGGCTCGGGGCCGGCCGGGCTGACAGCAGCACTATACACCGGAAGAGCGAATCTGAATCCGCTGGTTTTTGAGGGACTCCAGCCGGGCGGACAATTGACCATTACAACAGAAGTAGAAAATTATCCCGGCTTCGAGCACGGTATAATGGGTCCGGAGCTTATGGATATTATGCGCAAACAGGCACAAAGATTCGGAGCAGATTGCCAGTTCAAGCTGGTTGATAAAGTAGATTTTTCAGCACAGCCTTTCAAAGTATATGTCGGTAAAGAAGTGCATCTGGCTAAAACAGTAATTATTGCTACGGGAGCTTCAGCAAAACTGCTTGGACTCTCTTCAGAAACAGAATTTATGGGGTTTGGAGTATCAGCATGTGCAACCTGTGATGCATTTTTCTTTAAAGATTTAAGGATCATAGTAATTGGCGGCGGCGATACTGCTATGGAAGAAGCTAACTACCTGACAAAATTCGGAAAAGAAGTTACCATAATACACAGGCGGGATGAATTCCGTGCATCGAAGATCATGCTTGACAGAGCAAAGAGTAATCCCAAGATAAGGCTGATAACAAATACAGTTCTTGAAGAAGTGCTTGGTTTAAACGAAAATGGCAAGAAACGTGTTACCGGTGCAAGACTGAAAAACGTAAAGACCGGCGAAGAATCCGTTATGGAAGTAGAAGGGATATTCCTCGGTATCGGGCATAAGCCGAATACAGATGTTTTTAAAGGCCAGATAGACCTGGAAGATAACGGGTATATCAAAACCAGCAAGGTTAATACTTACACAAATATCCCCGGTGTGTTTGCCTGCGGTGACGCACAGGACCATGTTTACAGGCAGGCAATTACAGCTGCCGGCTCCGGTTGCATGGCAGCAATTGACGCAGAAAGATACCTGGAATCATTACACGGTTAATCAAAACTTAATTTCATATTTTTGCAGGGATAGGATATTGTTCTATCCCTTCTTCATTTATGCCTGATAAATTCGCAAATATCGCTTTCAATCTGCCGCTTGATTCACTTTTCACGTATTCTGTTCCAAAAGAACTAACTGAGGAGGTCTCTTGCGGTTCAAGAGTATTGGTTCAGTTCGGCAAAAAGAACATAACCGGCATAGTTGTAGATATTGCTGCGAAAACAGAACTGAAAAAAGTGAAACCGGTATTGAAAGTTCTGGACCCGATACCTGTAATTGCTGAGGAAATGATGGAATTCTGCAAGTGGGTATCAAAATACTACATTTGCCCGCTTGGAGAAGTGATATTTGCCGCTGTACCAAAGGGCATACTTGTTGGATCAAAGATAACGTACAGAATCAATCCCGAGGCTGATGTAAGCTCACTCACAGAGTTGCAGGGTGCAATTGTTGAAATTGTATCAACCTCGAAATTTGGATTAACCATCAAACAGATCGGTCACAGACTTAAGAACACGAGCATCAGAAATGCAGTGATGGCTCTTGCTGCAAGGGATATCCTTATACAGGAGCACATAACATCAAATGAGAAGATAAGGGCAAAACTTGAAAAGTATGTTGTGTTTGACCTGAAAGATGATTTTTCGGGGTACACCAGCCAAATGCTTGATATTTTCATAAAAGAGAACAAAATCCGCTCAACATGCCAAAACAAACTGCTTAAGTATTTGGTCGGGAAAAATGTTTCCGAAATAAGTGCAAAAGATCTGCTTACTGCTACAGGCGCAACGGCATACTCATTAAACGCATTTGCAAAAAAGGAATACGTTTCATTCAAATATAAACAGGTTGACCGTGCTGGAGAACATGAATTCAGTCCCGACAAAAAAATTGTTGAATTAAACAGTGACCAAAAAACAGTACTTGCCGAAATCAACTCCACGCTAAATAAAAACCTGTTCCATACTTACCTTTTGTTCGGCGTAACTGGAAGCGGGAAGACACAGGTTTATATTGAGGCAATTCAGTATGCTATTGAGCAGGGCAAGACTGCCATTGTACTTGTCCCTGAAATATCACTTACACCGCAGCTGATCCACAGATTCCGTACATATTTTGGAGATATTATCGGGGTAATTCACAGCAAGCTTTCGGAAGGACAGAGATTTGATGTATATAACAGGATCCGCTCCGGTGAGATAAAGATAGTAATAGGTGCACGCTCAGCACTTTTTGCTCCTCTGAAAAATCTCGGCATTATTATTGTTGATGAAGAACATGACCATTCTTACAAGCAAACAGAAAAGAACCCGAAATATAATGCACGTGATGCGGCAATTGTAAGAGCCAAAATAAACAATGCCGTTACTGTGCTCGGTTCTGCCACACCCTCGCTTGAAAGCTTTTACAACTACAAGGCCGGTAAATTCAGTTTGCTTGAGCTTCCTCACAGAGCGTTGAAGACTAAACAGCCCAAGGTTGAAATAGTGAACATGCTCGATGAGATGAAGCAATCAAGCAAGTACAAAAAATACGAAACACCTGAGCAGCGTGTGCTATCTTCAAGGCTTATTTCGTATATTGATTCAGCCCTGAAACAGAAACAGAATGTGATTTTGATGCAGAACAGACGTGGCTATTCTGCATATCAGCAATGCCTGGATTGCGGGACAGTAAAGATGTGCCGCAATTGTGATATTACAATGATATATCACAAGTATAAGAATGATCTCCGCTGCCACTATTGCGGTTATAATGAAAAGCTGCCCGAAAAATGCGAGATCTGCGGAAGCCTGAATCTGAAGCTGGTTGGGGTTGGAACCGAAAAAATTGAAGAAGAGATCACCCGGCTATTCCCCAATGCAAAAAGCATGAGAATGGATTCCGATACGGTAAAGGGCAAGGATGCACACAGGAAAATATTAAAGAGCTTTCATGAGGGTGAATTTGATATACTCATAGGCACACAAATGATCTCAAAAGGTCTCGACTTTCCGAATGTTTACCTGGTAGGGGTTATCTCTGCTGATATCGGGCTGTACCTGCCTGATTTCCGCGCATCCGAAAAGACATTTCAGCTTCTGATGCAGGTATCGGGCCGCTCCGGAAGGATAAGCGATAACGGTAAGGTCATAATCCAGACAATGAACCCGGATAACTTTGTTTTCCCTCTGGTGGAGAAACACGATTTTATCACGTTTTTTGAAAAGGAAATAAAACACAGGGCTGTTCATAAATATCCGCCGTTTTCAAAAATGATACTTCTCGAAGTTGTATCGCCTAACCAGGTAAATGTTAACAATATTGCGTGGAAGATATTTCACTTCCTGAATAAGAAGATCAGCCTTTCCGGAAGCGCAGAAGGTATGGAATTACTGAAGCCCGCACCTGCTCTTATTTATAAGATAAAGAATTCCTTCAGAATGCACATTATATTAAAGATAATGAAATCGACAAATGATACTATTTCATTAAGCACAAATATGATCAAGGAATTGTACACTCTTGTTGAAGAATTAAAGCTGAAATCAACCGAAAGAGTTAACGTAGATGTTGACCCGCTGAGTTTTTACTGATTAAGAAAAACTCTACCTGACAAAAACCAGGTCGATCCACCTGTTTTCTGTATTTACCTTGTGCACCTTTACCTTCACGTTATCGCCAATTCTGTATTTCTTTCTTCTGTGCCTGCCCACAATTTGGAAATTCTGCTGGTCAAGTATGTAATAGTCATCATTGAGGTCTCTTAGCCTGATCATTCCTTCTATCATGCTTTCGGTTATTTCAACATATATGCCGTATTCGGATATTCCTGAAACAATAGCCTTGAACTCCTGCCCTACTCTGCTTTCCATATACTGGCACTGGAGAATTTTGATCGCTTCGCGCTCTGCACGTACTGCATTTATTTCCTTATCGGTAGAGTGTTTGCAGACATCCGGAAGTATCTTTTTGTAATGCTGCATTCTGCTGTTGTTCATTGTACCAAGAGTTTCAAAGAGTATCCTGTGAACAACCAGATCGGGGTAGCGCCGTATCGGAGAAGTGAAATGAGTGTAATGGTCAAACCCCAGACCGTAATGCCCGATATTCTCTTCTGAATATATCGCTTTGGACATTGAGCGTATAGTGATATCGCTTATGAGGAATTCCTCAGGTTTTCCCTGCACATCCATCAGCATCTTCTGAATTGATTTCTTGCTTTCGGGGTTAAGTGTTATACCAAATTGCTTCACAAACTGCGAAAGTTCCTGAATGCGTTTCTTATCGGGAATGTCATGAATTCTGTAAATAAAGGGCGGTTTATTCTTTTGCCTTTCAATAAACAATGTAACGCATTTGTTCGCAGTCAGCATAAAGTCCTCGATCAGCCTCATAGAATCGAGCCGTTCTTTGGGTTTTATGCTTTTTATCAGTCCGTTCTCGATCTCTGCTTTAACTTCTGTCGATTCAAAATCCAGGCTCCCCTCTTTCAGCCTTCGGGCAAACAGGATCTTGTGAAGCTCGTTCATTTCGTTCAGCTTATCAAGGAATTTTCCCTTTTGTTTATCAAGAATTTCCTGAACCTCTTCATATGTAAATCTTTTTTTGCTGTTAATAACAGATTTACATATCTCATAACTTATAATACTCCCCTTTTTATCAATTTCAACAAAGCACGAAAAAACAAGCCTGTCAACCTTTTCCTTAAGAGAACAAATATCGTTGGATAGCTTTTCAGGAAGCATCGGCACAACATCATTCATCAAATAAACGCTTGTACCGCGCTCCAGTGCCTCGGCTTCAAGGGCTGTACCCTCCTTAACGTAATGGCTCACATCCGCTATATGAACACCTAGTCTGTAATTGCCATTTTTCAGCATGTCCAGTGAAACTGCGTCGTCAAAATCTTTCGCATCAACAGGGTCAATTGTAAATATTAGCTCTTTCCTCAGGTCACGCCTTTTTTTGATCTCATCTTTAGATATCTCAAACATTCCGCCATCTTCCATCTTCTTGAGTTCATCTTTAATGGCTTTTGGAAATGTTTTTGTGAGACCGTATTTTTTAATCAGCGCTTTGAATTCTGTCTTAACATCACCTGCTTTTCCCATTACCTGGGTAATCTTCCCTTCCGGTGAAAGGTCCTGGTATTCCCAGTTCACTATCTCGCAAATAACTTTATCGCCGTGCGTAGCACCCTTAAGTGCTGATCTGGGGATGAAGATATCCTTACGGAATTTCTTATCATCAGGAATAACAAATGCATAGTCCTGTCCTTTTGAGCTGAATTCAAGCTTCCCGACAAGCTCATGTTTGGCACGCTTTTCGATACTTTCAACGATCGCTTCCCTGTCTTCGGTGTATGCATATTCTATTATAGTGACCTTGACAGAATCTCCCGGGAGTGCTGTCTGCAGGTTCCTCTTTTTTACCGGAAGTATTTCAATGCCTCTTTCAGTCTTTATCTCAGCAGCAAAATCGTTTTTATCATCAAGTATAATGACAGCTTCATAAAACGCAGTAGGCTGGTTAAATTCGTAGTATTTTCCGTTCTTCTGAAGCTCGCCTGAGAGGACCTGCTCCCGCAGAATTTCACGCACTTCGGCTTTCATAGATTTATCAAGCTTCAGCTTGTTGAACAGCATGTTGAATTTGATAGATAGCGAAGGATTCCCCTTGAAAAGATTAAGGATCTCATCTTTCAGGTTACCTGGTTTTTTCCTGGGCAAGTATGATATGTATTTAAATTAGTAGCGAATCTTATATGTCAAGCCAGCGCGGGTTTCAAATCCCTGGTCAAGATTGAACAGTGAATTTGAATAAACACGGGCTATTTCTATAATTAAATTGTTAGAAACATTCATGTTGAAAAGCTTGTTAAGGGGATACTCGACGCTGACCTCAAGATTATTAATGTTGGTGAGGATCTTGCCTCCGAATTTCACGATTGCATCGCCAAATGCAGATGTTATCCTGATATCGGTTGCGCTAAGATTCCCGCCGGTATATATCAGTTCCGTATTCTGTACAAAGGGTGCAATATTCCTCAGGGCTTCGTAAAGAAATGAAGATGCAAGTCCCGACCCGAAATTGGTACCAAGGTTGTTTAGCGCAGTAGTCCCAACAACAGTCGGAGCGCCGAATAGCAGGTACGAAATAGCCCTGGACTGTGCTTCATTTCCGGTTTGCTGTGATCCGTCTTCGCTTCTGAGAGAAAGTGTAAGCTCGGGTTTGTACCTTGTACCCTTAATATCCAGAACCACAAACATGATCTCCTGTTCGTTCGAGCCGGTTGTTCTGATATTCTTATATTCTGCTTTAATGTTAAGTTTCGGATCGTTGTAATCACCGTAAAACTCGAGATAACTATCCTGTATCCTGAAGTTCTTATAGAACCTGTAATAGGAATCTCCTACAATATTCAATCTTCCGAATAACTGGAATCTCTTGTCCGGAGTCCTGTTATCAAGCTTCAGATTACCCTGGAATTCACCATTAAGCTCTTCACGGGTCAGGCTGTTCATATTAATGTTGACCAGAATGTTCTTCTCCATTAGAATTTCTAGGTCATAAGTTATGTAATCAGCAACTGTCGGTTCTCTTTTATCAAGAATGTAATTATATCTCAAAAACGGATCAAGGTTATCCAGGTCATCCTTGGTAACAACTATAGTCGTATCCAGAAATCTGAACCCTCTTTCATCGGTTAGTATGCGGTAGGTGAAGTCATCTGAATACACATCATATGCAAGACTGGAGATGGCGGGGAAATATATCTTTGCGCTCTTAACCACAAGCTGCCCGGATACCAGCAGATTGCTTAGATTACCCTTAATTCTGATGGGCGGGTCGCCGATCCCGGCAAGCATATCACCGTAAAATCCGAACCTGTTCTGAATAGAAGAACCATCAAGGAAATACATATCACCACGGGTAGTGAGGTCAATATCATTAACGCTCAAGCCCGCAAAATTTATCTTACCGAATATATCAATATGCCTTGACCTGTCTCTATCATTATAGACTGAAAAATTCTCAACCACCAGGTCAGATCTGTCAGTCTTAAAGCTTGCCTCAAACCTGTAATAAAGCCCGTTCCAGCTGAAAAAGAACCTGCCTTTATCAATATTTGCATTCCCCGAAAGCACCGGTTCCGCAACGGTACCCTTCGCATTTATTTCTCCGTTCAAGAAGCCCCGGATATCGGAGAAATTTGGAATGAGTTTGGAGAAGAAGTTTATCTGGAAATTGCTGGCCTTAAGTTTAAGGTCCAACGGCTTTGCAAGTACCTGCATATAAGAAGCACTGTCAGGAGTAACGAGCGGGTTGTTAAACGGAACATTGCCTGTCAAACGCAGGCTTCCCTGTGCCTGGGTATTGCTTACAAATACTTCAGTTGCAAGATTTTGATTTGCATAATCAATAAAAGCGTCCACCCTTCCTATCTTTATCTGGTCATATCTGATTATTCCGGTATTCATTTCCAGGCTTAACTTCGGGTCATTCAAGTCCCCTTTCATATACATCGAGATCCTTCTGATCTTGCCTTTTAACGGTGATTTGAATTTCTGTGACTCCTTAACTGCATAAACGGATTTTGGATCATACGCATATTGAAGGATACTGGGAATATCAATATCGGTAATATCTGCTGTAAAATTGCTCTCTGAGCTTAAAGATACGTCACCATACATATCCACTTTCAAGATATCGCTTGAGAGAGTGAATTTCTGAAATGACAATGTTCTTTCACTGCCGGATGGATCATAACTTACGACAACTGGTCCCGAATTTTGAACGTGGAACTTGTTATAATACAGATCCAGCTTGCTCAGATCAAGTACGATCGTATCCTGTGAAAGGTCTATCGCTCCGCTAAGCGAAGCATAGACCGTTGAATCCCTTTTTCCCTTAATGAACATTGCCTGTTTTGAACCGGAAAGTTCAATTTTTGCGCTCACACTGTCAAAGAGATTCGAGTTATTCCTCATTCTGCCTATATCAACATTAATGGTTGAGCTGAATGAGGAAAAATCACCTTTGGGTACATCCTTATAACTGGGATAAGCATTAGTATGCACAAACTCTGCATTTGTGTTTGAAAGCACGAGCACAGTATCTTTATAGGTGAAATTCCTGAGGTTAACTACACTCTTTCCGCTGAATTCTTTAGCTGAATTCCTGATGTAGCCCTTAATATCACCGTCAAAACTTAGATCGTTCAGGAAGAACATTTTCGATATTGCTTCGGGGTCTTTGGTCTTAAGTTCGTATGTAAAATCCATATCAGCCCCGGATATCTGAGTACTTTTTACAGGAAGCATTGTATCAAGATTGAATTTCTTGCTGATCTCATTTTGTATCATTACAATATTACCGGCTATTACGTTACCTATCTCGGCGATCCTGAAGTTTCCCCTGGCATTAAAATCTATAAGATTGCTGCTTAATGTCACATAATCATTGGAACCAGAGGTGGAGATCTTCAGATTAACGGGCGTAGCCAGGAAATCATATTCACCATAATATGAATTTGCAAGATTAATGTCATAAGTACCTTCAAGCCCTTCAGGGGATATTCCCCTGCCATTGATATCAAATGCAAATGTGAGGCTGCTTTTATCAGACTCGTTTTTTGTGAACATTGATATATCAAGGTTCCGAACCTGTCCTTTAAGGTCATATACCGGATTATTGAAATCCCTTACATTTACGTTACCTTTCACCGCAGCATCAATCTTTCCAGAAGCATAAGTTACATCAGTTTCGATATTATATCCTCTTAAGTTTATTGTTCCTGCCGAGCGGTCTATTTTCTGTTCATAGATCTTCGAATCTTTGAGTTCATACTTAAGAGTTGTGTTTATGACTGCAAGATCAAAGCCGCTGCCCTGTGCTTCTACTTTCCCGTTCAGATTGCTTTCAAGTTTCTGGTCTTTGATGACCTTGCCGATGTTTCCGCCGGTGAATTCAACTGAAGTGGAATAGTTGAAGTTCTGCGTCTTCAGATTGAGATTGAAAAATCCTTTTGCATTCCCTGCAGTTGACTGAACATCAAATGTTGATTCAAAATCCAGCGGTTCACCTTTATAGGATATATTACCTGTTACAACTCCAAGATGTGTATAGTCAGGTATCGGCAATCCGGGTGTGTAGCGCTTTGTATCTTCAGGGTCAATTCTGAACTCATTGCTCTTTACGTCAAACCAAAGATTTTCGGGTTCAACAAGATTCTTCATCCTTCCGCTGAATCCCATGTTAGTATTAGGCGTCTCGATCCTGCATTTTTCAATAAGAATATCATCAAACTTGCCCTTTGCTTTAAGCTCGAAGAAGAGGTCCCCGTCCAGAAAATCCACAGCAGGCAAAAAAGCTTTAAGGTCATCAAAATCAAAGTTCTTCCCTACCAGGCTCATTCTCATATCTTTGCCCTTAAATGAAGGCAATCCTTCGATATTCATAAGATCAAGCTTATCAATAAACACATATTCCATCTGTACCCAGCTTCTGGATGACTCAATGTTCAGATTGTTTATTTCTGCACGGGATCTGGATATATAAAAATCTCCGGATAAGCCTTTGAGGTCGAATCCGAAATTAGATTTGAACCCAAGGTGATCAATCCACAATTGTACAGCGTTTTTGTCATACTCTGCCCGGGTTTCAATGGAAAGTCCGGTGATCTTCAGATTATCAGTTGTAAGTGAGGCTGAAGGAAGAATATTAATAGCTGAAACAGGAATATCCAGTTCTTTGCTTCCGAGCATTACCAAATTCAGGTTCTCGATCCTCAGCCTGTGTACGCTGATCTTCCAGTCAAATTCCGATGTATCCTTTGCGGTATCTTCGGATGAAAACAAATGGGCGAAATTCCATACCGAATCCCCTTTGTTTCCCAATATCCTCGTAAAATTAACAGAAGGGCTGCTGAGTACGGCTTCGGTAACCTGTATGTTTTTGTTAAGCAGGCCGAAAATATTGAAGTTCACTTTCAGTCTGTCAAACTTCACCATCTCATCCTGTTTGACCTTGAGAACGGCATTGCTGATTATGATCTCACTGAAAAAATTCCCTTCAAGACTGCCGATAGTCAGTGATGACTGTTTCTCTGCAAAGGATTCATTTACAGTATCAACAAGATAATCCTTCAGCCAGCTTCTGAAAAACGACGTTTGAGTGACTGATACAATCAGGGTAAGAAAAAGGAGCATTATTGAAACAGACAAAATAAGGTATGAAAAGAAGCGGAATTTCTTTTTAGGCTTTTGGATCTCTATTTTTTTTTCTTCCGCCAATTATTTACTTGGAGTACAGCTGAACTATCTTCTCTATGATCCCTGTCGATGAGTTATCCTGAATAAACTTTATAGTCTTTACTTCTCCGCCGTTTGCCTTTACAATATCGGCTCCGATTATTTTATCTTCGCTCCAGTCAGCCCCTTTTACAAGTATATCAGGCAGTATCCTGCTTATCAGATCGAACGGATTATCCTCGTAGAACAACACCACGTAATCAACCGGTTTTAAGCTTGCCAGAACAATTGACCTGTTTTCTTCATTCACTACCGGACGCATATCGCCTTTTATCATTTTCACGGAGCTATCGGAATTCATTCCGACAATAAGTATATCTCCGAGTTTTTTGGCCTCGCTCAGATATTCAACATGCCCGCGGTGAATAATATCGAATACACCGTTGGTAAAAACAATTTTTTTGCGCTGAGCACGCAGATTCTTAAGTATTTCTTTCAGCTCGGGATTCAAAGAGCTTATTATGTTTCCGGGTCTCACTTTATTCTGAATTGTTGATTAACAATTTTTTTCGGTTGACTGAGATCCTAATTCGATCTCAGCGATTCAAGCAATGCTTTCCTGTATATTGGAACTATTCCCACTTCTTCACACACAATTCCGGCTGCACTGTTGGCAAGCATTACTGATTCAATTATATTTGCCCCGCCTGCAAGCATCACGGCGATTGTTGATATAACTGTATCACCTGCTCCTGATACATCTGCAACCTTTCTTGCCCGTGTCGGGATATCCAGTACGACAGTCTTGCCTTTTTCCTTGTCAAACAGCATCATTCCCTTTTCACCTCTGGTGAGAACAAGGTATTCGCAGTTCAGGCTGTCAATTATCCTTCTGCCTGCTTCCCTTACTGAATCGTCACCATCAAGTTTCATAGCAAGAATATCGCTGACTTCTTTCCGGTTTGGCTTAAATATTGTAACATCTTTATATTCAAAGAAATTCATGAACTTTGGGTCCACGTAGACCGGTTTACCTGAATTCCTGCAAAGGCTGATTACCGATGTTATCACTTCTTTTGTCAATACGCCCTTGTTATAGTCCTGTAAAATCACAGCCTCAAATGTGTTAAGGTTATTCTTTATGAAACCGAGTATTTTTTTTGAAAGTTCTGGCGAAAGGTCATGCTTTCTTTCGCTGTCAACTCTCAGTACATGCTGTGAGTGAGAAATTACTCTGGTTTTTGAGGTTGTTGGTCTTGACTTATCCTTAAAGATCCCCACAGTTGAAAGCCCCTGGCTTCTCATCACCTCAAGATAGTGCC
This sequence comes from Ignavibacteria bacterium, assembly GCA_030835025.1. GTDB lineage: Bacteria > Bacteroidota > Ignavibacteria > Tepidaquicellales > OLB5 > OLB5. Next base: position 2,008 of record JAUQWS010000029.1, on the reverse strand, counting down.
CGGCGTCGTAGTCGTCTCCTATGACCCCGATAAGTATAGGTTCAGCTTCCAGTGCTTTTACATTGTTTGCAACATTTGCAGCGCCCCCCAGTTTATATTCTGTTTTCATTGTATCTATAACAGGTACGGGGGCCTCGGGGGAAATCCTTGAAATATCTCCGTAAACATACTTATCCAGCATCACGTCACCCAGAATCGCAATCTTCTTGTTTTTACTCTTTTTGAATATTTTTTGGAGCTTATGAGAGGTTATCTTTGAAGTCATCAACTTATAATTTGCCAAAAATAAAATAATTTAGCCAAATATAGATGTAATTCATTGCTTATTCAATTGAATTTACTGTAATTAACAGTTCATTGAAACCCAAGCAAATTTTGCGTATTTTTGTTATTCTATGCAATTTACCAAGCGAACACATACCTGCGGTGAGCTTCGGCTCACTGATTCAGGAAAGCCGGTTACTCTTAACGGGTGGGTATCTCAAGTGAGAGATCTTGGCGGAGTTATATTCGTGAATCTCCGCGACAGGTACGGAGTTACACAGTTAACACTGAATCCCGATAACAAAGACGCATATGATACTGCAAAATCACTTGGACTTGAATTCGTAATCTCAGCATCAGGTACTGTCCAAAAGAGATCTTCGACCAATCCGAATATGCTGACTGGTGAGATAGAGGTTCTTGTGAACAGTATTGAGATACTGAATACTTCCGAAACAACACCGTTTGTGATAGAAGAAGAAGTAAAGGCTTCGGAAGAATTAAGGTTTAAGTACAGATATCTTGACCTGAGAAGAAAGAAGATAGCTGATAATCTTGTACTGAGGAATAAGATCTACCAGGTAGTTCACCGCTATTTTGAACGTGAGAATTTTGTTGAGATAGAAACACCTATACTTATGAAATCTACTCCCGAAGGTGCAAGAGATTACCTCGTTCCTTCAAGAGTTCATAAAGGAAAATTTTACGCACTGCCGCAATCACCGCAAACATATAAACAGATTCTGATGGTAGGCGGTATTGACCGCTATGTTCAAATATGCAAATGCTTTCGTGATGAGGATCTTAGAGCTGACAGGCAGCCGGAATTTACACAGATCGATATTGAAATGAGCTTCGTAACGGAAGAAGACGTATTCAAAATAGTAGAAGGTGTGATAATTGATATCTGGAAGGAAACTGCGGGCACTGAATTGAAAGCACCCTTTACTGTTATGAGCTATGATAATGCCATGCAGACCTACGGCAGCGATAAGCCAGACCTGAGAATAAAGGGTGAGTTGAGGATAGTTGAATTAACCGAAACAGTTAAACAAACAGATTTCAAAGTATTTTCAGAGTCAATATCTCAAGGCGGAATAGTTGCCGGTATCAAATTGCCATCGCAGGAAGTCACAAGAAAAATAATCGATTCATTAACAGATTATGTGAAGACTCTTAAATTCGGGGGACTTGGTTACATAAAGTATAATGCAGACGGCACAGCCTCATCTCCTTTGCTCAAGTTCCTGAGTGAAGATATCCAGGCCGGGATCAAATCTGCTTTCGTGGCAGGCAGCGGAGATACTGTGTTTATACTTTCGGGACCCGCAAAGAAAGTTTATACGGGACTCGGAAATCTGCGCCTGAAACTGGCTGAGATATTCAACCTTGTTGATGAATCGCGCTATGAATTCATCTGGATAAATGATTTCCCGATTTTTGGTTATGATGAGGAAACACAGAGCTTTGTTGCTGAACACCATGCATTCACTATGCCGCATGATGAAGATATGGAAAAACTTGATAAAGGCTGCCTTGACCCTAAAGCCAATATTGATTCACTGACGGCTATACGCGCGGTTTGCTATGACCTTGTATGCAACGGGAACGAATTCGGTTCGGGTTCAATTAGGATACACAGAAGCGATATTCAGCAGAAAGTATTTACAGTGCTAAACCTGACCAAAGAACAGCAGGCGGAGAAATTTGGGTTCCTGCTTGATGCATTCAGGTACGGAGCGCC